>CAVXVL010000094.1:0-62949 GCA_963765085.1 Terriglobia bacterium | reverse complement strand
CGGTCGCCGATCTCACGCGATCCAATGCGCGCGCCGGGACGGGGATCTTCCATAGGCTATGCAGACGCGAGTTTAGTCGAGTGAGTGGCCGGTGTAAAGCGTTACTCGTCTCCCATCGACGGGATGCGTGCGGCTCGCAAGAAGGCCGCGTCGTCTCTCGCGTCTCGGCGACAATCGCAACCTGAAGGTCGACCGCTTTCCACCGCGCTATCCTGCAAGGTAGCGGATGGCACTGCTGACGATCTCGGGTGAAACGGCTTCCGGTTGGGAAGAAGTTGCCCACGGAGCCGCGTCGCTCCTTCAATTCGAATTGGTGACCGAGGCGCGTCTGGCGCAGTGGGTCGCCGAGGAGTTCGGCAATCGCATTCTGCCGGCGCGCGCCTGGAAAGCCGCCGCCACCAGCGTGCTCGCGCGCTTCGCCACCGAGCATCATCTGCTCATCGCCGTCGAGGGAGCGGAGCAGCTCTTCGATCCGCTGCCGCTGCTGATGACGGTTTATATCGCCGCGCCCGAGATGCAGCGCAGCGGGAATCTGATGCTCAAACAGCGCATGGACAGACCCGCCGCGGCGGCGTTGTTAGCCAACATGGACCAGGAGCAGAGCACCTTACGCAAGTCGCGCACCGGACGCGCCACTGCCGACCGCACGGAGTTCGATGTGACGCTGGGGATGGCGAACCTCGATATCACGCAGGCCGCGGAAGCGATTGCCGCCGTCGCCGCCGCGCGCCGCCTTTCCGAGCAGGGGCTGCTTTCGGCCGCCAATGCCGATCGCATTCAGTTCTCCACGCGTTTGCAACTGGCCCGCGATCATATCGCGCCCGCCGGACGCGCCGGCCTCAAGCACGCCTCGTTCAGCCATCCGAGCGAGGAAATGTTCGCGAACCTGCTCGACTTTTACCGCATCCCGTGGGAGTATGAACCGCGCAGCTTTCCGCTTCAGTGGAACAAAGAGGGCAACGTGGTGGAAGCGTTCACGCCGGATTTTTATTTGCCGGAGTTCGATTTATACGTAGAACTCACCACCATGAAGCAGTCGCTGGTCACGCGTAAGAATCGCAAGGTGAAACTGCTGCGCGCGATCTATCCTCACATCAATATTCAGGTCTTTTATCAAAAGGATTATCAGGATCTGATTTCCAAATACGGATTCAAAGCGTCATGACGCTGCCCGCGGGTGTCGGACGAGTGTTGTACACGGAAGCGCAGGTGGCCGCGCGCGTGATCGAGGTGGCCGCGGAAATCGACAAGAAATATCACGGGCATGAGCTCAAGCTGATCGGCGTTCTGAAGGGTTCGGTCTTTTTTCTGACGGCTCTGGCCCGGGCGCTGACGGTCCCCGTGAAAATCGATTTTCTGGCGATTTCCAGCTTTGGCGGCGCGAGCCGCGCGTCGCAGGGGATGGTTCGCATCGCCAAGGATCTCGACGAACCCATTCAGGATGAAGACGTCTTGCTGGTGGAGGACATCGTCGACACGGGCCTGACCACGCGCTATCTTCTGCAGACGCTGGCCGGACGCGGGCCGCGCTCGCTGGGGATCTGCACGCTCCTCGACCGGCATGTCCGGCGCATCGTACAAGTGCCCATCGACTTTAGATGCTTTGAAATCCCCGACCGGTTCGTCGTGGGGTGCGGCCTCGATTACCGGCAGCTGTATCGTAACCTGGGTTGCATCGCCGTCATGAATCCCGACAAACAAGGTTGAGATCGGAACAAAACGAAAGAAAGCCGGGGAATTTCGCAACGTCGCCGGGCATTCCAGCATCTATCCGTCTGTACTTCCAGAGAAGAGGAAAAACGCTCCATGGCCGCGGTCACCTACACAATCGACAACGCTCACTCGCACGCGCAATTCAAGGTGCGTCATATGATGATCTCCAACGTGCGGGGAGAATTCTCCAAGATAACCGGAACCGTCGTCTACGACGCCGACGATCCCACGGCATCACAGATCAAGGCCGAAATCGACGTCACCACCATCAACACGCGCGAAGAGCAGCGCGACGCGCATCTCAAGAGCGCCGACTTCTTCGACGTCGCGCGTTATCCCACCATAACGTTCGTCTCGCAAGGCATCGTCGCGACCGGTCCGGATAGCCTCGAAGTCGCGGGCGATCTGACGATTCGCGGGAAAACGGACACGGTCGCGCTGGTGGTGGAAGACCTCACGCCTGAAACCAAGGATCCGTGGGGTAATTTCCGCCGCGGCGCCTCTGCTAAAACCCGCATCCGGCGAAAAGATTTCGGCCTGACGTGGAACATGGCTCTCGAAGCGGGCGGCTTCGTGGTGGGCGAAGAAATCGAGATCACGATCGACGTCGAGTTGGTTCGTCCCGCCTAACGGCTTCGACAGCCCGTGATGGTGGCTACGCGTCTGCGCCGGCCCGTTCGACAATCATGTTCATGGGATAGCGCGAGCGCAGCGTGATCACGGCGCGCGTGTCCACTTTCTGATCCGGGGCCAGCCGCATGCGCCAGCGCTGGGCGAGCGTCGCCAGCACGAGCACTCCTTCGGACCACGCGAAGCGCTCGCCGATGCAGACGCGCGCGCCGCCGCCGAACGGGAAGTACGCGAATTTGGGAAGCTTTTCCCTCTGTTCGGACGACCACCGAGTGGGGTCGAACTTTTCGGGATCCGGGAACCAGCGCGGATCGCGATGCGAGACCCACGGGCTGATCAGCAGAATAGAGCCGGCGGGAATCGTATATTCGCCGATCGAGTAATCCTGCTTGGCGCGCCGCCCCATCGCCCAGGCAGGCGGGAACAAGCGCAGCGCCTCCGAAAAGACGCCGGTCGTGTAGGGCAGCTTCGCGAGGTCGTCGAAAACCGGAAGCCGGCCTTCGAGAACGGTGGCGAGTTCAGTGCGCAGACGAGCCTCGGCTTCCGGATTCTGCGAGAGCAGATACCACGACCACAGCAAGGCGTTCGCGGTCGTCTCGTGCCCGGCGATCAGCAGCGTAAGCGCTTCGTCGCGCACTTGTTTGTCGGTCATGCCGCCGCGATCTTCGTCCTGCGCGAGCAACAGCATGGAAAGGAGATCCCCCTTATCCTCGCCGCTCGATCGCCGTTCGGCGATGAGTTTGTAGATCACATGGTCCAGCGTGTCGCGAGCCCGTTCGAAGCGGCGCGTCGCCGGGAAAGGCAGCTTTTGAAGCCACTCCGAGAAGGGCATCAAAAGGGTGTCGAACAGGGAAAGGACTTCCGTCATCGCGCGGCCGATCCCTTCGGCTTCCGAGGAGATATCGGCGCTGAACAGCGTTCGTCCCACGATGGCGAGCGTCAGACGCGGCATCTCGGACGCAATATCGAGAATCGAGCCAGGCTTCCAACGATCACGCGCCTGCGCCGCGCAGGCGACCATCTCCGCGCCATAGTGCGCCATGCGATCGCGATGAAACGCCGGCTGGACCAGCCTCCGTTGGCGGGTATGAAATTCTCCTTCGCTGGTCAGCAGACCTTCGCCGAGGAGAACCTTCGCGCGCTCCAGAATCCGGCTTTTCACGAAATTGGATTGATGCGTGACGAGGATATCGCGGATCCACTCGGGGCGATTCACCAGATAAGCGCGCTGGCGGGCCAGCGGCAAGTAGACCAGATCGCCGTACTCGCGGGCTTTGCGCAGCAGGTAACCGGGAGGGTCTTTGCGAAACGGAGTCAGCACGCCGAGTAACGGACGGACGGACTTCGGTCCCGGAGGACGCTGCACGGCGGCGCTCAATGCATTCATTGTATGATGCCCTCAACGAGAGCCCGATGAAGTGGCTGCCTCATGGGCTCCGCGAGACTGACATACAAGGAGACGTCCTCATGTCGAGCGCTGTTCCACCCAACTTGCCGCCCAATGCTCCACCGTCCTTTCCTCCCGCATCGCAAGCACCGCTTCCGCCCGGGAAAAAATCTAACGCTCTGGTCTGGATCCTCGGCGGCGTTGTCGTCGTGGTGCTGGGCTTCACGGCGATGTGCGGCATCGGCGGATTCCTGCTGCTGCACAAAGCCAAGCAGGCCGGCTTCGACAGCTCCCTGCTGTCGACGAATCCCGGCTATGCGGCCGCGAAAATGGTCGCCACGCTGAATAAAGATGTGGACGTGCTTTCGACCGACGACAGCAGCGGGACGATCAAAGTCCGCGATAAGAAGACGGGGCAGACCACCACGCTGCGGTTCGATCCGGCGACCAAGCGAATGGTGGTGACCGACGGGGAGGGCAAACAATCCACCGTCAGCATCACGGGCGATGGCGATAAGACGGCGCTGAACATTCAGTCGGCCGATGGAACCGCGAAGTTCGGCGCGGGCGACAGTCACATGCCCGCGTGGGTGCCGGTCTATCCGGGCTCGACTCCCAGGGGAACGTTTTCCGCGCAGGGCAAAGAGGGATCGCAAAGCGCCTTCGGATTCAAGACCGGCGACGCTCCCGCGAAGGTTCTGGAATATTATCAGAACCAACTGAAATCCTCGGGCTTCACCATCTCGGGGACTTTCAACTCGCCCACCGGCGGATTGATCTCCGCTGAAAACGGCAAGCGAACGCTCACGGTCACCGTCGGCGCGTCGGGGAATGAAACGACAGGGAGCTTGATGGCCGTCGAGAAGGAATAGCTCGTCAGGCGAAAATCATTTATAAAAAGGCGTTCCGGGGCGATAAGGAATGCAAGGAGTTCTCCCTATGATTTCGCCCGTGAGTAGTTCGACCTCCCCTTCATCTCTCAGCGGACCGCCGCCGCCGAAGCCTCCCGCGCCGGCGCCTAAGCCGAATCCTCCGCAGGATTCCGTTCAATTGAGCCAGCAGGCGAAGGCGGCTTCCGGCGACGCCGACCACGACGGCGATTCGCACTAGATCGGCAAGTCGCCAAGAGCTTTGACACGCGTATCGCGTGATTCCCCCACAGCGGGGGCAATGCGATAATCCAGAAATGCTGCAACCGTGGGCCGTGCCGCCCATACGATTCGCCGCGATCACGCGTCGCCGAGATACGGCCTTCGTCGTCGAGATCGGCGCGAGTCCGTCGGCATGAGTCTGCCCCAAAACCTGCGCCGGGGCTTGTCCAGCGGGCACATGCCCGCTCTCGACGCTTTGCGGGCTTTCGCCGTCTTCCTCGTCGTTTTTTATCACCTCGGCTATGCGTGGGTCCCGGGCGGCCTCGGCGTCCTCATCTTTTTTGTTCTGAGCGGATTTCTCATCACCACGCTGCTGCTCAGAGAGAACCGGAAATATCACGCCGTCTCACTGCGGCTTTTCTATCTGCGCCGCTCCTTGCGGATTTTTCCCGCGTTCTCCGTGTATTGGCTGCTGATCGTGGGTGGCCGGATGGCGCTTCACAAGCACATTGTGTGGGGCCAGGCATGGGCGGCGCTGTTCTACGTCAACGATTATTACCAGGCCATCCACGGCGATCCCAATACCGCGCTCAGCCATACGTGGTCGCTCGGGATTGAAGAGCAGTTCTATATTTTGTGGCCGGTGACGTTCCTGTGGCTCCGTCGCGATCTGAAAAAGGCCGCTGCCTCCGTCGCAGGCTTCATCGTATGTTTGGAACTTTATCGCTTCGTTCTGTATTTCGCCGGCGTGGACCAAGGCTATTTCTACGAGGCTTTCGACACGCGCGCGGATTCGTTGCTGGTCGGCTGCCTGCTGGCGATTCTCCTGCAAACAGGACAGGACGGCGGGGAGGAGGGCGAGGCTCGCCGTTGGGCGTGGCTCTGCGACCGGCCGTGGAAGCCTCTGGTTCCGATCGCACTTCTGGGGCTTTCGAGCGCCGCGGCCCTTCGGTGGGGGACGACTTGGCGGGATCTTTTCGGCTTCCTGCTTGAACCGTGGCTGGTGGCTGTGCTGATCGCGCAATGCATTGCTCAATCCACCGTGAGCCCCGCGTGGCGTTGGTTGAACGCGGCGCCGCTCGCGTTTCTCGGCCGTCTTTCGTATTCCATTTATCTCTACCAACAGGTGGTCGTCGTCTTCGCGACCGTTCCGTTCCCTCACAACAAAACGCTGGCTACGCTCGCCGCGGTCGTGGCCGTGGTCGCCGTCGCGGGACTGTCGTATTCCTTCGTCGAACTCCCGTTTCTGCGTCTGAAGGACCGGCTGGCGCGCGCTCCGCACTAGCGCGGAGGAGACGCGCAGCACGTCGCGCAATGCCCGGAAAAGAAAACGGCGCGAGTCGAATAGCGGTATCGCTCTGCTACTATGAGTCGGCGTGAGTTCTTCCGGTATAACCTTCTCCTCGCGTTTCCAGTGGGACTCGCGGCCGAACCCTCTGACCCAACTGCTCCAGGAAAAACGCCGTGTGGGCGCGGCGGTTCTTGACCTGACGGAATCGAATCCGACGCACGCGGGATTGATTTATCCCGAAAAAGAAATTCTCGCCGCTCTGGCGGACACGAGATCTCTGCGCTATGAACCCGATCCGCGCGGGATGCTCACGGCGCGCGAAGCCGTGCGCCGCTATTACGCCGACCGCGGCGCGGACGTCGATCCCCGGCGCGTCATTCTTACGGCCAGCACGAGCGAGGCTTACTCGTATCTGTTCAAGCTGCTGACCGATCCGGGGGACGAAGTGCTGGTTCCCCGCCCCTCCTATCCTCTGTTCGAATACCTCGCCGCGATGGAATCGGTGACTGTGAAACCGTACCCGTTGCGCTACGACGGAAGCTGGCACATCGACTTCGCGGCACTGGAGAGCGCGGCGACGTCCCGCACCCGCGCGATCGCCATCGTGAATCCGAACAATCCCACAGGCTCGTTTCTCAAACAGGGCGAGTGGGCGCGTCTGTCCGCATGGGCGGGGCGGCACAGGCTCGCGATTCTCTCCGATGAAGTGTTCTCGGATTTCGGACTGTCTCCCGATTCCGATCGCATTCGCACTCTCGCCGGCGCCCACGCGGATGCAAACGTCTTCGCCATGAGCGGACTTTCGAAGATCGCGGGTTTGCCGCAGATGAAGCTGGGCTGGATTGTCGCGAGCGGACCCGGACATGCGGCGGCGCTTGAAAAATTGGAATGGATCGCGGATACGTTCTTATCCGTTTCGACACCCGTGCAGCTGGCGCTGGATCGACTGTTGATCGCGACGGAAACGGTGCGCGATCAGATTCGCGTCCGAACGGCGTCGAACTTAGCCGTAGCGCGATCGCAATTCGGCGCGAACTCGGCCGTACAAATTTTGCATGTGGAAGGCGGATGGTACATCGTCCTCCAAGTGCCGCGTACGCGCAGCGAAGAGGAGTGGACGCTCGACCTGCTTCGCGATTCCGACGTCCTCGTGCAGCCGGGTTTCTTCTACGATTTCGAATCGGAAGCTTACCTCGTCGTTAGTTTGCTCACCGAAACAACCGTATTTCGCGAAGGAATTCAGCAAATATTCAGCTTTATCTCAGCAGATCTTAAGGTCGTTTGACAAAAAGAAAGACTTTCTTCAAACTTTTCTTCCAAGATGACGCATTTGTCATTCGTGACCCCTTGACACCCTCGGGGAAGCGGAGCATACTTCCATCCGGCCCTACCCAAAGGGTCAATTTTCCTGGGGTTTTGAGAGGTCGTAGGGGCGAAGTGATGGGGATATGTGTGGCAATTCGCGAAAATAATCTTTAAATAAAAACTTTCATAGGCCGTTTATAGCTCCTGCAATGGAGCAGTGGATGCAGCGCTGTCGCCAGCAGTCGTTCGTCTCTACCGGACCGAGAACCCTCGCAAGAAGTCACGTCATTTTCTTGTTCGTAAAGGGAGAGCTCATGAAAGTCTTTGCGTTGCCTTCGTTGACAACGTTCCGGGAACGAACCAAGTGGTGCATTCCCGGCGCGATTATTGGCGTACTTCTTTTCTCCGTGATGCTGTTCGGGCAATCCGGCGGCCGCATTTCCGGAATCGTCACAGACCAAACCGGCGCCATCCTGCCGGGCTCCACGGTTTCCATCATCGACACCGAACGCGGCACCACGCGCACGCTGACCACGGATGCGGCGGGAGAATATAACGCTCCCTCGCTGATCCCCGGAAATTATACGGTCCGTGTCGAGGCAAAAGGTTTCAAGCGACTGGATCGTCCCGGCATTGCGGTGGGGCTCGGCCAGGAACTGCGCGTCGACTTGACGCCGCAGCCCGGCGACCAAACCCAGACGGTCACGGTGACCGAATCGATCCCGCTGGTCGATCCCACGAGCGCCACTCTCGGCGGCGCGGTCAGTAACGCGGAAGTCAACGATCTTCCATTGAACGGACGCAATTACCAAAACCTTCTCGGACTGCGTCCCGGAGTTATGCTCCAGCCGGGCGGCTCACCGTGGACACAAAGCACCAACAACGTCCGTCCCGATGAAACCGTGTGGCTGGTCGACGGCATCATCAATTTCAACCCCTATGATGGCCGCTCCATCGCCAACAGCGGAAGTCCTGTGACCGATATGGCGGCGATTCTGCCCATCGACGCGATCCAGGAATTCAACGTGATGGAAAGTCCGAAAGCGGAGTATGGCTGGAAGCCCGGCGCCCAGGTGAATGTGGGAATCCGGTCCGGGACCAACACACTTCACGGGGCGGCGTACGCCTTTGGCCGGACGGATTCCTGGGACGCACGGAATGCTTTTAACCAAGGGCTGAACCCCCAAGGTGTTTGCGGTCCGAACCCGGGAGTTCCGGCTCAATGCGATAAGCTGCCGACGTCGTTGGAGCAGTTCGGCGGCGTCCTGGGCGGCCACATCATCAAGGACAAATTGTTCTTCTTTGGCGGCTACGAAGGCCTGCTGTCCACCGTCGGCAACGCCTTCGTCATTGGTCTTCCCGCAACCGCCTCGCTCGGCGGTGATCCGAAGAACAGCATGGCGGATGCGATCGCGGCTTTGAACGCGAGGGGCATCCCGCTCAGTCCCGTCAGCCTGAAAACGTTGGGCTGCACCGCGGGCGGAGCTTGCACCGGAGGCTACCTCCCCAATACCGGCACTTCCAACAACTACGTCAGCAGCTTCCCCAACGTGAACACCAGTAAGAATTATTTGGGGAAAGTGGATTACAACATCAACGACAAAAACCGCATCAACGGCTTTGTGTTGAACGGCGAGTACAGCGCCACCGGAGAAGACCACGCCGCGACGAACGCACTCTTCGAGGACGCCTTCGTCCAGACCACGTGGACGGTCGGCACCAGTTGGGTTTACACTCCCAATTCTCACACGGTGAACGAAGCTCGCCTCGGCTACGATCGCTTTGTCTTCCTCATCGACCCCATCGATAGAGGCACCATCTCCAACGGCACCAACTACCCCATTAACACGGGGAGCGCCGGATTCCCTTCGGTCAACATTTCTGGCTTTGACGCACAGGCGCACCAGCTCCTCGGCAGCCAGAACGGCCGTCCCTCGGATAACACTCCGAATCCGTACTACGATATCCAGGACGCGGTTTCGGATCAGATCGGCAGGCACTCCTTAAGGTTTGGCGTGGAATTCGCCCACTTTGAAGGCGATTCCGACGGCCATGACCAGCGCGGCGTCATCAAGTTCGCGGGCAACCAGGCATTCGCCGGTTCCACGTCGCTCGAAGACTTCTTCGCCGGACTTCCCGCCAGTGCAACTCACCTCGCGGGTATTCCAGATCTGAGGATGATTTGGAAGTCGACCGCAGCGTTCTTCCAGGACGATTGGCGCATCACCCCAAGATTGATGATTAATATGGGCCTTCGTTACGCGTACGTAACGCCGATGAAAGAAGCGAACAATCAGATCGCGAACTTCCTTCCCTCCGCGGGAGGATTCGTACAACAGGGCTCCCCCGGGACGAGCAGTCTTTATAAGGCCGACGGCAAGGACCCCTCGCCGCGCTTCGGCGTCGCCTACGATCTCGACGGCAAGGGGACGACCGTGCTCCGCGGCGGGATTAGTCTCATGTACTCGAGCTTCAACGCGTCCACTTTCGTGGGAAATCCGGGATTCCAGGGCGCCCCCGGTGGCCTGAGTCTCGGCAGCCAACCCGACCGGCGCCTGCACGGTGAACGTGGCGCTGGGAACCCCTTGTCCGAAGACCTTTGGCGGCACGATCACGGTCGGTACGGCTACCATCCCGGGCTCCGCGCTGAACTGGAATGGCGTGGTTTATCCGGCCTCCGGGCTGACCATTGCCTGCACCGCCACAACCCCCTGCAACGTGGCGTCGATCGATCCGAATCTGAAGAATCCTTACGTCGTGAATTGGAACTTTGGTATCCAACACGCCTTCGCCAAGGATTTCTCGCTGGACGTGGCTTACGTTGGAAATGTCGGCAAGCGGCTGCTGGGGAAACTGGACGAAAATCAGATCAACCCCGCGACGGGCGTCCGTCCCTTGGCCACCCTGTTCCCGTATGTGAAATACGACCTGGAGACGGTGAACGACGCCCATTCCAACTACAACAGCTTGCAGGCCGCGCTGACCAAACGCGTTTCCCACGGAATTAATTTCACCGCGGGTTACACCTACGGACACGGCCTCGACAACGGTTCTTTGAATCGTTTCGGCGGCGTGCCGCAGAACAGCCTGAATCCGCAGGCCGAGTACGCGAGCAGCGACTACGACACGCGGCACCGCTTCACTTTCCAGGCCACCTACGCGCTTCCGAGCCATAAGGGCTTCGGGCAGTTGCTCGAAGGCTGGAAGGTGAACGGGATTCTGAACGTCGCGACCGGCCAACCGTGGCTGGCCAACGACCAGAGCGACGATATCAGTGGAAGTGGAGACTTCGGCGATCGTTGGGATTTCTTTGGGAACCCCGGCGACTTCAAGTCCACCTCCAGCTCCTTGCCTTACTGCACGGGTCCGGGAGCCGGCGGCTGCACGACAACCAGCGGCATCTCCGCCATCGTGAGCTCCTTTAGCGCCGCTCAATCGACTTCGATGTGGGCGCAGTGTACGGCGGTCGCTCCCGATGCAAGCACGCTCAACACATACGGCTGCTATGTAAAAGGCAAGTCCGTGATGGTCCCGCCCAAGGCCGGAACTTTCGGCACCATGGGACGGAACACATTCTACGACCCCGGCTTCCGCAACGTGGATATGTCCCTCTTTAAGGACTTCCGGTTCAAAGAGCGGATGATGGCTGAATTCCGTTTCGAAGTGTTCAACGTGTTCAACCATGTCAACCTCGCCAATCCGTACGGCGGCGTAGTGAACTCGGCGATCGGCAGCGATCCGTCGAATCCCGGCACGTTCGGGTGCGGATGCGGCACGCCCGATATCATCAACGGCAATCCGATCCTCGGATCGGGCGGCTCGCGAGATATTCAGCTCGGTTTCAAGTTCAGCTTCTGACCGAATCGGCGATACGGATGGAGGGGGACGGCATGGGTCCCCCTCCACCGTCCTTGCTCGAAAGCTAATGGCGCAGCCGATTTTACGCGCAAGGGTACGGACGCGCTGAAGCTCGCGAGGCCTTCAACCGATATAATGCTGTAGATATGTTTGCGGGCAAGCAAGAAGTCGTCGTGGCGATACGGGCGGCAAAGCCGCCGGGACCCTCCTTCAGACGAGCAATTCTCGAACGATTTTCCTGGCGACGGCCGTGGTGACGCTGCTGTGCGGATTCTGCGCGGGTTGCGGCAATGAATTTGACGACACCAGGGTGCGGCTCGTGACGGAAGGATCTCCCATCCATCTGGATAGCGAGCAGGTGACGATCAGCCCGGGCCAAGTGGATTGCGGAGTGGATAAGGAATTGTGGGATGCGCCGGTCGTGGTCTCCGAGCGTTCCGTCGCCCATTTGCGGCAGGCCGCCCGCGATTTAGGCTTCAACGACGACATTTCGCTCAACGAACCCGGCTACAATCTGCCTTACGCGCAAATGCGCGGCGACTTCATGCTGCGCGTCGAAAATATTCTCGACACCCATGATGGACCCGGGGAAAGGCGACAAGACAGTTCAAGTGCAGGTTCGCGTCAAAATACCGAATGATTGCTTCGGGGGGGACTTGCCCATCATGGGCATTCGCAAGGGACAATTCCGACAAGACTCGCCTCCTATTTTGGTATTCACCTTGGACAACGAAGGTTGGCGCCTCGACCACTTCGTGCATTGATCCGCGCGCCGCGTAAGCTTTCCGACGCCCCTTTTCAAACATCCTCATCGCCTTCCGAGCCACGCCGAACCCGATTACGGGCCCGGTTGGATGGTAGAATAATCGTTTCCGCCAGCCGAATACTTCAAGTCCAGCGGGGCGGGAGCAAATACGGACTATTTTTAAGAATCGCGAAGGAGAATCATGGCAGCTACGGGTGCGGGTTTAGAAGGCATTATCGCGACAGATTCGCGGCTTTGCTATATCGACGGAGACGCCGGAATCCTGAGCTATCAGGGCTACCGGATTGAAACGCTGGCCGAGAATGCCACGTTCGAAGAAGTCATTTTCCTGCTGTGGAATGGACGCCTGCCGAAGCAGGCCGAGTTGGATGCGCTCAAAGCGGCGTTGGTGGCCAATCGCGAAATTCCCGCCGCGGTGGAAGCCTTCCTGGCCGGCGTCCCCAAGGGGGCGGGCGTGATGCACGTGCTGCGCACGGCGGTGTCCATGCTCGCGCTGTACGATCCGCTGATCAACGACAATTCGATTGAAGCGAACGAAAAGAAAGCCGTCAAACTGATGGCGCAAACCGCGACCATCGTGACGAGTTTCGACCGCCTGCGCAACGGGAATAAAGTCGTCCCCGGCGATCCGAAGCTGAGCTTCGCGGGTAATTTTCTGTACACGCTGACCGGCAAGAAGCCGGACGACGTGATGGAGCATACCTTCGATATCGCGCTGACTCTGCACGCCGAGCATGAATTGAACGCGTCCACGTTTGCGGCGCGCGTCACAGCGGCGACGCTTTCCGATATTTATTCGGCGATCACCAGCGGCATCGGCGCGCTGCGCGGTCCGCTGCACGGCGGCGCGAACGAAGAAGTGATCCGCCTGCTGCTGGAAGTGAAATCCAAAGAAGAAGCGCTGGCCATGATCAAGGACAAACTGGCCAATAAAGTGAAGATCCCGGGCTTCGGACATCGCGTGTATCACACCACCGATCCGCGCGCGGCGAGCCTGAAGGGCATGGCGAAGGATCTGGGCGAGCGCACGCATCACGAAATTCTGTACGAGATCTCCACGGAGATCGAGCATTACATCAAGGAAAACAAGGGCCTGAATGCCAACGTGGATTTCTACTCCGCGTCCACGTATTATTCGCTGGGCATTCCGATCGATCTGTTCACGCCGATCTTCGCGGTCAGCCGTATGTCCGGCTGGACGGCGCACGTGTTGGAGCAGTATCGCAACAATCGTCTGATTCGTCCGCGCGCGGATTATAAGGGCGCGGAACCGGGCCAGCCGTGGGTGCCGATCGCGGCGAGATAAGGGGCCAGACGCCAGGGGCCAGGAATTAAGAGTCAGGAGCAGAGGAGGGACAGGCGACTGTCCCTCGTTCTTTTATGTACGATCTTTCGTTTTTCCGGAACAATTTGGATGCGATTGCCGCGCGGTTGGCGGATCGCGGATTCACGCTGGACGTCGAGGCGTTTCGCGAGCTGGATATCGAGCGGCGCGCGGCGCTGACGGAATCCGAGCAACTGAAGGCCGAAAAGAATAAGCGATCGATGGCCATATCGCCAGGCGGATCGACCTGCGAGGCCTTGAAGCCACGGCGGGCGACTCACTGAAGGCTGCCCTTCAGAAAGTCGGCGTTGCACCGGATGACGCAACCCTTTCCGAAAAATAGTCACACTGAAGGCCGAGATCGAGTTGTTGCAAGGCGAATCTCGGGCGCTTGACATTCAAATCGCTGATTTCGAAAAGCGCGCCTCTCTGGCGGACACCAACTACAGATCTTTGCTAGCGGGCGTTCCGAACATGCCGCATGCGTCGGTGCCGGCGGGCAAGAGCGCTGACGATAACGTGGAAGTTCGTCGGCTGGGGACGACGCCTCCAGAGTTCTCTTTTCCGGCGAAGGCGCATTGGGATTTAGGGCCGGAACTGGGGATTTTGGATTTCGATCGCGCGGCGAAAATTACGGGCGCGCGCTTCGCCGTGTACATGGGGCTGGGAGCGAAGCTGGAACGCGCGCTGATCAACTTCATGCTGGATGTGCACACGCGCGAGCACGGATACACGGAAGTCCTGCCGCCGTTCATCGCGAATAAAGACAGCTTCTACGGCACCGGGCAGCTTCCGAAATTCGAGGCGGATTTGTTTCAAGTCTGGAAGGCACGGATTACTATCTGATTCCGACCGCCGAAGTTCCGGTGACAAATCTGTATCGCGACGAGACGCTCGACTGGACGCGCTGCCGGTGAATATTGCGCCTACACGCCGTGCTTCCGCAGCGAAGCGGGGTCGTATGGACGGGATGTGCGCGGAATCATTCGCCAGCACCAGTTTCAAAAAGTGGAGCTGGTGAAGTTCGCGAATCCCGAGACGAGCTACGACGAACTGGAAGCGCTCACGCGGGATGCGGAAGATATTCTGCAACGGCTGGGACTGCGCGTTTCGAACAGTAGTGTTGTGCACCGGCGATATGGGCGTCGAACTCGGCGAAAACCTACGACATCGAAGTGTGGCTGCCGGGGCAGAACGCGTTACAAAGAGATTTCCTCGTGCTCGAATTTCGAGGCGTTTCAGGCGCGGCGAGCCTCGATCCGGTGCAAGTCCGGGAAAGGCAAAGCGGAGTTTGTGCACACGCTGAACGGCAGCGGGCTGGCGGTGGGGCGGACGTGGGTCGCGATCGTGGAGAACTATCAGCAGGCCGATGGGAGTGTCGTCGTCCCGGAGGCGCTGCGGCCTTACATGGGCGTCGATGTGATTCGTGGAGTAAAGTAGGCTTTCTCCAGCCCAAGGCGTCGGCAAAAGCGCCGACGCGGCACGCCACGGGCGTGCGCCACATCGGAGGTTTACGGGGAGGAGTCGAGAAGAATCTCGACTCAGCAGGCGTGGCTCCGGCGCCCTGCGGGGCTGCGGCTGACAAGTGCTGCGGATGGCAAAAGAGCTGGCGCGGACGGAAGGAGCCGACTCAAAAGTCGGCTGCGGCCTCCAAAGGCCGACCCCACGACGGAGGCGTCGGCAAAAGTGCCGACGCGGCACACTTCGGCCCTGCGCCACACTTCGGCCCTGCGCCACACTTCGGCCCGTCGCCACGATTCAGCCACAGCCCACGCTTCCGTCATAGCGGAGCCGGGGAATTGCAAATTGCTCCCAAGCGGTGCGAATGACGGCGCCCGCCCATCGGCGATGCAGCGTCCATTCTTCAACTTGGAGCTTCGCCGCGTTCCGTTTCGCCGTACCTGGCTTCTACACTCCGGGCGACGGGAGACAAGGGCATGGTCAGGTTCAAGCGGTTGGCGATGTTGGCGGTGGCGATGGCGGCCGGGGCGGCGGCGCAACCGGCGCTCACCACTATTCAGGACGTGCTGTACAGCGCCAACGGAGCGCGCTACAACGGTACGATCTTCATCGCGTGGGACAGTTTTCAAGCGGGCGATACTTCGAACATCGCGACGGCTACGATCACGCTGCCGATCATCAACGGCGTGCTGAATGTACAACTGGTGCCGACTACGACCGCGACCGCCGGCGCGCAATACAACGTCACTTTCAGCACGCGCGGGGGCACGCCGCAATTCACCGAAATCTGGGCCGTGCCGCCCAGCAGCACGCCGCTGCGCGTGCGCGACGTTCTGGTTTCCACGGGATCCGTGGTGGGACCGCCTCCGATCACCTCTTCGCCGATTGTGATCAGCGAAGTCACGGGGCTGACGAACGCGCTGTCCGTTCGCCCGCAGGAAGGCGTCGGTTTCGCCATCGGCCGGACGGCGATTATTAATTCGGCCGGACAGATCGAAGGCGCGGCCGGCAACTTGGGAGATTGCGTGCACGTGGACGGGACTTCGGGGGCGTGCGGCGGAGGCGGCGGGCTGACGTCGCTCTATTCCGACGGCGAAACGCCCAGCGGCACGTTGAACGGCACCAATGCAGCTTTCACATTGCAGTACGCCCCGTCGCCGGCAGGCAGTCTCGACCTTTACCGGAATGGACTGCTGATGAGCCAGGGCCTCGACTATATCCTGACCGGCAACATGATCGAATTCTTCTTGCTCTCCACGCCGCAGCCGGGGGACATCGTTGTTGCGAGTTACCGCTACGCCAATCCGAATAATCCCTTGAGTTCGCTGACGTCGCCGCAGGTGGTCTGCAGCAGCGGGGGAACGTCGACCAGTTCCACGATGCTCGTGCAGTTGGGAAGTTGCACGCTTCCAGGTGGACTGCTCTCCACAGGCGACCGCATCGAAGTGCGTTTTCAATACGCGCATACGGGCACAACCACAGGATTCACTCCGCAAATTCAGTGGGGCGGCACGACAGCGCTGGCGCGGGGCGCGGCCGCTGCGGATACCTCCGTGGCCGGCCAACTCGGATTCGGGATCAACGTGGGCGCGCAATCTTTCGACACACAAAGTTGGGGCAGTGCGCTGACTTTCGCGTCGAACGTCGGAAACGCAACGGAGAATTCGAGCGTCAATTTGACAGTGTCCTTCCAGGCGAAGATGGCGGCTGCAACCACAGACGCCGTGGTTCTAAGTAATTTCACTGTAATTCGCTATCCAGCGCAGTCGAATCCCTAGCCGAAAAGACCTTATTACTGACACCGGTAAAACGGACTAGTACGGTTTATAAGGGGTTTTGGAAACCACACTACGGTAATATTGCGCTTGTTGTTTTTTGCCCGCTGCAGCAAGATGGAGTTGCAAGAGAACTAAATGAGCAGAGCGAGGGCTCATGTATGATGGCATATTGGAAAGCAGCGGCGCTTCGATTTTTAGATAACCGCTCAGGGCAAGACATGGTTGAGTACGCCCTTGTGGCAGGGTTCGTCGCGGTCGCGGCCGGAGCGGTCTTTCCCGCTACGCTGATGCCGGATGTCAGTATGATCTTCTCCACGCTCGCTACGTACTTCTCGCAAGCGGCATTGCAAGGAAATTAGGACGCGAGGGATTTTCCCGGCAATCCTGAGTCGACCTCGCAATAGCGCATTCCCGCCCACCCGGACCTAAATACCGGCAAAGGTGCTCCGCAAGGCGGAGCACGGTTGTTGATATGCTGAACACAACTGTGTGAGCGCTCCATCACCTGCCCGGGTCGTATCCTTTCAAATTCTCGACCAAGTCCGCAAGGGCGGCTACGCGTCTGACTTATTGCGAGCCGGAACATCCGAACTGCCGGCGCGCGACGCAGCCCTGGCCGAGACGATCGTCTTCGGTTGTCTCCGCCGTCAACGCGAGATCGATTTCCTCATCGATTACTTTTCAGGCAAACCCGCGCGCAAGCTGGACGATGCGGTCAGGATCGCGCTGCGCATCGGAATCTTCCAGTTGCGTTATCTGGATCGTGTGCCCGCGCACGCCGTGGTAGATGACAGCGTGGAACTCGTGAAAAGGGCGAAAAAGCGATCCGCGGCGGGATTCGTCAACGCGGTGCTTCGGAAGGTGGATCGTTCTCCTGTGAAATGGCCCGACAGCGCCACCGAACACCACACATTACTCAACGTCGACGACTGGATGTGGAAGCGTTGGGAACGGCGCTATGGAGCGGAAGCGGCGGAGGGAATCGCGAGAGCGGCGCTGCAAGCTCCGGATATCAGCGTAAATCCGGAGACAGGGCGGGTGCAGGATATTGGAGCGCGCTCGATTGTCGAACTCCTCGCGATCGAACCGGGGATGATGGTTCTGGACGTGTGTGCGGCGCCCGGAAACAAAGCGGCGCAAGCGCTGGCGGCGGGCGGGAGAGTGGTGGCCTGCGATCGCTATCCGAAGCGCCTGGCCGAGGTGCCGAGCGATTGCCTGCGCGTCGCGGCCGACGCTACCGCGGCACTGCCCTTCTCTCGAAAATTCGATCGGGTCCTAGTGGACGCTCCCTGCTCCGGGACAGGAACGCTGGGGCGGAATCCGGAAATCAAATGGCGCCTGAAGGAGTCCGATCTGGCGGCCTTCCACGACCGGCAATGTAAAATTCTGGCGAACGCCATGGCCTGCGTCGCGCCGGGAGGCCGGTTGGTGTATGCCACCTGTTCGCTGGAGCCGGAAGAAAACGAGAACGTGGTAGAGCAGTGGCGCGTCCAAGAATCCATGTTGATCAAAGCTCCGGTGCTGAAGAAGACTGCCGTGGCGTTACCGTCGCCGATGCTGCGGTTGCCTGGCCGGGAGCCTGGGGATGGATTCTTCGCGGCGGTGATAACGCCGTGATAACATAGGACATAGAATCAAGATCGCAGGTGGGGTCACGACGGGCATGATCGAAATTCTTCCTTCTATTCTCTCCGCCGACTTCGCTCGTTTGGGCGAGCAGGTGGCTGCCGTCGAAGCCGCCGGCTGCGGCATGCTGCACGTGGACATCATGGACGGCCACTTCGTGCCGAACCTGACGATCGGGCCGCCGGTGGTGAAATCGCTGCGCAAGGTCACGCGGCTCGCACTGGACGTGCATTTGATGATCACGGATCCGGACCGTTATGCGCCCCTCTTCATTGAGGCCGGCGCGAACCTCGTATCGGTCCATCAGGAAGTGACTCCGCATCTGGATCGGACGCTGCGCATGATCCAGGGAGAAGGCGCCAAGGCCGGGGTGGTCATCAATCCCTCGACGCCGGTGGGGACGCTGGAAAACATTCTGGAAGTCGCGGATTATGTATTGGTGATGAGCGTCAACCCTGGATTTGGCGGTCAGAAGTTCATTCCGTACACGCTCGACAAGGTGCGCAGGCTGGCGGCAATACGGCGGGACAGAGGTCTCGGATTTCGGATTGAAATCGACGGCGGCGTAGCGCTCGAAAATATCGGCGAGATTACGCGGGCGGGGGTGGATTGGGCCGTTTCAGGAAACTCCGTGTTCGGCACGGCCGATCCGGCGTATGCGTTTCGGGAGCTGCGGCGGGAGGCCGACGCGGCACTGTCAGTTCGGGTATAGTCAAGGGATCGCCATCAATCAAGCAGTGTTATAAGGATTTGCCATTATGTATTCAGTCGTCCACAGCCGGCGAGGATTCAAAAGCGCTGCGGCTCATGCGGCCGCCGTGGTCGCGTTGTTCGCTCTCGCCGCGACGTCCTGCGGATTCCATCGTAAGGCGTACGAGAATCCCATCACGAAAGAGACTCAGCAGCCGGACAAGGTTCTGTTCGACAAAGCCATTAAGGACATCGAACATGGGCGTTACGAGACCGCGCGGCTGACGCTGAATACGCTCATCAATACATACGATTCGAGCGAATACCTGGCCAAGGCGAAGCTCGCGATCGCCGACAGCTGGTTCCGGCAGTCGGGCGCCGAGGGCAACGCGCAGGCGGAGGCGGAGTACAAGGATTTCATCCTCTTCTATCCGACGATGGAGGAGGCGGCCGAGTCGCAGTCGAAGATTTGCGACATCCACTTTAACCAGATGGATAAGGCCGATCGCGATCCGAATAACGCCCTGCGCGCCGAGCAGGAATGCCGTCAATTGTTGACCCAATATCCCAATTCGAAATATGCCAGAGGCGCCGAACAAAAAGTCCGCGAGATTCAGGAAGTGTTGGCCGATGCGGAGATGGCGGCAGGCGATTACTATCACCACAAGGGATCGTTTGCGGCGGCGGCGAACCGTCTGAACGGACTCGTGGGACAGTATCCGCTGTATAGCAAGGCGGCCGAAGCTCTGTGGCAAGAAGCCGATTCCTACGCTCGCATGGGGCCGCGTTTTCGCCAGAAAGCCGGCGAGGCTTACGCCAAGATCGTTCACGATTACCCGCTGAGCACGTTCGCTGATCTGGCAAAGAAGAAACTGCAGGACATGGAACTTCCGGTGCCAGAGGCCGATCCGGCCGCGGTTGCCCGGATGAAGTATGAGGCGGCCAATCACGTGGAGCCAGGCCGCGTACAACGAACTCTTGGTTTGATCAAGCGCGCTCCGGATGTGAGCGCGGCGGCCAAGAGCGGACAGCCTACGATGGATCCTCCGAAGCGCGAGGTTCCGGCGAACGTGCCCGTGCCGACGGAGACCGCCGGATTCACAGGCGATGTCACGGTCGCGCCGGTGACGGGAACTTCGGCGCTCGACACGAAGCCCGATGCTCGCGGCGCGGCCGCCGGGCTGGAGGCTCCCGCCCCTGCCAACTCAACCAAGAAATAAAATCGCATGAGTGCGATATTGCTGGCGGACCGCAGTCCGCACGCGCGCCGCATGGGAGAGCAAATACTCAAGGATGAGGGCTATTCCGTGGTGTGCGTGGCCGACGGCAACGCGGCGCTGCAGCAGCTCACCGAGATGGACGCGGACGTGGTGGTGGCCGACGCATTGCTCCCCGGCTGCAGCGGCCTGGAACTGTGCAGAAGACTGAAGAAGCAGAAGCGCCGCGCACGCGTCGTCCTGACGGCCGGTCTTCTCGATTCGTTCGACGAAGCCGAAGGGCTGCGCGCCGGCTGCGATGCCATCATACGTAAACCGTTCGAGGCGACTGCATTTCTGGAGCTCGTGCGGCAACAGGTTCAACTGGCGCAGGCCGCGCCGACCCCGGATGAGGATCGTGAACGCGTCGCCGCGGAGGTCGCACGGCAACTGGAAGCCGCTCTGCCCAAATTTTTTGACGAGATCGCAGAGAAGGTCTTAATCGCACTCAAAGGGCGCTAGGTCTTATCCGCCGGCGAGCCGAGCCGAAGCTCGGCTGCGGGCTCAAAAGCCCGACCCCACACGAGTAGAATGAAAGCACAACCTACCTATGCCAGATAACAGCTTCGATATCGTCTCCAAGATTGAATTGCCGGAAGTGAGTAACGCGGTGCAGCAGGCGCTGAAGGAGATTCTGCAGCGCTACGATTTGAAGGATTCCAAGTCGTCGATCGAACTGAACGAGAAAGAGAATAAATTGATCCTGCACAGCCGCGATGAATTCTCGCTGCGCGCGGTCACCGACATCCTGCAGGGCAAACTCGTGAAGCGCAAAGTACCGCTCAAGGGCATGTCGTACGGGCCGATTCTTCCCGCGGCGGGATCGACGGTGCGTCAGGAAGTGACCATGCAACAGGGCGTCGCGACGGAGAAGGCCAAGGAGATCGTGAAAGCGATCAAGGACAGTAAGAAAAAGGTGCAGGCGTCCATTCAAGGCGATTTCGTGCGCGTGTCGGGAAAAGATCGGGATTCTCTTCAGGAAGTCATCGCGCTGCTGAATGGGTCCGACTTTGGCATCGACATGCAGTTCACGAATTACCGGACGAACTGACAGCAGGGGACAGGGGACAGGGGACAGGGGACAGGGGACAGGGGACAGAGAAAAAAGATAAGTCGTGCCCAGGAAAATTGAAAGCTTATTTCTCGAGGGACCCGCGGGGCGGATCGAGGCGTTGCTCGAAGAACCGGAGGACGCGGCTCCCCGAGCGGCCGCGCTGGTGTGCCATCCACATCCGCAGCACGGCGGCACGATGCACAACAAGGTCGTCTACAGGATCGCCCGCGGGTTGCGGCGCACCGGCCACGTTGTGCTGCGCTTCAATTACCGGGAGTGAATCTGAGCGCGGGATCGTACGCCCAAGGCGAGGGCGAGCTCGAAGACGCGCGCACGGCGTTGACGTATCTGCGCGGCCGGTATCCGGACGTGCCCTATACGCTGGCGGGATTTTCGTTCGGATCGAGAATCGCGCTGCGACTAGGATGCGATGGTGGTTCGCCATCCACGGCGAGAAGGATTATCGCGGCGGGTTTTCCGACCGCCTACCGGGACCGGTCCAATCTGGAGGGGTGCGTCACGCCGCGCGTGTTCATCCAGAGCACGCATGACGAGTTCGGAGCCGTGGAAGATCTGCGCGCAGCGTTCGACGGCCTGCCGGAGCCGAAACAACTGATCCTGATCGAAGCGCGGGATCACTATTTTAATGGCGCGTTGGAACAACTGGAAGAGGAAGTCGTCAAGTTAGGCTAGACAGGGTTCGGCAAGAGGATCGGCCCGACTCAAAGCGAGAAACGAATTCCTATCAGATTAGCCGCGGCGCTGCCGGCGGCGATGTAATCCGCCGAGGCCCAGCAGTGCAAGTCCCACGACGCCAAGCGTGGCGGGCTCCGGCGTGGACGTTACCGGGGCGGACGCGAACAGCGCAAAGTGGTCGATCGTGGTGTTGGAAGTACCGGGATCGGCCGTGTTGGAACTATAAGGCACTCCGGCCGTTGCACCGCGGCCTGTGGTCGCAGGAGTGTATTCTACTAGATCGAAAGAAGTGCCGGTGACCGAGACAGCCTTCGGGCTGCCGGCGCTGGTGCCCGTGACGTTCGCGCTTACGCATCCAGTGCCCGGCGCAGTTGTGCCCGTAGCCGCGGTGGAGAGAGTAACTCCCGTGGGGCAAACCCACAGCTGCGATTCATTGTTCGAAATATTCGAGGAGATTCCGCCAATTAGACCGATGTCGATGGTGTGCGCTCCGCCCGCGGAGAACGTGAACTCGAAACTGATGCTGAGTCCCCCAGAAGTGGAAAGGAAGAGAGCGGTCGAGTTAATCGGGGTATGGGCGCCGGTCGCACCGCAAGCGCCGGAAGCGGTGGAATACATGCAATAGCCGATATTGTCGTTGGTACCGTCGGTGGACGAGTTATCCCAAAACGGGCGGGTCAGGGAGTTCGTGCCGGTTCCGAAAGCGACGTTGCCGAGATTGGCAGTGCTAAAAGTGCTAAATACGCCGGTGCTGGCTGCGTGAAGCCCCGTTCCTGTCACTGCGAGCAATAAGTCGTTGTAGTCGCAATCGCAAGAACTGGTGTTCGAATCTTCATACCCGACGTAATACGTCGACGACGTAAACGTCGTAGCCTTGGCTTGGATTGATACGAATACTAGCGCCGCGAGGCCGACAACCACCGGCAAAATTCTTCTCATAGCCCTCCGAGCACATAAAGGCATACTACTATGGAACTTAGCAATATGCAAGCAGCCCGAGGACTGTAGGCGCGACAATTTCTCCCTGTGGGCCCCGGTACCTCTATAACCGTGGCGATACGGGAGTCAATTGAACAGGAAGAATAAACCCGGAGGGCCTTCAGGATCGCCGTTTGCGGCGGAGTCGCAAGCCGCCCAAGCCGAGCAATGCGATACCGACAACACCGAGCGTCCCGGGTTCCGGCACGGGGGAAGAAAGCAGATCTGAATCCATCCGCCAGGTAAATGCCGTCGCGCTGTTCGTGAAACTGCCGGATGTGAAGTTGAAGGTCACCTTGCTGAATTCGTCTCCCACCGGAGTTGCGGCAGTCGGAAGCTTCACAGCATTGGTGTAGACGACCGACGTGGGAATGTTGGTGTTTCCACCGGCCACGGTACCGGCCGACCAACCGATATTCGATCCAACCGTACCTTCCACACCACAAGCTGTGTTGCTGCCTCCGGTGTTGGCGTAGTTCGGGGTGTTGGCGCTGTTCCAGCAAAGATCGAATCCGACAAATCCGCTGGCGTTGCCCGGACCGCTGCCAATAAACACTAGCGATAGGACCGAGGTTCCGGTCTTGCTGTCGGTAAAGTTCCAGGTTCCGTTGAAAGTCCCGTTAGCGCCATCTGTTTCCGTGATGGAAAAGTTCGTAGCCGAGGTACAGCCGTTCGTCCCGTTTACCCACGTACACGTTGCCGAGGTACTGTTTGCGTAATTCACCTGCACGATCAGGCCGCCCATACTCGTCGCTGCGGCGTCGAAGGTATTGAAGTTATAGGAACCGACGGTACCTGTTGGACTAGTAATCGTGGAGCTAGTAATCGTCGAACCGAACAGTGATGCAGCGGCTGCCGAGACGAGGAGTAGTACCCGTACTGTTTTTCGCATTACTTAACCCCTACCTTTGCAGACGCCAGTCTTCCAATGGCGACACCAGTCCCCAGATATTTCATGTTCCTCCGAACGTGTTAAGTAATATTACTACGGAACTGTGGCCTAAGCAAGGCCCGTTTGACCCTAAAGATTTGAAACTTAAACGAATTGAACCTAACTTGGATTCCGTACTGTACGTTCGATCCGCGAACGAATTAGGCAGGAAAGCGCTAAGGCGGGCTAGAACAAAAACGGTGCCTGGATTAGACCCCGGCCAAGCGGAGCTCGCGCTCCATACGGCGGGTAGCGCGTTCACTGATGAGCCCCGCCACTTTACTCAGCAACCCGGGAATATCCTCCGGTTTGATGAGGATCGAGCTCAGGCGGCTAGTGGCCAGTGTTTTGGAGTTCTGGTAAGTCTTGAGGAGGGCAGTAGCAGGTTTGTAGTCCATATTGCGAGCCTGCGCGAGGACTTTTAGACCTGCATCGGGAGATTCTAAATTCAATTCGCTCAACACGAGCTCGTAAGCGCCGTCTTCCAGCTTTCCGACGGCTTCGGCGGCGCTGGCAGCGGAATCGACATGATAGCCGCTGGCTTCCAAAACAGTTTTCAATGTGATCCGAGACGCAGGATCGTCATCCACGAGAAGGACTCGGGCGAGGTCGTAATCGAAGCTACGTGGCAAACGACGCATTCTGTCTAACCGGTACGAACAACCAATCACAGTTTAACTCAGATGCGACGATTTTCGACCCGACGATTTTCAGGTGGGGCCCTAGGTACTCGGTAAACTACTGAGGTTAGGCTGTTTGAGGGAAAACACGCTGAAAGATCGCGTCCACGTGAGATAGATGCCGAGCCACGGAAAAGGCCTCCTTAATCTTTTCAATCGAAAGATAAGAAAGAACTTCCGAATTTGTTTCCATGGCGGTGCGAAAGTCCCCGCCGGTTTCCCAAGCGTGCATCGCCTGAGACTGCACTAAGCGATAGGCCTGCTCCCGGAGCATGCCGGCGGCGGCCAGGTCGAGGAGCAGTTGTCCGGAAAAAACCAGGCCTTGGGTGCTTTCGAGATTCCGAAGCATTCGCTCCGGATAAACTCTCATGCCGCCGACCAGCCACAGGGTTTTGGCGAGCATGTAGTCGGCGAGGATGGCTGAATCGGCGAGAATCACGCGTTCTACCGACGAATGGGAAATGTCGCGTTCGTGCCACAGTGCGACATCCTCGATGGCGGCGTTCACGTTACCGCGAACGATGCGCGCCAAGCCGCAGATTTGTTCCGCAGTGACCGGGTTCCGTTTGTGAGGCATTGCCGAGAACCTTTTTGGCCGGCGGAGAAAGGCTCCTCGGCCTCCCGCACTTCGGTACGTTGCAGATGACGGATCTCCAAGGCGATCTTTTCGAGTGTGGCCCCGATCAGCGCGAGCGCCGATACCCAGGCCGCGTGACGGTCACGTGCGATCACCTGGGAGGCGATGGGCGCGGGCAGAAGGCCGAGACGCTCGCAGATTTTTTCCTCGGCGGCGGGTCCGATGTGGCCGAAGGCTCCAACGGCGCCCGAGATCTTGCCGACGCGCAGATCCTCGGCCGCGGCATCGAAGCGCGCGAGGTTACGGTTCATTTCGTCGAACCACAGGGCGATTTTGAGGCCGAAAGTAATCGGCTCGGCGTGAATGCCGTGCGTGCGCCCGATCTGGACCGTGTACTTAAATTCGAGAGCGCGGCGCTTCAAGCAATCGATCAGCGCGACCAAGCCTTGCCGCACCTGCGCGGAGGCCTGCTTCAACACGAGAGCCTGGGCGGTATCGACGACGTCATTCGACGTCAGTCCGTAGTGCAGCCATCGGGAAGCATCGGCATGACCGGCGGCCGCCATGGTTTCGGCGACAGCCGTCGTGAAAGCGATCACGTCATGCTTCACTTCGCGTTCGATCTCGTGAATGCGGGCGACGTCGAAAGAGGCGTGCCGGCGGAGAGCGCGAGCCGCGTCCGAGGGAACTTCGCCGGTTTCGGCCAGCGCTTCGCTTGCGGCGAGTTCGACGGCGAGCCACTGGGCGAAGCGGTTTTCATCGCTGAAAATGCGGCCCATTTCCGGCCGAGTGTATCGAGGGATCATTTTGTTGTTAAGAAACGAGTCTAGCAGGGCCGCGAGAAGGATCGCTCTTCTACGCCCGATGGAGCGGAAGGCGTCGAGAAGAGTCTCGACACGGCACGCGCAGGCGTGTGCGCCACATCCTACGACGCGTGCGCGATATTCTACAAAACGAACGGCCCGATTGGGATATTCGGTTCAGCCACCACCAGATTCGTAAAAATGCGGCGGCCCTGCAAGGCGTCGCTCGCGCATTGCTCGACGAGGACGGGATGGTTATTATGCGCGCTGAGGTGTCCGAGGATCAACGTTGAAGTACGCGTGTCAAGATCGTCCTTGATAAACGCACAGGCTACGTCATTGGACAAATGCCCCATACGTCCCATGATGCGCTGCTTGACGGACCAAGGGTACGGCCCCACCTTCAGCATTTCCAGAGCGTGGTTCGATTCGAGCAGCAGAATATCGGAGCCTTGCAAATGGAAGCGGACGGAATCCGGCATGTAGCCAAGGTCGGTGGCGATGGCGATCTTAATCCCTTGCGAGCGGAACGTGAAGCCGACCGGATCGACCGCATCGTGAGGAATGGTGAAGCTGGTGACGTCGATATCGCCGATGGGGAAACTGGAGCCGGCGGCGAAGGATTCTATTTTCGGCGCGAAGTCTTCCGGCCAAGGGATCGCGGGCGCGGTCAGGCGCGAGACATAGATCGGGATGTCGAGTTTTCTTGCGACGACCTGCAGTCCGGCGATGTGATCGCTGTGCTCGTGCGTGATGAGGATCGCGGTGAGAGATTCCGGAGCGACGCCGATCGCTTTTAAGCGCTCGAAAGTTTCCCTGCGGGAAAGTCCGGCGTCGACGAGGAGACGAGTTCGCTCGGTGGCGACCAAACTGGAATTGCCGGAACTCGATGAGGCCAGGACGGAGAGCTTAAAGATGGCGGAGAACTCCTCTAGTTCATTAGAGCCGGAAAGAGATGCGGGCGCAAGCGATTTCGCCATTTGGGAATCGACGCGAACCTCGGCGATAATTGGCGGCATGACGGGCCGACGAAGAAGTCTCGTTGTTGCGTGGAGCGTCGCGATACTCGCTCTCAGTGTGGCGTCCTGCGAGAAAAAGCCCGAAACAATTGTAGTTCCGGATGTTTTTCGGGTGAAGTTCGAGACTTCGCAAGGGGATGTAGTGGTGGAAGCGCTGAAAGCGTGGGCCCCCCGCGGCGTCGACCGCTTCCACGAACTCATCCGCATGCGCTACTTCGACGAAGGCCGCTTTTTCCGGGTGGTGCCTGGATTCGTCGCGCAGTTCGGCGTGCACCGCGATTACGACGTTCACGACAAATGGCGCAAGTATTTCATCCTCGACGATCCGCGGGGCGAGAAGAACGTGCGCGGAACGCTGACGTTCGCGCAATCCGGCCCGAATACGCGCGCCACGGAGATCTTCATCAATCTCGGCGACAACACGAAGCTCGACGCCGAGGGCTTCGTGCCGTTCGCGAAAGTCGTGGACGGGATGGATCACGTCGATAAACTATACGCGGGCTACGGCGAATTGCGTCCGGAAGGGAAGGAAATCGATCCGGGGCGTTTGGAGGAAGGCACCAACGCGTATTTGATCCCGCACTTTCCCATGATGGATTACATCAAGCACGCGGTGTTCTTGAAGTAGCCAGGGGCCAGGGGCCAGGGGCCAGGGGCCAGGGCCAGAGAGCCAGGGGCCAGGGGCCAGGAAGAAGATACCGCGCGGACTATGCGATGCGGCGGTACCTTTCGACGCGCGAGCTTTCGAGCAAACCGGGTACGATCGCTCGAAACGCCTGCAAGTGGGCCGAAGCTCCGTGCCGGTCGAGGTGTTCGACCGAGGACCAGTTTTCGTAAAAGACCAGCCAAGCCGGATCGGCCAGTTGCACGTGGAGATCGTATTGAAGGCAGCCTTCCTCCTTTCGCGTCGGTTCGACGAGGGCCAGCGCGGCGGAACGCAATTCCTCTTCTTTGCCTGGCTTGGCCTGCATTAGGGCAACGACAGTAATGATTTCAGGTGAGATTTTTTCAGTCATAAAAGGCGCTTTCGAATCTTGCGGGTTCAGCCTTGGAGGCTGTCGGTTCGGGGGAACAACCGTCAATCCCCGAAGATCCAGTAAAGCAGATCCAGTACAGTAGATATATGAAGGCTCGCGTATTCGTTTCCTTCAAGCCCACTGTGCTCGATCCGCAGGGTCAAACGATCTGCGGAGCACTGAATGGGCTGGGGCATAAGACCATTGCCGGCGTGCGACAGGGGAAGTTTTTCGACCTCGACGTCACTCCCGGAGCAGGCGCGGAACAGATCCGCCAGGAGATCGACCAGATCGCGCGTGACGTGCTTGCGAATCCCGTCATCGAGGATTATCGCGTCGAGTTCGTGGACTGAACAGGACGAAAACATGTGCGGAATTGTCGGCTACATCGGGCCGCGTAAAGCGGTCCCTATCATTATTGACGGCCTAAAGAGGCTGGAATACCGCGGTTATGACTCGGCCGGCGTCGCCGTGCTGGAGGCGAACAACGGACTTGCGGTGCGGCGAGCCTCGGGAAAGTTGCGCAACCTGGAAGACGTGCTGCGGTTGAATCCCGTCGAAGGAGCTTACGGGATCGGGCATACGCGCTGGGCGACGCACGGGCGTCCCACGGAAGAGAACGCGCATCCGCACAAGGATTGCCACGGCGATATCGTCGTGGTCCACAACGGGATCGTCGAAAACTATTTGAAGTTGAAGCAGCAGCTCACCGCGGAGGGTCACAAATTCGTCACCGAGACGGACACCGAAGTGATCGCGCACCTGGTGGAGAAATATTTCGAAGGAAACCTGGAGAACGCGGTCAGGGATGCCGTGCGCCAACTGGCAGGCGTGTTCGCGCTGAGCGTCATCTCTGCCAAGGACCCCGACAAGATCGTCGCGGCGAGATCCGGGCCGCCAGTTGTCGTCGGGCTGGGCGACGGCGAGTACTTCGTGGCTTCCGACGTTCCCGCGATTCTCAGCCATACGCGCGACATGTTCTTCCTGGCCGACGGCGACGTCGCGGTGCTGACGCGCGACGGCGTGCACCTGACGGATTTCAACGGCCGTCCCGTGAAGCGCCAGGTATCCCATATTCTGTGGGACCCGATCATGGCGGAAAAGGGCGGCTATAAACACTTCATGCTCAAAGAAATTTTTGAGCAACCGCGCGCCGTGCGGGACACGACATTGGGCCGTGTGGGACAGGAATCCGGGCGGATCTTTTTGGACGAAATGGATATTTCAGCCAAGGAATTCAAAGAGTTCCGGCAAATTCGCATCGTCGCGTGCGGCACCAGTTGGCATGCGGCGCTAGCCGGGAAATTCATGATCGAGCGGCTGGCAAGGATTCCGGTCGAAGTCGACTACGGCAGCGAGTTTCGCTACCGGGATCCGATCGTCGGACCCGATACGCTCACGATCGTAATATCGCAATCCGGGGAAACGGCGGATACGCTCGCCGCGCAGCGTGAAGCGCAGCAAAAGCGCTCGAAAACGCTGGCTATCTGCAATGTGGTCGGTTCCATGATCACGCGCGAGGCTTCGGGGACGCTCATCACGCACGCGGGTCCGGAGATTGGCGTGGCATCGACCAAGGCATTTCACTTGCCAGTTGACCGCGCTTTTCCTGATGGCGATGTATCTGGGACAGGCTCGCGAAAAACTGAGTCAAGAACAATCGATGAAGCTGGTGGACCAGCTGCTGAAGTTGCCCGCGCAACTCGAAGAAGTGCTGCGCCGCGACGCCATCTACGATGAGTTAACCAAAGTCCTGTTTCGCGCTCCCGATTTTCTGTATCTGGGACGCGGCATCCATTTCCCGATCGCTCTGGAAGGCGCTCTGAAGCTGAAGGAGATCTCGTATATCCACGCGGAAGGTTATCCGGCGGGCGAGATGAAGCACGGGCCGAACGCGCTGATCGACGAGAAACTGCCGACGGTGGTGGTCGTCACGCGAGATCGCGAGAGCGAGCAAAGCAACGTTTTATATGAGAAAACGCTCTCCAATATCCAGGAAGTGAAAGCGCGCGGCGGGCTGGTCGTGGCCGTAGCGTGCGAAGGCGATGAGGAAGTGGCTAAAACCGCCGATCATCGTGATCCCCGTGGGAACCACCAACGATCTACTTCTACCGATTCTCGAAGTGATTCCATTGCAGATGCTCGCCTATCATATTGCGGTGCGGCGCGGATGCGACGTGGATCAACCGCGCAATCTGGCGAAAAGCGTCACGGTCGAATAGTCGATCCACGCGGACGATCGCGAATTCTCGATGCAGATTTTCTCGGGCAAGATCGAGATCGCGACGCATGGCAAGGGGCTGCATCCTTTTACGCGCGAGGTCGCGCGCTGGATCAAAGAGACGGATGCGCACGATGGCCTGCTCACGATTTTCGTCCAGCATACGTCGGCTTCGTTAGTGATCCAGGAGAACGCGGATCCGGATGTGACGCTGGATCTGGCCGATTTCTTTGAAAGACTTGTCCCGGAAAACGACCGCCGCTATCGCCACACCATCGAAGGTCCAGACGACATGCCCTCGCATATTCGCGCGGCGCTCACGCAGACGTCGTTATCGATTCCCGTCATCGGTGGGCGCATGGCGCTCGGGACCTGGCAGGGCATCTACCTGTTTGAGCATCGGTCGTCGCCGATGCGCCGCAGCATGATACTGCAACTGCTCGGATAAAGCGGCGCCTTTATTGAATCAGTCTTCTCGATCGCCGCATGATCGCGGGAATCTCAAGATCTTCAAACGGGCTGCTGGAATGTCCGTGAGCCGGCCCGGTGTGCGCGGGGATCGAGTCGCTCCCATGGCTCATCGCAGGGGGCGGCTCCTCGGCAAACATTTCCATGGGCGATTCCGTCAGGTGAGGTTCCTCGCGATGCGCTTCCGCATGCATCGGCTCGGGCTCCGGCTCGGCCATTGGTTCGGGCGTGGGGGTGGGAGCGGAAGGCGCCGCTTGAGCTGGGGCACCAGCAGCGGCGCGAGAAGTGCGACGCTCGATGCGCGGTAAATTCTCGCGCACGAAGCCAGTGGCGATTACCGTGATTTTGACTTCGTCCTCCATCGACTCGTCGAGCACGACACCGAAGTTCACCTGCACATCCTCGTTCTCAGTCGCATCGCCGATCAGCGTGCAGGCATCGTTGACTTCATGCAATCCCAAGCGGCTGGAGGCCGTGATGTTGATCAGCACCCCGCGCGCGCCGCGCACGCCGCCGGAATCCATCAGCGGTGAACTGATCGCCTTGCGGGCTGCCATCACACACGCATCGTCGCCCGTGGCGGAAGCGGTTCCCATCATCGCGTAGCCCATGCCGCTCATGATGGCGCGGATGTCGGAAAAATCGCGATTGATCAAACCGGGAGTGGTGATGATATCGCTGATCCCCTGCACTGCCTGGCGCAAGACGTCGTCGGCGGCATGAAACGCCTCGAAGAAGCTGGTGCCCTTGGGAACCAGGTCGAGAAGCTGATCGTTCTGAATCGTGATCACCGTGTCGACCACCGCCGCGAGCTCGGCCAAACCTTGCTCGGCCTGTTTGCGACGCCGGGGCCCTTCGAAACCGAACGGCTTGGTCACGACGGCGACGGTGAGCGCGCCGAGTTCCTTCGCCAGAGACGCCACCACGGGAGCGGCTCCCGTGCCGGTTCCGCCGCCGAGCCCGGCCGGTGACGAAGACCATGTCGGCGCCTTCGAGTAAATCGATGATCCGCTCGGTGTCCTCAAGCGCCGCTTGCCGGCCCACGGCAGGATCGGAGCCCGCGCCGAGGCCGCTCGTGATCTTGGATCCGATCGCCAGCCGCTGCGGCACCGGCGAGGCGGCCAGCGCCTGGACGTCCGTGTTGAGCACGCAAAATTCCACGCCGCTGAGTCCTTCGTTGAGCATGCGAGCGACGGCGTTCGATCCGCCGCCGCCGACGCCGAGGACACGAATTTTAGTCCGTGGTTCCGGGTCTTCTTCGATCACGAATTTCAACGCATCCAGTGCCATCTCGATCCTCCTGGTTGCGCCCACGACGATCTTTCACGACGCGGTCAGTTCCAAAATCGATTTCAAAACCAGACCATGCCGCCACCGCCGCCGGGCAGGGCGATGCAGTTTCAACTTCGCGGAATACATCGCAAGGCCTGCGGCCGTGGTCCAAACGGGCGTTTTCAACTCCTCCGGCCAACCGCCGATGTCCTGCTCGGTCGCGATGCCGTTGGCCGGCCTGACAATTCAAGACCGCTCCGCCATATCGCACATGCCCTCAAAAGGGCCCCGCCACCGGTCAGCACGATGCCTTCATAGAGCGCTTCTTCCATCCCTACCCGTTGCAACTCATTACGCACGTGCTGAAAAACTCCTCCGCCCGGGCCTCCAAAATCTCGATCAATTCGCTGCGTCGGGCCTCGCGCGACGGGCGGCCTTCGGGGGACGGCACCTCGATCAAGTTGAATCCGAGGTTAGTCCCGAGCAGCGCGCAACCATATTGCTGCTTGAGGCACTCCGCATCTTCATAGGTGACCTTGAAAATAGTCGCGATATCGCGGGTCATGTGATCGGCCCACACGGGAATACTGGCGGCCAACAGCAGCGCCTCGCCATCGTAAACCACCAGATCGGTCGAGTGGAGTCCCAAATCGACCAGCGCCGCGCCGCGGGCTCGATCTTCCGGACGAAAGCAAGCGTAAGCGGCGGCCATCGGTTCGAACACCGTTTCTTCAACGGCGAGATGAGCCATGTGCGCCGCCGAAACCAACGCGTGGTGCTCGGAGGCATCGGTCGTCACGATATGGACGTTAGCTTCCAGGCGCGTACACACCTTCTTTCCGGGGCTTGCGGATACCCGGCCCGGCCGTCGAGCGTGAAATCCTGAGGCAGAGCATGCAGCAGCATGCGGCCGCGTTCCAGCCGGACCTCCGAGGCAAGCCGGACCGCGTACGCTAAATCTTCGGCGTCCACTTCATGCGAGCGGCCGAATTCGTAGCAGCCCCGCGGCTCTGCGCGCCACAGATTCCATGCCGCCTACGCCGAGGTCGACTGATCCACGGAATACCGGCGCCGCGCTCCGCGTCGACCACCGCGGCGTGAATCGATTCCGCCACGCTTCCTTGTCCGATGACGCGACCCTTCGCCCAACCCGCTCCCGGAGCGAGCCCGTGTGACAGGTAGCGGAGTCCACCGTCTTCGAGCAGACAAACGACCACGCGGGTTCGCGACGCGCCGACGTCGACTCCGACCGCTAACGGCGGCTGCTTGCCTTTGGAGTTCATTGAGATTCGCTCCTTGATCTACTGACGAATCCGGTCACTGATCGGCTCATTGGTCGGCTTATTTCAACCACCGTAATACGGTCTTCCAGCCGCAGGTCCAGCGTGGCCGCGCCCGGAAACTTCGCCGGATCTCGCCAAAATGATTACGAAATTTTGATAACGCACATCGAAATTATGCTCGCCAAGCAGCAGCGTCACCATGTGTCCGCCGGAAGGCTGCTCACTTTGAGATTGGCACTGTCGGAGACGTCGATTTCCGCAATGTCGGACGATAGCTGGCCCGAGGCTCGCCATTAGACTCGTCATGCGGCGGACGCGCTTTCCGCCGTTCCGCGGTTGGAATCCATCGCAGACCCACGCCGGTAAGAACCGGCAATGGAAACGATCGGGCGCGGGCGGAAGAATGACGCCGTCTTCATCGATCAGGCCAAAACGCGAAGGCGCCAGCGCGACGAACGCCACGGGAATGCGTTCGGACGACCTTCACCGATGAACCGATTGGGCCATACGCGAGCCACCGCGGCGTCCTTTACCCAGTCCACGTGCGAAGCGCCGCGCGCCTGTCGGCAGCGGCATCAAATAGACGCTGCGTCCGGAATCGTCCTGAAAAGCCGCTTCCAGCGCGGCCGGTGGACGCGTGTGTCGGCGCCGGAATCTCCAGTGTGGATGTTCCGGCCCTCGGGCCCGTTCAAAGCGAAGCGCGGGTCGCAGAATCAGAAATTGTTCCACGCGGTGAAATCCATAAAGCCCCGCGCCGAGCACCGCGGCCGACCCCAGTACGCGCAGCAACGATTTTTATTCGCGATACAGGCTGATGGAGTTCGGTTCTTGCGCGAGCTCGTCGACCGCAGTGAGGCGTCGCTTCCAGAGTCCATGGGCGGAAGCATGCCGTCGTCCTGATCGTCGATGGGTCTTCGCGCCACTCTATTCGTTGCCTTTCAATGAGCCAGAATTCGTTCGCCCGTCTGCGACACGCTTCCCGCTCCCAAAGTCAGAATCACATCGCCCGAGTGGGCCGCCGCAACGACCGACTCTATTCCCTGGTCGAGTTGCCGACGTAGTGCGCCCCACGATGTCCGTACGCCGCGAGCCTTGCAACCAGCACCTCCGAGGTCACGCCCTCGATGGCACGTTCCGATGCCGCGTAAATGTCGGTGACATGCACGGTGTCGGCTTGATGGAAAGCACGCGCGAAATCGTCCAGCAGCGCTTGCATGCGCGTGTAGCGATGCGGTTGAAAAAGAACGTGCACGTGGCGCATAGCGGCAAGCCCGCGCGGCCGCCAATGTTGCGCGGATCTCCGTGGGATGATGGCCGTAATCGTCCATGACCGTCACGCCGCTCGCGGTGCCCTTCACCTGGAAGCGGCGATCCACGCCGCTGAAGCCGGCCAGCGCCTCACGGATCGTCTCGATCGGAATTTCCAGCTCCAGCCAACGCCACGGCTGCGGTGGCGTTCAATATATTGTGCGCGCCCGGAACGTGAAGCGGAAACAGCCGAGGTCGCGACGCCCGCGACTCGAGATGAAACTCGCTGGCCATATGGCCGGCAGAAGAATGCGTAACCCGTAGGTCGGCCTGCGCGCTCAAGTCCATAGGTAATCACGCGGCGGTTCAACGAAGGCAGGATCGCTGGATGTTTTCGTCGTCCAGGCAGAGGATCGCCGCGCCGTAAAATGGAACCTTGCCGATGAATCCGTGAACGCCTTGCGGATTTCGCTCGACGTCGGAGTAGTGGTCCAGATGTTCGCGATCGATGTTGGTGACGACCGCGAGGATGGGCGCGAGCTTCAGGAACGATCCATCGCTTTCGTCGCATTCCACCACCAGATATTCGCTGCTTCCCAGGCGCGCGTTCGACTCCGCCCATGATGCCGACCCGTCCGCCCACGACTACCGTCGGATCCAGTCTGGCGTGGCTCAGGATGGCCGCGACCATGGATGTCGTCGTGGTTTTGCCATGGCTGCCGGCGACGGCGATGCCGAACTTCTGGCGCATTAACTCGGCCAGCAGTTCGCCCCGTGGGATCACGGGGATCGCAGCCGCCGCGCTTCGAAGTTCTCGGGTTTTCGGGATTGCACCGCGGAACTGAAGACGAGGGCTTTCGCACCGCCCAGGTTCGACGCGGAGTGGCCCTCGAAGATCACCGCTCCCCGCGCGGCGAGGCGATCCGTGGCGGCGTCGCTTTCAGGTCCGACCAGTTACCGGATAGCCCAATTCGAGCAGAACTTCCGGCAAGTCCGCTCATGCCAATTCCGCCGATTCCGACGAAGTGGACGGGCTGGGGTTTGAAAAACATTTCAATTATTGTATTGTTCCGGCTTTTGGCGGGCTGTCAATCCCTGTTCCCAGCGACGCGGCATTTCCTGAAGCCAAGCTTTCCAAAGTCGGGCCGCGCGCTTCGCGGCCCCCGGTTTGGCGAAGGCGCGCGCGGCAGCGCTCATTCTCTCCAGAGCGCCGGGCTGGAGCCGATTAGTATGCGAACACTTCTTTCACCAGATCGGGCACCGTTCATCTCGTCGTCGAGGACCAGACGGGCGGCTCCGGCCGCCGCCAACGCTTCGGCGTTGCGCAATTGATGCTGGTCGCTCGCTCCGGGCAATGGCACTAAAATCGATGGCTTTCCCGCCGCCGCGAGCTCGCTGACCGCGCCCATCCCGGACGGCTCACCACGAGATCCGCTTCGGCGAACGCCTGCGGCATATCCGTTATGAAGGCCGTGATTCTCCCTCGACTCCGCCCGGCCGAAACCAGGAGCCAATTCGTCGTACATGGCCGCGCCGGTCTGATGCAGCAGCCGGACCGATCCTCTCTTCCACAGCGGCCAGCTCTCTTCCACAGCGCGATTGAGTGTTCGGGAGCCCTGGCTGCCGCCGGTGATCAATATCGTCAGTCTGGCGCGCCGGCGCTTCGCCGGCACGGCGAAAAATTCTTCGCGGATCGGCAGGCCCGTCACTTCCGTGCGTCCCCGGGAAACCATCGCGCCGTTTCCGCGAAACTGACCAGCGCGCGCGACGCGTAGCGCGCCAGTTGCCGATGCGTGAAGCCGGGAACCGCGTTCGGCTCCATCATCACCACGGGAATTCGTTTCCACAGCGCGGCCAGAAGCACCGGGACCCGCCACATAACCGCCCATCGAAAAAACCGCGCCGGGTCGAACACGGTCGAGAATCCGCGCAGCCTGCCAGATCGATCGGCGAACTCGGCGAGCGTCGCCAGCCGCCTGACGCCAGCCGACTCGTTTCAATCCGCCGCTTTCGATCCATTCGATCGGGAATTCTTCGGCGGGCACCAGTTTCGCTTCCATGCCCCGCCGCACGCCGACGAATACGCACTGGTGCCCCGCGGCCGCAGTTCGCGCGCCACGGCCAGTGCCGGGAACCACATGGCCGCCGGTGCCGCCGCCCGGCCATGACGAAGCTGAACGCCAAACTCACCCCTCATGTTCACTCACGCTCAACAACATTCCGAGCGCAGCGAGCGTGCTCAATAAAGAACTTCCGCCGAAACTGATCATGGGCAGCGGAAATCCCTTGGTGGGAGCCATGTCCAGCACGACGCTCATGTTGATCAACGCCTGCACCACCACGGACACCGTCACTCCTAGCGCCAGATATTTTCCGAAGTCATCGCGCGCCAGCATGAACAGCCGCGCGCCGCGCCACAGGATGACCAGGAACCCGGCAATCACGGCCGTGCAGCCCCACAAGCCCAGTTCTTCTCCTACCGTGGCATAAATAAAATCGGTGTGCGCATCGGGCAGGAACATCAGCTTCTGTTTGCCCTGCATCAGACCCACGCCGAAGACGCCTCCGGTGCCCACGGCGATCTTCGATTGCCGCGGCTGATAGCTCGCGTCGCGCACGCTGGTGGATCGCTGGATGTAAGACTTTGATCGCACGCCGTGCGGATCGACCATCTCGATCTTCGAGTAGTCCGGATCGACGTAAGCGATGATGCGGCCCAAGCGATAGCCCTTGCGACACGATCGCGACGACGACCAACGCGGCGCCGATCAGGCCACGCGCGCCATGTAGCGCCTTCCAGTCCGGCGATCCAGAAGACGACGATGGCCGTGATCACCGGAACCAGCGCGGTGCCGAGATCGGCCACCACCACCATGAAGGCCAGCATCAGCACCGCGACCATGGCCTGCTTGCAGCGTCCGGCGATCATTGATGTTTGCGCGCGGCGCGAAATGAAATACGCCAGGAACAGAATCAACGCCGGCTTGGCGAACTCCGACGGCTGAAACGATCCCACGCCCGGCAGCTTGAACCAGCGGTGCGCCGCGGGATCGACGAAATACACCAGTACCAGCAGCCCCAGCACGATGCCCAGTCCGGAAAACGCCCACGCCGGCGTATTCATTCGCCGGTAATCCGTGCGCTTGAAGTACATCAGCACGATGAACGAAGACGACGGCCCAGCCGATCTGCCGCACGCACGAAGTAATACGGCGCGACGTGATAGCGGAGCTCGGCCACCGCGCTCGAAGCGCTGTACAACATCACCAGGCCGAAGCCCACCATTGCGACGATGGTGAGAAACAGGATCCAGTCGGTCTTTCTAATGCGCGTCCACTACGATCCTCCTGCAGCGCCTGTACCATTCGCTTGAATTCGCGGCCGCGATGTTCGAAATTCTCGAACTGATCGAAGCTGGCGCAGGCCGGGGCGAGCAATACCGTTTCGCCGGATTTGGCGAGCCGGCGCGTTGGCATCGGCAACCGCAACGTTCCACACGTCAGAATGATGAGTTTGCCAGCGCCCCGCGAAACCCACTTACGGCCGTCGACCGATGATAAGCCAGCCTGCAACGTTGTGCCTCGATTTTCTTCGCGGCCGCGCCGATCAACAGCGCCGCGTGCGCTCTTTCACTTGAGCGGCCGCGGCGAGCGGCGCATAGTCGCTGTTCTTATCCTTGCCGCCGAGAATCACCCACAGTCCTCCAGTCGAACGCCGCGATTGCTTTGAGCGTCGCGTCCACGTTGGTGGCTTTCGAATCGTTATACCAGGCGACACCGTCGATTTCGCGCACGAACTCCAGGCGATGCTCGACGCCGGGAAACTCATCACCGCCGCGCGGATCTGCGCGTGGGTGGCTCCCGCCAACTCGCCATCGCCGCCGCGGCCATCGTGTTCTCCATGTTATGCATACCGCGCAGCGGGACTTCGCGCAGCCTCCATCAGAGGCTCACGTTCGAGCAAGATCTTCGCCCGCTCGCAGGTACGCGCCGGGCGATACGTCGTGTGTCGAACTGAACCACACGGCGCGGTCCCTTGCCGGCGTTCGCGTAACCACGGCAGATGGCATCGTCGGCGTTCAGAACCGCGAAGTCGTCGGCGCTCTGGTTGGCGAACAATCGACCCTTCGCTGCCGCATAGCGCTCCACGGTATGATGTCGGTCCAGATGATCCGGGGTCACGTTCAGCGCCGCGCCAATGTGCGCGTGAAAGGTTTCGGTGGTCTCCAACTGAAAACTCGAAAGCTCCAGCACGTTCCACTGTTCAGTCTCTCGACGTCTCCACCATGCTACACGGCGGTGTCCCGATGTTTCCGCCGACCTGCACCGGAATTCCGCTGGACTTGAGAATGTGTCCGGTCATCGCCGTCGTCGTGGTCTTGCCGTTCGAACCGGTAATGCCGATGATTTTGCCGCGCAGGAACCAACTCGCGAGTTCCAGATCGCCAATGACGCGCACGCCTTTCTTGCGCTGATCTTCTAGGTCGCGGCAAATCCGCCGGAACGCCGGGAGAGAGCACGATGAGATCGGCGTCGGCGAACGAAGACTCCGTTTGCGGCTCCACGTTTATCAACAGCCCTGCCGACACGGATTTTGATCCACGGCGCGCACCCGTGCACCTTTCGAACGAAGCAACTCCACCGCCGCCACGCCGCTGCGCGCCATCCCCACCACGACGACTTTTGCTCCTTCGAGTTTCATTTCATTCGATCGCGTCATCTTAATTTCAAAGTTGTCAGCGCGAACAACGCCATGACCAGGCCTGCAATCCAGAACCGCGCGATCACCTTGGATTCCTGCCCATCCCATTTGCTCGAAGTGATGATGCAGCGGAGCCATCTTGAAGATGCGCTTTCCGCCGCGCAGCTTATAGCTACCCACTTGCAAGATCACCGAGAGGCATTCCACGACGAACACTCCGCCGATGAACAGCAGCAGGATCTCCTGCTTGAGCAGCACCGCAACCACGCCTAATCCGCCGCCCAAGGCGAGCGAGCCGACGTCGCCCATAAAAACCTCCGCCGGATGTGCGTTGTACCACAGGAATCCCAGTGAGGCCCCCGTCATGGAGCCGCAAAAAATGGTTAACTCCGCTCGCCCCGGGCGTCCGGGAAAGCTCCAGATAACGCGCGAAATCAGCGTTGCCGCTGAGGTACGCGAGCGCGGTCATGGCTCCCGCGGCGATGATCATCAGCCCGATCGCCAGGCCGTCGAGGCCGTCGGTGAGATTCACGGCATTGGACGCACCCACCAGGACCAGAATCAGAAAGCCGAAGAAAAAGGACGAACGCAAACGGATACGTCCACGGATTGTGCAGCCAGCGATCGCATCAGCAGATCCGGCTTGAAATTCTTGAAGAACGGCACGTTCATGTTCGTCGAGTACAGCTCCGCGCGCATTCATCCACAGCAGCAGTAAGCCCACCAGCAGCGCTGCGGCAATTTCGGCGGCGAACTTCCTGCTTCGCCGTCAGACCCAGATTGCGAGCTTGTTTCACCTTCGAATAATCGTCCAGAAACCCGACCGCGCCAAAACTGATCAAGCCATGAGCGCCACCCACACGGCGGGCACTCTGAGATTCGCCCACAGCAGCGTCGGCACGACGATCGACAGCAGATCAGCAGCCCTCCCATGGTGGGCGTCCCGGCTTTTTTCAGATGCGATTGCGGACCATCCTCGCGGATATGCTGGCCGATCTGAAACTCGCGCAGCCGCGCGATCATCCACGGACCGAGCGCGATCGATATTCCGAGCGCGGTGAGACTCGCCATTCCGGTGCGGAAAGTGGCGTATTGAAACACACGGAAAGGCGTGAAGACGTGAAACAGTTTTTCGTAGAAGAGCCAGTAAAACATCTAATCAGGGCTCCTCAGGTGCGTGCGGAGTGTAGAGAAACTCCTCCATCGCACGCTCCACATGCACGCCGCGGGAGCCCTTAAAGAGGATGGCGTCGCCGGGCTGCGGCAAGTACTCGCACCAGCCGGCCGGCATCGGAGGGATCGTCGAAAAAAAAGGCGGCGCCGACCCGCAGGCCGCTCGCTTTTTGCCGCGTCCACCAAATGAGCAGGCAGCGCCGCGTATTCCAACAAGCACATCTACCCCACACTCGACGGCGTAGTTTCCTACGTCGCGATGCAAGGGCTCAGCCCAGCGGCCGAGTTCGAGCATCTCCCCCAGAACGGCGATGCGCCTTCGCGCCGGAGTGTCCTTCAGGACGTCCAGCATCGCGCGCACCGCGTCAGGATTGGAGTTGTAGCAATCGTTATAAATCGTCATCCCGTGGATGTCCCACCGCTCGCCGCGCATCTTGGCGGGCGCGAGAGCTCGCACGCGATCCTGTAAACGTTCCGCCGAAATCCCGCAGATTCCAGCGACGGCAATTCCCGCGAGAATGTTCAGGACGTTATGCCGGCCGGTCAGAGCGCTTTCAAATTTTACGGACCCGACTCGGAATCGAACGCCGTCACGTCGCAATTCCACGTCTTCCGCGCGAATGTCCGCACTTGCCGATAGGCCGTAGACAATCGTTCGTCCTCGGTGGGCGCTCCGCATCGCAGCGGCGCGCGGATCGTCGGCATTCAGCACGGCGACACCTTCGGCGCCCGAGCGATTCGATCAACTCGCGTTTCGCGGCGGCGATCCCCTCAATGGAATCAAAATTCTCGATGTGCGCGTATCCGACGTTGGTCACGACTCCGACATCGGGCCGCGCGATCGCGGACAGACGACGAATTTCGCCGGCGTGATTCATGCCGAGTTCCAGCACGGCGACCTGCGCGGCGTCATCCAGACGCAGCAAGGAAAGCGGCAGGCCGATCTGATTGTTGAGATTGCCCTCACTCTTCGCCGTCCGCATTTCCGTCGCCAGCATATCCGCAATCACATCCTTCGTCGTGGTCTTCCCCGCGCTTCCCGTCACCGCCACGATCTTTCCGCCCCAGCGCTTTCTCGCCCACGCGGCAGTTTGTTGCAGTGAGCGCGTGACTGTCACGCACCTGAATCACGGGGCACGAGGCTTCCACTGGACGCTCGGCCACAATACCGACAGCGCCACCGGCCTTAGCCGAGGCCGACGTGATCGTGACCATCGTGATGCGGGCCACGCAACGCGAAGAACAGATCGCCGCGCTGGATGGTTCGCGAATCGATGCACCACCCCGTGACCACCGCTGCCCCTCCAGACAGCGTTAGCGGTTGTCCCAACGCCTCCGCCACGTCCGCTAAATCAATTCTCATTGCGGCTTCTCGTACCCGAGCGAACGGAGAACGCGCCGAGCTGTTTCACGATCGTCGAAATGAATCGTCCGATCCTTCAGGATCTGGTAGGTCTCGTGTCCTTTCCCGGCTAATAGGACGGCATCGCCGGGACGCGCCTCCCCGAGGGCCTTGCGATCGCCCGCTCGCGATCGGGTTCCGCGACATGAGGCGTGTCGAACCGCCACAATCCGACCATCGCATCGTTCATGATGTCGAGCGGATCTTCTGAACGCGGATTGTCCGATGTGAGCACGACGAAGTCGCTCAATTCGCCGGCCGCCATGCCCATCAGCGGACGCTTCGTTCGATCGCGATCGCCGCCGCAACCGAATAGCGTGATCACGCGGCCCTTCGTCAACTCGCGCGTAATCTGGATCGCATTCCGCAGCGCGTCGTCCGTGTGCGCGTAATCCACGGCGACCAGGAACGGTTGCCCCTCATCGACGCGTTCGAAGCGGCCTGGAACTGCCGGGAGCGTTCCGACGCCCCGCGTCGCCTCGGCCAACGGAATTCCGTAACTGATTCCTACGCCCACAGCGGCAAGGATGTTCAACACGTTGACGCGTCCCACCAGCGGAGAAAAGACGGCCTGGCGTTCGCCTTGATAGACGGCATCGAACGTCACCCCCTGAAAGCTGGGACGCAGGTTTTCCGCCCGCAAATCCGCTGTTTTTTTGAAACCGTACCGCACTACGTTCGCGCCGCTGGCAGGTGCCATCTTCCCGCTCGCCGGGATCGTCCGCATTCAGGATCGCCCAGCGCGGACTTCGCCCATCCTCCGGACGAAACAGCAGGCGTTTGGCCGCAGCGTACTCTTCCATGGTCCGATGAAAGTCCAGGTGATCGCGCGTCAAATTGGTGAATACCGCGGTGTGGAAATCGAAACCATACACCCTCCCGAGCGCCAGCCCGTGTGACGAGACTTCCATTGTGAGATGCGATCCGCCGCGCTCGCTCGAGCTCGGCCGCCATGCGCATCACGTCCAGCGATTCCGGCGTGGTGTTCGGCGCCGGCCGCAGCTCGCCGGCCATTCGGTATTCGATGGTCCCGATCATCGCCGTGGCTTTCCCGCTCCGCGCAGCATCGCATCGATCAGATACGCGGTCGTCGTTTTACCGTTCGTGCCCGTGATGCCGGTCAGCGCGATACGCTCATCCGGTTTGCGATAAAAATTCCGCGCGGAGATCGCCAGGGCGTGACGCCCGTGCTCCACTTCGATCCACGGCGAGGCGAAGCCCTCGGGCGACGGCGATCTCGCTCGACGACGGCGCATGCGCCACGCGACAACGCCTGATCGGCAAACTTGCGCCCATCGGCGCGCGAACCTGGGAATGCAAAAAACACGAAATCCTTTCTCGACTCTCCGGGAGTCGTACTCCAAACCGGCGACCGTCAAATGAGCCCATGCGGGATTCGAGTTCGCGCCGAAGCTTCACACCGCCGAGTACCTCGGCCAAGGTCATCGCGGTCTCTGAATCCTTATCTCGCGAACTGGACGCGAACCCGAGTGCCCGGGGGGAGCACGCTGCCAGGAGGCGGATCTTGCTTGCCGGCCAGCCCGTCGCCCTTCACTTCGATGGGCAGCCCCGTGGCCGCCGACTCCTCCAGGACGTTTCGCAACGGCATGCCGCGGAAATCCGGCACCTCGCCGATCCGCCTGCGCGTAAAAATGGCCGCCGGATCCGAGGAATGAGCGCATTCGCCGAAGCGGACGTTCCCCCTTGAACCGGCGGCTGAGTGACGGAGGATGGGAGACAGCTTGGGGACGCGCGGCCTCCGATTGTGGAGCGCGCGCAGAAATCGAAGAAGCCGCCGAACTGCCAGCGAGGTTGCAGGCTCAGCGCGCCGCATGCGATACTCGGCGAAAGGCTGCGGAGGCGTATTCAACCCAACAGTCGATGCTTCGTTCACACGGCGCTGATCGCTCATGGCCACGGGCGGCCGAATGTCCGGCAAATCTTTGGGGACGTCCAGCATCCGCAACGCCGACATCGCGACGTCGTGGAACACCGGAGCCGCCGTCGATCCACCGAATCCCGCCGTGCCGCCCGTGCGTTCCGATCAACGTCACCGCAATCACGATCTGCGGATTCGCCACCGGCGCGAATCCCACGAAACTCGCGTTGTAACTATGAGTGTACGTCTGCGCTTTGAAATCGAAAATCTGCGCCGAACCCGTTTTTCCGCCCGACGTATAACCGCGCAGGATCGCGGCCTTCCCGGTGCCGTGCAGCACGACGCCTTCCATCATCTGGCGCATTTTGATGGCGGTCTCCGGCGCAATCACGCGCTCGCGGCTTTTCCGGCGCATGCGCTCTTCCGCTGAGCCGGAACCTGTCCTCGCCAATACGAGCCGGGGTTTTACTTTCAGACCGCCGTTGGCGACGACGGCGCCCACCACCGCGAGTTGAATGGAAGTCGCGCCCACTTCGTGACCCATCGCGATCGAGGCGATCGAGCCCGGCTCCCAACTCTGCAGACGCCGCAACATGCCGGCGGATTCTCCTGGCAGATCGATGCCGGTCTTTTGGCCGATCCCGAATCGCCGCACGTAGTCGTACATATTCTGCTCGCCGACTTTCAACCCGATATTGATTGCACCGATGTTGCTCGAATGCGCGAGCACATCCGCCATGCTCAGCGACCCGAAATGCTCGCCGGGAGCGTCGTGGATCACGCGGCCAAATATCTTGAGTGTCCCGCCCCCGCAATTGATAATGGAATCCGGCGTGAGCTGAGTCGTTTCAAGCGCCGTCGAGAGCGTCATCACCTTGAATACGCTTCCCGGCTCGAAAGGAGTCGTGATGGCGAGATTGCTGCGCGCGGCGGCCGATTCCCCGGGCTTTAACGTCACGTTCGGATCGTACGTCGGGAAGTTGGCCATCGCCAGAATTTCGCCGGTGTACGGATTCAGCGCAACCAGAGACCCCGTGCGCGCGTGCGATTTTTCCACCGCGGCCTGCAGCGCATGCTCCGCATCGTATTGCAGATTCGAATCGATCGTGAGCGTCAGATTCGCGCCCGGCTCCGGCTGGCGCGTCACCAGCATGTCGTAGGCATTCTGGCGAACGTCGTTGTACACGCGCCCCACGCCGGGATTCCCGGAAAGTTCGTCGTCGAAGCTCAGCTCGATCCCGCCACTGCCATGCTCGCTGACGTCGTCGGGACTGTTACTCAAACCGGTCGCACCCAATACATGTGCGGCAAGCTGACCGTGTGGATAAAAGCGGCGCATCTCCGGCCGAAACTCCACCCAATCCAGTTTCAGACTGCGCACGCGGTCGGCGTCTTCAGCGGAAACTTTTCGTTTCACCCACAGAAATCCGTTTTTGTGAAATTTCGCGGACTGAATATGAGTGTAGAGCTCCTTGCGATCCACGTCTAAGACGCGCGAGAATGTCGGCCGCCACCGACACATCCGGGATCTTCATCGGATTGACGACGATCGATTCAGCGGGAAGCGTTTTCGCGAGCGGCTGGCCCGACCGATCGAAAATCGTGCCGCGCAAAGCTTCAATCGCGACCATGTGTTGCTGTTGCGAAAGCGCCATTCGCAGGAGCTCGTCGTGACGAAATACCTGGAGGAACGCGAGCCGTCCCAGGATCGTCGCGACCCACACGAGCATCAACCACAGCAGCCATTTGAGCCGCCGGGTGGATTGATTTTCCAACATGTCACTCCCCCAGGTGGCTCGCTTACTTCTTCAGCTGACGGCCCGGCTCGTTCATCGCGACCGCGGCGCCGTGCGTCGAATCCAGGTAAACCACTTTCTGCGGCTCCGGATCCACAAACTGCTGTTCGCGCGCGAGTTGCTCCATGCGCTCCGGCGAGAGGAGCTGCGCTTCCTCCAGTTCCAGCGAGGCTTGCTCGTTGCTCAGGTGCTTGGACTCTTCCTTTAACGCCTGGATCTGGTAGCCGGCCAGCAATCCGTACGCGCTCGGCAGAAGGACTCCGATGAGCAGAACGGCCGCGGCCGCGACCGACCCGATCAGCTTCCAGCAAACGCCGCCCTGTCTTAGGATCGGCTTGCCGTATCAGGCGGCTGTTGTCGATCCGCTTGACGTGGAGGTAAATATCCTCATTCGCGAATTGCCGGACGGGAATCGCCTTGACCGCCCCTGGACGCCGTTCCGCGCCGCGAGACGTCTTTCCGAAAAGGTTGCTGTGCCGACGCGATCCGTCCGGGAGCGCGCGATGTCATCTCGCGCCCACTGCGGTCGCCCGCCTCCGAAATTTGCACGTTCGTTAATTGTGTTGCCATCTTGCGCCTTCCTCTGCGCCTTTCGCACTAACGTTCCGCGGTGAGCGCAGGGGGAGGTTGCGCTCGCGACGGAGTCCCGACTTTCCTTGAATAACGATTCGCCTTTCCTCTCTCGATCGCGCGCGGCCGTGATCGGCGTGCGCGCCAGCGAGGGAGGCGCTTGAGCTCATACAATTTCCAGCGCCCGCAGCTTCGCGCTGCGCGACGGCGGATTCTCTCGTACTTCTTCTTCCGTGGGAGGCACCACGTGCTTCGTCAGAATACGCGCTTGCCCGGCGCGCTGCAGCGCCTGAAATGCGCGCTTCACCTTGCGGTCCTCGATCGACATAAAAGTGAGGAACACCACTCGCCCGCCCGGTTTCACCAGCTTCGGAATCGATTCGAGCAGAGCTTCCAGCTCTTCGTTCTCCTGATTGACCGCAATGCGCAACGCCATAAACGTTTGCGTCGCGGGATGCAGCTTGCCCGTACGAGGCACGGCATTTTCGATCAGCTTGGCTAACTGACCCGTCGTTGCGACTGGCCGTGCCCGCACGATTGCTCTGGCTATTCTCCGGCTCCTCCTTTCCTCGCCCAATTTGTACAGCAAATCGGCGAGTTCCTTTTCCGTTCCGGCATTCACGATATCCCCGGCGGTGGGCCCCTGGCTGCGATCCATGCGCATATCCAACGGCCCGTCCGCCATCAGCGAGAACCCCCTCGCGCCCTCCGTTAATTGAAAGCGCGATACGCCCAAGTCCGCTACCAACCCGTCCAGTTGTGAAACACTCTCGGCTTGGAGCGCTGTCCCCACCAACGAAAACGAAACGTGATGAAAGCGGATGCGACTTAACGCGTCCGGCTGATTCATCTTGATGTTGGCTTGCGCCAACTCTAAACTCTCCGCATCCCGGTCGCAGGCGATCACAAATCCATTCCCGTGAGCTTGCGCAATCGCTCCTGCGATGGCTCCGGCATGTCCGCCCATGCCGCAGGTCGCGTCCAGATAGACTCCGTCCGGACGTATCGCGAGATACTCGACGCACTCGCGCAACATGACCGGAACGTGCATACATGACCGCTACTTCAAACCTTTCGTACGCAGCGTCTTGACCTTCTCGCCCAAATTAGCCATGGCGCGATGGAAGCGTTCCTCGTGGACCGCCTTGCCCGCGACGTTAATGCCGCCGTTGTAGCAATCGAGCCACACAGGCTGCGCTTCCAGCTCCAGTTGCTTGCGCAGAGCGGCCGGCATGAGTACGCGCCCCTGCGCGTCGATCTCCGAATCGCCGCCAAAATATTTCGCGACGTAGGCGATATCTTCCGCGAGCTCCGCCAACTCCGCGGCGTTCTCGAAAAGATTTTCGTTGCTCTTCCACAGCGGAATCGGGTAGATTCGAGCTATCCGCAGATCCACTGTCGTGATGAAAACTTTTTCCACGCCGAGCTGCTTCAGGTACTCCACGAATTCCGCGGGGAGCTTCAGTCGGCCCTTGTCGTCTACCCGCGCCTGGGCAATGGAATGCGGCGGTTCAACGACGGAAATCCTTCCGCCGGCGCCCGATCCGCCATTCTCGACCACGAGTCCGCCCATTTAAGTCCAAACTGGACCACTTCGACCCACTCAGTTTACGGCGGAATTCATTCCAACGTCAAGATCTTTATTAGGGAGAATGACTTACGCTATTTCTTCGCCCATAAGGAAGACGGGGGGGCGTGGTGCGCCCGTTCAGCGAAGACGATTACGAGAGAATTTCAGCGAGATTGCGCTTCCGTGGAGAACCCTAAGAACGTCGACGGGATTGTGTCGTCGATTCCGGTAGACGATCAGATAGGGGGACACTGCCCAGAAGAGGACATCATGAGCAGTGAGATCTTCCCTCCGGTGACCGCGCCGAGGATGTTGTGCGAGGAGACGACAACTTCCTAAGGAGAGCTTGGCGAAGACGAGAAGCCGCGTCCAAATCGCGCTCTGCGACATACGCCCAGATTTCTTCAATGTCGGATCGAGCCTCCGGAGCGAGCCGGAACGTTTTCATCCACGGTTGAGCCGTGCTTCGCGCTCGGTCCGTTCGAGGCTCTCAAAGAATTCTTCTCCATCGGAACTCTCGCCACGTTCGAGGGACGCAATGGATTGAGAGATGAGGGCGTTGATTTCGTCCCGGGTATATCCGAGGTCCTCACGCGTGATGAGCAAATGCCGAATAGCCGCGCCGACTAATTCGCCAGCGTCACGAAAATGCCCTGACTGGATCTCGCGCTCGATGAGTTGCTGCGTTTCTTGGTCAAGATCAACTATCATCGTTGCCTCCAGTGGCGTCTTCGTCCCATTCTACGCCTATTAGTTCTCCCCTCACTTCACCCCGCTCGCGACCCTCGCAGGCAGAAACTCATCTCCCGCCTTCCACGTCGGCAGCGTCGAGATATTCGCCGCATCCATCCCGATCAAGAATCCGAGCCTCGCGTAAATCTCCAGCCCCGAAAAATCCCAATCGTCGTGGTATTTGTCGGATGGCTGATGATAGTGCTGGGTGTTGAACTCCTCGAACAGCTTCGCACCGGTGCCCGGGGGACGACCCGCCAGATCGTCTCCGCGATCGATCGAAAACGCGGGAATTCCCACACGCGCGAACATGAAATGATCGGAGCGATAGTAGGTGCCCGCAAACGGCCTCGGATCGGATGAGATCGTCAGCCCAAGCCGCTTCGCCGCTTCTTGCACCAACGGATACGCAGTCGTGCGTTCCGCCCCATACGCTCCGAAATCGTTATAGCGGCCGAGCGGCAGGAACGCATCGTAGTTAATCGCTAGAGCCGTCTTGCCGGCCGGAATCACCGGATGCTGGCTATAATATTCCGAACCGAGAAGCCCGGCCTCTTCGGCGGAAACGGAAATGAATAAAGCCGAACGCCGCGGTTTCTCGGGTAGATCGGCCCACGCCCGCGCCATCTCCAGAAGCATGCCGCAACCCGTCGCATTATCCACGGCGCCGTTGTAAATGCGATCGCCATCTTGCGGGTTGCCAATTCCTAAGTGATCCCAATGCGCACTGAAGATCACAGCCTCGTCTTTCAGCTTTGGATCGCTGCCTTCCACCTTCGCGATCACATTGCGCGTCGAAATCTCGCGCACTTTCGAAGTCGTGTGCAAGCGGATTCGCAAAGGGATCGGCATCGCCTTGAAGCCTCGCGCGTCCGCCATCTTGAGCAGTTCGCCCGTGGACTTTCCGAGCGCGGCGGCAAACCGCCCCCCCGCTTCCTCCGTTACCCAGCCGGCAAAGGCCAGCGCGGGCTCTCCCGGCGGGACTCTCACGGCCAGGTCTTCTTTCGACCACGAGGATCGCACGACGTTCCAGCCGTAGCTGGCCGTGGGCGTCGTGTGAATGATGATCGCTCCGATGGCCCCGTGCCGCGTTGCTTCTTCGTACTTATAAGTCCACCGCCCGTAGTAAGTGAGCGCCGGGCCTCCGAAAAATTTCGGATCGTTCGAAGGCGGTTCGCCCGTGAACAGAACGACGACCTTGCCCCGCACATCCACGCCTTTGTAGTCGTCCCACTGGTATTCCGGCGCCGTGATCCCATGTCCCACAAAAATCGCAGCGGCTTCAAAGCTGACGTCCGGTTTCTGCTGGAACGTCACACCGACGAACTCGTCGAGCCAGCGAAACGCGCTAACTTTGCCGCTTGCGCCCGGCGCGGCCGCGCTCAATTGTGTCGTCGCTAGCGGTTCGGTTCCCACCAACGTGAAGTTTTGAAAATACGTGCCCTCGTCGCCCGCGGGCTTCGCGCCCGCCAGGGCAAACTGCGTGGCGATGTACTCCGCCGCCAGCTCCCCGCCTCGCGTACCGACGCCGCGCCCTTCGAGCAGATCGCTGGCCAGGAAACGCACGTGCGCGCGCATGCGTTCGCCGGAGATTTCGCCGATCTGGGCGTTCAACGCGGGTGCCATGATCAGAACAGCGGCCAGGGCAAGCTTCGTCGCATGCATTCAGGCGGATTTCCTTTTGCCCGGAGGCCGGCCCCGCTTCTTTACGAGCTTCGGCCGCGGATGTTTCACTCGCGTTTGCTTCCCCGCGTTCTTCGCCCTGGTCCTGACGGCCTTTGGACTTCGTTGGCGATCGCGATCCGGCAAACCCCTGCGTCGTGCTAATTCTTCCATGGAAGCGATGGCCTCTTCCACCTGCGCTCGATACGTGCGCAATTCCTCGATCAATTTCAGTAAATCCATTTCCTTAATTCCCGGAAACTCTCTTTTCCACTCTAAACCTTAAAGCAGGACTTCTGCGTCCCACCCCAATTTCAAGCGCCAACTGGTGGAAACATGCGAGGTTCCGCGGGCTACACTGAGGTGAAATGACACGCCGCGCAGATCGCTTGCATCTGCATGCGGTGGACTCGGACCGGATGTGGTAGAGCTGCGGTGGAACGGAAGAACGGGACGAGTTCGATAAAGCCTGGCGAGGCGGCGCCGTCCGCCGCGTCGCACCGTGTCGTTTTTCTTGACGGCTTGCGCGGTTGGGCTTCCCTCATGGTGGTCTTTAACCATTTGCTGCCGTGTTTTCTTTCGATCACGACGCCGTTCTACCGGCATTGGTATTTCGCGTTCGTCAGCGACGGAAACCTGGCGGTTTTCATCTTCTTCGTGCTCTCCGGATTCGCGCTTTCCATTCGCTTCATCCAAACCGGGAATCCGCGAATCCCCGTGGAACTGGCGTTGCGCCGCTATCCCCGGCTGATGATTCCGATATTCGTGTCGTGCGCCTTCGCGTTCGCCATGATGAAGCTGCATCTGTTCTACAACGTCGCCGCGAGCGTTCCGGCGCATGGAGAAGCGTGGCTCGGCACGTTCTATCGCTTCCAACCTGGCTTGGGCCATTTCCTCAAATTCGCTTTATACAGAGTCTTTTTTCAATACGATTTCGCCACATCCTACGACCAGGTGTTGTGGACCATGTCGATCGAATTCTTCGGCTCCCTGCTGGTATTCCTGCTGTGCCTGATGTTTCCCTACTTGCGCGCGAAATGGGCAGTCCTGGGAATTCTCACGGGCGCCATGATCCTTCTCCATAGTTTCATGTTGCCGTTTGTACTCGGCGTGGCGATGGCGCTTGCCTACGAGAGCACAACGCGCCGCAAGTTTGAGCACCGCGGCTGGATTCTTGCTTTCTCGCTCGTACTGATCGCCGCGGCCGCCGCGTATTCGCCGATCAGCTATGGAGGATTTCCGACGGTGAACCAGATCGTCACGCGTAATCCGCTCCCGTCCACCATCTTCGCGGCGCTCTTGGTCTTCGGCGTCTCCATCTCCGCGCGCGTCCGTAGCTTTTTCTCGAATCCTCTTTCGCGCTACTTGGGGAGCATTTCGTTCCCGCTGTATCTCACACATTTTCTGGTGATCGCTTCGTTCACGAGCTGGATGTTTTTGAAGGGGATCAACGTGCAACTGCTCGTCATCGCTACGCTCGTTGCTTGCTTACTGGCGGCAGACCTCTTCAAGTACGTCGAGCGCGCGTCGATCCGCGTTGCTCGTCTGTGTTCGGACGCACTGATGAAAAACGTCGCCGCCCCCGCGGAACGTCGCGCAACTGCAGCCGCACGCCAGTAATGTGGGGCAAGCTTTAGCTTGCACGCTGGCTCTAGCCAGCGAGTTGATCGGCGGTCCTTATGCCCGCGACTGAAGTCGCCGGCTCGCTAAAGCGCGCCCCACGCAGCTGCGGAATTTCGGGAGTTAAAACAGAGAAACGACAGATTTCCACGCCTTGTATACTGAAAATCCTTGTGCTCGTTCGGCTGTCCTGCGCGGCGTGAAGCGTTCGCGCGCAGCCGGTCCGGCACGCACGATCATGATCCGCTCCGCGAAATTACGCTCTCTCGCCAAAATCAATCTCGACTTGCGCATTCTCCATCGCCGCGCCGACGGCTTCCATGAATTGCGCACCGTCTTTCAGACCCTCTCGCTTGCCGACACCATCGAGGTCTCTTTCGAGCCTGCGCGCAAAACAACGCTCAGCATCGACGATTCTCTGAACATCCCGAACAACTTGATCCTGCGCGCAGCCCAAGCCGCACTCGACACGATGAAAGTCTCCGGCCGCGTGACTTTCAAACTGCGCAAGCGCATCCCGATGGGCGCGGGGATGGGCGGCGGATCGAGCAACGCGGCCGCCGTTTTGCTCGCGCTTCCGGTGCTCGCCCGCAAAGCCATTGGCTATGAAAAGCTGCTCGCTTTAGGTTCCGAACTTGGCAGCGACGTTCCTTTTTTCCTGGTCGGCGGAACCGCCGTCGCCGTCGATCGTGGCACCGAGTTTTATTCTCTTCCGGATATCGCCGAAGAGCCGATTCTAGCGGTCGCTTCGGGACTTCACGTGGCCACGGGACCGGCCTATCAGGCGCTCGGGCGCGGTTTGACTTTGCCCGAATCGTCACGTATTATTAATGATTTCCAGCTCTTCGTGCGGACGTTGGTGGAGTCGCGTTCGGCGAGAGCGGCGAGTGCCTTCGGCGCGAATGACTTCGAGCCGGTGGTATTTCGCCAGCATCCCCAGCTTCATGCCCTGTACCGAAAGTTTCAGGAAGTCGCGTTTGCGAGAGCGGCGCGGGGAAGTGTGCGGCGGGAATCCGCCGGCGGCGTGGCGCGGATGACGGGGAGCGGATCGGCGTTGTTTGCTATTTTTGGTTCCACCAGGGAACGCGATCGCGCCGGGGAAATTCTAGAAAGTGATCGGGGTTTCCAGGGAAGCCGGGTGATACCGGCCAGGCTGGTCAGCCGCCGGAGCTATCAGCGGATGTGGCACAGGCAACTGGCGGGACTCGCGAGCGAAAGCTTGTGGCCGCCGGCATTTCTGAATCGGGTCCGGTACGCGCGATGAGGTTTAATCACTTCAAAGTATTCTCGGGCAACGCGAATCCGGCCTTGGCCGGTGAGATCTGCTACGAGCTCGGATGCCAGTTGGCTGCCGCCAACATCAAGCAATTTTCCGATGGCGAAGTCCACCTGCAGGTGCAGGAAAACGTGCGCGGGTCGGACGTTTTCGTGGTCCAGCCGACCTGCACGCCCAGCGATCGCCATTTGATGGAACTGCTGCTGATGATGGATGCGCTGAAACGCGCCTCGGCAGAGCGGATCACCGCAGTGTTACCCTATTATGGGTATGCGCGGCAGGACCGCAAGGACCGTCCGCGTATGCCGATTTCGGCGCGCCTGGTTGCCAGTTTGATGGAACGCGCCGGGGCCAACCGTATTCTTGCGCTGGATTTGCATGCAGCGCAGATCCAAGGCTTTTTCGATGTTCCGGTAGACCATTTGTTCGGGATGCCGGTGATGATCGATTATTTTGAGGAAATGGGCGGCGATTCGCTCACGGTGGTGTCGCCGGACGCAGGCGGCGTGGAACGAGCCCGGGCGTTCGCGAAGCGGTTGGATTCGCCGCTCGCGATCATCGATAAACGGCGCACGGAAGTAAACGTCGCCGAAGTGATGCATATCATCGGAGACGTCGCCGGTCAGCATTGTTTGATCGTGGACGATCTGATCGATACGGCCGGTACGCTGGTAAAGGCGGCGGAAGCGCTGCTGAAACAGGGTGCGAAATCGGTGCGGGCCAGTGCGACGCACGCGGTGCTGTCGGGCCCGGCGGTCGAGAGAATTGAGAAGTCGGAAATTATCGAAGTAGTGGTGACGAACTCGATCCCTTTGCGGGAAGAGGCTGAAGATTGTGGGCGGATTAAGCAGCTGTCGGTAGCTCCGCTGCTGGCCAAAGCGATTCAGTCGATCCACGAAGACGGTTCGGTAAGTACGCTATTTGTTTAGCAGCGCAAGACGATATTCAGCAGGCGTAAGGCGGCGGGGAAATCCCACGCATGAGACGCGGGGGAAAACAAGACAATGGCAAGAAAAGATATTACGATTGCAGCCGAGACGCGGGATTCGCGCGGCAAGAATGAAGCGCGCAGACTGCGCGTTGCCGGCTTCTCGCCGGCCGTGGTGTACGGAGCAGGTGGCACCTCCGTCGCAGTGGCCGTCAATCCCAAGGACATCAAAAAGATTCTGAACAGCAAGACTGGCCACAACACGATTTTCAACGTGGCCGTGAAGGACGGCGAAAGCTCGCCGGTCATGATCGTCGACTGGCAGAACGATCCGATCAAAGAACATCTGCTGCACGTCGACTTGAAGCGCATCGATCTGACCAAGCGGATTCATGTCAAAGTTCCCGTGCACACGCACGGCGATCCGAAAGGCGTCAAACTGCAGGGCGGCTTGCACGAACTGATCACCCGCGAAATCGAAATCGAGTGCCTTCCGGATGATATTCCCGAGGAATACATCGTGGATGTGACCGAGTTGATGATCGGTCAGAACGTCCGCGCGGGCGATATTCCGCTCGGCGGATCGGCCAAACTGGTGAGTCCTGCCGATGCGGTGATTTCACACGTCGTCGCGCTGAAGGCCGAAGAAGTGGCTGCCGTCACCACCGAGGGCGCTCCTGCCGCGGCCGGATCCGAGCCCGAAGTGATCAAGAAGGGCAAGAAGGAAGAAGAAGAAGCGGCTGCCGGGAAGAAGGACGAAAAGAAGAAGAAGTAAGCTGCCGCCGGCGGCGACCGCTTGCCGTAAGCTTCGGAGGCCGGGGAATGCCGGACGAAATCGACATTCTGGTCGTCGGGTTGGGCAATCCGGGCGAGGAATACGAGAATACGCCGCATAATCTCGGATTCATGGTGATCGACCGGTTGGCGGAATCCCACGGGATTCGGATCACGCGGAAAGAAAACCTCTCGAAGGTAGGGCTGGGAACAATCGGCGCGCAGCGGGTGGCGCTGGCGAAACCCCAGACGTTTATGAATCTGAGTGGTCCGGCTGTGAAGGGGCTGCTCGAACGGTATGGATTAACACCCGGCCGTTTGATTATGGTTTACGACGAGCTCGACGTTCCCTGGGGCGAGTCGCGGATCAAGCCGAAAGGCTCCGCGGCGGGTCACAATGGGATGAAGAGTGTGATCGGAAGCCTGGGGACGCTCGAAATTACCGCGCGTCCGCCTGGGAATCCATCCGGGGCATCCCATCGGGGATGGTGCAAAGTTTGTGCTCGCGCCGTTCCGGCGGGCACAGAAGCAGGAAGTGGACGATACGGTAGCGCGGGGAGCCGCGGCCGTGGAATCCATAATCGCTGTCGGCGTCGAAAAGTCCATGACGGTGTTTAACCGTCGCGCCGAGGGCTTAAAACCAGAGGAAGAATGAGAGTCTACGAAGAGTTGTTCATCGTGAAGCCCGACACCCCCGAAGAGGAAGTCGACGGCTTTATCGAGCAGGTCAAGAGCATTATCACGGACGGCAAAGGGAACATCGACAAGGTCGATAAATGGGGCATCCGCAAGCTGGCCTACCGCGTGCAGAAGTACGCGGAAGGCGGGTACGTGCTGGTGCAGTTCTCCTCGTCGCCGGAACTGGTGCACGAAGTCGAACGGCGCATGCGCGTCTCCGACATGGTCATCAAGTTCATCACCGTGCGCATCGACGAAAAGATCAAGAAGATCGAAAAGCGCAAGAAGGCGCGCGACAAGCGTGCGGCGCGTAAACCAGCGCCCATGCCGGTGGCTGCACCGGCGGCGGTGGCTCCGGCCATGCCGGCCGAACCCGCGGCGATTGCGGCGCCCGCTCCGGGATTGCCGGGAGAGAAGGAATAAGCCATGGCTGAACAAAGGGGCGGAAGACCCATCAGTGCCTCCCAGAGGCCGACCGGCGGCGATAAGGCGACGGCGGGAAAGAAGCAGTTTTTCCGGCGCAAAAAGATGTGCCGGTTCTGCGTGGATAAGATCGACGATATCAATTACAAGGATGTTCGGCTGCTGAACTCCTTCATGTCCGAGCGCGGCAAGATCACGCCGCGGCGTATTTCGGGCGTGTGCGCGCCGCACCAACGGCGCTTGGCGGAAGCGATCAAGCAGGCGCGCAATATCGCGCTGATGCCGTTTTCGACATCGGTGTAAAAGGATTCGTCATGGAAGTCATTCTCAGAGAAGAAATCGAAAAACTCGGCAAGCGCGGCGATCTGGTGAAGGTCGCGGCCGGCTACGCGCGCAATTATCTGTTGCCCAAGAAACTGGCGGTTACGGCAACGGAGTCCAACAAGAAGATCGTCGAGCAGGAAAAGCAGGCCCACCTGCGCCGCGATGCGAAGGAAGTCTCGGAAGCGCAGGATCTCGGGAAGCTGATGGGCTCGGTATCGATCAGCATCGCGCAGAAGGCCGGCGAAAACGATCAGTTGTTCGGCTCGGTGACGGCCGGCGACATCGCGTCCGCGCTCGAAAAGCAGGGCTACAACGTGGATCGCCGCAAGGTGCATCTGGAAGAGCCGATCAAACAGCTCGGCGAGCATAAGGTGACGGTGCGGCTGCATCGGGACGTTTCCATCGACGTTCCCGTGCACGTCGTCCGCGAAGACTAACGGCCTAGTTGCACGTGGCCAATATAGAAGAGCTGTTGCAGGAAGCGGCGGCCGGACGCGTCGGCGTCGACCAAAGGTTTCTGCAACAGATTCTCGATCTGAACGACCCGGCGGCGGTGCTGCGCTTCGCGCGGCAGTCGCACGCAAAAGATCGTATCGATCTGGATCCTTTGCTCGCGGATCTGTTCCATCATTTTGGAACGCGCTCGCAAGCGGGCCAGGAACTCTCCCCCAACGGCTTTTCGGATTACGATCAGGCCGTCCTGGATTTCTACATCGGCATGGTCCGGCGCGAGCCGGAAGATGTGGATGAGAATCTCATTCAGTCGCTGCTGCCCTTCGGCGTGCACGCCGTGGCTCCGTTGCTGAAGTTGTACGAGGAGCTCGGCGAGGAGCAAGGCTCGGACATCGCGTTCCTCTTGGCCGCGCTGCGCGCGCGCGATCCTCAAGTTCTGGCGCTGCTGCTCGACCGCCTGGAATATGACGCGGGCGACGGCGCGTTCTGCCTCGGATTATATGGCGACGCGGCGGCGCGTCCCGCACTCGAAAAAATGCTCGCGGAAGTTCCCGCCGAAGAAGGCGCAGAGAAGGAAGACGTCGATTTGCGCCGCGAAATCGCATTCGCGATCCAGCAGTTGGATGCGCCCGAGCCGCACTATCAGCCCGAACCCTTCGACATTTTCGCGGAGTATCCCGAAGCAGACGCTTCCACCCTTCGATGTTCTGGAAGAATCCGAGCGTTTGGCGCTGCTCGCGTCGGAAGATCCAGACGTTCGCGCGGGCGCGGCCCACAGTTTCTTCAACCAGGAGTTGAGCGCGGGCGCGCGCGCGTTGCTGCTCGGCCGGGCGCATTCCGATGAGGACGCCTTCGTGCGCGGCCAGGCGTGGGCTTCGCTCAGTGATGCGGTGGGCGACGAAAATGCGGAGGCGGCCAAGATTCGCGACGAAATGATCGCGGTGCTGCGCGATCGAACACATCCCGTCGAAGAACGCGGAGGCGCGGCGGTGGGCCTGTACGCAGTCGCCGATCGCGACGATGTCCGTCACGGACTCGAGGCTCTTTATGCGGAGGGCGGCAAGGGACGAGTAAAAGCCCTCGAGGCCATGTGGCGTTCCCTGTGGCAGCCGTACGCGAAGTTTTTCGATGCGCATCTGGATACTGCCGATCCGGATAATCAGGATGTCGCGCTGCTCCGGCAGGCGCTTCGCGGCGCGGGTTATTTCCGACTCACCGCTCACATCGATAAAATCTCTTCGTTCTTCGATCGCGAGGAGCCCTACGATGTTCTGCGCGAGGACGCATTGTTCGCCTACGCGCTCGCGATGCCCGGCGAGACGACGCGCGGTCGCGTGAAGGGCATGCTCCGAAAGATCGACGATCTCGCCGAGCTTTCTCAAGACGAGGCCGATCTCGTGCAATTCGCTCTCGATGAACGGCTGCGCTTGCACGGACTCGCGCCGGTGTTTGAAGCGGAGCAGGAAGCCGAGCACGATCATTCCGCGGACGATCACGAGCATCACGATCACGGGGCCGATGGAAATCATCATAACCACGCAGCGGCTCCAGCGACGGGAGCTGCACCTGCGCAGAAGCCTGGGCGTAACGATCCTTGCCCTTGCGGCAGTGGAAAGAAGTACAAGAAGTGCCACGGAGCGTAGGATCGGCGCCTCGCATTCGCACGGGAAGTAACCGGCCCACAGCGCGTCGCGCCTAGAATAGAATAGCGTGGCCGCGTCTAAATCCAGCACGAAGTCTTCCCTGCTCCGTCAGCTCGGCGTCGTCAGCGCCACCGCGTTGGTCGTCTCGAATATGATCGGGACCGGGATCTTCACCACCAGTGGATTTCTCGCGGGCGATCTGGGCTCTCCCAAACTGGTCCTGTGGATTTGGATTGTCGGCGCGGTGGTCGCGTTGTGCGGAGCCTTCTGTTATTCCGAGCTCGGCATCAACATGCCCAGCTCCGGCGGCGAATACGTTTATCTGACGCAGGCGTTCGGCCCCACGTGGGGATTCATGACCGGCTGGGTTTCGTTCTTCGCGGGATTTTCCGCGCCCATTGCGGCGGCAGCGCTGGCGTTCGCGGATTACCTCGGCCACTTCTTCCCGGCGCTGCATCAGGAACATTCGCGTGTGTTCCTCGGCTCCGGCGATTGGACGCTCTCGTTCGGCGGCGCGCAAATGGTGGCGTGCCTGCTGGTGCTGGTCTTCACGGTGATTAACATCTTTGGAGTGCATGCGCGTCGCGCGGCTGCAGAATGTTTTGACGGGCGCGAAAGTGCTGGTGTTGATTGCTTTCATCGTGCTCGCGTTCACGAGCGGCCACGGCGAGTGGGGAAACTTCTCGTTGAACGCCGTGCGGACCGCGAAAACATCGCTCCCGTCGCAGTTCGCCATCAGTCTGTTCTGGATTTACTTTGCCTATAGCGGCTGGAACGCCGCCACCTACGTCGCCGAGGAACTGCGCCATCCCGCGCGCACTCTGCCGCTGGCGCTTACCGTCGGCACGGTGCTGGTGGGAGCGCTGTACATCGCGCTGAATGTGGTGTTCATTTACGCCGCGCCGCTGGAGGTCATGAAAGGCGAGGTCGCGGTGGGAGCGCTCGCGGCTTCGCGCTTGTTTGGCCCGCAAGATCGCGGACCTGTTCAGCGCGCTGATGGCGCTTTCCTTGATGTCGATGGTGAACGCCATGGTCACCATCGGGCCGCGCGTCTACTATGCGATGGCGAAGAACAAGGCGTTTCTGAGTTCGGCGGCGAAGATTCATCCGAAATGGCACACGCCGGTCGGCGCGATCGTCGCGCAGGGCATTTGCACGATGCTGATGACCATGACTCCGTTTCCGCAACTGGTCGTCTACATCGGCTTCACGCTGAATTTCTTCGCCGTCATGAGCGTCATCGCGCTTCTGCTTTTCCGGCGGCGCGCCGGCTGGCAGAAGCTGCGCGTGGTGAGCTTCGCTTATCCATTGTTTCCCGTCGTGTTTCTGCTCGTCGGAATCTGGATGACAATCATGGGGCTGCAACTCAAGCCGTGGATCTCGCTCGCGACGATCGTCACGATTGCGACCGGCGCCATCGTCTATCATTTCGGTTTGCGCGCGCGTGCGCAGCAACCTGCCGCGCCGACCATTGAAACGTATTGAGGCCCGCGGCGGCCGAGATTTGCAAGTCTGGCAGTCGTGCCTGAACGCACGGATTTTGAGCCCACGGAATCGGGCGCGTTGATATACTGGTGGGGACGCGGGGGGTTCTCTCGCGCGTCCTGTACGTGCGGCGCTATCGTCTAACGGTTAGGACGGAGCCCTCTCAAGGCTTAAATACGGGTTCGATTCCCGTTAGCGCTACCAATTCTTTTAGTATCAATCACTTGCAAAATCGACGTACACGGCATATGTACAATTGGTACAATGGGTTACGAGGAAACGGCCGTGTTAGCCCTCTATCGCCGCCACGCTGGAAAATGCGCAGTACACACCCTTAAGCTCACGTCGGCTGCTAAACGCAAGTATATGGCTTGCGACTGCCCGCTGTGGATCTACGGGAATACCGAAACAACTCACGTTCCCCGGCAGAGCACCGGAACGAACATCATTGCGGTGGCGGAGGCCCAAAGGCAGGTGCTTCTAAAGGGCGGCCAAGACCAAAAGGTCCATGGTCCGCGCCTCGACGATTGCATCGAGCGCTTCAGCGCATCGCGAAAAGAGGAGCTCGGCGAGAAAACCGCCGCCGCCTATCGTTTCCAGCTCGATCGGCTGCGCGCTTACTGCGCGACTCGTGGCGTTCACTTTATGCAGGAACTGAGCGTCGATCTCCTCGAAGACTTCAAAGTTGAAGGACTGCCAGACAATATGGCTGCCACCAGCAAGGCGCAGGTGACCGCCAAGATCCGATGCTTCCTCCGTGAAGCTTATCGCCGCAGTTGGACGGAGTTCGCCCTTGCCGAAAAGGTGAGGCCGTATCGCGCCACCCATGAGCAGAAAAATCCGTACACGGATGCGGAAGTCGATCTCATCCTGACTGGAACCGAAAAGCTGAAGGGCGGACGGGATGGATACGCCAGCGCTCCCCTTACTTTCCGACTGCTCCTCGAACTCATGCTTGAGACCGGAATCCGGGTTAGCGACGCAATTCGATTCGACCCGGCGGCTGCGCACAAAGGTGAATCGGGACTGTGGATCTACAGATTCACGCAACGAAAGAGCAAAAGAACAGCGCGGGTTCAATCGACGGAGGTCTACCTCACCGACCGTCTCAAGGCCAAGATCGACCAATGTCAGTGGTTGTCAACAAGCAGGCCATTCTGGTATGGCCCGGCGACCGCTGGTTACGGGCTTGCGTACCAAGTATACGATCTGATGCAGAGCATTGGTAGACGTTGCGGTGTTGACGATTGCCGTCCGCATCGATTGCGGGACACCTTCGCCGTCCGAGCTCTATTGCGTGACGTTCCGATTGGCGATGTGTCCAGACTGCTTGGTCATTCCAGCGTCAAGATCACGGAGATGTACTACGCGAAGTGGATTCCGGCGCGCGGAAGCCGCCTTGAGGGCCTGGTTGCCAAGACGCTCATGAACGCGGATGGCAACGGTCTCGGGAATCGATAGCGTGGAATACTTCCGTTTGCCTGTGGGCGATTCGAGCCGCAGCACACCGTCCTCATTGCTGAACAATTTGATTATCGTGTTTTCAGAGAAACCCCACAGATCCGCAAGGTCCTTAACACGGTAGTGCTTCTGTACGGCCAAACTATCGCGCATTGAGGATTCTCTCCAGCAGCAGCATCGCGTGTGTGATCACGGTTTACTCGCCTTGTTCTGTGGGATAGGGGCTTCTGAACTGCTCCTGAAGTCTCTTCTCTGCGGAGACCAAGCGGTCGAGCGCGTCAACGAGTTGCATGTTTGCTTCTCGGAGTTGGTCCGAGTTCAGCGTCGGCTGACGCACACCTCTCGCAAAGTTGGTCCTCGGGGCAAATTCAAGCGCCATTCGCTGCGACACTAGGTGCATCCTTTCCGTTGACGTGCGCCGTGGAATGAGTTCCTGACGCTACCGACCGCACACTGCTACGTGATCGCTGTTGAAATCGGCGATCCGCCGTTTCAAGCCGTTCCAGGGCGTCGAGGAGCTGTAGCCCGACCTCGCGAATCGCGTCGGTATGCGGCGCGAATCGCTCCGTATGCTTTATCGCGAACCTGATCCGGTCGATGGCGACGCGGGCCTGGTACGCCATTTCGAATTCGATGGCCGAAGGTCTCGAATTTACTCCATCCTCGATGGTCTGAAGAATCTGACGCATAACTTTCGAACTCATGGATCACACCTCGCTCAACTTCCAATTGGTGGGGCTCATCTTCGCGATACTCCGATCAGACCGTCGTTTGCCAGGGGTTGCACCGGGCGGTACGGCTCCTCGAAGAGAATGTCCCGATTCACCCGGACGTTGAACTTGTAGCCTGGCGGAATCTTGATCGTCGGCTGAACGTTGAGATTCTTCCGTGCGATCTGGGTGCCGAGCTGGCTCACCTCTCGACCTGCGGCGCTCTCGGTTTCCTGAGTCGGACTCGGAGAGACGAGGACGCTCTGCTGCCGGCTCTGGGTGACGGCAAGCGCAGCATCGAACATACTCGTCAGGACTGCGAAACCGAATAATCGCTTGTAGTGATTGTCCACTTTGTCACGAAGACCCGCGTTCCCCTGGGCGTCCAGACCCGCCATTCCGTTAAGGTCGATGGCCGAGCCGTCAGGGAAGATCACGCGATGCCACGCAACCTGGACTCCGCTCTGTCCGTAGCCCACGCGGGAGTTGTACGCGCCGACCAGCCGGGCCCCCTGCGGAATCAGCAGGTATTGGCCGGTGGCGGTATCGTAAACGTTCGACATCACGAGCGCCTTCAGTTCACCGGGCAAGTCTGAATTCAACCCCTGTTCCAACGCCGCCGGAATTTCCCACCCGGCTTTGATCTCAAAGCGGGAGAGCGGCGGTGTCCGCGTGTACTTCAGGTAGTCGTCCGAAACGTTACCCAGCCGGGCCTTCTCAAGATAGGCCTCCTTTTGAGCCTGAAGATTCTGGCCGTCGAATTCGCTGTTGGCGTTCGCGCCGGCCGGAGGTGCCGACCCCCCGCCAGCGGGATTCCCGGAGGTCAGAGCGCGGGCGATGGCTGCGAGCTGCGGCGCGCTGTTGTCGGCGACGGGTATGTTCCCGACACCAAGGCCGGATGTGACCGAGCGATTCGTGGCCGAGGATTCCGCTCGAATCCCTGTTGGTGCCATTCGAGCCTGTTGTTCCGTCATGTATGCGACCGACAATGCCCGTTCTTCCGGCGTCGGCTCGCGAGCGACCACCGGTTGAGGGACCGGTGTCGGCGCGGGTTGCGGTGCCTGGGCGCGCCGGACGACGATTCGCTCATTCGGCAGATCGGCGTCCGGGCGTTGCAGTTGATTCGGATCGTCAGGCGCGGCGGGCAGAATTCCCGGCCTCGCGTTTCCTCGCATGCCTGCGGTGCCTGGACTCAACTGCTGCACCTCGTCCGATCGCGCGGGTTCTACCTTTTTGTAGGGACTTCCTTCCGCGGCGACGGCACGCT
>CAVXVL010000093.1:0-84879 GCA_963765085.1 Terriglobia bacterium | reverse complement strand
AGGCTGTTGAAGAATCAACCAACGACGGCATGGCCGGCGACCGATTGGGATTATGGAGAGCTTTGAAGCGCTGAGAAGCGGGGCCGCGAGTAATGAGTGGACGGGCGAAAGGCCGTCCGTGGCCCTTTAGATCGCGGCTTCCATGATGTTTCGTACCCGGATCAGGTTGTAAGCGGCGGCGGCGAACGTAAACATCCAGCTCACACGTTCCCGGCCGCGGTACTTGGTTTGGCGCAGACCGGCAGTGGTCTTGATCCAGCCGAAGACCTGTTCGACGAGCTTGCGTTTCTTTTGGCTCTGGCAATAACCATCGTGGCGTGTGGTGCGTTCATCAATGCGGCTCGAACGTCCGGAAATATTCTGCGCCACATGCGGCGTGACCGCGTATTGCCGCAAGCCCTTCACGAAATCGAGAGTGTCGTAACCTTTATCCGCGCCCAGCGTGACGCGTTTGTTGCGCCCCGGCAGATGGGCCGCCATGGCCAGCGCCGCGTCGCGTTCGGCGCGTCCGTTGGCTTCCGTCAGCAGCGTGTCGATCGCAAGCCCGTGCCGGTTGTCCATCATCACATGGCCCAAGTACGCCAAGCGCGACTCCTGCCCATGGCCCTTGCGGTAGAGTTTGGCCTCGGGATCGGTCGTCGATTGATGCGTGTCGTTGCACCTTGTTTGGCCGCGAAAGTTGTCGTTGTCATCGCCGCCATCTTTGGGTTTGAAACTTTTGTGCGAAGCCCAGGCTTCAATCAGCGTGCCATCCACCGTGAAGTGTTCATCCGATAGCAGCTTCAATGCCCGCGCCTGTTCCACCACGCAGGCAAACAACTCGTGCGCCACGTCGCCGGCCAACAAGCGCTCGCGATTCTTAGAAAACACCGCGTGATTCCACGCCGGTTCGCTCATATTCAATCCCACGAACCAACGGAACAACAAGTTGTACTCCAACTGCTCCACCAACATCCGCTCGCTGCGGATCGAATACAGCGCCTGCAACAGCAGCGCTCGCAGGAGCCGCTCCGGTGCGATCGACGGCCGCCCCGCCTTCGCGTACATCTCGTCGAATCGTTCGCTCATCGACTCCAGCGCCGCGTCCACCATCACCCTGACCGGGCGCAGCGGATGCTTCTCCGGCACCCGCTCTTCCAGCGATCCATACAGAAACATCTCCGACTCTTGACGATCATCTCCGCGCATATCTTCAAGGCGAAGCTCGACTTCAAAAGGTCACGCGGCGAAAGGGTTTTTCAACAGCCTGCTAGATCCGTCGGCGAACCAATTGTTACGGAGCGGACGATGCCTCCGCCCGAGCAGGCGCCGCTGCCTGTAACTCCGCCAGTTCGTCCAGCAACTTTTTCCATTGCGCCATTTCTTTCTTCGCGGCCTTTGGAGACTTGGCGTGGCGAGGTTCGCTCGCTCCGTCGTAGTACGCAAGGATGTTGGAGCGCAAATCCTCCGGGAGTCCGGTGAAGTGGCGATCCGTCAACTTGCCGACCAACGTGGCATACGCGTCGTCCGCGCCCTGGTAGTCGCCTTCCCGCGTCAAATCTCCCACGTCCAGATTCCGATTGGGCAGTTGCAAGCGGCCCGCTTCGAGATCCCCGAGCAGTTTCTTGTATGCATCGATCGTTGAATTAAAGCTTGCCATGAACAACTTTTCGACTTGCGGCGTTGGTTCGCGGAAAGCAAGGGATCGAAAGGGGCCGACCTTGGGTACAATCCTGATGATCCAAGCGACGAAACGGACTCCGAAACCTGGGCGTTGATAATCTTTCCCCCAATCCTTTTCGTAGCTCGATCGGGATATGTTGTAGAGGAACTTCCGGCGCGTCATACCCGGAATTTCTTTGACCAGCTTTTCTTTCTGCAATCGCCACGCGACGCGCGTCATTCCAGGAATTACCGAACGAACGCTATACCGATAAGTTCCGAGCGAGAGCTTGAAATCTCTGAACACATCTTTCGTTTCGAGGCCGTATGTGTCTTCGAACGCCCGTTCGAGGACGGGCGTCGCGACGTCGAAACCGATGAACTTGTGATACTGTTCCGATGCGTAACGGCCGACGCCGACCTGCAGCACGTCGAAACCGAACTCCGTCCTTAAATGCGCGGTGGGGTCATCCCAATAGGTGACGCTGCGGCCGAATTCACGCGCGAGCTCCGGATAAAGCAGCGGCACGGCGCGATTCGTAGCCAGAGGATGACCATCGTTGTCCGCCGCATAATGAGCGAGCGCGCCAAGCGCAAAGGCGTATTCGTCGAGGTTCTGAGATTCGTCGAGCAGCGCCAAAACGAAATCGCCGCTGCGGACATAGTGCGTGAGGTCGCTGAAAAAATGGCTGCCGAACGGATAATATCCCATGTCCTGGATAATGCAACCTCCATACGCGAAGGCATGCGCTTTCTCCAAATCATCGGGCGAAGCCGCGGGATAACGCGAGCGCAAAAGAGGCTGCAGCGATGTGTTCCACAGCGCATCGACAATCGCCTCGTGTGTGAGTACGGAATAGCCGAAAACCTGGAGCGAGCAGAGTGCTAATAAAATTCCAACCCGGGCGAGCAGGTGAGCGGACTTCATTCGGTTAGCGCCCCGTCTTCCTGAGCGCCGCCTCGATCTCGCCCATCCGGTATTCCACATCGCGCGAAACCATCGTGTGAGGCCCTATCAGACGCACATCGGCCGTGGATAGAAAGGCCGTTTGAAGCCACATGCCGTGGACTTCGCGAAACTCAAGAGTGACGTGGACGTTATGAACCCACCAGGACGCGGGTTGCACCACTTGACCTTCTACTCGCCGCACAAGGTAAGTCGAAGCGTCGATCCAGGCGGTGCCGGCGAGGAGCTTCGGATCTTTGCGTTTCGGAAGTAACTCGAGCACATAGCACGTGCGCCCATCGACGGTATCCGATCCGATGAAACGAAATGTGTAGTTCTCCTCCGAGATCTCGGAAGCTTCGCGATTGCCGAGGATCGCGTTTTCGCCTTCCAGGATTCTGCGGACGAGGGTCTCGCCGATCGAAACGCCAAACAGCTTGTGAATCGTGTAGTGTTGAATTCCGTCCGGCGTGTAGCTGATTTTCGCCGTGATCTTGGATTGGCTTTTGTCACTCTGTTTTCCGAAGAGCTCGTAAGCGCGCGTTACCTCGAAAGGACGAAGGCGCGCGCGGCTTTCGGTCCGCGCTTCGGTCATTCGCTGAAGGATGAGGTCGGTCGAGGCGCGGGCATTGGTCTCCGCGGACGCGGCGCCCATCGCCACAATCAGTAGAGACGTTCCTGCCAGCATGCGGAAGCCGAACATTGTCATTACCCTCTCCCTCGCTCCGAACGAGACCTCCGTCGGGCTCATCTAGCCAATCCGGATTCAGCATCGTGCAAGCGGCGGGCCGTTCAGCGGACGTGCCGGGTCGAAACAAATGGAATGAATCATGCTCTAACCTGCAGTGGGTTTAAACCCACAGGGAGCGCAATGCGATGAGTACGATATTGATGATCATTCTGGTGTTGCTCTTAATTGGAAGTTTGCCCACTTGGCCGTACAGTTCCGGTTGGGGCTACTATCCGTCCGGTGGCTTGGGATTGGTCCTGGTTGTGGCGCTTGTCCTGCTTTTGTTCAATCGCCGAACCGTGTAATCCCTCTCCGGATCGAGCTGGCTCGCAATCGACCCCTGCGCTCGGCGCGGGGGTTTTCATTTATAAGAAGCAAAAAAGTTTGATAGACACAAAAAAGGAGGCGCCCGGTGAGGCACCTCCTGTAGACTTCCAATCGTTTCCATTCACAGGAAGAGGACTAACTTCGAGAATGAATCGCCTCGGAATCTTTTTCTACACCGTGAGTGCTTGCGCTCTTCTCGCCCGCGGACGCGATGTCCTCGGCTCCGGTCTGCTGCAGCAATTCCTTCGCTCTCGCGATGCGGTCCGAAGTGGCGCAGTGGACCGATAGAAGCACTCCCCCGTTCTTCACGCGGCCTTCATAGCGTTTCGCTTCGTACTCCGGGATACCCATGCCGACCAACGCTCCAATGAGCCCGCCGACCGCGCCCCCGACGCCCACTCCAGCCAGTGCTGCCATGATCGGACCAGCGGCAATGAACGGCCCAAGGCCGGGGATTGCGAGCGAGCCAATGCCGGCCAGGAGACCCAGAGTGCCTCCGATCGCCCCGCCGGCGGCCACTCCCGTGGTCGCGCCTTCCGGCGTTTTTGTGTTTTTCTCGTGCGCGAAATTCTTCGAACTCTGACTATCCGGCAACAACACCGAAATATCGTTGTTGGAAAAGCCCGCCGCGATCAGCCGATCAACGGCCCTTTCCGCAACCAGCGAAGTCTTGTATATGCCGAAAACCGCTGTATTATCGCCTGCCATGTAATGATGCTCCTTTTTGTTTCTGTAAATCAGATCGTTACTGCTTGACCGACATCTGGTCGATGACCTTACTGTCGTCGCCCACCACCGACGCCGCCTTCGCGACGATCGTTTTCTTCTCGTCTTCGGATTTAACGGGGCCTTTGAGAGTTACGGTTCCGTTCTGTGCAATGACCTTGACGTTGTGCGCGTAACTTGACAAGGACTTATCTTGAACAATTGACTTGCGAATGCTCTTCGTCAAATCAAGATCGCTGCGGTCGTTCTTCTGCTGATCGGCTGTAGTGACTCCCGTCCCGCGATCCTGCTTGTTTACGCCCGTGTTGTCGGGTGCTTGCGCATAGGCGATCGGGACGACGGCGAGCGACAGTGCCAAAAATAATCTGTGGATGTTCATCGTATGATTTCTCCCTGACAGAACGCCGACGCGCTTCAAACGGGCGCCGGCACTGGTTAGAGCGTATGCCGAGCCTCCTGTTTCCGGCGATTTCACGAGGTCTGTTGGCATGACGGTTGCATGCTTTCGTGGATCGACCGGACGGTTGACGGAAGGAGTTTCCATGAACGCAAAACAGCTCGAGCGAGCCTCGTATTTGGCGGCGCATGCGATTCTGTCCACAAATACCAGCGCCCCGCATTTAGCTACGCCAGGCGCGAGAAGATCTTATATGGTTGATACGATTGCCGAAAAGATCAGGAGCGTGTTCGAGCTCCATTGTTCGGCCCTGGATGAAGCAACTGAATGGTCCTCGGCATTGGGTTCCATCCGGAAGAAAGTATGTTCCCAGGGATCCTCGAATGAACTTGCCTCAGGCAGCGCAACCGGTAAGAAAATGCAGCGTGTAATGCAGGAATTGCACTAAAGGAGTGCTCCCAAAAACGAAGTGTGAAGAGGCGAGGACGCGAAGGTCCTCGCCTGCGGAAACTAGCGGCGGGAATGCGTTTCCTCGGGAACGTCGCCGGTAGGCACGTTCTCGATCCATTCGTTCGCCCGGTTTTGCGCCTCTTCCTTTTTCAAGCCGTAGCGCTCCTGGAGCTTGCCGACTAACTTGTCGCGCGATCCGCCGATGAAGGCGAGATCATCGTCCGTCAGTTTTCCCCATTGCTGTTTTACCGAACCTTGAAATTGTTTCCATTTGCCTGCCATTTGGTCCCAATTCATACAGATATTCCTTTCTTCTCTCGCGGCGCCGAGTTCGATGCGCCGCGCCTCTGTGCATAGTGCAGGTGAACGGCCAGCTCGCCCTTATTTCGCTTGGAAAGGCGCGGCATAAATTGCGCGCCTATGAAACGCTGAGAACGTGCTCTGTTTTGGCTGCGAGATCGTCGCTGCCGCCTGGCCCGCGGCCCCGAATGTCAGACGGCGGTTTTGTCGCGGGAATGCGCACCGTGACGCGATGGATCTCGCCGTCGTCGGCCAAAGAAAGGACTTCCATGACTCCCTCTTCGCCGTCCAACGCAATCGTGGGCGAAGCGACGGAAGCATCCTTCTGCACGCTGATTTCGTATATCGCCGAACGATGACGGTAAGTTATATGGAAGCCGGGCCAGTCCTCGGGAATCGCGGGACGCAGGGTCAGCTTATCGCCGCGAAGTTTGAACCCGAACACTTCTTCGATCCAGATGCGATACATCCATCCGGCCGAGCCCGTGTACCAAGTCCATCCGCACTCACCCACGCGCCCGGCCGCGCTGGATACGTCCGCGGCGGAAACGTAGGGCTCACCACGATAGAGAACCGCGGCTTCATGATCACGGCTGTGCTCCACGGGATTCATCATCGTCAGCAGATGGACGGCCGCATCGCCCTTGCCGAGCCGCGCCCATGCCATCGCCATCCACAGCGCCCCGTGCGTGTATTGACCGCCGTTTTCGCGCAGTCCCGGCGGATAGCCCATGATGTAGCCGGGATGAGGGGTGGATTTGTCGAAAGGCGGGGTAAAGAGACGCACCAATTTGTTTGCTTCGTCGGCAAGAATCCGTTCGGCCGATTCCATCGCTCGATGGCTACGGTCCGGCTGTCCCCCGGCGATCACCGCCCAGGATTGGGCGATCGAATCGATACGGTCTTCAGGATTCGCATGCGATCCGACGGGAGTGCCGTTGTCGAAGAACGCACGGAGATACCAGTCGCCATCCCAGCTGGAGGACTCGACGGCGGCTTTCAAAATGTTTACCCGCTTGCGCCAGTCAGCTACGAGCGAAGCCTCGTGAACCTCCATCCACGGAGCGAACGAATCGACGACCGCGCACAAAAACCAGGCGAGCCAGACGCTTTCGCCGCGTCCTTCGATGCCGACCAGATTCATGCCATCGTTCCAATCGCCGGTCCCGATTAAAGGCAATCCGTGCGAGCCGAGGCGCCAGCCATGCTCGACCGCGCGGCGGCAATGCTCCCACAGCGGAGCGGTGAGTGTCGAGATAGCGGGCGCGAACAGGCGTTCGTGCTCATTCGACTTTAATGGCTCCCCATCGAGAAATGCGACTTGTTCTTCCAGAATTCCTGTATCGCCGGTGACCGCGATATAGTGGCCGACCACGAACGGAAGCCATAGGAGATCGTCCGAGCAGAGCGTGCGCACGCCGATACCGGTCTCGGGATGCCACCAATGCTGAACGTCGCCCTCGTTGAATTGGCGGGAGGCGGAGTAGAGAATATGGGCGCGCGTAATCTCAGGCCGGGCATACACGAACGCCAACGAATCCTGCAATTGATCCCGAAAACCAAAGGCGCCGCTGGATTGATAAAACGCTGAGCGTCCCCAGAAACGGCATGCGAGAGTCTGATACGGCAGCCACCGATTCAAAAGAAAATCCGTCGAAAGGATGGGAGTTTGCACTTGCAGCGCGCCAAGCGTGGTTTCCCAGGATTGCCTGGTTGCGGCGAAAGACTGTTCGACTTGTTCGGCATCCTGGAAACGTTGGATGATGGCGCGCGCTTCGTCCACGTTAGCCGCGGCTCCTAAGAGGAAAATGACTTCCGCCTGCGCGCCACGTTCGAGCGAGACTTCCAGTTGCAGGGCGGCAGCAGGATCGAATCCCGCGCCCGTGCGGTTATCCAATCGAGTTCGTTCCAATGCGGAGGGATTCGAGACAGAACGGTTGCGTCCGAGGATCGCCGTCCGATCGCCCGAATACGAAACCGCGCGGGGGCTCACGGCCGCAAACGCAATCTGATTCGTTTGGCTGCCGCTCCAGGACTGGTGCGCGAACACGGCTCCGGATGGCCGATCGTAATCCGTCTGCACATGCACTTGCTGGTCTTCGCGATTGCCGCCGAGAACCCACTCCACGAAGTAAATCGCGGTGAGACGCCGGCGCCGTGACGAGTCGTTGCGCAGGCGCAAACGGCACACCTTCACCGGGTCGCCGGTTCCATCATCGTTCACCGGCACGAACACGGTCAGCTCTTGCCCAATGGCGTGGCTGTTGTGCTCGAAAACGGTATAGCCTTGCCCATGGCGCGCGCGGTACGCATCATTCTCCCGAATCGTTTGCGGCGTCGGCGTCCAACAGGCGCCGCTTTCGTCGTCGCGCAAATAAATCAGCTCCGATTGAGGGTCCGTGACCGGATCGTTGTGCCACGGCGTCAGCCGGTTGGTCTGACTGTTGCCGGCCCAAGTGAAGCCGAGTCCCGATTCACTGACGAGAGTGCCGAAATTCGAATTCGCCAGTACGTTGGCCCACGGAGCGGGCGTTGTGGCGCCAGGGCTCAGATACGTTGCGTACTCATGGCCGTCGTGAGTGAATCCGCCCACTCCGTTGAAGTAGGGCAGTTCGAGGAACGGCAGCGGCGTGGACGGTTCTTCGCTCGCGCTTCCCGATCGAACGAACGACGGCTGTTCCGGAACCGTTCCGCCGGCTGCCAATTGTTGCTGCAGGGAACCGCGGCTGCCGCTCAGAACCACGCGCGAAGCCGCCAGCAGCAGATCGCGATGTTCTTCCGGGATCGCGTTCCAATCGCGCAGGAACACGGTTCCCCGCTGCGGCTGCGGATTGGTTTGGGAGTGAGCGTTGATTTGATCCTGCAACTGACGATGCAGGGGTTGCTCGTAGCTGGGGCTCTCCTGATTGAGGATGACGAGGTCGGCGGCGAAACCGCGCATGCGCCAATAGGTGTGCGCCAATAACAGCTCGCGGACCAGGGGCAAATTGCGCGGATCGCCGATGATCACCGTGAGCATCGGTAAATCCCCGGAAATTCCATAACCCCACAGCCCGGATTGTCCCAACCGGTTTCTGCGCAACCGGTCCGCCGGCAAGCGAAGACTTGGATTCGGATAAATAAGATTGCTGGCGAGTTCGAAGAAGCGGTGCGCTCTCGACGGTCCGATCCCGAGGTAGCGGAATTCCAACTGACTGCGCGTCCACGCCATCTCGAAGGCTCTCGCCACGGATTTTGGACGGCGATATTTCGCGGCCAGCCTCAGTATTTCCTCGCGGGACGATGCGGCCAGCGTGACGAACACAAACTCGCGCTGTTCGCGGGGTTCGAACGTAGCGCGGCAGCGCAGGCTGAAAATGGGATCGAGCACGATTCCCGCGGAACCGGAAAGCGGCCGGCGGAGTGCGTCGGCGAACTCGACTGTGTTCGCGCGTCCCAGAAACTTCGCGCGATCGGTTTCGGACTGTATCTTTCCCGTGGCGCCCACCATGAAAGACGCCGTCCATACAGGCGGATCTTCGGGCGAGCGCGGACGCCGCCATGCGATGAGAAGATCGTCGGGCGTCCGCTCGGTTTGGATGAACATCTTGGCGAAAACCGGATGGGCTTTATCGGCCGCATGCGGCGTCATCGCCAATTCGCAGTAACTGGTGAATTCCAAAGTTCGCGTTCGAATCGAACGGTTGGTTACGATGACTCGCCGCAACTCGACATCGTCTTCGGGAGACACGGTTATCTCCATCACGCTTTCCATGCCGTAGACGCTGCGATGAAATTCGGCGTGGTCCGCGGAGAAACGCGCGGCGCAGGTGCCCAGATTGTTTCCTACCGGCTTCGAGGCCGCGGTCCACAGCGTATCGGACCGTGTGTCGCGGATATAAATGTAACTGCCCCAGCAATCGAGCGTCGTGTCGGAGCGCCACCGGGAAACATCCATTTCGTTCCATCGGCTATACCCAGCCCCCGCGTTCGTGACCATCAGCGTGTAGCGGCCGTTGCCGTAAAAATGCACGCGGGGAATGGCGGATGTAGTCTCTTTCCAAATGCGCTCCGGCGGTTCGTCCGCGGTAACGGTGCGGACGGGAGGACGGACGGCGGCTCGCTTGTCCAGCGAGAAGCGTGTCAGCGGGATCCGTTCGAACAGAACCGACTCGATGGCCCGAATCCGAAGGTCCGCATGGAAGCGTCTCTGCATGACGCAGCGATGCAAGGTGTTGTCGAGCGCGGCCATGCTCATACCCTGGTGATGCGCCATGTAGCTGTAAATCACCACGCCGCGGCTGCCCTGAGGATTCGCTTTGCGCGTGAAGTCGATCGCTTCATAAAACCCCATGGGACCGACCACACCGAGCTTTTCCAGTTGTTTCAGGTTGGCGACGGCTGCTTCCGGTTGAAAGGGCAACGCCAGCATCGTCGAGTAGGGGGAAGTCACCAAGCCTTCGCCTTCGACGCCAGGCCTCAACGCGAGTTGCGGCACGCCGAACGCCCGATATTGATACGTCTGATCCGCATCCAACGCGCTGAAGGCGGATTCGGAAATGCCCCACGGGATATTCATCTGTTTCCCGTAGTCGATCTGGCAGGCAATGGCATCCACGCACGCGTTTTGCAGGAGCGAATTCGAAAAGAGCCGCGTAAATAAAGCCGGCATGAGATATTCGAAGGCGGTTCCGCTCCAGGAAAGCAGCGTCTGTCCGCCTTGGGATGCGGTGCGCGGACGGCCCAACGTAAACCAATGCTCCACCGGCACGTCGCCTTTGGCAATGGCGACCAGGCTCGCAATCCGAGCTTCACTGGCCAGCAGGTCGTAATGACTGGTGAATTCCATCGGGCCGCCGACCGCGTAGCCAATGCCGAACAAGCGCCGCTGTTTGTCGTACAGAAAGCGCATATCCATGGCGTTCGCCATGCTTTCCGCGGTCTGCGCAAGGTGCTCCAGATTGGCGACGGCGCGACCAGCATTCGTCCGCGCTTCCTGATATTCGGTGGCCACCTGCCCGAGCCATCCGGATACGTCCGACGGCAAGCTCGGATCGAATCTTCGGGCCAAGATTTCATCGACCGGTCCCGAGTATCCGGATGCAAGCGCATGCAGCGAGGGAACGGAACGCACTGCTCGCCGCCGCAGACGGCCGACGTGCTCTCCCAGAATGCGCTGCGCAGACTCCGGCGGACGCATCAGAGTCTCCATCCACTTCAGATATAGATCGACCGTTTCAGTCCACGCTCTCAATTCACGATCCAGCCGCGAAGACCAGTAGGGAACGTCCCCTTCTTTGTGTATTTCCTCCAATTGCTGTAAAGGAGCACTGGCCAGCCGCAGCCGTCCGATCAATGCATGACCTTCTGCTTTACCGCGTAACAAACGACGCAGTGCCTCGAGCGGCACATCCGCGAGCGGATCGGGCCCACAGGCCTCTTGCAACAGCGCAAGAGTATCCGCGAGCCCCTTCAAGCACGGAGGTCCCAGAACAGGGGAATTCATCGTATCGCGGCACCCCTCTTCCAGCACCCACAAACACGCGAGCAGATTGCCGCTATCGGCAGTGGATACGTAACGCGGCGACAGCGGCTTCAGCGTTTGCGTGTCGTACCAATTGAGCAGATGACCCTCGTAATGCTCCAGTCGCGCCAGAGTCTCCATGGTCTGGGAACAGCGCCGCCAGAAGTCGTCGGGAGTGAGGTATCCGAAATCACGCGCGGCCAAAGCGGAGACGAGCCACATTCCGATATTGGTCGGCGAAGTTCGCGGAGCGACTGCAACGTGCAGGTAAAGCTGCGAGTTGTCGGGCGGGAGCCAGTTCATCTGTGGACCCATCAGGTCGTCGAAGAATCGCCACGTGCGGCGTGCGATGGTCCGCAGGTAAGGCGCGTTCGCTTTTTCGAAGCGAATCCGCTCCAGATTTCGATTGGGACGCGACAGCCAATCCATCAACGCCGGCGAAAGAGCCCACAGCCCCAGGAAGACGGCCGTGGGCGCGAAGACGCCTTCCATCGCGGTCGCGATCATCAGCAGCAAAGAAAAGCTGGATACGAACAGCATTTGCCGCATGGTGGAGGAGAAGTGTGAAATTCCCCGCTCCGCCGCGTCGGTGGTTTGCCACTCCAGCATGTGATGGCTGCTGATCCAGCGGCGATAAAGTGCGCGGCCCATCGCGTCGAAAGAGAGCCACGCCTGGTGAGGCAAGAAAGCGAGCATCGCGGCCGCGCGAATCACTTCGTCGAAGGCGCCCCGCCATCCTTGTACGGCTCCCTGTAAAAGCCTGGCGAAGCGATCGAAGAGGGGAGCGAGCGCGGGAATGGCAACGGCGAGACCCACGACCAGACTCCAGACGCCGGGAGCCTTCGACGTCAGCCAACCGAACAGAAGCAGCAACAAGGATGCGCCCGGCACCAGGCTCCGCCGCAGATTATCGAAGATCCGCCAACGGTTCACCACGCTCAACGGATTCGGTTCCCAGCCACCGCGCGCGGCCGGAACCCGGCTCAAAACCCACGGCGCGATTTGCCAGTCTCCGCGGATCCAGCGATGCTCGCGCCTGCAATAGGTCGCGTAGTCGTTCGGCATGGTTTCGAACAATTCGATATCGCTCGCGAGGCCGACGCCGGCGTACGCCCCTTCGATGAGGTCGTGGCTCAGCAGAGTTTCCGACGGGAAACGTCCCCCGACGCTCTCATGGAATGACTTGACGTCGTAGATCGCCTTGCCGTGATAGATCGCGTTTCCGAACCAATCCTGCTGCGCGTCGGACACGCTTTGGCAATACGGATCGGTGCCGGATGTGTCCGCAAACACGCGCGTAAAACGTGTCGCCATGGCACCGGGAAGGGAAATGCTGACGCGCGGTTGGATGATCGAAAAGCCGCGCTTCGCCACGTGGGTAACCGGATCGAGAACGGCGCGATTGAGCGGATGCGCAATGGTTTCGATCATCCGCCTGGCCGTGCCGGGAGGCAACTGCGTGTCGGCGTCCAGCGTAATCACGTGGGGAATCGACCGGGGGAGCTGTCCGACGAGCAAAATGGAGTTGTCCCCTTGCCCGCATAAGTACGCGTTCAAATCTTCCAGCTTGCCTCGCTTGCGCTCGCGGCCAATCCATCTGCGCTCGCTGTCCGACCACAGACGAGGCCGATGAAATAGAAGAAAACGATCGCCGGTGTGTTGTTGATTGAGGCGCTCAATCCCCCCGCGAGCCGCCGCCAGTATTTCGGAATCGCCGAACGCGGTGACTTCGAGACTGTCGGTGAAGTCGGCGAACAAACTGAAGAATACGTTCGGCTCGGGGTTCGCCAGATAGCGAACCTCCAGCTTCTCGATCTCCTGGTGCACCACTTCCGCGCTGGTGAGCATCATCGGAACGACGACCAACGTCGCGTGCTCCGCCGGAATTCCCTTCTTGAAATCCATCTTCGGGAGCGTTTCGGGCGGCAGCAGAGAAATGATGAGCGCGTTGATGACCTGAAGGGTGAGTTCGCTCAGAGGAAATACGGCCAGCGCGCCAAGGACAATCAGCGTGCTGAGCTGATGAACCCCCACAGCCCACGCGACCGCGAGAGCCAGGGCCAGAAACCATCCGGTCAGGCCAAGCATGCCGCCCAGATAAACGGGGGTCGCGCGACGCCGCAGCGTGCGCAGAAAGCGAATCCGGAAAGGCATGCGGGCGTGCGTTTCCCGCTCCAGTTCCAAAACGCCGTCACCCAGGAGGAAGTACGCAAGCGGCGTTCTTTCTTCTTGCGTTGCACGCGTGGAAAGCTCCACCGCGCGGCGAGCCACTTCCCCTTCGCTGATGCCGCTGTGCCCGGCAATTTGTTCGATCACTTTTCGGGATCGATCGCGCGTGGCGAAGTCGCTATGCGCGTGCGTGGCATCCACGCGCAACTCTGCTTCGACGAGGGAGGTTGCCTCGAAAGTTTTTGTAAAATCCAGTCTTGCCAGACCACGCAGGCTTCCGAAGGCGTTCGCGATGGAGACTCGCTGCGCGGCCTCGCGATTGTGTTCGCCGCGGACAATTTCGGCCAGTGGCTTCCCGAGGCGCGATTCGATCCACTGTTGCGTGGGCGCCAGTGCACGGTCTTCGTCCTGAAGCTGCTCCGCCAGGCACGTCGCAAAATAAGGCTCGGCGCCGAAAGGCTCCGATTCCAGCAGATGCAGAGTGCGTTCCAGGACCTCAGGGCTTCGCCGCGCGCTTGCCGCGAGCCGGTTCGCCCAAAAATAGCCCGCTTCCCGGAGCTGCTGGGCGCGGTCCACGCGCTGCGCGAGCGAGGATAAGGATTCGATGAGCGATAAGCGAAGAAGCAGGGGAAACGACCACAATTCTGCGATCGAAAAAGGCTTCCAGCGCTGGTATTCAACCAAGGCCTCGGTGAGATTCGCCTCGTCGAGAGCGTGACCCGAATACCGAACCAGCTCCGCGGCCAATTCTGCAACGAATAGATATCCGTACTGGCGCGAGTGAATGCGCACATGATTGTGAGGCAGGGATCGCCGGATCTCGGAAATGCTCGTCCGAATCAGATACGAATTGTCCAACAGCCATTCGGCTGAAACCGTCAGCGTATGATCCAGGCGCGCGGCCTCGCCCAAACTATCTCGAACTTCTTCGAGCAGCGTCTCGCTTCCGCGCAACCGCTCCAAAATCTGGCTCTTATATAAGGGCGCAGCGGTTCGCCGCTCGGCGCATTGCCGCGCCATCTCGGGAATCGACAGGGCCGTTCCCGCCTGAGGAACGGGTAATGGATTCCGAATCTGCTCCGCCAGGATGAAGAGCGAGGGTTCGCCCACGGTCCGCAGTTGCGTCACGATCGAATGGAGTTCCGATGGCGGCGCCGCGACCAATACCGCGCTTTCGCCCTCCAGAAGCAGAGCGGCATACCGTCTCAGTGGATCGGCTCCCGCCTTCGGTTTGACCGCCGGCAAGAGTTCGACTTCGGCCCGCTTGGCCGCGGAGCGCAGTGTCCGATACGCGCTTTGAGCTTCTTCGGTAAGGGAATATAGCGCGAAGACTACTCGCCTCGACTCGTCTGTCATGGAAGAAGGCGTTCAGGCACGATCGCGGACGGCGCGGGTCAAGAGGCAGATGCAGAACAGAAACGCAAATAATGCGCCTGCAGTCACCGCTGGTATGATCGCTTCTTTCGCGATCAGCATCGCCGAAAGGCTGCCGAGAGCCAACACAGCGAATACAGTCAACCATCCAAGCATTTTGTCTTCTCCATTCCCGCGTATCGCGGGTTGATCGACGGTCCGTGCCTACGGGGCCGACGCTGGATACGCGTCGCGGCAGACCGTCACGTTGGTCCTAACGCAACTGCGTTGCCAGCCCGTAACCTCTCGCGAAATCTTCAACTACAGGCTGCGTTCTAGTCCCGATCGGCAATTCTGACAGCGCGGTCGGTGCAAAACATGCACGCCTTTTCATGATTCGCGGGCGTAATCCACTCAAAATCGCCGTTCAGGCGCTTCGTGCCGGGGCTTTGCGCGGAACGGATCTTGAGGTGCAATGGCAAATCGCATGATTGCTCATAGAAAGCCCGCGCTCGCACGGAAACGGCCACAGCCGATCCATGGCCCGACCATCTTCGGCACAATCTCATGGATCGCAAACGAACTCGTCGGAATCAGGACGGTGGAGCAGCGCCTCCACAAGAAATTAAGCGCAGGTACATCGGCGGACAAGCGGATTTTGCTCGATCAAATTCGAGATCTGAACGTCCGAGTCCAGGTCCTGGACCACGCGCTCGACAATTACGTCAGCCAAGGCCGATGGACCTAGATCGAGAGTGACAACGCCGGCACGGATCGATGTCTATGAGCACTATCAGTAGCCCGAATGATCTCGAGAGAATGCTCGATCCCGAATACCTCACATCTTCTCCAGGGCGAGTCTTGATCGTCGACGACGATGCCGAATTGCGGGAGGACCTGGGCGCCGTGCTCTCCCAGCAAGGCTTCGAAACCGCCACGGCGGGCGACGGGCAACAGGCTCTCGATAAACTCGATTCCTGGTTTCCCGACGTCATCGTCACCGACTTGGTCATGCCGCGGCTGGATGGATTTGAGCTGCTGCGCACGCTGCGGGAGCGCGGGCACGTGATTCCGGCGATCGTCCTGACCGGGTTTGGGAGCCTTGAAAAAGCTCTGGCCGTCATTCGGGATTTGGAAGCGTTTTGGTTTCTGGAAAAACCCGTGAAGCTGAGCGCACTCGAATCCCTGCTCAAGCGGGCCCTGCAGCACAGCAGGCTTCTGCGCGAAACCGAAACCCTAAAACGCGATCTCGTTCTGCGCGGGGCATTCGGCCGCCTGGCGGGGCGTTCGCGCGCCATGCAAGGCGTCTTCTCGCTGATCCGCCAGGCCGCGCCGCGCTCCGTGTCGATTTTGCTTATTGGAGAAAGCGGGACCGGCAAGGAACTCGCGGCCCGCGAGATTCATAATTCGAGTCTGCGGTCGGACCAGCCATTCGTCGCCGTCAACTGTGCGGCTCTGCCGGAGACGCTCATCGAAAGTGAGCTCTTCGGACATGAGAAGGGCGCCTTCACCGGTGCGTTCGAACGGCGGCAGGGTTGTTTTGAACAGGCGCAGGGAGGAACGTATTTCTGGATGAGATCACCGAAATGCCGCTCGCGACGCAATCGAAGCTGCTGCGCGCGCTCGAAGAAAGGAGTATCCGCAGAGTCGGCGGAAAAGCGGAGATCCCCGTGGACGTGCGCCTCATCGCCGCCACCAACCGGTCGCCGGAAGAGGCTCTTCGAGACAAAACTCTCCGCGGCGACCTCTACTATCGATTAAACGTTTTTCAAATTGAATTGCCCGCCCTGCGAGATCGCATCGAAGATCTACCGTTGCTGATCGATTCGATGATTCCTCTGTTGAATGAAAAGCACGGCAGCAGCATCACCTCAATCACGCCGCTCGTCTTAGAGCGCTTTCGTGAATATCCTTGGCCGGGGAACGTCCGTGAGCTCCGCAACGTAATCGAGCGCGCGACGATCTTGGCCGGCTCGGGTGTCATCGATACCGAGCACGTACAAATCGAGACGGCCGGCGTCTCGGCCGCACCCCCGCCCAAGCCAGCTACCAGTCACAATCCTCACCCGGTCGAGAGCATCACCTTCCGCCCGGGGATACCGCTGTCCGCGGTGGAATCGGCATTCATCGAACTCACTCTGGCGTTCGTGAATCAGAATCGAAAGCGTGCTGCGGCGATGTTGGGAATCAGCCTTCGCACGCTGCATAACCGCATCAGCGAGCTGCGCGAGAGCCGCGGCCACGCCGATAAAAACGAGGAGCAACAGGTTTTCGGCTAAAGCGATTCCGCAACTCTTCGAGTTGCCACAAGTCGCGGCTATTTACCTTTTGCGGAAGCGGGTTGGTTCGAGGCCGACTGTTCCCGAACCGTGAAGGCGTCTCTTTTCGCCACTAACATCAAACCACCTACGAATAGAAATGCCCCCATCAACGCCGCGAAACTCGGCGCGTGCGCAACCATGGCGGCCCGATGGGCGGTTTCCCCCGCTGCTCCGCGAGCGACGCCGACCACCCCGATTACCATCAATCCCAAACCTGTTGGCAGTTTCATATACACTCCTCCGGCCGCATTCAACGAGAGCAACCCAATAGCCGCACGAGCGCGAATGTCGTTACGTTGCGCGCCGCGTTCATACTAGAGCGCGATAAGCCGCCGGGCGTGCAAAAAACAACAAGTGCCGTCCCTGGCGCCGTGCAGGTTCTACGGCGATTGCATTTTCAACAGTAAATCTTTCGCGATTCCAAACTCATGAGAAGACTTACCGTGTTGAGAACATATGTGGACATCGAAGTGCAAACACAGTGGCGAGGAGTACTAAGAAGCAATGACAGGCGAAGCCTATGGAAAAGCATACCAGCATGGATTCGATCGAACCATCCGGCTCCTGCTTTCGCGGGGCGCGAGAAGCGAATGCGCGCGGGAGGCTGCCCAGGCGGCCTGGGCCAAAGGATGGGAACGAATAGACCAACTCCGCAACGAAAGCGTGGTCACTACTTGGGTGAACACGATCGCCCTCAATTGTTATCGCCGCGTGATGCGAAGCGAGAACCACCAATTGCCACTCATGGAAATTCCGGCAGCATCGGACGTTAATCTGAATGCGATCGATTTGGAGCGGTTTCTGGCGTGGTGCCGGCCGACCGATCGTCAACTCTTCGAGGACTATCTGCAAGGCTACCCCATTGAAGAAATTGCCCGGAAGCAGGGCATCAGCTACACCGCGGTGCGAATTCGGCTGCTGCGCGCGCGGCGATCCGTACAGTCGCGGATCAAGGATCGAGACGCGTCCACTCGGGGAAATCGGTCGCGCGCAATTGCAGAATGCCGGATTGCTGCCTAGCGAAAATCGCAGTTGGTCATGACGCGGCATACGCGCCTCGTAGGGCGGATGAAGTTATGAGAGCAGGAGAAGACGATGTTGAATTGGGGATTGATATTCGTGATTGTTGCGCTGCTGGGGGCGCTACTGGGGTTCACCGGACTTTCCATCGCCGCGGCAGGTATCGCCAAGGCGATCTGCATTTTATTCCTTACGTTGTTTCTCCTGTCAAAGGTGACAGGGCTCGGCAGAAGAGTCTGACGGGTACTCGAAGTGTTCTGGTATTTTCCGCCGGCAGCCACCCGCCTCCGTGAATTCACGAGCGGGGCAGGCCTTGCCGTGCGATCGCGCTTCCTTGGAACTCCTGGTCGACGATTCCCCAAACCGTGGTCCATGATTTCCGAAACAAGGCTCCTAGGCTGATGCTCTTACAGGCGAGGGAGTGACCATGAAACGGTTAACCATTTTGTCAACCTTTTGCTTCAGCTGTGTTTTTACCGGTGCGATACATGCCCAGGAAGTGCCTCGCTTTAATTTTTCATTAGGCGCGGGCTTCACGAATCCTGTCGGGGACACGGGCAGGAATCTCGATATCGGATGGAATGTCGGAGTCGGGGCCGGTGTGAACTTTTCCCAATGGGTCGGCTTGATGATCGATGCCAATTACAACCAGTTGGGCATTAACAGCGGTACACTGAGCAGCGTCGGATTTCCGGGGGGGAATACAAACGTGTTCTCCGCCACGCTCGATCCGATCGTTCACTTGACGCCGCGCAGCCACTTCGATCTCTATATCATTGGCGGCGGCGGCATTTATCGCAGGGAAATCGAATTCACGGCGCCCACGGTTGTCGGATTTACGGGTTATAACCCGTTCTTCGGATTCTATTCGGCGGCGGTGCCGACGAATACTGTTCTGTCGTCGTACTCCGTGAACAAGCCTGGCGTCGATATCGGCGCGGGTATCGCACTCGGAACCAAGTGGCACGGGAAATTCTTCGCAGAGGCCCGGTATAATCGCATCTTCATCGACAGCTCCACGCGCATGGACTACATCCCTGCCACTTTCGGCTTCCGTTGGTGAACGGCTTTCACTATTGCGGAGCGTAGTAGCCGTGCCGGTAGGATACCGTCGTGCTTCGCTGCAGCGGTTCGCTTGGTTTCAGCGAAATGCGGCGATATTTACCGTCTCGGGCCGGGTTGGTGGGCGAGTAACCGATCAAGTACTGATTGCGAAGCGCTTTGCCAATCCGGGCACTGATCGGAATTAAATCGTCAAGATGTTCGACTGGATAGCAACGGCCTCCCGTAGACTCCGCGAATTCGCTGAGTAAATGGGGGCCGTTCGCTTCTTCCTCCGTTTGTTTGGCCGCGTGATTGAAAATACCCATGGCGTAAAGTTGAACATCGGATTCGAGGAGCGACCCGCGGAGTTCGCGGCGCGTGAGCCGGCTATCGTTATCGCCGCCGTCCGAAAAGATGACGATTGCCTTGCGGGAATTTCTCGCGTGCTGCATTTGAACCAACGCGAGATGAATCGCGTCGAGGAGGGAAGTTCTGCCGAACGGCCTCACTTGACTCATCTTTTTAATGACGAGATCGAAGTCGAGGGTGAACGGGAGCGCCAGCTTCGGTCTGTCACCAAACTTCACAAGGAAATATTCGTCGCCGCTGTTCGAAGTCTTGAAAAACGCTTCCGCCGCCCGCATGGACGTCTGAACCTTGTTGCCCATACTCCCGCTGGCGTCGAAGACGAAACCGACCGACAGCGGCGCGTCTTCGTTCGAAAACGTGGCGATCTTTTGTTCCACACCGTCTTCGAAAATGTGAAAATCCTGCGCGGTGAGTCCTGTCATCGACTCGCCGGCCACGGTGACCGCATTCACCGGGACTAAAACCAGCGAAGTGTCCACGCGCAGATGCGTCCCGGAAGATTCCGTCGCGGTGAGCGATCGGGGCACGATCTTCACGCTCGTCTGAGATGTTTGGGCGCGACCGATGGTGAAGGGGACGAACAGGACTGCGGAGGCCAGGATCAACGTACGAAACCGTGCCATGGGGCAATTGTATACCGCCGCCGATCGATGGTGCGCCCGTAGGGTGGGAATCGGAAATCAGACCACAGCAAGCACGGAGCGAGGATTGGTAATTCGCGCGGCGGAAACTAGAGCGTCGCGTCGCCATCGTACTGCGTGGGGTACCAGGAAGCCGCGCCGCGCATGCTCTCCTGAAGCTTGGAATTCGTAATTCTGTAGAGGTAGCACCAAACATCTAAATTGCGGCGATGCGGCGGAGGGTCCATGGGCAGCAGCGTTTCCATCCAACATCCGGCATTTTCTAGAACGTGGACTGCTTCCCTCCGGCAGCGATCGAGAGCAAACTGGATCATCGCGGAGCAAAGCGCGGCATCCTTCGACAACATCTGGACGTCGACCACGAGAGCTCGCGCCATGTTCAAAGAACGGATATCGCGGCGTTCGAAAATCGCATAGCCGACGAGTGCGCCGTTTTTGGATGCCGTCAGTATCCAAGTTCGGCCTTGCCGGAGCGTGCGCTTGAAATGCCAGCGCAGTGTTTCTGCGTCGCGATCCTCAAGCAGAACTCCGGGCTTCTGCTCCGTGAGACGTTGCCAAAAATCATCGAATCGACCGTCGAATCCGCTCTCCCAGGCGAGTTGATAAACACCTCTCACGGCCGAGGAACGCTTGGCGATGGCTTCCCGCAGGCGGCGCGCCGGCGCGATCATCGTGTGCGCGAACCGGGAGAGCGCTTTCGGAGTCCTGGCGTCCAAATATCCTTGCAGTACCTCCGCGTAATCCGCGATCCAAAATGCGGACCGATCCCACTGTCCGGCGGGCACCCGCGACCATCCGAGCTGCGCGCACAACGAAACGGTGGTTGGGCTCGGGGTGGTGATCAGATTCAAGTCGCTGTTTCGTTGTCTCACCTGGTGGGCCAATAAGATCACGGAAAAGGCCCGGTGAGGCAGATCCACGGCCCAACCGCGGCCCGACGCACAAACGTATCTTTTCCCTTCGATGCGACAAAACGAAGGAATATTTCCCAGCGTGCCGACGATGTGACCTTCTCCGTCGTCCGCGACCCAACCGATCGGCCAGTCCGGCAGTTCAAGGTAAGCCGGATTGGCGAGCCACAGGTCCATCCACTCGCTGCGGGATTTTACGGTGAGCCCATGCCGGGCCTCAATCGCGGCGATCTGCTCGTAATCTTCGAATCGAGCCAGACGGACAAAAGGACGCTTTCCGGTCCGATCGCCGGGCGGAGCGTTCAATTGAGCTTGCAGAATGGGGCTCACAGGATGCTTACCTGGTCAGCGCCGTAAAAGCGTTGGCCGTGGCGACCCTTCCCGTCCCAGGCTTCGCGGGACGAAATAATCCCAGCAGAAATCCGAGTCCGTAGGAAACGTGGTAAACCGCGATCACGGCCGGAACCGCCACGAGCGCCCGCGCATTGAGCGATCGAGTGAACGGTAACGTTGCTGCGATGCAAGCCAGGAAATAGACCGCGATCTCGACCGACAAAAAGCGCGCTATCAATCCCGCCGGGACGAGTTTGCCAAACGCCGCGAACGATGCGACACAGATCAGACCCAACAGGATGGACGAGAGGAAAAGAGCAGGCACCAGATGCCGCCAGGAAGCGAGGGACCGATGTTTCCGAATAACCGCGACTTTCCAGTAGCCGTATTGCATGTACTGACGGAAAAGGGAAGTGATGGAGGAGCGCGGAGTATAGGTGGATTGAATCCTCGGCGATTGCAGGATTCGGCCTCCCTGCCGTCTGATTCGGAAATTGAATTCGTCGTCCTGATTGCGAACCAATTCCGAATCGAAGAAGCCGAAGCGATCGAAGGCGGAGCGGCGCCAGCAACCGAGATAAACCGTGTCGACCTCGCCTTCATGATTCGGATTATGGGATTTGCCGCCGCCCGCGCAAAAGGGCGATTGGAAAGCGGCCGCGATCGCTTTGCCCGTGTATCCTTCGCCTTGGGCTTTCCACGGACCGCCCACGTTATCCGCGCCCGATTCCCGCAACACCTCGATGCACTGGCGGATATAGTCGCGGGCGTAAACCGTGTGCGCATCCATGCGAACGACGATGTCACCCGCGGAGGCCCGAATCGCGGCGTTGAGACCGGTGGAAACAATCCGTCCCGGATTGTCGATCAGGCGAACGTTCGGCGCTTCCGCAATATACTGGCGAATCACGTCGCGCGTGCCGTCATCGCTGAGTCCGTCCGCGACCAAAATCTCGACTTCCCATTCGGGATCGAAACTCTGGGACATGACGGAGTCGAGGAATTCGCGAATATGCCGCTTCTCATTGCGGCACGGGATCACGATCGAGATTTTCATAAGACGTTTACAGTTGCCCCTTTTCCTTCGCGGTAATTCGATTCTCCACCTTCAGAATTGAATGGGCGAAGATCCCGCCGATGTGGCTGCGCTTGCGGACGGCGCCTTGGCCTCCGATCCTGATCGAACATGGAGGCGATTGCAGGTGAGTAAAATTTTGAGTTTGGCGAACCAGGTTGGATTCTCCGGGTACAACGGAATTCGCGGTAAGAGCCAAGGATTCGCGGCATCCACGCTTCCCAACGCCATCGTCGCCGCCGAATCGTAAAAAGATTGGGCGACTGCCGCGGCGCGGGGGCCAATGCTGCGAGCGCTGCCAAACGGGTAGGCAAGATGGCGGCAGGGTCGTCCCGTGTTTGTGGAGATGAGATTCTGGCTGTGCCGCATCTCGAAAACAAGTTCTTCCTGCGTCAGCGCCGACATTGCGCCGTGCGTGACTCCGTGACTCTCGAAACTAATCAGTTCGCTTCGGCTCAATTGCGCGATCTCCGGCCACGTGATCGAGCGGGGGGGCTGGATGGCGTCCAGGCTGACGCCGCGCTCACGGACGACCAGGTCGGCCAGTTCAAGGGTGAGCGGGAAATACGTCTCCAGTCTCTGGGAGTGCCACATGATTTCCATTCGCCGTGCCAGCTCCGGGACGGCGCCGGGTCTGGTCAGATCGATGGTGCCGTTCTTGAGTTCCAGCTTTGTTTTCGGCAACAAGGGCAGGATCTTCCGCCACCACTGAAAACACATCCCACGCGACTCCACATAGCTGGTGCACACGTAAAACGTGCCGGGCCAGCCTCGTTTCACGAACAATTGCGAAAGGTTTCTGACGGTGTCTCCCACCCCATCGTCGACGGTAATTGCGAACAGGCCGGATGTGGACTTGCCGCGCGTTCTCCGGTTTATCAGCTCCGTGAGCGAAACCGCCTCGGCGGGCTGGATCGAGTCCACGAGTTCCGCGAGCCGAACCGGTTCGATGTCGTGAAACGCCAGGACAAATCCCCGAGCCAATCGTGTTCGCAACTGCTTCCATAAATCCGCCATACAAGGACCCTCCGCATAACCTCCCAATATTGTTTAAGTGATTTGAGCCACGGCCTCACGCGGGTTCGGCAGCAGTTCCTCCGCACTGGGAACATGGCCTTGGTATTCGGGAACCAGTCGCGTCAAATGGGCTTTCACGCCTCGCGTATTGCCGGCCGAGAGCAATAGACGCAGCTGTTCCAGCCATTGCGTCAAAGCGGCCGGATCGGGAACTTGGCCCTTGAAACGCCGAATCTTCTCGTGATACGTGGGGAGAATATCTTCTCCTTCCAAGCGAACTTCCTCGAAGAGTTTTTCACCGGGACGTAAACCGGTGATGGCAATCTCGACGTCCTGGCCCTCTACCAGACCAGCCAGTCGAATCATATTTCGCGCCAGCGTCATGATCGGGACAGGTTCGCCCATATCGAGCACGAATACTTCGGAGCCTTCACCCATGGTCGACGCCTGCAAAACGAGCTGAACCGCTTCCGCAATGCTCATGAAATAGCGGCGCATATCGGGATGTGTAATCGTCACGGGACCGCCCGCCGCGATTTGGCGTTGAAAGATCGGGATGACGCTTCCCGAACTTCCAAGGACATTGCCGAAACGCACGGAGAGGAAGGCCCCTTTGCTGCGGCTCCCATCCAGCGGCATCGCGGAGACGATCAGTTCGGCGACACGCTTCGTCAAACCCATCACGCTGGTCGGATTGACCGCTTTGTCGGACGAGATCAAGACGAAGTTCTTCACCCCGTGGCTATGCGCCGCGCGGGCGACATTATAGGTTCCGATGACGTTATTCTCTACAGCCTCGGTGATGTTCTCTTCCATCAGAGGCACGTGCTTATAGGCGGCGGCGTGAAACACGACGTTGATGTTGTGGCGGGCCATCACCTGGTGAACGCGAGACGCGCGGTAGATGTCTCCGATTTCGGTGATCAGCGTCAAGCGCGGATGCCGTTTGCGAAGGTCCATGGCGAGCATGAACATTTCACTTTCCGCCTGATCGAAAATCACCAGCTTCGCCGGGCCGTGTTGCGCGAGCTGCCGGCACAGCTCGGAACCGATCGATCCGCAGCCTCCGGTCACCAGAACGCACTCGCCGGCAATCGCCTCCGCGATTCTGCTTTCGTCTATATGGATCGGCTCGCGGCCGAGTAAATCGTTGGCGGAGACTTCGCGAATCTGCCGGTTCATGGTGCCATCGAGCAGTTCGGCCACGCTCGGCAGCGTTCGAAAGGGGACGCCGGCCGCCCGGCAGTGACTCGTCACCGCCTGCATCTGGCGTCCGGACGCCGACGGCATGGCGATAATGATTTCGGAAATCGGCTGGCGAATGCGCGCGAAGCGGGCCACCACTCGTCTCGCGTCGATCCCTCTTCCGAGGATCTGAGCGCCGAGCAGCGAGCTGTGCAGCTTGCTTTCGTCGTCGTCCAAATAACCGGCGATGACGGTCTTCAGGCGCGGAGTCGAATGAATTTCACGGCCGAGCATGAAGCCGGCGACGCCTGCCCCGTAGATCAATACCCGCTTCATCTCGTTGTCGCGGGGAGTCAATAGCAAAATTTCCCAATACATCCTGACGCTGAAAATGACTCCCGCGGTGAAAAGGAAGCAGAGAATCGCGTCCAGGATGTAAACGGAGCGGGGAAAGGGCGGCCCCACGAGGACGGCCGTGAGCAAAGCCACCAGGCCGGATGCCGTAATGTTCGCGAGGGCGATCCGATGCAGATCGAATAAGCTCGCTGTTTTCCACGTCCCCGCGTGGAGCCGGCTCGCCCAAAAAACGGGCAGCTTGACGAGCACGACGACGCATAGTCCGGTTTGAAAAATCCACGCGTCCGAGGCGGGCAGCGTGAATTCGAAACGGAGCAACCAAGCGCAGGTGTAGGACAAAATGACGGCGCACAGAATCGGGATCATTCGTGCGGTTCGATGCAGGGCTTTCGACATGCTTATTAAAATCTCCCTCGAAAAAATGCTTCAGGCGACGACCGAAATATCCTGCCGCGACCCCCTTGTCCCGGCGAGCGCGCTCGCCAGTTCCGATGTGATCGTGACCACGTCGTGTGTCTTCACAACGTGTTGGCGCGCCGATTTGCCGACTTGCCGGAGAAGATCGCGGTCTTGCAATAAGTTCTGTATGGCGTCCGCCATGGCGCCGGTATCTCCGGCGGGAACCAGAAATCCGGTGCCGGGTTTCACCAACTCAGGAGTGCCCCCGGTCTTCGTAGCGACGACCGGGATGCCGTAGCCCATCGCTTCGATGAGCGCGACCGGAATTCCTTCATGGTTTCCATTTCCCAGGTCAGTGCTCGCGAGAACGACGGCCGATACCGGCATCTCGCAGTAGAGCCGCAACAATTCTTCATGCGCCAGCGTGCCCAGGAACTTGACCGAATGTGAAAGTCCGGACGTTCGAACAAAAGTTTCCAGTTGCGGCCGGAGTTCTCCGTCGCCCGCCAGCCACAACTCGCCGTGAACGCCTCGATGGCGCAGCAGCCGCCATGCCTCCAGCAGAAAACGGTGACCTTTCACTTCGACCAATCTCGCGGGGCAGACCACGATGGGCCATGCGCCTTCGCGGCGCTCCACTTGCGAAGGAAGCGAAACTCCCATGACCAGGACCCGGGCATTCGGAGCCGGCCCAATCCCGATATTTTTCGCCATTTTCAGGCCGTCTTCGGAAATAAAGCGGGCGACGTGCGCATTTCTGACTTTCTCTTCCAGAAGATTGTTCTCGACCACATCCCACCGGTGAGCCGTGAAACTCCACGGAATTCCTGAAATTCCACTGGCGATCATCGCCATGGTCGCGGTGGTTCCCGCCCAGTGAGAATGAATGTGCTCCGCGCCCCATTCTCGTGCGATGTCGGCGAGCCACAGCGCCTTCGGAACAACGGCGAGATTTTTAGCGGCGATCCTCGCCGTCCTGCTTCGGCGCAGCGTCGTGGCGACATATTTGACCGTGCGGAAGGGAGCACGAGCAATCCTCCGTGCCGCTTTCACGGCGACGGCAGGGGAACAAAGTGATTCACGCCGCGCATGCGGGAGCAAGTCTCTGCCGTGAATCACGGCGCCCTTCGGGGATCGGGGTATCACCAGAACCTCATGTCCGGCGCGCAGCAATTCATTGATCTCCGGCACGATGAACGCCTCGTCGGTGCCATGCGGAAGATTCGCTGTTACGAATATGACTTTCATTCTTTTTTTCCGGTGCGGGATTTATTCCGATCTTGTGGCGAGGCGACGAGATTCATACGGCCTCACTACGGATTTGCTCGATGGCGACGTTTCGAACCTCGGGGACGCGCTCGAGGCGGCGGTCAATCCCTGCGAGAATCATTCCGCTCCCGACCATTTGCACGAAAGCGCCGACAGCGACGGCGTCCGCGGCGCCCAGCAGTCCTTCGCGAGGAACGAAGAACGCCGATGCTCCCGCGGCGGCGATCCCGGTTGCGATGAGCAATGGCACTTGCGGACGAAGGCTCCTGGCCGCCGTCATCACGAAGCCTAGGCCAAGCGCCACGAAAGTGATCGTTCCGGCGATCATCAGGCGAATCAGGACCGCTGCGTGGCGACCGTATTCCGGGCGAAAAAGATGAGTGAGAATCGTCTTTCCAAACAAAATCGAAACTAAGACGGCAGATCCGCCCAGGACCAAACCCATCACAACGGCGATCGAAACGCACTTGCGGTATCCGGCCTGATCGAGATTCGCACACGCTCGCGCGACAGGAACGAACATGGCTTGCCCGTACGCGGATACGACGAGCATACCCGCGCTCAACAGCGAAGAGATCGCGGAATAAACTCCGAGTTCGGCCGTTCCGCGGTTCGCCTGTACGAAGTAGCGAGGGATATTCGCGTTCAACGAACCGAGCATCGAGATGACGCCCAAAGGGAGCGCGGTCCGGAAAAGCAGCGGCATCACTTTCCAGTCCACGTTGAGGCCGATCCGTAAGTCATCGAACCGGGAAGCGACTCGTGCGTCCCACGCGAAGAGCACGACGAGGCGGCCGAGCGCCAAAGCGATCAACGCGCAAACCAAGCTTCGCGAAAAATACATGGCGACGCACATCGCGACCAGCGAAAGCGGGCCCCGATACATCAGGGACCGGGAAACCTGATCCATCCGGTCATGTTTTTGCAGCAGCCCATAAAAAGCCTCGCTGACGAATTCAACGATCTGAACCGCGCTCACCAGGACCACGATGCCAGCCACGCGCGGGCCGCCCGCCGTAAAGGCAGCAGCGACGGATACGAGGATCACCGCGGCACTCAACGAAAGGAGCCTGAACGTAAAGTACTGATCAAAACGAAAGCGCTCGTCAACATCGGACGCCACCAGCGATCGCAGTTGCAGATTCGCGAACAAAATAATCGGTCCCGAAATCGCGAGGCCCAAGGCGTACTCGCCCACCTGCTCGGGTGTGCCGAGTTTCGCCAATGCGACCACAATCAGCCACTGGCAAGCGGAATACAATGTATTTCCCGCCAGCACCCAGCTGAAGTCGACCTTTAACCGCTTATCGATTCTCATGGAACAAGTTCATCGAGCACGTGTCGTTCGACCATTCACGCATGCCGTTGATAGTGGTCTCGATATCTCCCGTAAGAGCGTGTTTGACTGGGATCCATCTTCCAGTCGTTGAGAATGCTGCCGAGGACGGGAATTTGATCCTGGCGCAGTCTTTCGCAAACCATCCGGAGTTCTTCCTGGCTGCGCGTGTTCGCGCGAATCACCATCACGACGCCATCGGAAAGCCGGCCCAGGAGACGCGCATCCGCGTACAGCATCAGCGGCGGAGTATCGACCAGGACTAAATCGAATTCCTTGCGGCATCGCTGCAGCAACGCGAGAAGATCCGACGAATGGAGCAGCGTCGTCGAGGCAGCGTCCACGGGGCCGCTCGTCAGGACCGACAACCCGAAGGTCGCCGTGGGCCGCACGAAGGCTTCCACCGGAAGGTTATCGGCCGCGCCCGGAGCGTGGCTGCGAAGCAGAATGTCCGTCAGCCCGCGATCGTTCGGCACTTTGAAAATGTCGTGCAGCCGGGGCCTGCGAAGATCCGCATCGATCAGCAAAACGCGCTGCCTGCGTTCGGCCGCGACCACTCCGAGATTCGTGAGGATGGTAGTTTTCCCTTCCATCATGTCGACGCTCGTTACCACGAGTACCCGTCCGCCTCGCATTCCGGTTCTCAGATCGCGGCGCTGTTCGGACCCGAACAGAATGGAGGTGAGCGCGCCGCGAAACGACTCGCTGAGGATCGACGTGCTGTGGTCGCGGGTCACGAGGCCGACTTCGCCGGCGAGCCGCGCCTTCAGGCTTCCCCCGTGATAGTCCAGTGCGTGCGCATCGGTCGCCGAAGGGATGACGCCGAGTTCAGGAATATCCAGAATTCGAACTTCTCCCGGCTGGCTCACTTTGTCCGAGCGTTCGGTGACGAGTACGAAACCAATCCCCCCCAGAGTTCCGAGGACGAAGCCGATCGCCATGTTCAGCCCCGTCCGCGGACTGTAGGGAGTCGTGGGAGGTGTCGCCGTATCGATGACTCTGATATTGGTGGCGCGCAAGGCGGAGGCGGCTCCCGCTTCTTTGGCTTTCTCGAGAACCGTCTCGTAGAGCTTTTGCGTGGTGTCGATCTCGCTTTTCAACGTGGCGTATTCACGGTCGTTCGCCATTTCCTGGGCCGCGGCTTTTAATTGGCGCGCGTGGGAGTCCGCCAATAGGTTTTCCAAGCGGCTGGCGGCTGCATATTCGTTTCCCATGCGCGCGATGGTCGCCTTGCGCTCCTCCTCCATGGCCTTTTCGGTTTCCGCGATTTGGGCCTCGAGGCGCTGCACTTTATAATTCGAAGGGGTATAGATCGTGTTCAATTCCGCCAATTGCTTGCGCATCGTGGCGAGATCGACTTGATATTGGTGAAACGGTCCGTTCGCCAGGGCATCCGCGAACAGGTCGCTGCCTTTCGAGGCGGTTTCGAAGCGCGACTGTTTCGCGGCGCGGTCCACCTCGGCGCGATCCAACGCGGCTTCGCTCTCCCGCGTGCGCTCTTGCGCCACCGTGCCTTCGTTGCCGGCGAGAACCAATCCGGATGAGAGCGCGAAGGACTGCAGGTGTTTGTTGGCCGTGGCCACCGAGGCCTTCAAGTCGGCGGCCTGCTTATTCAGCCACTCCGTCGTATCCAGCACCAACTGTTCGCGGGCTTCGCGGTTTAATGCCACATACGCCGATAAGGCAGCGTTCGCTCCCAGGGCGGCCCGTTGCGGATCGGGCGAATCGAAAAAGAGCTCGATCACCTGTGACTGCAGGGATGTTCGGACGCTGAGCGCTTTCTTGACGCCATACATTCGCGCCTCTTCCGGACTCAGCGGCAAAGGATGCGCGACCCAAGGCAGCCAGCCCAGACTGGTGAAGCGGCCGAAAACACCCTGTACCTGTTGCCATGCGCTCGGCGGTTTCGCGGGTGCCGGGCCTGCAGGCAAACTGTCGGCGACGCGTTTTGCCAGCGTATCGCTCTCCAGAACTTTTACCTGATTCTGCAGGTAATTCTCGGGCGTCGCGTTGGGAACTCCGCTGGAGATCGGCGTGACCTGATCGTTGTTGAATCCCTCCAACTGGACCGATGTCCGCGCGCGGTAGACGGGCGTCATCAGCACGCTGCACACGACGCCCAGAATAATTCCAAGGATGGCCGCCAAAAAGATGACACCCTTTCTGCGCCACAGGGGAGCCGTGAGCGCACCGAGCGCGACATGATCGCCGTGTCCCGCTGAAGATTCCTCGCGGATATAGTGGAGAGTCTGGGGCGGCGCGGACGGCCCCGCGTGCGGATGCTCTATCTCCACCGGCTGTCGGCTCGTGATTTCATGCGGCATTCTCTTCTCCCTCTCTCATCCCCAGCAAATACGTCTCACGCCACTCGAAACTCCGTAATTGCCATTCCGGATGACAACGCCGGATCGCACGTGGATCCTCCGGTTCCTAAGACCGGCTAAAGATGTCCGAAAACAACCACTCCGACAGCCGCGGCGATCGCGGCTTCCAGTGCGCGCGCACCGGCTTTCTTGAGCTTGCTGGAGGGCACGACGAGAATATCGTTCGGCCGCATCTCGAAATCTTCCGCCTTGCCCGCCATGATGGCGGCCAGGTTCACCGGGATGTCCTTCCGCTCCTCGGTTCCGGGAATGATGCGAACGATTTTGGCGCCGCCGGGCGACGGCTGATCTCCGAAACCCTGCGCGTAGGACAGTGCTTGCAGAACGCTCACACCATCGTTTTTCATGAGGATCTCGCCGGGTTTCTTGACATCGCCAATCACGAATACGGTCGGCGCCACCGGTATGGTGATCACATCGTCCGGATAGATCGCGATATTCTCCGCGGGATGCGTACCGGCGAGTAAGTCCTTCACGCCGACATCCGCGATGCTGTATTTGCCGGTCTCGTCAAGCCGCGCGCCGGGCAAGGGGATGGGACCGTACTGAATCTGGCGGCTGATATTGACGCGTGGCCCCGCGTCCGGCCGCATGCCTTCCGCGAGTGAAATGGCCTCCACCAATGTCTTGTGACCTTCGAGTTGCCGGACACCTGGATGAGCGACGGCTCCCATGACCGACACCGACTGACTTCCGAACTCAAGCAGTTCCACGGAGACTTGTGGATTGCGCAGATCCTTCGCATAGCGCCGCGTGAGCTCGTCTTTGAGCTGCGCCGTGGTCAGGCCAGCCGCATGAACTTTGCCGGCAAGCGGCAGATCGATGTCGCCAGACGGATCGATTCGAATCGGTTTGTCGCCGATTTCCATTTCGAGGCCGAGGACCCAGACTTTCAACTGGTCATTGGGGCCAAGCGGATAGGACGGCAAATGTTTCGGTTCAGGAGATTCGGTCTGCGAATCGGTTCCAGAGGATGGCGTCGCCGGAGTCTGTTGGCCGAGCAACTGCCATGGCAACAGGCAACACAGAGCCAAGGAAACATTTCCGCCGTACCGCTTTAGGAAGCCAATCCTGGGAATTTTCATAGCGATCGCAATCTCATCCACCGACTGCGCCCCTTTCTCGGCCCGCGGCCTCGACTGTCTGGAACTTCTTGCAACGCACTTGCCAATAACGCGACGTCCCGTAAGCAGGTGGAAAATAATGTTACGCATGGAGTTGGCGCCTCTTCGGGTCGATTTCCCATCGCCCGGCGAACCGCGATCGTCCAGCAGCGCCTTCCCTGGCGCTAGAAGTGGAAGCTCCATGCCATTCCGCACGGTGCCGCGGCGCTCGCGATGGGACGCACGAAAATTCATGGGCGAAGGATCCGGGAAAAAATAACGAAGAGGCGCATACGTCGCGATGCAATTACATCGCGGTCGGGTGCGGGCCGGCTTCCGGATGCGTGTCGGACGACGACGCTCCTTGCCCCCGAACTTCCCACCGATGCAGCTTGTTGAGCAGCGATTTGTAGCAGATATCCAGCCGGCGCGCAGCCAATTTGCGGTTCCAATTCACTTCCGTGAGCGTCCGCAGAATCAACTCTTTTTCGGCGCTCTCCGCGGCGTTCGCCGATTGTTCCTTCAACGAACCGAGAGAGCCTGCCGGCCGCTGTCCGATCTCCGGCAGCAGCTTTCCTCTTTGCAATTCGAGAAGAGCCATGCGAACGTCCGGAAGGATCAGGAAGCGCTTGACGTTGTTTTCTAATTGCCGGATATTGCCGGGCCAGGAATAGCGCGTAAACGCTCGGAGCAACTCCTCCGGCAGCGCTTGCACAGGACTTTTGTATTTGCCGCGATATTGTTCCACGAACGCGTTGCACAGCGGAATAATATCCTCCGGCCTTTCGCGTAACGGAGGCACTTCGACGGTGATCACGTTGAGCCGGAACAGGAGATCCTCACGAAATCCTCCCGTCGCGACCAGCTTTTCGGGATTCTTGTTGGTCGCCGCGAGAATACGCGCTTCCGACGTCAACGTGCGCGTCCCGCCCACGCGGCAGTATTCGCCGTCCTGGAGTACATGCAGTAATTTGGCCTGCAGCGCCGTGCTCATTTCTCCGATTTCGTCGAGCAGAATCGTTCCGTTGCCCGCCAATTCAAATTTGCCGGGCTTATCGCGCTGCGCTCCCGTGAAGGAACCGCGTTCGTGGCCGAAAAGTTCCGATTCTAAAAGGTCCGCCGGAAGCGCCGCGCAGTTCACGCGAATGAATGGTCCCGTTCGACCCGACTTTTGATGGACATATCGCGCGAGGACATCCTTGCCCACTCCCGATTCGCCGAGAATCAGAATCGGAACGTCGGCGTGCGCGACCTGATCGGAGATGGCGCGGATCTGGAGCATGCGCTTATTCGTGGTCGCGTAGCCGGACAAGGGCTGCGCGGACTCGTGAAGCCCGCGCTCTCCGTGCGCCTGCATCGCTCTCTCGATCGCCATTTCCAGGTCGCTCTCGTCGAGAGGCTTCACCAGGTAATCCAGCGCTCCGAGACGCATCGCCTTGACGACCGTCGACGCCTGGTCGAGACCCGACAGTACGATCGTCGGAACCTGCAACCCGCGGCTTCCCAATTCGGCCATCACTTCGAGGCCGCCGAGGCGGGGCATACGAATATCAAGGAGAAGAAGCGACGGCGCATTGGCTGGCTGGAGACGGGCGACGACGTGCTCCCCCGAATCCAGACACATCACGCTATAACCGCGAGACGACAAAAAATCCTCGAGAAAAGCCCGTACCGCGGCCTCGTCGTCGGCAACCCACACGTTCTGCTTTTCGCTCCGCACACTCTCCCGAAAAGCATTTCTCGGACCTAAACGAGACACCCCCGGTATGTTCTCAGTCCCGCTTCCGGCGGCCGCCGGCCGTTTCCATCGATAGAATCATGAAAGCGCGGAATTTGCATACCCGGCGAAGAACCGCATTCTCGCGGCCGCTGGGAGCCGGGGCGGTGCAGAGTGTGCGTTCAGAAAAGTAATTTCTACACCCGCTTGCCAAAAGCTTTGCACGAGCGACGCGAGTTTTGCAGAATCGCTCCCGTGTCTACTGCTGGCCCCCGAGTTGCACATCGTTACGGAAGATGCGAGTTCCCATCCTTAAACAAGGAAACTACGTGATCGCCTCGATTCAGTCGGCGCTCACGGATGAGGACCTGGTACAGCTACGCGATGGGTTGGCGGCGCACGTGGGACGCTATCGGTCGAAAGGCGTCATTGTGGACGTGACCGTACTCGACGTCATGGACTCGTTCGCGACGCGCACGGTCCGCGATCTTGCGCAGATGGTGCGGCTCCGCGGAGCGCAAACCGTTATCGTCGGCATACAACCCGAGGTGGCTTTCGCGATGGTGCAGCTCGGCCTCGAATTGGGCGACGTCGCCACGGCGCTCGATCTCGAGGAAGCGTTGGAGTTGTTGCGCCATGGATGCAGGTAAGAGACCGCTGGACGGAAAGCCTATCGTCATCGCGCGCGACAGCAATATCGTCGAGGCCCGCTCGGCTGCCCGCGACTTAGCCACTCGCGTTGGCTTCACGGGCACCGATCAAGTTCTGATCGCCACGGCTGTTTCCGAGATCGCTCGCAACATCATTGAATACGCCGGAAGCGGGGAAGTCGTGTTGTCGGTGATTCAGGATCGTTCCCGGCTAGGGGTTCAAGTGATCGCACGCGACCAAGGTCCCGGGATCGCCAATATTTCGCTCGCGATGCAGGACGGTTACTCGGGCTCCGGGAGCCTGGGGCTCGGAATGCCCGGGTCGCGGCGTCTGATGGACGAGTTTCTGGTGGAATCCGCGGTCGGCGTCGGCACAACCGTGACCATGAGGAAGTGGCGGTCGTGAGGCCGCCGCTATCAAGTCGATGGCCGGGCCCTCATAGAGATGATTGCTCTCCGGGTGTTGTGGAATCGAAGTCCGTAACGAAAAGCTCTCAGAAATGATCTCGCACGTCTGGGGTGGCGTGTGGATACAAATGTTGTGAATGCGTAGCAATTCAACGTCGCGAAGGCGCAAGCGAAACCCCGGCGTACGTGCGGACGCTACCACTTCCATTCAGACGAGGAGCAACAACGCGATGAAAGCCAAGCTACAACGAGTCACATCGATTGGTAAGGAGTCCGAGGAAACGGGTACGCAGGCGCTGCTGACGGAACTGGTGGCGCATCTCCGGCGCGGACGGACGCAACTTCGGGAGGAATGGGCGCGCCGCATCACGGCTTCACGGTTCCTCATGGCCATGACACAGGAGGAGATATTCGCGGAAGCCACTGCGGTTTACGACAACTACGTGGCCGTGCTCGAGACCGGCGCCGTGGAGGCCCTCCAGGAATATGCGCGCGATCTTTCGGAGCGCATCATTCCGCGCGGTGTGGAGACACACGAAGTTCTCGGGATCGTACTCTTGCTGCGCGACGTCCTGGCGCGCTCCTTATTTGAAAAATACCAGAACGATTTCGGAATGCTGAAGCGTGTTCTGGACGCCTACGAGCCCGCCGCCAACCGCATCGCCAATACGGTCGGCGTCAGCTTTGTCCAGGAACGCGAGCGCATTATTCGAGAGCAGCAGGAGGCTATCCGGGAGCTTTCGACTCCCGTGCTGCAAGTCCGCGAGCGGCTGTTGATCCTGCCGATTATCGGCGTCATCGATCCGCAACGCGCGCGTCAGCTCACGGAACAATTGCTGCGCGGCATTCGCTCCAACCGGGCTAAAGTGGTCGTGATCGATATCACCGGCGTCCCGGCGGTCGACTCAACGGTTGCGAATCATCTGGTGCAAACCGTGGATGCCTCGCGTCTGATGGGCGCAACCGTGATCGTGACCGGCCTTTCCTCGGAGATCGCCCAGACCCTGGTGACGATCGGCGTGGATCTCACGCGGATGAAAACGGTGGGAGATCTTCAGGGCGGGATCGAAGAAGCGGAGCGCCTGCTGGGCTATGAGATCCTCCGGCCCGAAGACGTAAAGCGCGGGGATCAGGCGGCCGGCTAAAAGTCCGCGAGTTCGCGGAGGCCTGACCTTTCACGCCCGAATCGGACGACGCGAACTAGCTGGCTTTCGATAAAGTCACTCGTGGATTGCTGCGGTGGGCGAGCGCTATTTCTTTCACGCAGTGAGCCACGTAGTAGACATCTTCTTCGGCCATCGCCGGGTAAAGCGGCAACGACACAATCCGCGGGTAGAGCTCCAGGGCGTAATGGCAACGATGTTCACCCAAGTTCAGGCTCGCGAAGTAAGGGTGCAGTTGGATCGGAATGAAGTGTACGCTGGTGCCCACGCCTCTGGCCGCCAGTTGCGCGATGAAGTCCTGCCGGTTGATGGTCAACTGGTCCAGATGGAGGCGCAAAACATATAAATGCCAGGCGTGGCGTACGTCGGGCCGGTCGCAGGGCAGTTCCAGCTCCTCGATTTCGGCCAGTTCCCGATCATAAATCTGCGCATAGCGGCGGCGAGTCTCGATGAAGGAATCGAGCTTGCGCAACTGGTGAATGCCCAACGCCGATTGCATATCCGTCAGATTGTATTTGAAGCCCGGCTCGGACACTTCGTAATACCAATTGCCGCGCTCCGAATACCGGTTCCACGCGTCGCGATTCATTCCATGTAACGACAACATGCGCATGCGAACCGCCAGCGCATCGTGCGGCGTCGTGACCATTCCGCCCTCGCCGGTCGTCATGTTTTTCGTGGCGTAAAAGCTAAAAGCCACCGCATCGCTGGCCCGCCCTCCGTTTCCGCCGCCCGCGCCAATGGGGCGTCCCGCATACTGCGCTCCGACGGCGTGCGCCGCGTCCTCCACGACGAAGACGCCCTTACGGCGCGCTATGTCCCAGATCGCGTTCATCTCGCAGGGGAGACCGGCTAAATGCACGGGTACGATCGCGCGCGTCCGCGGTGTCATCGCTCGTTCGATAGCCTCGGGGTCGATGTTTCCATCTAATCCAATGTCAGCGAGCACCGGTTTCGCGCCGGTTTGAAGAATCGTGTGAACCGTTGAACAGAAGGTCATCGGCGTTGTGATCACTTCATCGCCTTCGCCGATCCCCAAGGCCGCGAGCGCCACATGCAGGCCGGCCGTACAGGAACTGATCGCGAGGGAGTGCGGCGAATTCACATAGCCGGCGAACTCTTTTTCAAACTGGGCGGTGCGCGGACCCGTGGTGAGCCAGCCTGACCGCAGAGTCGCTTCCATCTCCGCGATTTCCTCGGCGCCGATGGTGGGCCGGTGAAACGGAATGAAGGGACGATTATTCATGGATCCGTGTTCTGTATTCATGGTTGTGGGTGACGCAAAATCACTAAGGCAGTCCTCTACGCGCCGAACGATCTCAAGATTCGATCCCGATCGAAACCTCGCGGAAATAAGCTGTATCGCGCAGTCATCCACAGGAGCCTGAAATCCTGGGACAGCGATCGAGTTCGTTGATAATGAATGTTCAAACGAAGTTTCTCGGGAAGAACGGCGGCTCGATAGAACGAATCCGCGTCCTGAACGCCGGCCAGGAGATCTTCTTCATCTCGAAAGGCCAACGTCGCCAGGTTGGTAATGCCGGGCTTCATTTGGAGCGCCTTCCGCCAAACATCGTCTTGAGGCGCGACGTATTCGGGCACTTCCGGCCGCGGTCCGATCAGGCTCATGTCTCCACGAAGCACGCACAGAAATTGCGGCAACTCGTCCAATTTGTATTTGCGAAGCTTCGCGCCCAGCCGTGTGATCCGTTGATCACCCGCCATGGTGATGGCCGGTCCTTCTTCCTGCGCCCGCATCGTTCGAAACTTCAAGACATCGAAGAGTTTGCCGTGCCGGCCGACGCGTTTGTGCCGAAATAAGATCGGCGACCCATCTTCGAGCAAGATCAGACCGCTTACGGCGAGGAGCACGGGAGAGAGCAGAACCAGCGCTGCCAAAGCGCCTGCTATGTCAACACAACGCGCTAGCGCCGGCTCTTTGCACGGACTCTCGCGACGCCGGCCCGCGTTCACGTTCTCTTCTTCAGCGACCGCCGAGGGTATCCTCATCGGAGCCATAAGGTTGAAACTGCTCCTTCCGGTTCACGCGGGGCGTTCACTGCCATGCACCCGAAAGCTGTGGCTCGTGCGTCATAAGTATTTAGCATGCGATCCGCGTACTGCCGGGCCGAAGCTTCACGCCAGAGGTTGCATCTGGAATGCCATACACGCTCCGAATCGCAGTGGCGCGTTTATCCCGAACGGCGACGCGACTTACACGCTTGCGTGGGAACGCCAGCTGGTTGAAGACGGAGGATGTTGTGGAAGCAGGGCCGTAGAATATGGCACGTAAATTCCCTCTTTCGAAGGGACTGAACGGCCCACATTACGTCTACATTTTGAGGGCGAAACAGTTTGGCCCTCACTGGCATCCGATGTGCATGATCTCGCAAATGAATGGCGCGGGATTGGTGCGCCCATCTATGCGGGGAGCCTCTCATCGCAGGTTCAACTCGACGATCAGGGGCCCGGCCGTGCAGGCGTTGGAAAGTCTCGCTCCGCGTGCGAAGGAAATACTGAAGCAGTGGTATGGAGAAATACGGACTCTTGGGATCGAAGATGTGCTCGAACAGTTTTCTCTGGACTTCGCACATCTTGCCAAAGCGCTCTACACCAGCTCCTACCCGGCCTTTCGCAGACACGTGGAGGAATTTGGAAGGACGTTGTCGCAATGCGGCGTCAGTCTGGAACACGCAACGGTCGCCATCAATGAACTCTTCGAGATCTGTATTCCCTACTTGGGGAAACGAGAGCCGCAACGCTCCATGCAAGCTCTCGCGCTCTCTCGTCTGCAGGCGCTGGTGAATGTCTTGATCGTTTCCGGCTACACGGGTCATCGCTGCATGGAAAGGGAGACGTCCGAGCAGCAAGGCCGGTCCGGGTCCGAAAATCGGCGGCACGATGCGTCGGTGTACGTGACGAAAGTTTATGAGGAAGAGCGAAAGCGGCTCTCGCGCGATCTGCACGATGAGGTCGGCCATGACCTTGTTCTGATCAAGCTCTACCTGGAGATGATCGCCCTCGATTCAAATAAGAAGGAAATGCTTGGCATCCGGCCGCGGCTCACCGAAGCGATCGCCATCGTCTCGCACGCGATCGATTCCGTGCGGCGGCTCGTCCTGGATCTCGGGCCGGCGGTCTTCGATGACTTGGGCTTTTTGCCCGCGGTCAGAACCTACACCAGTCAGTTCTCCGCGCGCACGAAAATTGCCGTGACGCTTCGGGAAGGATACCTGCCCGAAAACATTCCGATGAGCCATCAAATTGCCATGTATCGTCTGCTGCAGGGCGCGCTCTCGAATGTTCTGAAGCACGCCCACGCGAAAAGCGTCAAGGTGTCGTTAGGCAGCATGAAGGATTCCGTGCTAATCCTGGTGATACAGGACGACGGCATCGGTTTCAATACCGGAGTGAACCCCGGCAGCGGCTCCTTCGGATTGACGGCGATGCGTGAACGAGTGGAAGTTTTAGGCGGAAGGATACACATCCAATCCGTCCCCACAGGTTCTATGAGTAAGCTTCGCGGAACCCGCATCGAAGTTGACCTACCTCTTCCCGGTGGCCCCCAATGAGCGAAGAAGCGCGCAAGAAACCGATTCGTGTCGTGGTTTGCGACGACCATGCTCTCTTTCGAGAAGGTGTGAAAACGATCCTCAATTCACAACCCGATATCGAGGTCGTGGGCGAAGCCTCGGACGGAAAAGAAGGACTGGAACAGGCGATTCGACTTTATCCGGACATCGTTCTCATGGATGTATCCATGCCCGTGCTGAAGGGATTCGACGCGACTCGCCGCATTAAGAAAGCCAGGCCGGACATCAAGGTTTTGATTCTCACGGTTTACGACGACGAGGATATGGTCGCCCGCTGCCTGGACGCCGGCGCTTCCGGATACATATTGAAAGACTCGCCGCCGCTGCAGTTGGTGTACGCCGTCGAAGCCGTGTATCGCGGGGAACAATATATGAGCCCGCGAGTGCTGACCGGGCTGGTTCGTCAATACCTGGCGCAACCGACGGATTTCAAGGTTGGCTACGAACTCCTGAGCGACCGCGAGCGTGAGATTTTGATCTTCCTCGCCGAAGGACAATCTCTGAAAGATATCGCGACGCGCTTGAATTTGAGCGTGAAAACCGTCGACGCCCACAAGGTCAACCTCATGCGCAAACTCGATCTCCACGACCGCAGCGAGTTGATCCGCTATGCCATCCGCAAGGGTCTTGTCGAAGCGTAATGTTACGCGGAACGGTCGACGATCGGCGGATCATCAGCGTGCTCGAAGTTCGCTTTAGTGGAATCCGCCTGCACTACCCGCACCGCTCATCTCACGAATTCGCAAGGGTTTGAAGCCAAGTATTTTTTGGCATGAACCTTGCAACCCTTCCCGTCGAACGTCAACAAGGAGCCGCCGACCAGAGCGGCCCTGGATCGGATCGCCATGAATCTAAATCATGCAGCAAGTGCGGCATCGCCGGGTCTGGCCGTCAACGTCCCGGCGTCCGGTCCCGCCATCGCGGACAATCCGGCAGTTCAGGAAAGGCTCCAGCTATTTTCAACTTGTCCCTCTTCGCTGACGACGCCCGACGGTTATCTGAAACGCGTCGCAGACGTGGCGCGCTGGAGTGAAAACGCCGGCTGCACCGGAATCCTGATTTACACCGACAACACGCTGGTCGATCCCTGGATGGTGTCTCAGGTCATACTGCAGAACACCGCTTCTCTCTGTCCCTTGGTGGCGGTGCAGCCCGTGTATATGCATCCCTATTCGGTGGCGAAGATGGTGTGGAGCGCGGGCGTTTTGTACGGGCGGAAGATGTTTCTCAATATGGTGGCGGGCGGGTTCAAAAACGATTTGATCGCTCTCGGCGACGCGACACCGCACGATAGCCGCTACCAACGGCTCGTGGAATACACGCTGATTATTCGTCAACTACTGGACGGTGATGCACCGGTCACGATGGATGGTCAGTTCTACAAAGTCTCGGGATCGAAGCTGGGCGCTCGTCTGGCGCCCGAGCTTCTTCCCGGAATTCTGGTATCGGGCTCTTCGGAAGCAGGACTCGCCGCCGCGCGGGAAATGGGAGCGACCCCCGTTAAATATCCGGAGCCGCTTGCTTCAACGGATGCGACGTCACGCGCGAACAGTCATTGCGGCGTGAGGATCGGAATCGTCGCTCGGCCGCGCGAGGAAGACGCGTGGAGGGTCGCCCACGACCGTTTTCCGGAGGATCGCAAAGGACAACTGACCCGGCAGCTGGCCTCAAAAGTTTCCGACTCCGCCTGGCACAAGCAACTCGCCGAGGTCGGCAAGTCCGGAGTGGCAGAAGGACCTTACTGGCTGCATCCGTTCGAAAACTATCAGACGAACTGTCCCTATCTGGTCGGCAGCTACGAAACCGTCGCCGAGGAACTGCACAAATACATGGATACGGGATATAGCACCTACATTCTCGATATCCCACCGACGGAAGAAGAACTCGATCACATCGGCGCTGTGTTTGCCGCTGCCCGCAAGGGAGCGTGTCTGTGAAGCAGCGGCTGCACGACTTTCTGACGGTACAAGCGGACTGCCGTCCCGACGCGCCGGCCGTCGTGTTTCGCGGCGTCCCCACGACGTACGTGGAAATAGAGCAGTCCAGTAATCGACTCGCGCGCGCACTCCACGGCGTCGGTTGCAGCCGTGGCGATCGCGTCGCGCTTGTTCTGCCGAAATCGACGCATGCGATCGTTGCCATGTTCGCTGCGCTGAAGGCAGATTGTATTTATATCCCCATCGACACATCGAGCCCGATCGGCCGGATTCAAAGGATCTTGCAACAATGCGAATGCCGCTGTGTACTCGCCGAGCGATCCACGGCGAATTTATTAAACGAGCTGGTCGCACAAAATTCACTCTTCCCTTCTACCCGGATCGGATGGATGGACGAGGGCGCGCAAGTCGATGCGAACCGGCAGGCGGATTTTTGTGAGAGCGACATAGCCTCCCTCCCGGAAGGCGCGGTCGAATCCTCGGTGACGCCGGAAGAACCAGCCCACATTCTTTTCACGTCGGGATCCACCGGAGTCCCGAAAGGAGTCGTGATCACGCACGCCAACGTGGTTCACTTCATTCGTTGGGCGACCGCCTATTTCGGGATGCGGCCCGAGGATCGCATCTCCGGCCATCCGCCCTTGCATTTCGATCTTTCGACTTTTGACATCTACGGCACGATCGCCGTGGGAGCTCAAATTCATCTTTTAACGCCGGAAATCAGTCTTCTTCCTCACAAGTTGGCGGAATTTATTCGCGACCACGAGCTGACTCAATGGTTTTCCGTCCCGTGGGTTCTGCATCAAATGGCGAAGTTCAACGCGATTCGGCAAAATGATTTCCCTGCGCTCAAACGCTTGCTGTGGTGCGGCGAAAAATTGCCGACCCCCGCGCTGGTGCATTGGATGAAGCGTCTGCCGAACGTGACCTTCGATAACCTTTACGGCCCCACGGAGGCGACCATCGCGAGCAGCTACCATCGCGTCGCACGCTGTCCCGATGACCTTACGGCGGAGATTCCCATCGGGTCGCCCTGTCGCGGCGAGCTCCTGCTGGTTCTGGACGATCAACTTCGCCCCGTCAAACCCGGAGACCTCGGAGATTTGTACATCGGCGGCGTGGGTCTCAGTCCCGGATATTGGAGAAATCCCGAAAAGAGCCAGGAAGTGTTTCGCCAGAATCCGTACAGTTCAAATCCATCCGATCGAATCTACAAGACCGGGGACCTGGCTCGCATCGGGGCCGACGGCATGGTGTACCTCGTCGGCAGATCCGATTCGCAAATCAAGAGCCGGGGTTATCGCATCGAACTCGGAGAGATTGAAGCCGCGATTCACGCGATTCCGGGAGTGCGCGATGCCGCCGTCGTCGCTCTCGATTCTCCCGATCCCGATCAGAAGTCGATCTGCTGCGCCTATGTCACCGCTCCCGATTGCGACCTCTCGCTTCTGGCGGTGCGGTCGCGGCTGACCGAAACGCTGCCGCGGTACATGGTGCCGCAGCGGTGGATGGTTTTGGATGGTTTGCCACGAAACAACAACGGCAAAACGGACCGGCCGCTCCTAAAACAGTTATTCCAGCAGCAAGCGGAGACGGATCGCCGGGATTTCGACAGAGGGTCCGTTCGACCCAATGAAGAGCGGCAGGAGCCGGCTTCGGTCGTGCACTGAGCTGTCGCACGGGACATTTGGCAGGAAACGTTTTGCAGTACCTCAGGAGAACGCTGTGGAACAAGATCCGTCGCACGTCGTGAGCGAGATCTCGGAATTGATGCGGGTAAGGCTGTTGCTGGACGTGAAGTCGCCCGAGCAGGACCTGCTGGATTCAGGGCTTCTCGATTCTCTGACGCTGGTTCAACTTCTGCTCGATCTAGAGTCGCGCTTCGGAGTCGTTATTCCGTTGGAGGAACTCGAACTCGACGATTTCCGCACTCTCCTGTCGATTGCCCGGCTCATCCAACGGCGTTTAGCCGCGGCCGGCGCCGAATCGCAGGACGATGTGGAAGAAGCCGACGAGAAAGAAAACATCAAGCACTCCGCTCCGGCCTACGTGACGCCCGTGATGCGGGGAAGCGCAGGTCACTCATGAACATCCTCGGTCTGAGCGGTTTTGAAAACGCGATCCCGTATAAGAAGCAACAGTGGCCCGGCTTGCCGGAGCGCGAGTACCGGATGTCGCAAGGACAGGATGCAGCCGCCGCGCTCGTGATCGATGGTGTCATCGTAGCGGCCGCGGCCGAGGAGCGCTTTAATCGGCAAAAGCACAGCGCGCGATGTCCGGTGAACGCAATTCGCTTCTGCCTGGACAAAGCCGGTATCTCGATCGAGGACGTGGACGAAATTGCCCATTCCTTCGACTATTCACCCTATCGAAAACTGTATTCACTCGATCCGGCGAGTCTTCGAGCGTACAACGAAGTCTACTCCAGACATGGTTTGCTGGCTGCGCTGCATCGCGATTTCCCGAGTTTTCCGCAGGATCGTTTTCATCAGGTGAATCATCACCTGGCGCATGCGGCCAGCGCCTATTACACGTCCGGCTGGGAAGAGTGTTTGGTGATCGTGGCGGATGGAATGGGGGAAGCGCACGGTATGTCCATCTACCGCGGCGCGGAGGGAAGGCTGAAGCCGCTGGTCAAAATGTCGGCCTTGGATTCCATCGGCATTCTCTATTCGCTCGTGACCTTTCATCTGGGGTTCGATTTCAACTCCGACGAATACAAAATCATGGGGCTGGCGCCTTACGGAGATCCCCGGCGATTCCGCGCATTCTTCGACGACATTGTCGAGCTGAAACCAGACGGCGCCATCGGGATTCACCTTCTGCGATGCGATCGTACTCGTGAGGAACGCGAGAATTATCGTGGCTCGCGCCGCTATCTGGAGGCGCATCTCTTGCCCTCTCGCGATCCTCAAGCGGAAATTCTGGAAGAGCATCGAGATGTAGCGGCGGCACTTCAGGAATGTCTCGATCGCGTGATGCTCCATGTCTGCCGTCATTTCGCGGAGGCTACGGGCCTGCGTCATCTGGCGATGGCCGGCGGCGTGGCGCTGAACTGCACTGCGAACGGGCGCTTAATGAAGTCGGGTATGTTCGATGAAATTTACATTCAACCGGCTGCCGGCGACGATGGCTCGGCCCTCGGCGCAGCTCTCCAACGCGCGGCGGAAGCGGGAGAGATCTGCAATCGGCGGTTTACCACACCGTTTCTCGGGCCCTCTTATTCTGACGACGATATGACGGCCGCTCTCGGCGAGTTCCACGATCGAATCGAGTTCTCACGGCACGATAACTTCGAGGCGACCTGCACGCAGGCCGCGAAATTGATTTCCGAGGGATATGTGATCGCGTGGTATCGGGGCGCCATGGAGTACGGCCCCCGGGCGTTAGGCCATCGCAGTATTCTTGCCGATCCGAGCCGCTCTGAAATGCGCGATCGCATCAACGCGATGGTGAAGCTGAGAGAGGGATTCCGGCCCTTCGCGCCCGCCGTTTCCCTGGAACAAGTGGATCTCTGGTTCGAAGTGCCGCCGGGCACGGCGCTCCCGTATATGACCACGATCGTAGACGTGCGCCCGGAATTCGCCGGAGACCTGCCGGCCATTACGCACGTCAACCGTTCGGCGCGAGTGCAAACCGTGTCGCACGAAGACGACCCTGAATTCCACACCCTGCTGCAGGCGATCGGGCGCGAGACCGGACGCGAGATGGCGCTGAATACGAGCTTCAATGTGAAGGGTCAGCCAATCGTCAACACGCCGCGCGAGGCGCTGTATACATTTCTGGCAACTGGAATCGAATTCCTGTTTTTGGGAGATATTTTCGTAAGCCGCCGCACGGAATCCACAGCCGCCGACCGGCGAATTCTCGAAGACAGTCTGCTTTCCGTGACATAGGAACGGCCGGGAGGATCGCCACGAAGGACGGCTATGTTGGCAGTTCGATTGCTATAAGGAATCTATTGGAGTTCCCATCCTATGCGCCCTGTCAAGATCCTGGTAGTCGAAGACAACGACGCGGACACCTACTATCTGAAGTTGGTGCTGGATCGCATGGGCGTGGCCTACACCATGTCTGTTTTGGGCGATGGGGAAAGCGCCGTCAACTTTCTTTTGAAGCGAGGCGAGTTCGCGACGGTCTTTACGCCTGATCTTATTTTTCTGGATCTGAATCTTCCGAAGCTTTCCGGCGTGGAAGTGCTGGAGGCAATGCCGCCTTTCCGGCGGTTTCCTTTCTGCATCCTCACGGGTTCGGCGATGGAGCGCGACAAATTGAAGAAAAAGTTTGGAATCCGCCGTATCGCCTACGTGGTGAAGCCAGTGACGCGGGAGATGATTCTCAACTGCTTCCGCTGCTACGACCACCTGGCTCCGCTGGCGGAACAGATCGCCGTCGGCAGCTCCAGCCGTGACGCCAGCACCGCCAGCTTCGGTCATTAGGTAGCGGCACGTCTCGGCGCCGCTACCCAATCAATTCTAAATCGCTCGCCGGCCGTTATCGCCGCGTCCTAGTGGCTCGATCGAGGGCTCCGTGTGGATGCAGGTTCCGGCTCCTCGTTCGTTGCTTCCGCTACGACCTTGACGCCGATATCGGTCAACTTGTGGTCCGCCTCTTTTTCCTCTTGCAAGGTTTCCTGCAGCAACGCCGCTACGTCCTCCAGGCCGAGCTCGTCGGCCCATGCCTTCAGCGTTCCGTAGCCGGCGATCTCGTAGTGCTCCACCTTTTGCGCCGCGCAAATCATCGCCGAATCCGCCAGCGCCCCGTCTTCGTTCGCTTCGATACGCTCCTGCGCCTCACTGATCAGGCCCTTCATGGCCGCACAGGTCTTGCTCTTCGGTTTCTGCTTCAGCATCTCGAACGCGCGCTCCATCCGTTCGACGTGTCCCTTGGTCTGTTCGAGATGCGCGCCGAAGGCCTGGCTGAGCTCTTCGCTCGAGGCCGCTTTGACCATTTTCGGGAGCGCCTTTACCAACTGCTTCTCGGCATCATACAGATCTTGCATCTCCTGGACGAGCAGATCTTGCATCGTTTCCGTCATGAAAATACCTCTTTCAATTTGATTGCGGACGCCCTCTTAGATCCCGGCTTCGCCGCCCGTGTTTCAGCGAGGCTTCGGGAGTTCGATGGTGCGTCGCGCTCTTTCGCGATCGATTGAGGAGGACCATTCCAAGAGCCGTTCGCGCTTTGGCACGTGAGGTGCAAAGAATCGCTCCAATGTATCCATCGACTGAAGCCAGAGAGCCTTGGGTGAACGGGTGTGCGACGACAAGCGGCGCGATCAGTGGGCCGGTTTTTGAAGTTGAAAATAAGCCATCGAGGCAACTGGACGATTCGCTCATCGACTCCGCCCTGGAAGGTCGGAGCGATGCGTTCGGCGAGTTGGTGACGCCTCATCTGCGCTCGTTGACGCGCTTCGCCAGCATGCGTCTGAGAAACGAATCGGAAGCCGAAGACGCCGTCCAGCAGGCTGTTTTGCAGGCTTATTGTGCCCTCGGGCAGTTTCGGCGTGAGGCCAGCTTTAAGACGTGGTTAAGCCGGATCGCGTTTAACGAAGTCGTGCATCTCCGCCGTGGTAAATCGGCCGTGCCGGTTCGCCCCTTGCACGAAACTCGTGCAGATAAACTCGCGGATCCGTCCCGGTCACCCGATATGCAAATTCAGCGCAAGCAGGAAATGGAACGCCTACATCTGGCTTTGCAAGGTCTCCCCGAGAAGTACCGGATGGTCGTGCAGCTACGCGACTTACAGGAGCTGAGCATCGCTGCCACGGCGCGTTCCCTGTGCTTGACAACGGCGACCGTGAAGACCCGGCATCACCGGGCGCGCAAACTATTGCTCCGCTCACTCGGCGGCGGCAAATAGTTCACCCCCGTTCAAAGAAGTAAACCGCAAAATGGAGGATAAATAATGCACTTAACTTCTGACCAGAAGCACCGCTGGGCCGTCATCCTCGCAGGAGGTGAAGGTGTGCGGCTGAGATCGCTGACGCGTCTGGTCTCGGGCGAAGATACTCCCAAGCAGTTCTGTCCGCTGCTCGGCGGGCGAACTTTGTTGGCGCAGACGAAGCAGAGGATCGCACGAAATATCTCGGCCGAGAGCATGGTGTATGTGCTGCTGAATTCGCACGAGCGCTTTTATAGCAAGGAGTTGCGAACTGTTAAGCCCGCGCGAATGATTGCTCAGCCCTGCAATCGCGGCACGCTTCCGGCGATCCTTTGTAGTCTGGTCAGCATCGTCCGTCAGGACCAAGAGGCGGTCGTCGGTTTCTTCCCCTCCGACCATCACTATACGGACGAAGATAAGTTTACTGCCGGCGTGGAGTTAGCCTACGAGGCGGCGGAGAATCATCCGGGACGGGTGATTCTGTTAGGCGTGACGGCGCAACACGCGGCGACCGATTATGGTTGGATCGAGGCCGAGGAGCCTCTCGGTTCTTCCGATAGCGGCGTGCTGCGCGTAAAGCGGTTCTGGGAGAAGCCATCCCCGCTCACGGCGGAAGATTTGCTCGCGAGAGGCTGCGTTTGGAACACGCTCGTGATGATCGGAAGGGCGCAATCCTTCCTGCACCTGATTCAGGCCGCTGCGCCCGAAGTTTTTCGCGAGTTTGCGCCGTTTCTCGATCGCACCGAAGACAGTTGGACAGCGGCGGATTTAAGAGCCTTGTATGAAGGACTTACGTCGAGTGATTTCTCGCGGTCGGTATTGGCAGTGAACCCCGAAAGGCTCGGACTCCGGTGTCTTGGCGACGTCGGTTGGAGCGATTTGGGCGATCCCCGACGGGTGTTGTCGCTGTTATCGGAGAGCGGCGCCGCTCACGATTGGATGACGTTGTGGCAGAGTCATGCGTCGGCCGTCGTGGCCGGGAGCTAAGGGCTTCGTCTGATTTGTTTGTGGTCTCCGGCGGTCGCTCGCAGGCGACTTTCGATCGTTTCAGGCCTGAGCCCGGGTAGGGATCGTGAAGGCCATCCAGGCATAAGAGAGGAAAGAAATTCCTAGTGGCTTCTGCACAAAATGCAGTTCGTACACGTTTTCAGCGCATCGCCGCAGCCATCGAAATACAAGAGGGCGAGAAATCCGCCGGACAGAATTTGATAAGTTGGTGGTGGCAGCTAACCGCCCCGCAAGGAGCGTTTTGACGAATCCTCATCCGCAGACGTTCACCATGCTACAAGCCGCTCCCAATGCCAACGCTCAAATCGAATACGGCCCGGTGTCGTTCTCTTCGAACCCCGCCCGTGTCCTGGTGGTTGACGACGACCCCCGGGAGCGCCAGGATCTCGCGAAGATCCTGACCAGTCTCGGCTATATTCCGGAGATGGCGGAAGATGGCGAGGAAGCGCTCGAGAAACTCGGCGCGTCGCCCGTGGACGCGATCGTCACCGATTTGATGATGCCTAAGATGGACGGGTACACGCTGCTGCGGACGCTGCTCGGGCGCGGCGATTTGACTCCCGCGGTCGTGCTGACGGGCCTCGGCAGCATCCGCGAAGCCATGGCGATCGTGCACGATTTGCGGGCGTTCTGGTTTTTGGAAAAGCCCGCGCAGAAGGCCGTCCTTGCTCCTTTACTGGAGCGCGCGATTCGTCAAAAACGGCTCATCGCGGAGACCGAACGGTTGCAGCGCCAGCTCACTCTTCAAGGATGCATGGCCGACATGGTCGGGACGTCCGAGTCCATGATGCACGTGTTCTCGTTAATTCACCAGGTCGCTCCGAAGACGGCCTCGGTGCTGATCAGCGGCGAAAGCGGGACGGGGAAAGAGCGAGCCGCCAACGCTATCCACCGCCTGAGTCCGCGGGCGGCCGGGCCGTTCATCGCGATTAACTGCGCGGCCATACCGGAAAGCTTGATCGAAAGCGAATTATTCGGCCACGAAAAGGGCGCTTTCACAGGCGCGATCGGGCGTCAGGCGGGCTGTTTTGAACACGCCGACGGCGGCACTTTATTCCTGGATGAAATCGCCGAAATGCCCATGCCGATGCAGGCGAAGCTGCTGCGTGTTTTGGAGGAATCCAAAGTGCGCCGCGTCGGCGGCCACGGCGAAATCGCCGTGGATGTCCGGGTTCTCGCGGCCACCAATCGTCCACTCGACGAAGCGCTCGAAAAGAAACAGTTGCGCGAAGATTTGTTTTATCGCCTGAACGTTTTCAACATCATCCTCCCACCTTTGCGCCATCGAAAAGAGGATATCCCGGCGATATCCGACGCTTTGATTCGAGTCCTGAATCAGCGCAATGATTGCCGCGTGACTCATATCGATCCCGAAGCCTCGGGCATGTTGATGGGGTATTCCTGGCCCGGCAATATCCGCGAGCTTCGGAACGTTTTAGAACGGGCCGTGATCATCGCGCGGGAGGGCGCTCTTTGCCCTCCTCACTTTCCGCCCGGCTTCCATCTTCCGAAACGACCCGCGACGGCCATGCCCGCCGCGCCGGCGAGTCCACCGGCGCTTACGTTCGAGCCAGGAAAGCCGCTGCATGAGATGGAAGAAGCCTACATCCGGCTGACGTTGAATCATACGAATAATAATCGTCTCCGGACGGCGGAAATCCTCGGGATTAGTCTTCGAACTCTTTACAAAAGGCTTGCGGAAATCGCGAAGGCGGACGGGAAAGCGCCCGGTTCTCGAGCGGCGTCCAGTGCGGGGACCGACAGCTAATGACGCATGGTGACTCAGGTGCAAGAAGGATCAACATGAACGGCTCTCCATTTAGCATTATTTTGGTCGAAGACGCGGAGCCGGACGTTCTGCTGGTGCGCGAGGCTTTGGAACAATCCGGCCTGGACTTCGATTTGATGGTCTTCGACGACGGAGAGCAAGGGGTCGACTTTGTCGAAAGCATGGACCGCGACGCATCGCTCGCGCGCCCTCACCTGTTCTTGCTCGACTTGAATCTTCCGAAGAAAACCGGCGGGCAAATTCTCGAACGTGTCAGACAGAGTCCGACATGCGGCCGGATTCCGGTGGTCATCCTGACCTCTTCGGATTCCCACAAGGACAAGGCGCAAGCGGCGCAATTGAATGCGACCGGCTACTTTCGCAAGCCCTCACGACTCGACGAGTTTATGAAGCTGGGGCCTTACATCCGGGATCTTTTAACCGGGCAGGGTGAACCGGACCGTGGCGCCCTCTCCCGGGCGTGATTCCGCCGAAATCTTTCCGCGGTGGCGTTCGATAATCGCTTTGGCGGTCGCGAGCCCCAGCCCGCTGCCCGGATATTGTTTCCCGTTGAGACGTTCGAAGGCTCTGAAGACGCGCTCATTGTAGGCCGGAGCGAAGCCGATGCCGTTATCGCGAATCGAAAAAATCCACTGCGGTCCTTGCCGCGTCGCGTCGATGTGAATCCGCAGCGGCGCTTCGCTGCGAAACTTGCACGCATTCTCAATCAGCCCGCGCAAAACCGTGGCGAGCGCCGGCCCATCGCAGACCACAATCGGAAGCGGATCGTGGGTGATGACCGCACCGCTCGTCTTTATTTCGGTAAAGAGCTCTTTTTGCACTTCCCCCAGAATGCTTTCCAAATCCGTCTCCTGGAAATCGGCGTCGGCCGCCTCCGCGTAGCAATATTCCGCAATGTCCTGAATTAAAGTCTCCATCCGATCAAGGCCGTCGTCGATGTAGCGCCTGCCCCGCGCGGCGTCATCCGGCGCGCCGGCCTCGTCACCGGCCGTCGCCAGCTGGGCGCCGAGGCGAACCGCGCGGAGAGGTTCCCGCAGGTCGTGAACCGCCATTGCAATGAAATCGCGAACCTGCTCGTTATCCGGGAGGGGTTTGGGCGCGACGCCTTGCGCGTGATTTTTCATAGTGAATAGGTCGTGAAATCCATGGGAAATTCGATAGACTCAGTGCTTGCGCAAAAGCGAAGAACTAAACACCATCCACCGCCGAGAAGCTTTCGGATTCCGGCAAATCCGGCACCGTGAAATAGAATGTCGAGCCCTCGCCGAGCGTCGAATCCACCCAAATCTGACCGCCGTAGCTTTTTACGATCCGCTCACAAATGGCCAGGCCAATTCCCGTGCCGGGAAGCGTGTTGCCCTGCAGCCGCTTGAAGATGCCAAAGATCTGCTGCCTGTATTCAGGCCGGATGCCCACACCGTTATCCTGGACGGAAAAGAGCCAGTCGTTATCGCGGCGCTGCGCTTCCAGGCGGACATGGGGACGCTCGTCGCGGCGATATTTCAAAGCGTTGCCGACCAGATTCTGGAGCAACTGAACCAGCCGGATTTCGTGCGCATGAATCGTCGGAAGGGGGCCGCTCGTCACCGTCGCTTCCGTTTGATCGATGCTGGCCTGCAAATTGAGGAGCACTTTGCGCAGTGCGTCGGAACAATTGACCCAACCGGCCGGTCCTTCGCCGGAAGATCCCACTTGCGAATACGCCAGTAAATCCGTCAGCAGAGATTCCATGCGGTGGGCGCCGCTCACGATGTAGGAGATATATTGGTCTGCTTGCCCATCGAGCTGTCCTCCATACTTCTTCTGCAGGATCTGGCTGTACAGCGCGACCACGCGCAGCGGCTCCTGCAGATCGTGGCTGGCCGCGTAAGCAAACTGATTCAGATCGTCGTTGGATTTCCGCAGAGCTTCGTTGGAATGCAGGAGCTCCGCGGTGCGCGCCGAAACGCGCTGCTCCAGGCTGGCGTTGAGTTCCCGAATTTCCTGATCCGCTTTCTTTCTCGCCGTCACGTCGCGGATGGCCGCCGTCACCAACAATCCTTCTTCCGTTTCGAGCGGGCTCAGACTGATCTCCACGGGGAATTGCGTTCCATCCTTGCGGACACCGTATAGTTCCAGATCCGCACCCGGAGGCCGCCTTCTCGGCTCGTGGAACAACGCCGTCTTTTGCTCCGGGACAAGAATCGCGATCGGCTTTCCTAACAGGTCCTGACGCCGGTAGCCGAATACCTTTTCCACGCGAGCGTTCACGAGCACCATATTCCCCTCGCCATCGACCACCGCCATGGCATCGGGAGCGGCTTCCAGCAGCGACCGAAACTTCTGTTCGGCTTTACCCAACACCTCGGCTTGCCGTTGCAGCAGCGCGGTGTTTCTGCTGAGCTCCACGAAGACGCGCACTTTGGAGCGCAGAATTTCGGGAACGATCGGCTTGAATAAAAAGTCCACGGCGCCGAGGTCGTAGCCGCGGAAAAGCTGCTCGTCGCTTTTGTAGCCGGTCAGGAACAAAATGGGAGTGTTGCGGGAACGCTTGCGGGAGCGGATCAATTCGGCCGTCTGAAAGCCGTCCATCTCCGGCATCTTCACGTCGAGCAGGACGGCCGCGAAGTCGTCTTCCAGAAGATGGCGGAGCGCTTGCATCCCCGATGGCGCGAGAACCAGGTCCTGCCCGAGCCCCTCGAGCGCGGCCTCCAACGAGATCAGATTCTCCGGCGTATCGTCCACCAGAAGGATCTTCGCTCGATCCGTTGCGCGCTGCACCGCCGGATTCTCGATCGGCACGGAAATATTCAAAATTTTACTACGCTTGGCGTTCATACACGCGGGGCGGCCATGTGATTCGCCTCGGGTTGATCCTTGCCCATACAGACGCGTAAAACCGAAAACAGTTGCTCCACATCCACGGGTTTCGTGATGTAGTCGGAAGCTCCTGCTTCCAGGCACTTTGCACGATCGCCCTTCATCGCCTTGGCGGTCAGAGCGACGATCGGAAGCGCTCGAAATTGCGGAATGCGTCGGATGGCGGCCATCGTATCGTAGCCATCCATCTCCGGCATCATGATATCCATCAACACGAGATCGATGTCCGGCCGGCTTTGCAGCAGCTCGATTCCAGCGCGGCCATTTTCGGCGTGCGCCACGCGCATGCTGTGCTCCTCCAGCAGGCTCGTCAGGGCAAAGATATTGCGGACGTCGTCGTCGACCACGAGGATCGTTTTCCCTACGAGCGTGGGATCGGCTCGGCGCAACTGTTCGAGTAGCCCGCATTGTTCCGAGGTGAGGTCACTTTCGGCGCGGTGGAGTAACAAGACCGTATCGTCTAAAATCTGCTCCAGAGAATGCGCGATTTTTACGACGCCGATACGCGCCGCATGCGCGAATTCCTGTCCTTCGTCAGGAGTGAGCAAACGCGTGGTGTGCAGGATCATCGGAGGGACGTGCGGACTCAGTTGGCTTTGGATCTCCCCCACCAGTGGTAGCGCGCCCAGATCCTCCAGCTTCAGGTCGATCACGATTCCGTCGAGATACTGTTGCTTGACCACGGCGAGAGCTTCGCCGGCGGTGGGCGCTTCGCTGATTTCGATGTCGGGCGCGGCGACCAAGGCATAGATATTTTGCCTGTCGATGGAGTCCGCGCTGACGATGAGCAATTTTTTCACTCGTCTCTGTGTGGATTGTTCGATCGCGCCGAAAGCCTCCACGAGCGAGTCCTTCGCGACCGCTTTTTCCAGATAGCTCATGGCGCCAAGGGCGAGACCGCGGCGGCGATCCTCATCTCCGGAGATAATGTGAACCGGAATGTGGCGAGTGACCGGATCGTGCTTCAGCCGGTCGAGGATGGTCCACCCGGCGACATCGGGCAGCGTGATATCCAGCGTGATCGCGCCCGGCTGAAACTCGCGAGCCAGAGACATTGCGCTGCTGCCGCGCAAAGCGACGAGCGCCTTCAGATGATGGTCGTGCGCGAGATCTACCAGAATACGCGCGAAGGTGATGTCGTCCTCGATGATCAGCAGGACGGAGTCTCCAGGCTGAATCAGATTCCGATCGTCATCCAGAACCAGCTCTTCCGCTAATTCCTGGTCCTCCAGCGGCGACGACAAAATCAGATCGACTTCGTCGGACTCGGGCTCCCCGGCTTCCCGATCCAACTGTACGGGAGTAATCTTCAAGGCTTCGCTCTTGGGCATCTGCGCCGGCGTGATATACGCCTGCGGTAAATACAGAGTGAAGGTGCTGCCGATTCCCGGCGCGCTCTGCAGCCGGATTTCACCGCCCAAGAGCCTCGCCAGTTCGCGGCTGATCGAAAGGCCCAGGCCGGTGCCGCCGTACTTTCGGCTGGTGGTTCCGTCGGCCTGTTGGAAAGCTTCGAAGATAATGCGTTGTTTGTCGGCCTGGATGCCGATGCCGCTGTCGGTCACGGTGAAGGCAATCACCGATTTCGCGCGGGAAAGAATCGCATGGCCGACGCTCCAACCGCCGGTCGCCTTGTCGATCGTGAGCTGGACGGAGCCGTGCTCGGTGAATTTCAACGCGTTCGAAAGCAGATTCTTCAGCACTTGTTGCAGGCGTTTGGCGTCGGTATGCATGATCTCGTTGACCATCGCGCTCCCGAGCTCGATGTCGAAATCGAGGCCCTTGCCTTCGGCGACGTGACGGAACGTCTTCGAGCAGTAGTCCTGCAATTCCGTGAAGCGCACGCCTCCGATATCGAGATCCATCTTCCCGGATTCGATCTTACTGAGATCCAGAATGTCGCTGATGAGTGCCAGCAGATCGGTGCCGGAAGTGTGAATGGTTTCGGCGAACTTCACCTGTTTCGTGGTCAGATTCTTGTCGGAATTTTCGGACAGCATGCGCGCCAGAATCAGAAGATTATTCAAAGGCGTCCGCAGCTCATGGCTCATGTTGGCCAGGAATTCGCTCTTGTATTTAGACGTGAGCGAAAGCTGCTCGGCCTTTTCTTCGAGAGCCTTCTTGGCTTGCTCGACTTCGAGGTTCTTCGTTTCGACCTCGGTTTTCTGTTCGGCAAGCAGTTGGGCTTTTTCTTGCAACTCGGCGTTGGTGGTGCGCAATTGCAACTGTTGGCTGCGGAGCTCCTCGGCGAGCGCCTGACTTTGCTGCAGGAGCTGCTCGGTCCGCATGGTCGCCGCGATCGTGTTCAAGACGATGCCGATCGATTGCGTGAGTTGATCGAGAAAAGCGAGATGGACGTCGTTGAAATGCCCGAACGAGGCGAGTTCGATGGCAGCCTTCACGTCGCCTTCGAAAAGCACCGGCAGAACCACGATGCTGACGGGCGTGCTTCCGCCCAAACTGGAGTTGATCTTGACGTAATCGCCGGGAACATCCGTGACCAGGATGCGTTCCTTCTCCTTGGCGCATTGGCCCACCAACCCCTGCCCGATCTTGAAACGCTTCGGCACATCGTCTTCCTGGCCAATCGCATAACCCGTCAGAAGGGAGAGCACCGGCGTTTCATCCACGGTATCGGTGATATAGAAAGTACCGTGTTGCGCACCGATCAGCGGAGTCAACTCGGAGAGCAGAAGCTGCGCGACGGTTAACAGATCGCGCTGACCTTGCATCATGCCGGTGAATTTCGCGATGTTCGTCTTCAGCCAATCCTGCTCGTTATTCTTACGCGTGGTGGCTGCCAGGTTGACGATCATCTCGTTGAGGTTGTCTTTCAACGACGCGACTTCGCCTTGCGCTTCCACGGCGATGGAACGGGTGAGATCGCCTTTCGTCACGGCCGTGGCGACTTCAGCGATCGCACGAACCTGCGTGGTGAGATTGGCCGCGAGCTGGTTCACGTTATCGGTGAGATCGCGCCAGATACCCGCCGCACCGGGCACGCGTGCCTGACCGCCCAACTTTCCTTCGATGCCGACTTCACGGGCGACGGTGGTCACCTGATCGGCGAAGGTGGCGAGCGTGTCGATCATTCCGTTGATCGTGTCGGCGAGCTCGGCGATTTCCCCTTTCGTTTCCAGAATCAGTTTGCGTTTCAAATCGCCATTCGCGACCGCAGTGACGACTTTCGCGATGCCGCGGACCTGAGTCGTTAGGTTTGCCGCCATGAAGTTCACGTTGTCGGTGAGATCTTTCCAGGTGCCGGCCACGCCTTTCACTTCGGCCTGACCGCCGAGTTTTCCGTCGGTTCCCACTTCACGCGCGACGCGCGTCACTTCGCTGGCGAATGAATTGAGCTGATCCACCATGGTGTTGATGGTGTCCTTCAGCTCGAGAATTTCGCCCTGCACGTCGACGGTGATTTTGCGCGAAAGATTTCCGTTGGCGACGGCCGTAGTGACCTGCGCGATGTTGCGAACCTGCGCGGTGAGATTTCCGGCCATGGAATTCACGCTATCGGTGAGATCTTTCCACGTGCCCGCGACGCCCCGGACATCGGCCTGACCGCCGAGTTTGCCTTCGGTCCCGACTTCGCGCGCGACGCGCGTTACTTCGGACGCGAACGAGCTAAGCTGATCCACCATCGTATTGATGGTGTTCTTGAGCTCCAGAATTTCGCCGCGCACATCGACGGTAATCTTGCGCGACAGATCGCCGCGCGCGACGGCCGTAGTAACCTCGGCGATGTTGCGGACCTGGTTCGTCAGGTTGCCGGCCATAAAGTTCACGTTATCGGTGAGATCTTTCCACGTTCCCGCGACGCCTTTCACCTCGGCCTGACCGCCGAGCTTTCCTTCCGTTCCGACTTCACGAGCCACGCGCGTTACCTCAGATGCAAACGAACTGAGCTGATCGACCATCGTGTTGATGGTGTTTTTCAGCGCCAGGATTTCGCCGCGAGCGTCGACGGTGATGATCGTAGTCAAGTCACCGCGAGCCACAGCCGTGGTGACGCCCGCGATGTTGCGCACCTGATTGGTCAAGTTGCTGGCCATGTAATTGACGCTATCCGTCAAATCCTTCCATGTGCCGGCCACGCCGCGCACATCGGCCTGACCGCCCAGTTTTCCTTCGGTTCCGACTTCACGCGCCACGCGCGTCACTTCGCTGGCGAATGCGTTGAGCTGATCGACCATCGTGTTGATGGTGTTCTTCAACTCCAGAATCTCGCCGCGAGCGTCGACCGTAATCTTTGTCGAAAGATCGCCCTTGGCGACGCCGGTCGTCACTTGCGCGATGTTTCGCACTTGCGATGTCAGGTTGCCGGCCATGAAGTTCACGCTATCGGTGAGATCCTTCCACACGCCGCCGACGCCCTTCACTTCGGCCTGACCGCCGAGCTTACCTTCCGTGCCGACTTCGCGAGCCACGCGCGTGACTTCGCCGGCGAACGCGTTGAGCTGATCGACCATGGTGTTGATGGTGTTCTTCAGCTCCAGAATTTCGCCGCGCACGTCGACCGTGATCTTGCGCGACAAATCTCCCTTCGCGACGGCCGTCGTCACCTCGGCGATGTTGCGGACCTGACTGGTGAGGTTGCTCGCCATGGAGTTGACCGAGTCCGTCAAATCCTTCCAGGTGCCGGCGACGTCATGCACGTCGGCCTGGCCGCCGAGCTTGCCTTCGGTTCCGACTTCGCGCGCCACGCGAGTGACTTCGCCGGCGAAGGCGTTGAGTTGATCGACCATCGTATTGATGGTGTTCTTGAGTTCCAGAATTTCGCCGCGCGCATCGACGGTGATCTTCGTCGAGAGATCGCCTTTCGCGACCGCCGTCGTGACCTGCGCGATGTTGCGAACCTGAGAAGTCAGGTTGCCGGCCATGAAGTTCACGCTATCGGTCAGATCCTTCCAGACGCCGCCGACGCCCTTCACCTCCGCCTGACCGCCGAGTTTGCCTTCGGTCCCGACCTCGCGCGCCACGCGCGTCACTTCGCCCGCGAACGCGTTGAGCTGATCGACCATGGTGTTGATCGTGTTCTTGAGCTCCAGAATTTCGCCGCGCACGTCGACGGTGATTTTGCGCGACAAGTCGCCAGTCGCCACGGCCGTCGTGACTTCGGCGATATTGCGGACCTGAGCCGTAAGGTTGCCTGCCATGGAATTGACGGAATCCGTCAGATCTTTCCACACGCCGCCGACGCCCTTCACTTGCGCCTGTCCGCCAAGCTTGCCGTCCGTGCCGACTTCGCGCGCCACGCGCGTCACTTCGCTGGCGAAGGAATTCAGCTGATCGACCATGGTGTTGATGGTGTTCTTCAGCGCGAGAATTTCGCCCTGCACATCGACGGTGATCTTGGTCGAGAGATCGCCTCGCGCCACGGCCGTGGTGACTTCCGCGATATTACGAACCTGATTCGTAAGATTGCCGGCCATCGAATTCACCGAATCTGTCAGATCCTTCCACACGCCGCCGACGCCCTTCACCTGCGCCTGCCCGCCGAGCTTGCCTTCGGTTCCCACTTCGCGAGCCACGCGCGTGACTTCGCTGGCGAACGAGTTCAGCTGATCGACCATGGTGTTGATGGTATTCTTCAGCTCGAGGATTTCGCCGCGTGCATCGACGGTGATCTTCGTCGACAAGTCGCCTTTCGCCACGCCAGTCGTCACCTGCGCGATGTTGCGAACCTGAGAGGTCAGGTTGCCCGCCATGAAGTTCACGCTATCCGTGAGATCGCGCCACGTTCCCGCGACGCCTTCCACCTTCGCCTGACCGCCGAGCTTTCCTTCCGTTCCCACTTCGCGCGCCACGCGCGTGACTTCCGACGCGAACGAGCTAAGCTGGTCGACCATCGTGTTGATGGTATTCTTCAATTCCAGAATTTCGCCGCGAACCGTGACCGTGATCTTGCGCGAGAGATCGCCTTTGGCCACGGCCGTCGTGACTTCGGCGATGTTGCGAACCTGCGCCGTCAGGTTCCCGGCCATGGAGTTGACGGATCCGTTAGATCTTTCCACGTGCCGCCGACGCCGGGAACGTCAGCTTCGCCACCCAGTAACCCTTCGGTTCCGACTTCACGCGCGACGCGAGTTACTTCCGCCGCGAACGAGCTGAGCTGATCGACCATGGTGTTGATCGTGTTCTTGAGCTGCAAAATTTCGCCGCGCGCGTCGACCGTGATGCGCGTCGAGAGATCGCCCTTGGCAACGGCTGTGGTGACTTCGGCGATATTTCGAACCTGGTTGGTAAGATTGCCGGCCATGGAGTTGACCGAATCCGTCAGATCTTTCCACACACCCGCGACGCCGCGGACTTCCGCCTGGCCGCCGAGTCGTCCATCGGTGCCGACTTCACGCGCGACGCGTGTCACTTCAGCGGCGAACGAGCTGAGCTGATCGACCATGGTGTTGATCGTATTTTTCAGTTCGAGAATTTCTCCGCGCGCGTCCACCGTGATTCTTGTCGTGAGATCGCCCTTCGCGACGGCCGTCGTGACGCCCGCGATATTACGTACCTGATTGGTCAGGTTGCTGGCCATCGAGTTCACGCTTTCGGTCAGATCCTTCCAGGTGCCCGCCACACCGGTGACGACCGCCTGTCCGCCGAGCTTCCCTTCGGTACCCACTTCGCGAGCCACGCGCGTGGCTTCCGACGCAAACGAATTGAGCTGATCCACCATCGTGTTTACGACGCGGGCGGTATGGAGAAACTCGCCGCGTAGAGGGCGTCCATCGACGTCCAGCGACATGGTTTGGGATAGATCGCCTTTTGCGACGGCGCCGATGACGCGGGCGACTTCCGTGGACGGCTGAACCAGATCGCCAATCAGACTGTTGACCGAATCGATGCAAGCCGCCCATCCACCTGTGGCGGAACCGAGCGACGCTCGTTGCGCGATCTTGCCCTCTTTGCCGACGGACCGGCTGATCCCGTCGAGCGCAGCGGCCATCCTTTCGTTGAGATCGAGGATGTCGTTCAACACGTCGGCAATCTTTCCGTCCATGCCGACCAAATCCACGGGCATGCGCATGGAGAAGTTGCCCCCTCGAAGAGCAACCAGGGTCTCCAGCAGCTTCGTTTCGCTCGTTTTAGTGGCCTTGGGCGGCTTCTGGGCAGTTTGCGTGGTCGACATTCTCTACCTCCCCGTTCGTAACCATCTGACTTTTAGCTGGTTATGCTCGATACACCCTGAACCTTCAATAGAGGCCAAATGAGCGGAATAGGTTACAAAAGGATTTCGTAGGGTCGAGGTACTGTTCCGGTCGAGAGCAGTACCTGACCTTCACGGGAAACCGATCCGACGACGAGAATGGCGGTCAGTTACTCACTCGAATCGTGACGGACCGCGGATTGGCGATCGCGCCGCCAACAGACCAGACTTCGGTGACGGTCCTACATTCGATTGAGTGGCGATGCCGTAGGAACTGAAGTTGCCGTTCTGGTCGGTGTACCCGACAACCCATGAGGATGTGCCGATGGAAACTTGCACCTGACTGAGGGAGGAGCCTGCACGATCCCGATGGCCCATTCGTCTCCCCACCGACCAGGTCGCGCCGCCGGTCAGGACATTCGCCACCTGCATGAACGGCGGAGGGGCGTACTGATACGCACCGATGTCATTTTGTCCCGCGCGCAATACTCCATTGAGATCGTTGGTCACGGCGGCGACAAGGCCTCCGTTTTGGATCGCCGGCGAATTCGCCTGCAAGTGGAAGTCAAAGGGCGCCACGTTCGGATTGACGAATTGAGGATTCACGTTGCCGGTCAGGCCCACCGCGCATCCGGTTGAATCCGCCATCATGCCGGAAGCGCCATACACCAGGTTGTTGCCGATCGAACAACCGTTCACCGAAGACGCAAAACGATTGATGGCGTAGTTCGAAGGGTTGTAAAAAATATTGTTTTGAATGGTCAGATTCGACTGCGTATTCCACAGCATGATCTGGCCGTCGGAACCTCCTCCTTGCGGGAAGGCGAACGTGTTGTTGGCGATCAGCACGTTATTCAGACCGTCAGCGGCCTGGATCGAATAACCGTGCGGAATATTATAAAAAACGTTGTTGGTGACCTCGAAGTTCGTGCCATGCAGATACAGCCCATGGTCCAACTGATTCACATTCGTTCGTCCGATGTCGTGAAAGATATTGGCATTGATGAAGAAGTCGTGGCAGTTGGGATTGACATACATCCCGTCCAATCCCGTGGTCGCCGACGAGGGACGATTGGCGATGTACTCGATGCGATTTCCAACCAGCGCGACGTGATTCGCGGCGTCGTTGCTATGGATACCCTCTTTGTAGCCGCGCGTGATCACGAAATATTGAATGACGACGTAAGAAGAGTTGCGAAGGTCGATATAGGCATCGCAGATCATTTCGCAATCGAGCACCGCGCCCCATTGATGCTCCGACGTGATCGTAATCGGCGCACCCGGCGCTCCTGAATTGTTGAGTGTCACCGCGGCAGCTTCGTTTGCACTACCGTCGCCGCCCGTGACCGCATTCACGTGTCCGTAAGTGCCGTCCTGGACGACGACAGTGTCTCCTGCGAAGGCGTGATTGACGCCCTGCTGAAGCGTCTGAAAGGGAGCGTCGGCACTACCGGGATTGCTGTCATTGCCGTTCGTTCCCACGTAGTAAGTCGCAGCACTCAAACCCTGCGCCAGCAAAAGGATTGCGATCGGGCGAAGAGACCGGCCGCACATGAACACACGTGCGCGCATTCTTCCAGCTTCTGAAATCAAAACCTTACCTCCGTTGTGGTTTTTCTCCGACTGGTAGTCGCGCGGGATAGGCGGAATAGGAAGAACGGGTGGGTTCTACCGGGAAAAGCTCTGGCGGTACCGCTTAGGGACTTCCTGAGGAACTGCCTACTGCAGAAGCTTGGGTTGAACTGCGACTACTGTTTCCTGGCTCACTCAGTCATGGTAGGCGTGGAGGCAGTTTTGAGCCATTCGGAACGCGCCCTAGAGTAGAGGTGTTTTAGCCCTACAGCGAACGGGGATTAAGGCCGCGAAGATGAGAGTAAATATAACTGGGACAGCAGTTTAGCGGCGGTGCGGATAGTGCACGCCGGACCGTGGGAAAGTCCCTGGCGGGAGCGGTATGCGCTCCGTTACGAGAGTAATCCCATCGCGCGCTTCTCGTTTTAAGGCCATTTGTACCCTTGGATATAATGGCCCACATGGACCAGGCAGTGCTCGACGAACTCGATTCTCTGGGTTGGTGGTACCAGCATTTTCAGCTTCCGAACGGCCTGTGGACCGGCGACGGCTGCGAGCCTGCCTACTTGCCCGAACGGCGTTGGGCAATGATCGAGCCGTACGTGCCGGCGGATCTCACGGGAAAAACCGTTCTCGATTTGGGCGGAAACGCAGGATATTTCTCGATCCAAATGAAGCGTCGCGGGGCCGCGCGCTGCGTCCTCGTGGATCCGTTTCGCGAATTTCTGGGACAGGCCGAGTTCGCCGCCCGCCAGTTCGGAGTGGACATCGATACGGTTTGCGAGGATGCGCATACTTACTGCCTGACGACGGACGAGCGCTTCGATTACGTGCTTTTGCTGGGGCTCCTTTACCACTTGAAATATCCCGGACTCGTACTAGACCGCGCGGCGGAAATGACGAAAGAGCGGATGTACATTGCGACGGCGGTGATCGGACCGGAAGTGGATGGTCCCGCGAAGAAGCAGAATTACGAAAAACTCACCGACGACGATTTACTTCTGGATCCGGGCTATCCCAAGTTAGCGTTCGTCGAAGACCTGTGCAATAACGATCCGACGAACTGGTGGCTGCCGAATCATTCGGCTCTCCCCGCCATGATGCGGAGCGCGGGTTTGCGCGTCATTGCCCGTCCGCACTCCCACGTGCTGGTGGCCGATCCCGAGCGCTATCTCGGCAAAGTGGTTTACGACAAGCTGGTCTTTCCGCGTTACGGCAAGAGCGGAGGCGAATTGTCTCCGGGACCGCAGCACGTCGATAGCGAATTGTGGGCCCAGTTAGGAGCGCGCGCCGCGGAATTTCGGCGTCAGCAACGCGGCGAGCGCGATTTAATCGAAGACGGCGGCCCTGCCTAGCGGACGGCCTGCAAGATCGTGCGGTCGTAAGCGAAGCCGGAAGGGCGCAGCACACCTTGATTTCGGCCGATTTCCGTCACCGAACGGAATCCGAGTTTCTTCAGCAGTTGGACCAAGCACGATTTGTTCGGCAGCCACCAGGAAACTTCGTCCGATTCGGCGCTGTCTCCGCCTACGTACAACATCGACGGTTCTTCATCGGGTTCGTCGGGAATCATCTGCGAAAGCACCAGGGTGCCGGTGCATACTGCCGCGGCCGCCGCGAGCGCTTCCGCGGGATAGAGCGTGTGCAACAGCACGTCGCCCATGAAGACGAAGTCGAATTTGCCGCCCAGGCTCGCTTCCGATAAATCGTAGACCGTCGAGAGGTGCCGTTCGACGGGCAGATCCAGCAGCTTTCGGCAAAACGAGAAGGGACCTTCGAGTAAGTAAAAATACAGTTGCTCGGCCGAATATTTGCGGACGTATCCGCGCGTCTCGTTGACCGACTTCGGCGCGATCATCTCTCCGATCTTTTCGATCGAATGCTCGATGTCCTGTCCCGGAAAGCGGTCGAGCGCATACAGCGAGGGCAGGTCGACGGCGGTTACGCGAGCGCCGCGCTTGGCAAATTCGAAGGCGTAGAAGCCGGTCGCCGTGCCGATGTCGAGCACCCTCGTTCCGCGCATATCCGCCGGGAAGCGGAAATTCGCAAGGGAACCCCGCAGATCGTACAGGCCCGGAGTGACAAGCCCGTTCGGGAGTTCGATGGTGTGATACCAGTAGTAATTCTCGACGTCGCTATAGCCGAGAGAGCGCGCGCGCGTATTAAATTCGTCGACGTCACGGAGGAACTGCCCCGCCACTTCGTTGGTCGTTTGAGTTTCGCTCATGGTGCTTACTTGCCGCCTTACTTATACGCCACGCACACGACTCGCTTGCGTCGCGCCAGTTGTTCGTAGGCGCCCGGCGCCGGCTCGATAATTTCAGATTTTCGAAAGCCGGCCTGCTTGAGCATGAAATGCAGAGCGTTCAACGAGGGACAAGTCGCAAGCGGCGACGCACCCGTCTCGCCGATGTCGTTATAGAATTCGCCGCCTTCGTCGATCAGCGCGAGAACTCCGTGATAGGGGCGCGTCCACGCACGGCTGCCCCACTCCGCTTCCCCCTCCACCTCGTCGACAATCTGGGTTTCGATAATGCACAGTTCACTGGTGAGCCGGCTGATATTGCGCAAACACAACATCGGATTTTCCAGATGATAGAGCAGGCCAAGAAACAGGCATAGTTCGTAGCGCCCGCTCTCCCCCACCTCCAGCGCCTCGCAATTGCTCTGTTCGTAGCTGAGATTGCGAATCCCGCAAACTTCCGCGATCAGCCGGGCTTTTTCCAAATTCGAGTCGCGCACGTCCACGCCGTGCACTTCGCGCATTCCTTTGCGAGCCATCGCCAGCGAATAGTAACCCTCGTGGCAACCGACATCGATGCATCGAACCTGGCGCACGCGCTCGCCGAAATGCCCATCCACCACCCGATGGATCATCTCAAGCCGCGTCTCATGAATCGGAAGAATTTCAGGCGGCAGCACGGATGTTGTTCGTCCGTGCTCGCCTAAATCGAATTCGTAGAACCATGGGCCGAGCGCCGCGAGCCGCTCGCGGATATCCTCGCTGGTCAGCGCCATCAGGCGACCCTCTCCAGCCATCCGCCCGGCCAGTACGTGACTGGCGCGGCGAGGTCGTCGCTTTCTCGCTGCCGGAATTCAGGATGTCCGGCGGCGAAATCGTTGGCGGCGGCCAGCGGATTATCGGAAATCCATTCGCTTTGTCCGCCCGGAACGTCGGCAAGCTCCTGCATCACGCCATCCGTCGCGATAATGTACGATCCACGCGTCACGAACCGCGAATAGCAGGCCAGCTCCCGCGCCACGTGCTGCTTGGTGTGACAAGAGTCGAGAATCACGAGTACCGTTTCACCGGGATGAATCATTTGGGCGACGGCGTCTACGACTTCGTTCGATGTCGAGTCCCCCTCGATCAATGAGATTCGCGCCGCGAGAACATGATCGGCGATCGCCTCGCGAACCGCAGCGCTAATCTGGCTATCGATGCCGATCACTCGGCCTTTGCCCAGGGCCTCGCATAGAGTCGCGTGAAACAGCAGCGAACCGCCTTGGAAAATACCCGTCTCTAAAATCACATCCGGGCGGATTCGATAAATCGCCTCCTGAAGCCGGATCAAATCGCCGGGCAGTTGCAGCACGGGAAGACCCATCCAATGGAAACTCTGATAGTAGGCCAGACTCCATCCGATGCGAACCCATTGGAGTGAGATGGTATCGAAAGCTGCTCGCGAATAAAGGTCGTACGAGTGTTCTGATTCGCCACTCTCTACGGTGAGACTCCGGGCCACCGTATCGATGATCATTTTCACTTTGTCATTGTAGCTTGCCGGCCGCACTTAAAACCATTTTCGAGAAGTTCTGCTTCCATTTCGCGCGAATACGAGGTCTTGCGAGCCGCGCAATATCAACAGCCGTGAGACTGCCAGCGGTCTTTTCTTTCTTGTTCTTTAGCCGCGTGAGAGTGGAGTGCCATTCCATAAAGTCACCCTCCGCGTTCACCGCTCCGCGCGAATGTCGAAGCGCTGTCTGTGGTGTGCCTCCCAGGGCAAAGCCTTTCTTCTGCGGCAGTTCCGGTCCGTTCCCCGAAGCCGTTTCCCCGTGGCAGGGCGCGTGCAGAAGTCGCTATCGCTGCCGGCCGATTGCAACGAGCGAACGGCGAGGGTGCGAGGAGAAAGGGTGTATTCATGTCCAAGCTGCTATTAGCATCATTGACGCTTTTCGTTTCGATACCGTGCTTCGCGCAAATCGGTGCTCCCGACGCGAACTGCAATCCTTCCGTCGATCCTCCGGTGTCGGGCGGCGGATGCACTTGGTACAACTACTATCTCGTCCCGAACGGAACTCCCGCCGGAACCGCGACGACCGGTTCTTCTTTCCATAACTATTACGCGAACGCGGGCAACCCGCCGTGGACCGTCACGACGACCGTTCCGACCGTGTTGCGCGTCGTGGACGGCGGCCATCAGGGAGACGTGTTCGCCGTGTACGACAACGGAGTTGAATTGGGAACGTCGACGTTGGTCTCCGTCGACCCGAATCACAGTTGCGCGAACGATCCGACGGGAACCGGAACGGATCCGGCGGCGTGTTGGAACGATCCGCTCATGAGCCACGGTGTTTTCCAGCTTCCGGCCGGCGCTCACTCGATCACCATCAATTGGGCGCAAATGGTTCCCGGCGGGATGAGCTCCCTCCAGTGGTTCGAAATCGGGAACGTGACGACCACTTCGGGTGGCCTTCCCTTCGTCGGCTCCATGCCGCAAATCGCGTCCCAAGACGACTGGATGACGACGATTACGCTGGTGAACACGGCGTCGAGTCCCGCGCAAATGAGCGTGAACGCCTACGCGACAAACGGCCTTCCTCTCACCTTGCCTCTGGATCTGGTGCAATCCTCGACGAACTCATTGGCCGCATCTCTCAATCAAACTCTGTCGTCGAACGCCTCCTTGATCGTGCAGAGTTCGGGACCTGCCACCGCGTCCCTGTTAACGGGTGGCGCTCAAGTGGGCGCGAGCGGAGGCGAAGTCGGCGGGTTCGCGATCTTCCACATAAACTCGTCGTCGCAGGAGGCGGTTGTTCCGCTGGAAACTCGCAATGCGGCTTCGTACTTCCTGGCATTCGACGACACCAACAACATCGCCACGGGCGTCGCGATCGAAAACATCTCTGGGCAGGCGGTGACCGTAAACGCGATCATTCGCGACGACACCGGAGCGGTCCTGCAGACCGACCCGATCGCACTTCCCGCGAGCGGACAGGCTTCTTTCGTTTTGTCGACTCAGTACTCGGTAACGGCGAACATTCGCGGGAGCGTTGAATTCGATACGCCGGCGAATGGGCAGATCAGCGTGCTCGGCATCCGCTACACGCCGCCCGGAACCATCACGTCGATTCCCGTGCTGGCGGGCGTCGGCACGTCGGGCGGCTCGTTCGAACATATCGCGGCGGGCGCGGGTTGGCTCACCACATTCGTTCTGATGAATACCGGCGCTACGACCGCGACGGCGCAGCTCTCCTTCTTCGACGACAGTGGAGCTCCGTTGGCCGTGTCCCTGCTCGCTCCGCAGACGAACGTCACCACGGGCGCGACTTCGGTGGTGAATACGGCCCTGAATCCGAATCAGATTCTGGTTCTGCAAACCAACACGACGGCTACCTCCGCTCTGCAGACTGGTTCCGCGCAGCTCGTGACCAGCGGCAATGTCAGCGGCTACGTAATTTTCCACTATTCGCCGAACGGCCAGGAAGCGGTGACGCCGCTCGAAAGCCGCAATGCCGGGGCCTATGTGGTGGCCTTCGACAACACGGCGAATACCGTGACTGGAATTGCGGTGAACAATGCAGCGAACAGCGCCGCGAACATCCCCGTGGTCCTGCGCGACAGCAACGGCAATCAGATCGGCACCAGCTCCCTTGCGCTTGGCGCGAATGGCCACACCTCGTTCCAGCTCTTTCAGCAGTTTCCTGCGACCGCCAATATCCAAGGCACGATTGAGTTCGACACGCCGGTGGGAGGATCCATCGGCGCCCTCGGGATTCGAACTCCTCCGGCTCTCACGTTCACGACGTTGCCGTCGCTCGCAAAATAGTATTTCGACCCACCACCCTGACTCTCCCGATTCGCCGGAGGCGTCGAGCTTCCGGCGAATTTTTTTAGCTCGAACCCCGAGCCATGGGCACGAAAAAGAGAACGCATCTCCACAGCATTTTCTGCACCTGGCGTTCGGGAACAACCGCCGTCCTATCGCGCAGCGATTGCGGAATTATCTTCAGAGGCGGCACAAACCGCCATTTTATTGCTCTTTCTGCCCCGTAATGCGCGAGGGCGGGTGGTCGCAGGATTGCACGTAAGCACGTGGAGGATTTACTCATGAAAACGCTAAGGGTGTTTTCGATCATCGGTTTAACATTCGCTCTTTACGGCTTAACGGGCTGTACCAGAACCCAGAAGTCTCCGGACGTGGCGGGCGCGGTTCGCCAGGGCCTCGATCAAGCAAATCTTAAAGATATATCTGTGAGTCAGGATCGCGAGAAAGGCGTCGTCACGTTGACCGGCCATGTTCCGAGCGAAGATGCCAAGAGCCAGGCCGAGAACATCGCGAAGTCCGCTGCGGGAGGCGAGGTCGTGGCAAACGAAATTGCAGTCGTTGCACCCGACGACGCTAAGACGGTAAAGAAGGTCAACTCCGATCTCGACAGATTCTGCTGATCGCTCTGCTGGCCAAGGCATTGCGAATGGATTCCACGCTGCCGCAACTGATTGAAACCCTGTTTGTAATTCCGATCGCTGCACTTTACTGGTTCGCGGTGGGAAATATCAGCTCGGTGCGCATGCCGCGGGCGATGGATCCGGAGAAGATGAACCAGATGTCGAATAAGCTGCAGGCGCTGACGATCTGGTCCGCGCCGCTGCTGCTGCTGCCTATTGGCCTCGCTTACTGGGCTCGCGCGGTGCTGGAGAACGACTGGGTTTTTGCGGCGCTGCTGGCGGTCTCGGCTCTGGGTGGAGCGGCGCTCGACTGGGTGGGACTCGATTCGGCGGTGCGGGCGGCGCTGGCTACACGGGAGCGGATGCTGCTGGAGCTGTCGCGCTCGGAAGGGCCGCTGTCATCAGGATAGGAAAATCTTTCGGTTAATTTTCAGAGGCTCGTTCGGCGTGGTCGATGACGACGATCTGGCCGGGCCTTTTTGCGGTTCCAGTTTGAGTCCGAGTTCGTGCAGGGCAGTGAAGAGGGGAGGCTCATCCGAATCGACGGAGCCACCATCCGGCGGGGGACCGGAGAGGCCGAGCGGCGCGAACTCGATATCCAGCTCGAAGGTTCCTGTATATCCGGTCCTGTCGATTACGGGACGGCCGAGAATACCGGCGAGGGCACTGGCGAATGACGGCATAGAGGTTCTCTCGTCCTCCATCCATGTGGGCGCCACCCGGAGGCGATCGCAGGGCGCGAGGGGAGGACGATGCGGAGCCGGTGGGGGCGAATCGATTCCGAAGGTGGCGCAACCGCGCGGGGCGGCTTCGGGAAGTTTCAGTCCCTGTTTGGCCGGCAGCAGAGCGTAGACGTGCATTTCCTTCGTTTCCCGGTGGACGGTTAATTTGAATCGATCCTCAAGCAATGTTTGCAGCATGAGCAACAACTGCTCCGGTGCGGCGTCAGGCGCTTCCGATTTGGCGACGACGTTGTACCTGTCTGATCTGATCCATCCCGGGCCGCCCGATATTTCGAAGCTTTTTGCCTGGTATGCGAGTTCGATCAGGGTTTCTAAAGTGACCTTCGTGGCGACGAATCTGCCGCCGATCGGCGGCCTGACGATGGTCCTGCCTCTGACGGAAATATCGGGTCGATCGAGGCCACCTCGAAGGTGGGGCGTGTTTCGGGAGCGGCCGGCAACTGAGCGAGCGCCGGTAGTGTCAGGGCGAAGAATAACGCCGCGGAAGCCGCGTGCGAACGGGTTTTTGGGGGAGGAGTCACGACTTCCTTACTTTTTTATCATTATCTGTTGGGCTGGTGCGCGGCTTCGAAGGGTTCGCCGTGTCCGTATGGGAAGGGCAGGCGGAACCGCCTGCCCCACCACGGAGTTTAAACGGAGTTTATACGGAGGTTATTCGAGTGTGGCGAGGGGGCGCCGGCGTTTACTGTGTCGCCGGGGGCGACGGCGATCGAGACTACGCGCCCGGCGCGCGGGGCCTTCATCTCGTTCTGCATCTTCATCGCCTCTACGACTACGATGCCCGTCCTTCAGCAACTTCATCGCCCGGCGCGGCGAGGACGCGAACGACTTTGCCGGGCATAGGCGCGGAGAGGGTGACGCGGCCGTGCGTTTCCGCCGCGCCGCTGCCTGGCTTCCACCTTTGGGCCGTCGTACGATAAGGTCCGATCAGGATCTGTCGCCCGCCACGCGAACTTCCGAGGAGCGGCCTTCAATCAGAATCGACCAGACGCCAGGCTCGACCTCAATAACCGAGGGAATCATCGCAGTTGCTCCTCACGACGTGAATGGAGCCAGCGCGAGGCCATTGCGACTGGCGCGGGACCAACGCGCTTCGATTGCATCAGGGCCGCTACCTGGGCGATTTCCGGTGGCACCGCGGGGGTCCGCAGCGGCGTAGTTTTCAGAAGCTCATCGAGATAACCGGTGTGCAGATCGCCCGACTGAAAGCGCGGCTCTTTGAGAATGGATTCGAAGAGAGGAATGTTGGTGCGGATGCCATCGATCTGATACTCATTGAGAGCTCTCAGCATACGTTCGATGGAGCGCTCACGGGTTTCGGACCAGACGACGAGTTTGGCGAGCATGGGGTCGTAATCCATCGGCACGGTCCAGCCCGGGTAAATACCGGAATCGAGGCGCACGCCGGGTCCCGAGGGCTCGGCGAGATGCAGGATGCGGCCGGGTGAAGGGAAGAAGTTGTTGGTCGGGTCCTCGGCGTAGATCCGGCACTCGATGGCCGCGCCACGAAGAGAGATCTGGTCCTGGGTAAAGGGAAGCTTTCCGCCGGCGGCGATTTCGAGCTGCAGCCTGACGAGATCGAGGCCTGTGACCAGTTCGGTGACAGGATGCTCCACCTGCAGGCGCGTGTTCATTTCGAGGAAGTAGAAGTTGCCGGAATCGTCGGCGAGGAACTCGACGGTGCCGGCGTTGTAGTAACCGGCGGCGCGCGCGGCTTTGAGAGCAGCTTCGCCCATGCGCGCACGCAAGTTGGGAGGCGGGCGGCGAGAGGCGAAGGCGATTCCTCGATCACTTTCTGATGACGGCGCTGCACCGAGCACTCGCGTTCGCCGAGGTGAACCAGGTTGCCGTGGTGATCGCCGAGGACCTGGATTTCGATATGATGCGCGCGCTCGATCAGCTTTTCGATGTAAATGCGGCCGTCGCCGAAGGCGCGCAGAGCTTCGCTGGAGGCGGCTTCGGAGGCGGCGGGCAAATCTTCGGCGATCGACGCGGCGCATGCCTTTACCGCCGCCTCCGGCCACGGCTTTCAGCATTACCGGATAGCCGGCGGCGTTGTCCGGGACTCCCGCGGGAACTATGGGCACGCCCGCTTCGGCGGCTACGCGGCGGGCTTCGGTCTTCGATCCCATTAATGCGATGGATTGGGCAGAGGGGCCGATGAAGACAAAACCGGCGTCCCCGCAGGCCTGGGCGAAGCGGGCATTTTCACTGAGGAAGCCGTAGCCGGGATGGATGGCATCCACGCCGTGACGACGGGCGGCGTCGAGTATGCGCTCGATATGCAGATAGCTTTCGGAGGAGGGGGCGGGGCCGACGTGGGCGGCTTCGTCGGCTTTGCGTACGTGAAGGGCGGGGCGATCGGCGTCGGAGTTGGCCACGGAAGCGATGCCCATCTCGCGCAGGGTGCGGACGATGCGCAGAGCGATCTCGCCGCGGTTGGCGATCAGAACTTTCTGGAACATACCGGCGTATGAGAAGTTTATCGTCCGGGACGGAGCGGCGTCTGGGAGAGGACCGGCGGCAGACCGCCGGCGCTCCGCGGGGAGTCTGTTTGCGACAATTGCGGCAGTGGTTCAAATTCGAAGTCTTTGCGCGCTGATTATCGGGGTTCGGCTGGGCGCCGGTATCCTTGCCGATGTTGCCGTTACGCAGAACTTTCAGGCGGTGGATCGGTTTCTGGCCGGTCATAGCGCTCAGGAGACCGCGCTCGAACGCCCGCTTCTGCGCGTAACGCGGCGGAAGAGAATGCCTGGATTTTTACCAACTGGGAGCGCGCGGAATTGGTACTCGGAGTGGGGCTATTATTCTGCCTGCTGAAAGGGAGGGCCATTCGCGCAGGCTTGCCGCTCTCTGCCTCGCGATGGTCGCCATGGTGGCGGCGGAGCATTTCTTTCTCGACGGATGCCATTATCGAGTTGGGCCGAAGGGTTGACGATCTGGCGCCAACGGATCCGGCGGTCCAGCACTTCTGGATTCTGCACGGCATCTATTCCGGTCTCGATCTTCTGAAACTGGCGGTTGGCTTCGGCCTGGCGGTGAGTCTGACATACGAACGAAAAGCACGGCCGGCATCCGAAAGAGCGGGCATCGGCCAAAAACAGGATTGATGGCCCGTGGATAAGCGCCGGATGTGCCCGAACTGCAGGGCGTTTATCACGACCAGCGATACAACCTGTCCCTATTGTAATGAGCGCGTGGGGCCGCGCGCGGTGGACCGGCGGCAGCCGGGAGATCTGGGTGGTCTTATCCCGCACGCGCATTTCACCACGGTTCTGATTCTGCTGATTAACGTGGTTTTTTCGCTGCAACGGCTTTTGTTCGGCGGCACCTTGGGAGAAAATCGGTCAGGCGCTCTGGCGCGTTGGGCGCCAAGTACGGCCTCGACATCTGTGCTGGAGCATCAGTGGTGGCGCCTGGTCACGGCCGGCTTTCTGCACGGCGGCCTGCTGCATATCCTCATGAACAGCTGGGTGCTCTACGGACTCGGCGCGCAGGTGGAGGAGATCTACGGTACGCCGCGGTTCCTGGTGATTTATTTCGCCGGGACCGTGGGGGGATTTTGTCTGAGCGCTGGTGAGGAATCCGGAGGCTCTCGATCGGCGCCTCGGCCGGGTCTGATGGGGCTCATCGGCGCCATGATCGCGTATGGGGTGGTGAACCGTTCTTCCCGGGAGGGCGATGCGTAATCTTTACGCCGATGGGTCGTTTATGTGCTTGCTTTCGGGCTGATCCCCGGCTTCGGTCGATAATTGGGCCCAGTGGGCGGTCTGGCCGCGGGCTTTGCCATCGGCTATGTCGCCGGCACGCCGGTTCATTCCACCGCCGCCGGGAAGGCCTCTGGCGAGCTCTGGCTGCCATCTGCGTTGTGATGACGGTAGAGCTTTCTTCGCGATTTATCGTAACTTTCCCACGCCGGACCAGCTAAGATAAGGCTCATGCGAATCGCCGCGTTATTCTGCTCGCTTTCAGTCTTTCTTTTGCAGGCGGTTCCTGCCACGGCAAAGCCAGACGGCGCACATGTTCCGAAAGTGAAAAGACACAAAATCAAAGGCCGGAAGGCTCCCAAACCACACCGCAGAACCGGTCCCGCGTTCCTCGCCAACTGACGGCAAAAACAGGGACGCGTGAGATACTGTCGATTCCGAACCGCTCGTATGCCGGATCCCACTCCAATAGAAATCGTCAGTGCCCACAGTCCCGATTCCGACGACGCCTTTATGTTTTACGGGCTTGCAACCCGCAAGGTCCGCTCGTCCGTGTCACCTTCCGGCATGTTCTGTCCGATATCGAGACGCTGAATCGCAAAGCCATGGAGGGCGTTTACGATCTGACCGCTATTTCCTATCACGCCTACCCGTACGTGGCCGACAAATACGTGCTGATGGCCAGCGGATCGAGCATCGGCGACGGCTACGGCCCTATGGTCGTGGCTACTCATCCGATGGAGCCGGAAGAGATCAAGGGCAAGAGATCGCGATTCCGGGCACGCTGACGACGGCGTACCTCGCGCTGAAGATTTTCGAGCCGGATTTCGAGCCGGTGGTGGTGCCGTTCGACCAGATTCCGAAACCGTGCAGCGAGCAGCGGCGGATGCCGGGTTGATCATCCACGAAGCGCAGCTGACCTATCGACAACGAGGGTTTCATCGCGTGCTCGATATGGGCAAGTGGTGGAAGGAAAGTTTGGGCTGCCGCTGCCGCTGGGCGGCAACGTGCTGCTGCGGTCGTTGCCGCGACGACGTGAAGAGCGAATGCTGCCGGATGATGCGGGAGAGCATTCAGTACGCGCTGGATAATCACGCCGAAGCGCTCGAATACGCATTGCAGTTCGCGCGCGACATGGAGCCGCGGCTGGCGGAAAAGTTCGTCGGCATGTACGTGAACCACTACACGCTGGACGCGGGCGAGGTGATTCCGAAGGCCGTGCAGTAGCTGCTCGACATGGGCCTCGAAGTCGGGCTGATCCCGAAGCGCGTGGAAGTCGAATTCGTGCGTTGAGCGCGCGTGGCAAGGCCGCCATGAACCTTAACGTACCAGCGCCGTTCGCGGCATAATCGTATAGATGCGCCGTTTCCGCTTTTATCTTTGTTTCGTTGTTGCATCGGTTCCTGGGCCCAGAGCCAAGAGATGTGCGCGCGGAGGCGAAACAGGGCGCAGTTCGCGATTCCCACTGTGGCCGGTATCTGAACAGCGAGTCATCGATACCCGCGTCGAGGTCGTGAAGCAACTGATCGCGATCGGCGGCAAGGACACCATCGATCCGCTGATTCGGGCCACGCGCGACGCCGATCCGGAAGTGCAGATCCGCGCGACTGACGGCCTGGTGAATTATTATCTGCCGGGATACATTAAGCAGGGCCTGGGTCTCCTGGTGCGGGTCGGCGCGTCATCAAAGCAAGATTCAGCGACAACAACGATCAGGTTATCGATCCTTTTGTGATCGTGCGGCCCGACGTTATCGCGGCTCTGGGGCAGCTGGCCCGCGGCGGAGCCGGCTTCGATTCGCGGGCCAACGCCTGCCGCGCCATCGGAATTCTGCGCGGAAAAGCGGCCGCTGCCCGACCTGGTGGACGCCCTGCGCACCAAAGACAACGGCGTGATGTATGAGGCTCTCATCGCCATCGAAAAGATTCGCGATCCGTCGGCAGGCCCTCCGCGCATCATTTTTCTGTTGCGCGATCTTGACGACCAGGTGCAGACCACCGCCATCGAGACCGCCGGGCTGCTCGCACGACAGACGCGTTGCCCACGCTTCGTGCCGTGGTGGCGAGCCCGCGCAACACAAAAGTGGAACGCGCGGCCCTCCCGGCGCTGGCCATGATGCCGGAACCGCAGGACCGCGATCTGCTGCTGCGCGAACTGGCCTCGAAGGACGATCGGGTGCGCGCCGCCGCGGCGGAGGGCCTGGGGCGGCTGGGCAATCCGGGGATGTGCCGGCGCTGATCAGGTCTGGCGCGGCGAAGACAAGATGCTGCCCCGGCTGGCGTGCGGCCTTTGGGCTCGTGATGGACGGTAAACTGGACTCGGAGAAGATGCGCCCGTTCCGTTATCTGATCAATACGCTGAATTCAGCCGCTTACCGGGAAGTTGCGTGCATATCTGGTGGAGGCGGCGCGGCGAAGCCGGTTCTGGTCGCGCTCTACGCGCCCCTGATGCAGGGCAGCCGGATGAAAAAATCTACCTCTCGCGCGTGCTGGCAGCCAGCGGCGACCAGGCTTCGGTGCCTTATCTGGACAAGATAAGCCGGGATACGGACCCCGATGTGGCGCAGGAGGGGCTGCGCGCCTGCGTTCGCTGCGGGCCCGGCTCGGAACAGTCCTGAAGGCGGAACTCTACTTTGCTTTCTTCTGCTTCTGCTGGCCGACGCGGATCTTGCTCTGCGCGCCTTCGCTTCTTTGAAAGCCTTGTGATCGTGCCGCGAGACCGCATCGGTCGAGGAACGCATCGACGTTCGCGTTATCGGGCAGCACGGCCATCAAGGTGAAGATTCTCGTTGCAGGTCGGACAGAATGGCCGGAACCGCTTCACATTGGGAATTGCCATAATCGCTTTCCATAATACCAAGGGCGGCCGGTGGTTCCGCTAACCGGTTCTCAGAAAAATATCTAGAGGGGACTTAAGATCGGATAAGATGAAAGGTACAGATAAATTGGTGGGGTAAAAAGCGATGAATGGCGCATACTTTCAATCTTCTCTTGCGATTAACAGCGGGAAAAGCGGCCAAATTCGCGGAAATGCGGGGTACAAGCCTCGCCTTCGGTGGAGCGCTTCAGCTATATCGCGCGTCTCATTGAGCGGGACGATGACGAGTTTTCTGCGCAAATCGGGCGCCACGTTTTCTCAGATGGCGGCACACAGGAGGTTTCGCTATCACATTTATCGGCGCAGCCTCAATTGTTTTCGCCGAGACTACCGCCGGTCTCGAAGCCCAGGCGCTGGCGGGAATTCAGGATCGCAATGTTTCCATCGACGAAATTGTGGCCTCGCGCTGGAAAATGAAATTGGAAATGGCGAAGCTGGAATTTGCCGGAATTTTTATCTTTCAGGAATTCCTGCGGGAAGCGGTGTTGCGCAGGTTCCTGGATCTCTCGCAAGGTCTCTTTGAGATGCCGAGCGGTTCTCTAAGACCGCTTAGCGGCTCTGAGCACTCTGGAGAGCCTGTTCGTTCCGTTTGCGGAACATCTGGGAGTCGATCGATTCCGTTTCAGAACGCGGGCGGATTTCTCCGGATTGTCTGAGAGTCAGTAACCACCCCCCCAGGCAGAGACATACGCCGGCCTGGAGAACGATGTTTTCCAGCGCCAGATGCCGGCGGTCGAAGTTCTGGGCGAGGAAGACAGCCGCGTAAAAAGCCAGAAGACAGGTCATTAGCGTGAGATGTCTGCGGTCGTTCGGTCTATGGGGTACCCGGAACGACCAGAACAGAAACGATCCGGCGAGCATAAACAGCGCGAGGACGGACGAAAGAACGCGCCTCGCCGCAAACGTGATCGACACCCACTTGCTCAATTGGTGGATGGCGCGGATATCGGCGCCGGAAAGCAGAGCCGTGGCAGTTGCCGCAACCAGGAGCGCCCCGGCCAGGAGGGCAGTTACCGCCCATCCAATGCCGCGGTACTGGCTCAACATGTTCGAAAATGCTTCGACGGCCGCGCCTGCCTGCGACAGCATCACAATAGCCGCCGTAATCACCCAGGCGAAACCATATGTATTTGTGCCGTAGCGAAACTGCATCAGGATCAGGTCCTGCGCCACCATGGCGGCGAGTGCCGCGGTAAACAGGGAGAGCCTGCGAAAAGACACAAGCACTCTGGCCAGCAAAACGACTTCGAGAGCCGTAGAGACCTGCCAGAGTGCCGTGGAAATCTGCAACCTGAGCTAAGTTTAACGTACCGCGACGTTGGGGCAGTCTCCGGCACATCCCGGTGAAGGGGGCTCGGCGAGGGCGGCGACCGCCTGGAGGGAGAGCGCGAGAGCGATGATGGCGAAAAGTTTTTTCATGTGTTTGGTTCTCCTTGACACAAATGAGATTAAAAGGCGGCGTGGAAAACGGAACAAAAACGTCTAAGATTTTCTGTTCCGGGAACAAGCTCCGGCTTCAGGCCGATTGGCCCTGGTTCCTGGGGGCCGGTTTCGCCTCAATGCCTGCCCCGCCGATTCCGGTTATTCTGAAAACATCCTCTCGATTTTTTCCGGGCCGACTTTTTTCCGGGACTGAGCGTCTTGATACAAGGAGCCAGAGTTTGATCTTTCGGGCCGTTGAAGACACGGACCTGATATCCCGCCTTCGCAAGCAGGGCGACGTCGAGGCCTTTAATCTCCTCGTGTCGCGGTGGGAGAAGCGCGTTTTCAATTACCTGCTGCGCCTGACCGCGAACTCGGACGACGCTCTGGACCTGACGCAGGACGCTTTTCTGAAAGCCTGGCAAAACATCTCGAAGCTGGACGATGCCACCCGGTTCGGCCCCTGGCTCTACCGGATCGCCCACAACGAGGCGTATTCGCTCTTCCGTAAACGCCGGCCCGAAACGGCGACGGAAGATCTGAGCCTCGGAGAACAGGCGGCGCTGGAAGGCGCCGGGCGTCCCGCGTTCCCGATGGACCTGAGTATCGCCGTGTACTTCCGCCCTCGACCGGCTGACCCCGGAACAGCGGGAGGCGGTGGTTCTCAAGGTCTACGAGGGTTTCAAATTCGAGGAAATGGCGGAGATTCTGGGCTGTCCGGCCTCGACGGTCAAGTCGAGGCTTTACACAGCCATGGAATTGCTCAAGACCCAGTTGGCGCCGATTACGGCAAGAGGTACACGATGAGTACAGATAGTAATCAAGCCTGCGGCCGCGCGGATCTGCTGCGCGAGTACGCATTCGACGAACTGACGGCGGCGGAGCGGGGCGCCCTCGAGCAGCACCTCGCCGGCTGCGATGAATGCTCGCTCGAGCTGGATCGGCTGCGGCTTACGGTGGCGGCGCTGCGCGTCGTTCCCGACCGCGAGATTCCGCGGCGTATCGCGTTTGTCTCGGATTCGCCGGGCCGCAGAAACTGGCTGGAGGCGTTCTGGAGCTCCGGAGCGCGGCTCGGGTTCGCGTCCGCCTGCGTTCTCTCGGTCGCAATGGTTACGCTGGCTTTTCACCGCCCCGCGGAGCTGCGGGCTATGGCTCAGGTCTCTCCCGCTGCCGCGGGTTTGTCGAAACAGCAGGTGGACGCAGCGATCGCCCAGGCTGTGGCTCAGGTTCGCAGCGAAGTCAAAGCGGAAGATGCGCGCAACCTGCAGGTAGCTTTGGAAACCATCCAGAAGAAGAATGAGCAGGAGCGCCGGGCGCTTCTGGTGGCGATGGACGAAGATATGACTCTGCTGCGGAAGCGCCTGAACACTTACGCCATAGCCGATATGGTGAGCCCGGCGGGTGGCCAATGAAGGCGATTCTGCTGATTGCGGTCGCCACGCTTTGTTTCGGGGCCACCGAATCGCGCGTGCCGCGGCGGCAGATTCTGGACGTGGAAGGGGCCATTAACAGCAAATTCCGCTCCAATTTCGCCGATCCTTACGATTTGCTGGGGGATGCCCGGGGAACCTATCTGGACAGCTATGGCGCGCTGTTCACGATGGAGCTGGAATTGATTACGGTGGCGCCGCCGAGTCCTTTTAAGCAAACTATTTCGCCTGCGGAGATTCAGACCATCCACGACCGCAAGCTGAAGAAACTGACGGACCTCAAACAGGCTATGTACAGCCTGATGGCGGGAGCGTCGGCTAAGCTCGACAGTCTGCCGCCGGACGAACACATTTCCATGGAAGCGATTCTCTGGTATTACAGCTGGGAGAATTCGCGCGATCTCCCCAAACGCCTGTTTATGACGGTGGAAAAAGAGAAACTGCTGGAGGCCATGGCGAAACACGCGGACCTCGCCTCGGTGATCGAGGAGCAGGAACGCTGAAGTGACGGCCACGGCGATTCCGCTTGGACAGCTGTTAATCGATCACGGGCTGATTGGCCCGGAGGATCTGGATCGCGCGCTCGAACTGCAGAGGGAGCGCGGCGACAAGCTGGGCAAGATCCTGGTCGACATGGGTTTCATTGCCCAGCGCGATCTGCTGCTGGCGCTCTCCGAACAATTGGGTCTGGTGCGGTGGCACAGATCGCCGCACCGCCGGCGGCCCCCGAACTGGATGGTCTCTCACCGCGCTTCCTGAGGCAGTTCTCGATTTTCCCTCTTGCCATAGAAGAGGGCTCGCTGACGCTGGCGATGGCCGATCCGCTGGATTTCGAGACGATCAACGCCGTGCATGGCTTCTGCCGTCTCGAAATTCACTCCGCGGTCGCCGCCGGAGCAGGAGATTCTGGACGCGGTCGAGCGCTACTATCCCGAAGGAGGAACGCAGTCTCCGACGGCGGATCTGGGGGCCGGCGATGAAGAAGATCTCGAGCACCTGCGCGACATGGCCAGCGAGGCTCCGGTCATTCGGCTGGTCAACGCCATGATCGCCCAGGCGATCGAGAAGCGAGCCAGCGACATTCATATCGAGCCGTTCGAGAAGGAGTTCCGCATCCGCTTTCGCGTGGATGGGGTGCTGTTCAATCAGGAGCAGCCGCCGCGCGAATTGAAGGCCGCGATCATTTCGCGCCTGAAGCTGATGGCGAAGCTGAATATCGCCGAGCGGCGCCTGCCGCAGGACGGCCGCATCAAGATCCGTATTCTGGGACGCGAAGTGGACCTGCGCGTTTCCACTCTGCCCACGCTCTTCGGCGAGAGCGTGGTGATGCGTCTGCTGGACCGTTCGGCGGGAGATTTTTACGACCTGCGGCGTCTCGGTTTCGATGAACATATGCTGGCGCGCATGGAGCACTTCACCTCGCTTCCGCACGGCATCTTCCTGGTCACGGGGCCGACGGGAAGCGGCAAATCGACCACGCTCTATTCGGCGCTGAAGCGTATCAATCTGCCGGACAAGAAAATCATTACGATTGAAGACCCGGTGGAATACCAGATGGACGGGATCAATCAGATCCACGTCAATCCGCAGATCGGACTGACCTTCGCATCGGGGTTGCGGCACATCGTCCGGCAGGACCCGGACGTGATCATGGTGGGCGAAATCCGCGACCGCGAGACGGCCGACATGGCCATCCGCGCCGCGCTCACCGGCCATTTTGTGTTTTCCACTCTGCATACCAACGACGCGCCCAGCGCGGTCACGCGGCTTACCGACATGGGCGTGGAGAATTACCTGATTACCTCTTCCGTGGTGGCGGTTCTGGCGCAGCGCCTGGTGCGTCTGATCTGCGAACATTGCCGGGAGAGCGCAGGCAAAATGATGACGCCAACCGGTGAACACGTGGATACGTTCCAGGGGCGCGGCTGCGAGGCCTGCAACGGCTCCGGCTATCACGGACGGGCCGGAATCTTCGAGCTGATGGAGCTGAACGACGAAATCCGCGCTCTGATTATGACTAATGCCGACGCGGCGCAGATCACTCACGCGGCGCACCGCAACGGCATGCATAGTCTGCGCGAAGACGGTTGGCTCAAAGTAAGTCAGGGCCGCACGACAGCCTCGGAAGTAACCCGGGTCACGCAGGAATTCTGAAATGGCGACAGCGACTTTTCACTATCGCGCCATCGCGGGAGACGGCAAGCTGCGCACGGGGGTGATCAACGCCGAAAACGGCAAGTCCGTGGCGCGCGAACTGATGCGTCAGGGACTGACGCCCGTGTATGTGGGTTTTGAAGAGAAGAAATCGGCCGCGTTGAAGCTGCCGTCTTTCACTTCCGGGCGGCGCGACGTCCTCTTCTTTACTCAGGAGCTCTCGACGCTGCTGAACTCGGGGGTTCCGCTGGATCGCGCACTCTCGATTACGAGCGAGCTCACCACGCGCCAGCAGTTTCGGGGAATCGTGCTCGACATCCTGCGCTCGATCAAAGGAGGCAAATCGCTGGCCGATTCGCTGGCGCTGCATCCCACTTACTTTTCCGACCTGTTCGTCAACATGGTGCGGGCGGGAGAGGCTTCGGGCAGTCTCGGGCAGATCTTCGAGCGGCTTTCCGAGTTCGAGCGGTCGCGCGATGAGCTGCGCAGTTATATTGTTTCCTCGATGATCTATCCTTCGCTGCTGGCCTTCGTGGGCGCCGGATCGATCTTCGTGATCCTGAATTTCGTGGTGCCGCGCTTCGCCTCCATCTTCGACGACAGCCGCATGAAGATCCCGCTGCCGACCCTGATCATGCTGCAGGCGAGCCACATCGTGCAGGACTGGTGGTGGCTGGTGGCGCTGATTCTGGTCGTGTCGCGTTGCGGTTTCCGTCTTTATGTCGGAACGCCGGCGGGCCGCTTCTGGTGGGATGAGAAGCGCCTGAAGCTTTCAGTTTCTGGGTGACGCGATGCGCAAAGCTGAAACCTCGCGATTTGCGCGGGCCATGGCTACGCTGGTGGCTAACAGCGTGCCCCTGGTGCAGTCCCTGCAGATCGCCGGCCGGCATTCTGTACAACAGCCGCATGGCGGGATCGCTGCGGGAAGTGGCTCAGGGCGTTAAGCGCGGCGAGGGAATTGCGCAGCCGCTGGCGCGCACGGATGTTTCCCCCGCTTGCCTCGCATTTGCTGACGGTGGGCGAGGAGACGGGCAAACTGGACCAGATGTTCGCCCGTATGGCGGATATCTATGAGGAAGAGACGCGCGCTTCGATCAAGCGCTTCACATCGATTTTCGAGCCCCTGGTGATTCTGATTATGGGGATCGTGGTGGGCGCGCTGATTCTGAGTATGCTGATCGCCATCACGAGTATTAACGATGTTGCCACTTAGAGGAAAAAGGGCAAACGATGAATGAATCCGAAGTGACCCGCCGCGCCGGCGTAACGCTGATCGAAATGCTGGTAGTCGTCGTGATCATCGCGGTTTTCGCCGCGGTAGTGGGGCCGCGCCTGCTGAACCAGGGAGATAAAGCGCGTGTCGTCGCGGCCCGGCAGCAGATCGAAAACTACTTGAGGAACAGTACGGCAAGGGCTCGGTTGTTAGCGTTTGGGGCGACTACGAGGCGTCAAAGCGGCGTGGCTATCTAGTGTAGGCGGATTGCCCACTCATCGGGGAATCAGGGCTGTGCCCCGTTCATCGCGGCGTTCTCGCAATGAGCGGGTCTTCGGATTATGCCCCAGCGGGATTACGATAGCACCATGCCATATGGCCTGAAGCGGTTCCAGAGAGCGGAAGCTCTCCACTTCATCACGTTCAGCTGCTTTCAACGGCTTCCGTTCCTTGGAGCGCCGGCGCCCAAGGAAACGGTCGAAGTGATCCTGGAACAGACCCGGGCGCGTCATGAGGCCTCGGTCTTCGCTTACGTGCTGATGCCGGAGCATGTTCACCTGCTTATCAGCGAGCCGCCATCCATCCTGGTGGCACAGTTTCTCAAGGCAGTCAAGCAGATCGCTTCGCGTAAGCTGCGGGGTGATCGACTCCAGTTCTGGCAACCGCGCTATTTTGACGCGAACATCCACGGCGAAAAAGAACGGTCCGACGTGATCCGATATATCCATCGCAATCCGGTGAAGCGGGGACTTGTCGGGTCGCCGGGGGAGTATCGATGGAGCAGTTTTAATCATTACGCCACCGGGGTTCGAGGAGTGGTCGAAATCGAGTCGGAGTGGACGGCCAGTCTGCGTGGCCCACTCATCGCGAGAAAGCCGCGATGAATGGGGCACAGACTTACCTTTCGGGGAAGGGCAGGCGGATGGGGAATGAATGAGGGGGTCGCCTACCCCAACTCCGCCTCGCGGGGATTGGAAAAATTTCAGCGCAATTCTCGTGAGGGGCAGGGAACTCCATTTGTCCCAACCGGCCCGGACCCGTAGAATCACTGCAGGGCGGGCGAGAGCGCTGCCCACGACGGCACCAGGTACCGATGAGCGAACAAGAGACAGGGAATTCCATTCAGGCGCAGGCGGTTTCGCCGGCATGGACCAGAATCGAGCGGGCGCGGCACCCCCAGCGGCCTTACCCCATGGACTTCATCGAGCGCATCTTCTCCGATTTCAGCGAGATCCACGGGGATCGAGCCTATGGCGACGACGAGGCCGTTGCTTGCGGCATGGCCCGGCTGGGCGACGACGAGGTTCTGGTCATCGGCAACCGCAAGGGCGGCAGCACCAAGGAGCGGGTGCGCCGCAACTTCGGCATGCCCAACCCCGAGGGCTATCGCAAGGCGCTGCGCAGCATGCGGATCGCGGAAAAGTTTGAGCGCCCGGTCATCACCTTCATCGACCTGCCCGGCGCCTATCCCGGCCTGGGCGCCGAGGAGCGCGGCCAGGCGGAGGCCATCGCCCGCAATATCCTGGAAATGTCGCGGCTGCGCGTTCCCACCATCTCCATCATCACCGGCGAGGGCGGCTCCGGCGGAGCATTGGCTCTGGCTGTCAGCGACCGCGTCCTGATTCTTGAGAACGCCCTCTACTTCGTGATCACGCCCGAATCCTGCGCGGCCATCATGTGGCGCGACGCGGCCCACAAGCAGCTGGCCGCGGAGGCCATGCGCATCTCCGCTCCCGAGGTTGCCGCGCTGGGTTGCGTGGACGAGATCCTTGCCGAGCCGCCGGAGGGTGCGCACGCCGACCGCGAAACCGGAGCCGGCCTGTTGGGCACAGCCCTCAAGCGGCACCTGGCCGAGCTCAAGGCCACGCCCATGGACAAACTGGTGGCCGCGCGCCAGCAGAAGTTCCGCAACATCGCGCAGTTTTATACGGAAGGGTAATGGCGCATCGTCGAAAAACCTTGCGGAAGAAATCCCTTCGGACGGTAGGCGCATGAGCACGCCCGAGACCGGCGGCGGCCGCATCCGCGCCTACCTGCAATTCATTCTTGCCGTCTGCTATTTCTTCCTTGCCCGCTCGCTGGCGCATCATGGCGCGCTGGGCCTGGCCAGCCCGGATTGGGCGCCTCTCACCGAGCAGGCCATGCTGGTCTTCCTGCTGTTGCTCGGCTATGCCGCCTGCGGCTCCTGGATGGACCGCCAGGCGCGCCCCATCAGCGAGCAGGGACTGCCGCGCCGCGCCGGCTGGGCCTCCGAAGCCGGACTGGGCCTGGCCACCGGCTGGTCCATCGCCGTTCTCTGCGTGTTGCCCATGGTCGTGGCCGGCGGCATTGAGATTGTGCTCAACCTGCAGACCTCCGCCTGGGGCTGGTTTGTGGCCGACGCAGCGTTCTTCGCGCTCCTTGCCCTGGGTGAAGAGATCGCCTTCCGCGGCTACGGATTCCAGCGCTTCGCTTACGCGGTTGGCCCCATCGGCGCATCGCTGGGCTATGCGGCCTTCTATGCCATCGTGCAGGCCATGGCGCCGGGGTCCAGCCACGCCAGCGTCGCGGTCTCGGTGATGCTTTCGCTGGTCCTCTCCATGGCTTATTTCCGCACCCGCGCTTTGTGGGTTAGCTGGGGCCTCAACTTCGGCTGGAAGGCCAGCCGCGCGCTGGTCTTTGGCTTGGCGGTGAGCGGCGTGAACAACCACTCGCCGGTGGTGCAGGGCGACCCCATGGGCCCCTTCTGGCTCACCGGCGGCGGCTACGGAGTCGATGGCTCCTGGATCACCTTCTTCGTTCTGCTGGTGGCGCTGCCGGTCGTCTACCGGCTGACCCGCGAGCTCGATTACCGCTACAACGCACCGGTCCTTATCCCCGGCGGCATTCCGGTCGACCTGGACGCGGCCGCCCGCAGCCAGCACGAAGCCGCCACGCGCTCAGCCGAGCCCGCCGCGCCCACGCTGGTGCAGATTCTTCCCGTCGCCGCGCCCCCGCCCGCTCCGGTTCCGGACCCAACCTCGGCAGACTCCGCCTCTAGCTCCTAGGCAAAACATCACCAAGGCCGAGCACCTCCTGGCGCGCGAGCGCCGCCTGCCGCACCGCAGGTGCCAGATGATGGTTGACCTTTGTGTTGCAATCGGGCTATCGTTTGGCCAGTGCAGCTCGCATGCATGGGAGGTTCCCATGACCCGGTTGTTCCTGCCCTCCATGACTTCGACCATGTCGTGGCCGTTCACGACAATCTCCACAACCCTTCCCAATAGTCCTTCTGCGCCAGCAGCCGGATACCGGCATCCATAATGCCATGGACCTTGCCGCCAGACTTTCGCCGTCCGCGTCGGCCCTTACGCACTAGCTTAGGGAAAATCGATATCAATGCATTTCAACCTTTTTGGATGGTCGTTCTAGCATCGATTTGCAGCGACCTGAATTAGAATTCGGATTCGGCCACCACCCATTGGAGTGAAGGTGGACCCATCTACGCGATGAGCCGCATTTTTATTCCATCGATACTCGGCTGTAACGGCAAGACATGGACCGATAGCGGTCGTACCACCGAGCATCGAAACGGCGAATAAGCGAGCCGTTCAGAACGACAGCACTTCCCCGGAATCTGGACCTTCCCAGCTGGTCACCTACTTCCGCTTCG
>CAVXVL010000092.1:0-43590 GCA_963765085.1 Terriglobia bacterium | reverse complement strand
TCCGGTCGATTCTTTCCTGCACCGCCCATGGCTGCATGGGAAGAATCCCGTCGGGCGGGTCCACGATCACGCCTCGGCCGGCGGTGTGAGATCGCTGTTCGGACGCTTTTCCAAACCGTGGTCGCGCCTCCGCCGTCTGGTTCAAGAACCCATTCCAATCCGGCTTACCGTCCGCGGTCCGGCGCATGTCGACCGCCGGGGCGATTTTCGCCGCGACGCCTCGCGCATTATTGCTCGCGGGAGGAGCCACGGCGGAGGCGGCGGGCGGAGTTGAAGTCTTTCCCCATCGCCCGGATACCAGGTGCGGTCCTCTCGCGTGAATGTCCGTTTCCTCTTCCTGTTCCGCCTGACAAACGTATTCGAACAGCCGGTCCCATCGGTACGCCGATGGAAGGCGAGCCGGATGGTCCACGACTTCGTGAAGACTTTCGTATCTTCGATGGTCGCTTCGTATTCGATCGTGTCGCGGCCGGTCATGCGATATCGTTCACAACGCGAAGCGCGTCGCTGTGAAAGTCGCCCGCCATATCCAACCACGTTTTGTCGTTGCTGTTCCCGCGCACATCAACCACCAGCGTGTCGCCTTCCCAATGGCCGCGCGAGTCGCCCATCCAGGACGGGAAACCCGCGAAATGTGGAGTTCCGCTGGGTATGAATGAACTGAATCTATGTCGCCGAAGCGACCACTCGAAGGCCATGGCGACGAATTGCGGCGTTTAAAAATCTGAACGGAAAATCCAATACATGATCCGGGGAGACGCCGGGCATGTAGCACTTGGCCAAGGGATCGGCCTTCAACCGGTTCGCGAAGTTTTCCGCTTTCTTCGCGGCCGCCCACGGTTGATAAGGGATCTCGCCGCCCTCGACGACGGAGCGCCCCGCCAGCATATTGTTCCGCGCGGCATGATCCTGCAGATCGGCCGCCGCCGTGCTGGAAGCTTGCCAGATGCCTTCTAAATTCGGTTTGCCGTCCGCCGTGCGCGGCAATGGAGTCGCAGGTTGCCGAGAAACGGGCGCAGTCTGCGCAGCGGCGAAGAATGAAGTCGTTAGGGTGAGCGCCGTGATCGCGGCGAGATGGTGCGTACGCATAGGTAAGGTTGTTTTGGGACCGCGCCGCAAAAAATGAGTTGAACGTGAATTCACCGGCGAACGCTATTCGCGAAACGGTACAACACCATCAAACCACAGTTGCCGATCTTCGTATGACGAGGCGCGCCTAACGACTCAAGGATTCGCCTTTCATGACCGCCTCTTGTGCGTCATTGCGCGAATCTTCCTCTCGCAACAGGAACGCTCGGACCAACTGAGCAATCTGATCCGCCGCCGTATCGAGCGCAAAATGGCCGCCGTCGAGGATGTGGACTTGGGCCGTCGGAACGTCGCGCCGGTAGGCTTCCGGTTCCGAAGGATCGAATGACATCTCGTACTTCCCCCACAACACCAGGAGTCGAGGTTGGTTCTCGCGCATCCATGCCTGCCACCGGGGATATGCATCCACATTCGTTCGATAGTCGTAGAACAGATCGCTTTGAATATCGGCCTGCCCGGGCTGGTTGAGAAAGAAAAATTCGTCGGTCCACAGATCCGGATCGTGACGCTCCACGTTCGGATCGTTGCCGACATGGCGTGTCCGCGTCGCCGCCAGCGACAGCAGATTAGTGCGGAGTACGCTTTCGTTGGCGGCACGATCCGCCCAGAAAGCGCGTCGCGTCTTCCAATTCGCGCCGAGGCCTGAGTTGTGCGCGACAGCGTCCTGCACGATGAGAGCCTCGACTTTTTCCGGATGGGCCAAGACCATGCGGAAACCCACCGGGCCGCCATAATCCTGCATGTACAGCGTGTATCGCGCAAGACCGAGCGCTTCGGTAAAGCGGTTCATGATCTCCGCGTAGCGATCGAACGTGTACGCGAATTGTTTGGATCCGGCCAATCGCTGTGTCCGAAGCCCGGGTAATCGGGAGCGATCAGGCGGAAGCGATCCGAGAGACGACGGAAGAGCGGCTCGAACATCCGCGACGAAGAAGGCAAGCCGTGGAGCAAGAGAATCACGGGAGCGTCTTGCGGACCTGCCTCTCTGTAAAAGATCGACAGATTGTCTATCTGAATCGTTCGATAAAGAGTCGGATACTTCATGTCATCCTCCGATCGTTTGTGCGCTTCCCGATATCGCGGCTCCTTCTAAGCGGCGAGTTCCGCGGACCGGGCCTGATGCGGCGGTCCGACGTACGGGAACACGGCCAGCAAGTCCTTGTGCGCCCCGACGTTATCTCGCGTCACCTTTCCATTGGTGATGATCGCGAGGAAGGTGTCGATGGCGTCGTCGGGAGGCGTACGGCCATTCTCCGGATAGGAAGCCGGCCGCTGCGGATCGTAAGGAAGGATGTCCGGCAGGAAACGCTTGGCCACACGCGCCGCTTCTTCCGGCTTATACCCGCCCAGGTGCTCCAAGGAGTGTGCGAAGGCCGGGATGAACCGAGCATCGTCCGCGGGTTCCGCGGCCTCGTACGCGGCTTTCTGGTCGCCGGGAAGAAAGACCGCTTGCGAGACGAGCGCACCGCGATCCGCCTGAACCCATTTCCCGCCGGAGCCGTCCACGGTGCGAGCCCACAGGCCGACCTTTTGAGAGCCGAGCGCGGAGTTCGGTAATTCCAGCACGATGCTGCACACGTCCTTGTCGGCGAAATAGTCGTTGCCCGTGAATTGGAGATTGTTGAGCGCGCCCTCCGTGTCGAAGAAGAACGGGTCGCTGCGCCAGCCCGCGAAGAAGCGATAGCTTCCGGATTCCGTCACCCGCGCCTCTCGCCCCGTCGAGACCGGCGCTCCTTCGACCTCCGGCTGCCCGTCGTCGCCGATCCCCGCAGCCTGCTTGCCTTCCACACGCCGCACGACGGCCGTCCGCGCCCCGCCTTTGGACGGCGAGAACCGCACTCGATACGCGATATCGGCAACCGCATCGCCATTCGTATCGATCTTCAACTCATAGATCGCGTCGGTCGAGAACGGCTCGGCGGTCGTCGGTCCGGGAGGATTCAGGCCGATCGAAGGATGCACATTCATAATCAGAATCGACTTGCCGGCATCCTCGGGTTTGGGGAAAGCATACAGGTCAGTGAAGTCGAGGCGAGCGTCCCCGTGCGGGAAGCCATAGTCCGGACCGGAGTAATGGTGCGACATAGATCATCTCTCCTTTTCTTTCTCGATACGCAACGGGCTGAGCTGCGAAATCCTGCCCCTTGGCTCGTTCATCAGAGCTCGCGGTCCCGTGGGTTAGTGAACTTTTCGATTGCGTTGCCGGCGATTTTCACATCGTCAGGACGACGCGGAACTGGGCTTTCCCGCTCAACATGCGCGCGTAGGCTTCGCCCGCTTTGGCGAGAGGATAGGTCTCGATCATGGGACGCACGCCCGTCAATTCGGCGAAGCGCAAAGTATCCTCGGAATCGGCTGCGGTACCGGCGGCCCAGCCTTGAATATTTCGACTTCCGGTGATCAGCTGAACGGGCGTGATTTCAATCGGGTCGAACGCCACGCCGATCACCATGAGCTTTCCGTTCGGCCCCAGGCCATCGAACAGTCCGGACATCGCTTTGGAGTCCGGCGCCGTCGCGAGGATGACCTGCGCGCCCCCCAGCTTTTGCAATTCCTCCGCCGCGTTCGTCGCGGAACTGTCGATATACACCCTCGCGCCTAGCTCCTTCGCGAGTGCCGCATCCTCAGGCCCGCGTCCGATCGCCGCGACTTTATAACCGAACTTGTTCGCGAATTGAACTCCGAGGTGACCCAGTCCCCCGATCCCCTGCACCGCGACAAGGTCGCCCGGGAGCGCTCCGCTATGCCGCAGCGCATTGTACGTTGTAATTCCCGCGCACAGCAGCGGAGCCGCCTCGACCGCGCTCAAGCTATCCGGTATCGATACCAGCGCCTCGATGGGCGCGACCATGTACTGCTGGTATCCGCCGTCGTAGCTGACGCCCGGAATCTGCAGGTTCCGGCAATTACGAAAATCTCCGCGCCTGCACGAAGGACACGTGTTGTCCTGCCCGCCGTGCCAGCCGACGCCGACACGCTGCCCTTTCTTCCACGAGGTCACGCCGGCGCCCACTTCGTCGACGACGCCCGCGACTTCGTGTCCGGGAACGCGAGGATACTGAATGCCAGGCCACCGGCCTTCTTTTGTAAGGACGTCGCTGTGACAGACACCGCAAGCTTGCACTCGAATGCGTACCTGCCCCACGCCGGGGTTTGGAATCTCTCGTTCGACGATCTGAAAATCGGCTCCCGGCCTGGGAACTTGCGCCGATTCCATGGTTGCGATGGCGATCTTTGTGGTTGTCATGGGCCTCCTCGGAACGAAATTGGATGCGAACCGGCTATCGGAGCTTGTAAACGTACCAATGCTCACCCGTAAGCCAGTTAGATACCTCCTCACGCGATTGGTTTCGTCTGCGCCGTTTTTGATAAGAGTTCGTCTTCGCACGAGACCTTTGTGGTCGCGGTCGATTTTCCGCGCGCCGTGGGCGCGTCCGTAATGTACGCCGTTAATAATCGATTGGCTCACCGGGCTTCCGGCACGCTAGGATAGACCCATGCGCCTGCTCCTTGTCTCGACGATGATTGCCTCGGCAGCTTGCCTCCTATCCGCTCAAAACGCGGCGCCGCCGCCCATGACTTTGACGATTCCGGCATTTCCCGACAACGGTCATGTTCCCGTTCAGTTCAGCCAGGCCGCTCCCGGCGTCGCCGTCGGCGAAGGCACGTCTCCGGCGATGAACTGGGCCAATGCCCCCGCCGGGACGCAGAGTTTTTTCTTGAACATGCACGACCTGGATCTCGCGCGGAATAAGACTACGGACGATCAGGTCCACTGGGTTCGTTGGAATATTCCGGCAACGGCGACCGGTTTGCCCGAAGGCGAGCCAAAGGGATCGCAATTGCCCGACGGAAGTTATCAGATCAGCGCCACGGGACCCATGTACCGCGGCCCTGGGGCCGGCGCCAACGGTCCGTTCCATCATTATGTCTTTGAGCTTTACGCCCTCGACATCAAACTCGACGTGAAGCCCACAGCCGACGCGTTCGAAACGCGCGCCACCGTGATGAAGGCAATTCAGGGCCACATCCTCGGCAAAGCCGTGTACGAAGGCCTGTTTCGACGGCCGCAGTAGATTCGCAACCGCGATCTCCTCGTGGGCGTCCTAAAAGATCTTTCCGAGCGCACTCGCTCGTTCGCTGGCGATACTGAGTAATCGTGAAGGGAAACAAATTTCGTAGCTGGGCCGCGCGATTGCTTCGCGGGGCGATCGCTCTCGTCGCGCTCTGCTACCTGTTCTGGACCGTCTCTCTGGTCGCCCTGCGCTTCATCAATCCACCAACCACCGGCGTTCAGATGCAGCGCTTCGTGGAAGCGAAATTGTCCGGCCGAAAGTATCAGAAGCGCGATAAATTCGTGCCGCTCCCGCAGATCTCCCCGAACCTGATTCACGCGGTCATCTCCGCCGAGGACGGCCGCTTCTACCAGCACCACGGCATCGACTGGAATGCGGTGGAAAAAGTAGCTCAGGAGAGCAGCGAGACCGGAAAGATTCGGCGCGGCGCATCGACCATTACCCAACAACTCGTCAAGAACCTGTTCTTCACCACGCATCGAAATCCGATACGGAAAGCGCTTGAGTACACACTGGCTCCGCTCGCCGACTTCATTCTCGGGAAGCGCCGTGTGATCGAACTCTACCTGAATGTCGTCGAATGGGGACCCGGCGTCTACGGCGCGGCGGCGGCGTCCGAATATCATTACCACACGACTCCATCGCAGCTCGATCGCGACCAGGCGGCGAGACTCGCGGCGTGCCTGCCCGCACCACGACGCCGTAAACCCGCGAGGATGAACCAGTACAGCGCGGCGATCGTGGAACGGATGCGTCAGGCGGGCTGGTAGTTAAACCTTCTGTTTCATTTCTCCTCGTGGACTTCGCGAATCCCAACCTTGCTTTCTCATGGAACCTGCTTCGAAATCGTCACGTATGATGACATAAGAGAACCTGCGGAGGTTGCGCCGAACGCTTGAACTACAACCGCAGATAATGAGACCGAAACGAATGACGACGAAGGATTTATTCCTACTCACCTGCTTGGCTTCCGCCGCTCTCCCGCTCGCCGCCGCGGATGTCACCTTCAGCGAAAACGTCGCACCGATCGTCTTCCACCGCTGCGCGGGATGCCATCGGCCGGGCGAAGCCGCGCCCTTTTCGTTACTGAGCTACGACGATGTCGCGAAGCGCGGCAAATTAATCGCGGCCGTGACGGCCTCACGCCTGATGCCGCCCTGGCGAGCGGAACCGGCGTCTTATTCTTACAAAGATTCTCGACGCCTTACCGACGACGAACTCGCTACAATCCAGACCTGGGTGAGCCAGGGGATGCCGAAGGGCGACCTTGCGAAGATGCCGCCTTTACCGAAGTTCCCCGACGGTTGGCAGTTGGGCACTCCGGACGTCGTCGTGAAGATGGAAAAAGGATTCACGGTGCCCGCCGAGGGCCCCGACATCTACCGTTACTTGCGGATTCCCCTCAATCTTCCGGACGATAAATGGGTTCAAGCGATCGAGCTGCGTCCATCTTCGCGCAAGGTGGTCCATCACGTTCTCTATTTTGCGGACGCGGCCGATGAAGCGAAAAAGATCGAAGCGCAAGAAGAATCCGGCGCTGCTTCCGGCGCGAGTATGCGATTCACGCGCACGATGGTTCCGTTGGGCGGCATCGCCGTCGGAGGGCAACCGCATCTGCTCCCCGGCGGTCTTGCGCTCAAGCTCCCGAAAGCCACCGATCTCATGTTTCAGTATCATTTCCATCCCACGGGCAAGGAGGAAACCGAGCAGACCACGGTCGGCTTGTATTTCGCGAAGAAAGCCCCGGAGCACACTTTAGCGAACGTGCAACTCCCCGTGACCTATTCGCTTTTCTCGGGTCTCGACATCGCGCCGGGTCAGAAGGATTTCAGAATCCACGATTCGTTTGTGCTGCCCGTCGATGTGCAAGCCGTCAGCATCGGCGCTCACGCCCACTACATCGGCAAGACCATGAAGATGACCGCGACCTTCCCCGACGGTTCGATCAAGACCTTGCTCGATATCAGGGATTGGGATTTCGCGTGGCAGGACCGTTACTTCTTCGACGATACGATTTTGCTGCCCAAGGGCACGAACCTCGATAGCGAAGTCACCTGGGATAATTCGGACACGAATCCTAAGAATCCGTCGCGGCCTCCGATCGAAGTCCGCTGGGGAGAACAGACGAAAGACGAAATGGGAGCCGTCACGTTACAGCTCTATCCAGCGGCGGAAACGGATCTCCTCACCCTGCAAACGTCCTACCGGAGCCACGTGCGCGACGTCGCTCGCGACCGCATTCGCCAGGACCCAACGATGCTGGGCAGAATTCGGGAACTGATCGGCGATGCCTCGCCCGTGAGAGCGCGATGAATTTCTTCACGCTCGCTTTACTTCTGGCCATCCACGACGTGAACGGCTTCGAAAGAAATCCGCTGCACGTGGACGCGGGAAAAGCCAACGTGCTCTTCTTCATTTCCGACGAGTGTCCGATTTCGAATTCGTATGCTCGGGAGATGGCGCGCATCTGCGCGGCGTATCAATCGAAAGGCGTGGCTTGCGACTTGGTCTACGTGGACCCCACGATTACCGACGATCGCGCTCGCCAGCATGCCCAGGAATACGGACACGGCGACTACCCGAGAATCGTCGATCGCAAGCATGAGCTTGTGAAGGCCACCGGCGTCACGGTCACGCCCGAAGCCGCCGTGGTCAACCGCGACGGCAAGGTGGTTTATCGGGGACGCATCGACGATTCTTTTGCCGCCCTCGGGCAGCCGCGGCGTCCGGTCAAAGATAGCGACTTGCGCAACGCGCTCGACGCTTTGATCGCGGGAAAGCCGATTGAGAAACCGGAGACCAAGGCGCTCGGTTGTTACATCAGCGACTTCGTGCCGACCGGGCACTGAACACGTTCGCTTTAGAATCCCACAACGCTAGAGCGCGACTTTGAGCAGCATGGCGAGCAGCGCCGCCTCGGCCTGTGCGCCCGTCACGTTGCAATGACCGAACGCCAGCGCCGGGATTTCCGCGAGCTCGGACGAACTGCGGGTGCTCTGCGCTTTGGCGTTATACAGCGTCTCCTGCCAAAACGGAACCACGGGATCCGCGGTGGTGTGCAGGGTGACCAGCGGATCGTGCAACAGGCCGCTGGTCTGATAACCGGCGATCGCCGTGACGGCGGCAGGATTTTCGGCAAAGCGCGCGACCAGCGCGTTGAGGCGCGCATCGTTGAACGATCCGCTGTAGACGGTTCCGATATTCGTGAAAGGATTCCCGCCCAAAGTGGCCGTCGCATCGTTGGTGGCGAAGACGTTGTACCACAGAGCCGCGACAATGGCGGGCCCGGCATTATTCAAATTGAGTCCGATCGGAATTTGCGCGGTGTTGATCAGTTCCAGCGTGGCGATGGGGTTGGCGCTCAGCGCCTTGATCACCGCGGGTTCATAGACGCTCGCCCAATTCGCCATCAGAGCGGGCGGAATGTTGATCGCGCTTTCCCCCGGCGTATGCGTGATCAGCACTCCGGGAAAGAAGTAATCGAACAGGACTCGCACATTGCCCAGGTAATCGATCTGCTTCTGAAAATCTCCGATGGGACCGCACACGGCTAAGCCCGCCGAGTAGATCGGATTCGTTTCCAAGCCCTTCGTCGCGATGAGACCACCTTCCGAAGCGCCCGTCACGAAGTACTTGTGTACGGGGATGGAGAGTCCGCTGATCACATTTGTCAACGCATTCGTATCCTGAAGGCCCTGCTCGATAGCCAAACCTTCCTTGGAAAATCCCGATGCCGCAAAACCGAAGCCCAGGCTATTCAAAAGACCAGGCAGGCTTGTCCCATCGGGCAAAGCCAATTGACTCGTCCAGGCATCGGCGGGCGAACCCTGCGCGACGTAACCGTGGGCGAACAGGATGATGTCGCCGTTGTAGCAACTCGCCGGGGATGGCATGTAGACAACGTACCCGGCAGTTCCGCTGGCTCCTTGAGCCGTCCCGTAAGTGCCCGACGAAGCGAGTGTGCTGGAACACGCTGCCGACAAAGTGAGGGGCAACGAAAGCGACAGTACCGCGAGAAAGATTTTGCGCATCAAGGTCCTCCGTGAACCGATGCTGGAAAATATACTGCACGGCTCCAGTCCGACGCAACCGAATCGTTCGATTAAAGGACGGTCAGGCTTTTTCGTCTTCCCAAACGATCGGCTTTCGTCCCGCGATCTGCTCCAGGCTTCTCGGCTTGGGCCGATACGGAACTCCGTAGTGCTTGTCGATCTCGGCGCGATACGTCATCACAGGTCCCGGATATCCGATCAACTGCCATCCGATGAGACCAGCGTTGCCGCCGTGCATCGGGTCGGCAAACATGCCTTCGATGGTGTGCGATCGCACCATCTGGAAGAACCGGCTCTTCTCGATCGCCATCAGCTTTTGAATCTGGGCTTCGATCGGCAAGGCGGCGAAACCATCGCCGAGTTCGCGAATGCCCTGACGATAAATCTCACGTGGATTTTCCTTGCCTTGATAGCCGTGCTCTGGTTTAGATTCGACAAAGGGTCCCTTGGTGTATCGATACTTATCGCGGCCATAAGGGCCCGCAAGCTGCCGATCGATGTAGATCACCACGGCTGCTTCGGTCGCGCCCGGACCGTTCGCATCGTTGGGGAAAATACGTTCGCACAGGGCGGAAACCACGCGCGCCTCGGACTCCGTGAAGAAGCGCAGCGGCACCCGAACGCTGCCATCCTGCTGCGCGGAAATCCGGAAAGGTTCGCCCGCCAGCGTGTACAACAACAGACCGCCGATGGCCTGGCGCGGCAGAGTTAAAAATTCGCGGCGTTTCATGCGACGCTCCCGGGATGCTTCAGATACCGATCGATCAACGCATCGGCCGCCCACGTGGTTGTCGCCAGAATCGTCAGCGTTGGATTGTGTGACGCATTTTGCGGAATACACGACGCGCCCAGCACCCACAAGTTCTGCATGTCCCAATGCTGCTGATGGCGATTCACCACGCTCGACTCGGGCGACGATCCCATCACCGTGCCGCCCTGAATATGCGTGCTCTGATAATTCACAACGTTGTAAGGCGCGCGGCCACCGAGCGGTTCGGCCATGACGGCTCCCATCGCCGGTGCGATCTTTTGCGCGATTTCCTTTGCATATTCCGACTGCCGGTATTCGTGATCGGTCCAATCCAGTGTGAAGCGCAGCAGAGGATCGCCGAACTTATCCGTGTACGTCGGGTCCAGATCCATGAAGTTTTGGCGATAGGAAAGGTGCTCGCCGGAGAGCGCGATCACGGCGTTGCGATCACGCCATTTCAAAGCCGCGCCCTTCCAGTCCGATCCCCAATTCATTTTCGCCGAACCTTTCGGAACCGCGTCGAATGTGCCGATGGGACGGCTGCCATTCGAGAGCACGCCGATCATCCCCATCCGCAGCAGGCCTTCCGAGCCGTTCAGTCCATGATCGCCGTCGAAATCGGAGATGCGCATCGCCAATCCGCCGGTGCCCATAAAGGCATTCAGCGGCTGATCGAAGAAGATGCGCGTGCTGCCTTCCACCTGATGCGTGAGATTCTTGCCGAGCGTTCCCTTCCCTGCCGCCGCGTCGTAAGGCGTACCGATCTTGGAAAGGTACAGGAGCCGGACATTGTTTAAGGTGAACGAAGCCATCACCACGATGGAGGCGGGCTGAAAAACCTCGCGTCCCTGCGCGTCAGTGTATTCGACGCCGGTCGCTTTCCCGTCTTTGTGCGCGATGCGTCGCACCCAGCATCCCGTGCGCAGCTCGAAGTTCTTGCGGCGCTGCAGAACCGGAAGCAGCGTATTGGAGGGCTGCGATTTCGCGCCGATCATGCATCCGAACCGCTCACAGTAACCGCAATAACCGCAGCCTGGCCGCGCGATGCCATCCGGATTCTTGTAGGCTTCGCTCAGGTTCGCCGCGGGCGCGGGATGCGGATGATACCCCAACTTCCGAGCGCCTTCTTGAAAGAGAAACGCTAGATGCGAATTCTTCAGCGCCGGCAAAGGATATTCGTTCTTGCGCATTCCCTCAAACGGATTGCCTCCGTCGATGAGCTTGCCGTTCACATTCCCGGCTTTGCCGCTCACGCCGATCATCTGTTCCGCGCGCCAATAATGCGGTTCCAGATCGTCGTACGAAACGCCCCAATCCTGCACGGCGAGATTTTCGGGGAGCTTCGCGGCTCCATGCTTCTCGTTCAAATGCGTCCGCATGTTGAACATGCTCGGAAGAAATCGCCACGACGCACCGTTCCAGTGTTCGCCGGACCCGCCGACTCCCGATCCCGGCAGAAACGATCCGTATTGCCTCACGGGCACCGCGGATTCGCGCATCGAGTGCCGGTGCGTAATGGTTTCCTCCGAGATGTTTTGCATCATGCGGAGGCGCACGGCATAGTCCAGTTCGTCCATATCGAGCGCGTAGTCCGCCGTTTTTCGCGGAATGCCCCGCTCCAGAACCGCGACATTCAAACCAGTCCGCGTGGTGATTTCTTTGGCCATCATCAGGCCGGTCCAGCCGCCGCCGACGATGGCGACGTCGACAGGTTTGAGGTTATCCATAAGGTAGTATCCGATCCTCGAATCTTAGATCGTCGCACGGCCGTGCGGCGCGTGAACTAAACGGTTACCAGCGAGTATCCGCGCTCTTGTGCGCGATTCACGGCGACGATTCCCGCAGGGACCATCCGCGAAGTCGTGACGATCAGGTTCGCAGTCAGTTCGTTGAAGATAGCATCCACGTTCCCGCCCGTCGCCTCCGCGATCGCTCCCGCATAACCGCGCGTAGACGTCGAACAGACGGCCAACTGCACGCCTTGCTTGGAGAGCGCATCCCAGGTTGGGACCCGATCGCCGGCGCTTGCGACATTATAAACATTATTCTTCGGCGCCAGCTTCGTTTTCGGATCTTCAAATTGAGCGCGCGCCGCAAGCGTCGTCCCGTATTTCGCCCACATCGCATCGTTGTAGCCGAACGGCGTGGATCGATGGCGAACCACGATGACGACCGCCAGTTCGCTGCTTGGCAGTCCGTAATCGGTCCGGTTCACGCGCAAGAAATTATTGGCGAAAAGCAGGCCCTCGCCGAGGCCATCATGGTTGGTAGTGTCGAACACCAAACGATGCTTGCCCGGAAGCTTGTCGAGCCAGTCATCTTTCTCGTGACGCGCGGGTTCCCAACGCGCGGCGGGCGACGATTTCTCTTGCGCCATCGCTACGCCGCCGATGGCCAATGCCGCGAGCGAAACCGCTCCGGCGTTTAAGCGGCCGAAAAAGGAACGCCGCTCGGGCTGTGATGAAGATTTTTCGCTCATGGGCACCTGCCTTTCTTTCGTGAAAACTATCGACATCGTATCATGTGACCTTCTCGTACGTGCCACCCGATCTGAAAATGCATTCGCCGCCCGTAGTAGAATCGGGCCATGAAATACCTGCTTGGATTTCTCCTGATGACAATGAGCATGTTTGCCGCCTCGAACGTCCACGACTTCACGGTCGACGCGATTAACGGTACGCCCACGCCTCTGGCCAATTACAAAGGCAAAGTGATGCTGATCGTGAACGTCGCCAGTCAATGCGGTTACACCTATCAATATGAGGGGTTGCAGGCTTTGTACGTGAAGTACAAAGATCAGGGCCTGGTGGTGGCTGGCTTCCCCGCTAATAACTTCGGCGGTCAGGAGCCGGGAAACAACGCAGAGATCGGAGCGTTCTGCAAATCCAAGTTCGGCGTCACGTTCCCGATGTTCAGCAAGATTTCCGTCGCGGGAAAAGACAAGGCGCCGCTGTATCAGTTCCTCACGGCGAATCCTAAGACGGCGGGCGAGATTCCCTGGAACTTCACCAAGTATCTGGTGGACCGCAATGGCAGGGTCCTGGCGCGTTTCGACGCACCGGTCGAGCCCGGATCGAAAGAACTCACGAGCGCCATCGAAGCCGCCCTGGCTGGGAAATAGCCTCCGCATTCGATCTCATCCACACGAAGTTCACTCCCCATCCCATCGGACGAGACGATTGCAGGAAAATGAGAACCATGAGCAAAGGTGACGCGAAGAGCGGGAGCTTGCCGCGCAGAGGATTTCTTCGGAAGGCGACCGTTGGCATGGGCGCGGCCGCGATGGGCGCAGCGGGTTCAATAAAAGCAGATGCCGCCGGTGTCAAGCGGCATTGGGATTTGGCCGCTGATGTTGTCGTCGTCGGAGCGGGAGCCTCCGGTCTGCCGGCCGCGATCACCGCGAAGGAACTCGGCGCGACCGTCATCGTGGTCGACCAGAACTACGACATCGGTGGACACGCCATCGAAAGCGGAGGCAATATCGCTCTCGGCGGCGGCAACAGCTTGCAGAAAAAATACGGCATTGAAGATTCGCCGGATAAGATGTTCGACGACCTGGTGCGCTGGCACGACTACCGTTTCAGTGATCGTGAAATTATCCGCGCCTTCTGCGACGAAAGCGTCGCCACGTTCGATTTTCTTCTCGCCCACGGCGTTCAGTTCCCCGATCGTTCTCCCGCGGAGGCGGATGGCGGCCCGCAGAATGTGAAGCGCTCGCAAACGGTGACGTGGACGGGAGAGGTCAGCACGTACGCTCCGAACGGAGGGAACGGCACGGCGCTGATGCGGCCGCTCGAAGCGAGCGCGAGGAAACTTGGCATACAAATTCTCCTCCAGCACAGCATGACGAGCCTCATCCGCGACGAGCAATTCTCCGGCAGAGTTCTTGGAATCGCAGTGACGCATGAAGGCAAAACCCTGAACATCCAGGCCCGCAAAGGCGTCTTCATCGGGACCGGCGGCCACACAAGCAATATAAACTTCAGAAGAATTTTCGATCCTCGCCTCACCGAGGAATACCAGGTCGTTGGCGAACCGTATTCGAAGCAAACCGGCGACGGAGAAATCGCCGCCATGCAAGTCGGGGCCTCGCTGTGGGGCGTCGCGAATCAGACCGTCGAAACGCACGCGCGCTCGCACATTTTCGAGAAACCCTACGTGATCGGAAACCAGTATGGTTATCCGCAGGGCGGCGGGCGGCGCAACGAAAATCTGAAGGACAGTCCCATCAAAGATCTTGCGCGAGCGATCGGTCTGCAAGTGGCCGACTATCAGAATCTGATTCACGTCAATCAGGTCGGCCGGCGTCTGGTGAATGAATTCGCGACTGGCTTCGATTGGTGGAATCCATGTCTCGAAGTCAACGGAGGGAAAGGCGAGGGAGGCGGACCGATCTGGGCCATCTTCGACGCCGACGCCGTGAAGCGCGAGAAGTGGACGTGCGCCCCTCCCTTCGTCGATCCGCAGGGCTGGTTTTTCAGTGGCAGTTCGCTGCACGAACTCGCGAGCCGGATCGCCTGCAAATATCAGAAGGAGCCGATGCCTCCGGCGGCACTCGAAGAAACTGTCGCCCGCTACAATTCGTTCGTCGACAAGGGCAAGGATGAAGATTTCGGAAAGCCTTCTCCGAAATACAAAATTCAAACGCCTCCGTTTTATGCCGCGTGGTCGACGCCGTGCGTTCACGATTGCATTTCCGGATTGCGCATCAACGGCAAAGCTCAAGTGATCGATTTATGGGGCCGGCCGATTCCCGGCCTGTACTGCGGCGGAGAAACGGCGGGCGGATTCAACCAGCACGGTCTCGCCAAGTCGTTAACCTTCGGACGCATCGCGGGCCGCGAAATGACCAATTCCGCCGCCCATTCGTGATGTACTGACGGCAGGTCGTACGCGCCCACGTCCCTTAATTAGCCGAAGCTGTTACTATGTTTGGGCGTGCCGCGCACGACGGAATTTCGCGGCGAAGCGAGGGAGCAAGCCGATGCATAAATTCGCGCTGATTCTATGCGTCATGAGCGCTTCTCTGATGGCGCAGTGGCCCGATCACCCCGCGCCCGGATTGCCGCGAACGCCGGACGGAAAAATCAACCTCGCGGCGCCCACTCCCCGGGCGACGGACGGCAAGCCGGACCTCTCCGGAGTGTGGAAAGTCACCAGAAGTTATCTACTCGACGCCGCGCCGGATTTGAAACTGGAGGATATCCAACCGTGGGCCGCGGCTCTGTACAAGCGCAGCGCGGATAACTATCGCAACGATACGGACGGGATCAATTGCCTTCCTCCCGGACCGAAAGCCAGCATTTCGTTGGGCGGCGGTTACCCTGTAAAGATCGTGCAGAAAGCGGATCTCGTGGTGATGCTTTACGAATATCAAACGATTTTTCGCCAGGTCTTTGTGGATGGACGAGAGTTGCCGAACGATCCCAATCCCACGTGGATGGGATATTCGATCGGACGCTGGGACGGAGACACTTTCGTCGTCACCACCGCCGGTTACAACGACCGTACGTCGCTCGATCTGGGTGGGCATCCGCACTCCGAATCCTTGCGGCTCACCGAACGTTTCCGCCGCCGCGACTTCGGCCACATGGATCTGGAAGTGACGCTGGAAGATCCCAAAGCTTACAAGCGCGCGTGGACGCTTCCCATCGGTCTCGATTTGATCACGGAGGGAGATCTGATCGAATACGTTTGCGAAAACGAACGCGACAAACAGCACCTCATCGGCAAACGCGGTGATGAAGTCTCCGTTCCGGTCAGCGTTCTGTCTCAGTACGTCGGAACTTATGTGACGCCGTTGTATCCGACAGGCGTCATCGTGACGTTAGATGGGGACCGGCTCATGATCGACCCCGGCGGCGCGGGCAAAATTCCGCTCCTCGCGCAATCCGAAACCAGCTTCAGCATGGAAGGAAATATCGTGGAGTTTGTGAAGGACGCCAAGGGCTCGGTCACCGGCGTCCTCCAACACTGGACCGAAGGCGATCGCTACGCGGTGCGCAAGAAATAGAATAGAAATCCTATGAATTCCGACCAACAGGTGATTCAGTCCGCCTACGAAGAAGTCGTGACAGAGCTTTACGCCAATCTTTTTAAAGGATTCGCGGAAGCGGGCGGCGACGCGGGGCAGATGCAGCAAGCCGAGCTACATTTCTCGGCAGGTCTCGGACTGGCGCGGCGTACTCGCGATCGCGCACTCGCCCTACTGGCTTAAATACGCGGCCTTCGCCGCGTTGCAAACCTCAGGCCAGGAAGCTAACAAATCGCCGCTGCGGATCATATTTCTTGCGCAGCGTTTCGAGTTTCGCCGACGCTTCCTTCGACAGATACGGCCCCTTATTCGCCGGCATGTTTTCGTCGTTCATCTGCGAGCCGAACATGATGGGCTGCAGTTTCCGGATCACGCTCGAAGTCCATGCCGCGCACTTCGCGTCGTTCTTTTCGTCCCACGTGATGCCGCACGGCGACAAGTATGTGTCGCCTTGCACCGAGTACGCCATGTCCTTGAGCTTTTGCACCGGGCCCCAATGCATCCACAACATGTACGATTCCGGAGTCGGCAGGTTGATGAAATCTTCGCGAATCGCCGAGAGAATCTGGGCCGGCTTCGCACTGGTCCACGCGCCGTCGAAAATATAGCGCGCGCCCGTGGGATTGTTCCCGTCGCCATTTCCAACCGGCATGGGAACATATTTCACGCGGCGAGTAACGGCCTTCTTCACCGCCGGGCATTCTTCCAGCATGTCGAGCGCGGCGTCAACATCCTTTTCCGAATAGCCCAGGCACCGGCCGTTCATCCGCAACACCGGTTTCCCATCGACGATGCCGCCGTTCATTCCGCCTTCCATGAATTTGGGAAAAGTGTTCTGGATGTTTCCGAACCACGTGAACAATTCTTCGATCACGTCCGGCGTGAACATATAATTGCTGGATTTCGCGACGGTGGGCAGCGGATGCAGGTTCAGGTAAAAGCGCACGACTACGCCGAAGAATCCGGGACCCGATCCGCGAGCGGCCCACAGGTAATCGCTATTGGTATCTTCGTCCGCATGAATCAGTTCGCCGTCAGCGGTGACCACGTCGATCGCTTGCAGATTCGCGCAGCCCGGTCCCCACAGCCGCGAATTGAAACCGTGTCCACCGGACATGACGAAGCCGCCTAATCCCACGCGCGGGCAATGCGCCGAGGGAAACATGAGCTGGTGTTGCTCGGCCAGAACTTTATTAAAGGCGTCGCCCAACCAGGCCGGGCTCACGGTCGCGATCCGCGTTTTCGGATCAACCGAAAGCTCCTTCATTTTGGAGATGTTGATCAGCACCGCGTTATCGCGGGTGTGCGAGGCCGTGAAACTATGCCCACCCGATCGCGTGCCCACTTGCCAGCCGCGCTCTTTCGCTAGCTTCACGGCGGCGATCACGTCTTTGTCGCTCTCCGCGAGTACGATCGCATTCGGGAAACGGTTGGGTTTGCGAGCGTTCCACGCCGCGCCCTTGCGATAGATTTCGTACTGCTCGCCGTCCTTTTCTTTGTAGAAGATCTTGCCGGAGAGCGCGTCGGCCGGCGCCTTGACCTGCGCGGCGATCGATCCCAGGCGAGGCAGGCGTGCGGCGAACGCTTTGGCAGAGGCCCCCAGCGTCGCGCTCCAGCGGAGCAATTCGCGGCGAGAAATCATGATCGGTCCTCCCGAAGTTCTTCCCGGAACATTGAGGCGCGAAGAACTTCCCTAGATTAGCCGAACCGACGACGCACTGCCAGGGCGTCGTTTCGCGGAGCTGCGCGTGGGGCCTTGTTTTCGGCGACACATTGTATAAAATCAGCAAGGACGTTCGGCGGCATTTCATCCGAATCACGGTGGGTTCGGTCGAGCAAGCGTAGGAGGAGGTCGCAACCATGAAGAAATCGGCGGCAACATTGGCAATGCTGATTCTGACAGCCATCGGGAGTGCGCCGTTGCCGGCGCAGTGGTTGGATCAACCAACTCGCGGGATTCCTCGTACATCCGACGGCAAGCCGAATCTCGCGGCTGCCGCGCCGCGCACGTCTGACGGCCATCCCGATTTCACGGGCTTGTGGAACAAGATTTCGCCCAAATACAAAAGCAACATCGCAGCGGATCTGAAGCCCTCCGACATTCAGCCGTGGGCGCAGAAGTTGGTGGCCGAACGCGATGAGAATCTGCAAAAGGATTACATGCATGAGCTGTGCTTGCCCTTGGGCCCCGGCTACGCCACCGGCGCCGATTCGACCGGCGCGGAGATGATCAAGATCGTCCAGACTCCTAGCTTGATCGTCATCCTGAATCCCGATCTGACGTATCGCCAGGTGTTCATGGACGGCCGTTCGCTCGAAAAAATGCCCAATCCCGATTGGATGGGTTACTCGGTTGGACACTGGGACGGCAACTCGCTGGTGGTCGACAGCTTCGGATTCAACGATAAGACATGGCTGGATCACGACGGCCATCCGCACACCGAGGCGCTGCGAATGACCGAGCGCTACACGCGCCGCGACGTCGGCAACATGGATGTCGACATCACGCTTTCAGATCCCGGCACGTACGCCAGACCATGGACGATCAAGGTGCGCGCGGAGTTGGCCCCCGATACGGAGATGATCGAATTCGTCTGCAACGAAGCCAACAAGAATCGCGAGCATTGGATCGGCAAGGCGTCCGACGAAACCAAAAATGCCGCAAAAGTCGATTCGGCGATTCTCGCAAGCTATGTAGGTACGTATCTGGAGCAGCCCAGATTGTGGAGTCCCACAGGAGTCGCCCGAATCGTCACGATCAGCTTCTCCAACGGGAAACTGTACGGCGATATGGACGGCCGAGGCAACACGCCCCTGCTCGCGAAATCGGATAGTGACTTTACCGGCCTTTACGGCTTGGGAGTCGAGTTCGCCAGGAAAGGCTCCGGGCCGCCCGACGAACTCTTCGTAAAGCACGTATCCGGCAACTATAAATTCACGCGCAAGAAGTAAAAACGTCCACCGAACCCGAGCTTCTGCGCAATCCGGCTCAAACCGGCTCGCGTGAATAGATGTATATAATTCAGTGAGCTGATTGCGAGTGGGAGGTTACATGTCGAAACTTTCGTCGTACATTCTGGGGATCGGTTTCCTGTGCGCCCTCGCGCCTCTCCAGGCGCAGTCCGGTGCGAAAAACGGAGAATGGCCGACTTACGGCGGCGATTTGGGAAATACCCGTTATTCCGCGCTCAATCAGATCAACGCTTCTAATTTCGACAAGCTGCAGATCGCCTGGCGCTTCACCACCGCGAACCTCGGTCCTCGTCCGGAGTTCAATCTCGAAGCGACTCCGCTGATGGTCGGTGGTGTGATGTACAGCGTAGCCGGATCGCGCCGCGATGTAGTCGCTCTTGATGCGGCAACAGGTGAGATGTTGTGGATGCATACCGAAAAAGAAGGCGCTCGCGGCGATGGCGCGCCGCGCAGACTTTCGGGACGCGGCCTCGCGTATTGGTCGAATGGCACGGAAGCCCGCATCCTCTACGTGACCCCGGGTTACCGCTTGATCGCGCTGGATGCGAAGACGGGTCTGATGATTCCGAGCTTCGGGAAGAACGGCGTCGTCGATCTGAAGCTGGATGACGATCAGGAAATGGATCTCGTCACGGGCGAAGTGGGATTGCATTCGGCGCCCACGGTGGCGGGCGATACGATCATCGTCGGCGCCGCGCATTTGGCGGGCGGCGCGCCGAAGAGCAAGAGCAATGTAAAAGGCTACGTCCGCGGCTTCGATGTGAAGACCGGCAAGCGCCTGTGGATCTTCCATACGATTCCGAAGGTCGGCGAGTTCGGCTACGACACGTGGGAAAACGATTCCGCCGATTACACCGGCAACACCGGCGTGTGGGCGCAGATCAGCGTCGATGAGGAATTGGGATTGGTGTACCTGCCCGTCGAACTCCCCACCGGCGATTATTTCGGCGGCCATCGCCCCGGCAACGGATTGTTCGGCGAGAGCATCGTCGCCGTGGATCTCAAGACCGGGCAGCGCAAGTGGCACTATCAACTGGTGCATCACGGCATCTGGGATTGGGACATCCCGTGCGCGCCCGTGCTCGTCGATTTCACTCTGAACGGTCGCGTCGTGAAAGCGGTCGCGCAGCCGACCAAACAATCAATCCTTTACGTCTTCGATCGCGCGACGGGAAAGCCGATCTGGCCGATCGAAGAGAAGCCCGCGCCTGGCGGCGATGTGCCGGGCGAGAAATATTCGCTCACGCAACCGATTCCGAGCAAGCCTCCGGCGTATGGACGCACCGGAACGTCGGTGGATGAATTGATCGACTTCACGCCTGAATTACGGGCAGAGGCGGAGAAGATCGCGGCGCGCTACAAAATGGGTCCGCTATTTACTCCACCCGCGATGAGTAAAGTGGATGGTCCTTTAGCCACGCTCGTGGCCGGGTGCTGCCAGGGTGGAACCGGATGGCCCGGCGGATCGTACGATCCCGAAACGCACATGCTTTATACGTTCACGTGGGCCGAGGTCAATCCGCTCGGAATCGTTACGCCCGAGCCCGGGAAGACGGATATGAATTTTATCTCCGGCATCGCGCGGCCTCCCGCTCAACCCGACAATCCCAGCGGCGAGACGGTTCGCCCGCCGCTCACCGTGCAAGGACTGCCGTTGTTCAAGCCGCCCTATGGGCAGATCGTCGCGATCAATCTGGATAAGGGCGAGATCGCCTGGAAGGTCGCGCATGGCGAGACGCCCGACAATATTCGCAATAGTCCGGCGCTCAAGGGCGTCACGATTCCGCGCACGGGCCGCGGCGGATTGGTCGGCGTGCTGACGACATCTTCGTTGGTGATCGCGGGCGAGCGTGGAACGTTCACGGACGCTCAGGGCCGCAACGCCGCGAGACTCCGCGCTTATGACAAGGCGACGGGGAGAGAGGTCGGCGCGGTGTTTATGCCGACCGGGCAGACCGGCTCGCCCATGACGTACATGCTGAACGGCAAGCAATATATCGTGATCGCGATCGGTGGGCCGAATTTTCCCGGTGAATTGGTCGCGTACAGATTGCCGGATGACGCGAAGTAGTCTATCGGCTCAAAATATGGGGGACGTCTCGTCCCGGGAAAAGGGGAAAAGGGAAAAGGGGAAAAGGGGCGGGAAAAGGGTCGGGGAAAAGGGGTCAGCCTGAACTGTCCCCTTTTCACCTCTTCATGGGATAGAGGCGACCGAGGAGGGTGCGCGTACTGCTTTCGGCGCAAGGGCGGCTCTCAAACGCGCGTTTAACCTCGGCATGGAAAACATGGGGACAGTCCGCGTGTTTCCTGATTTTGTGTGATTTGTTTTGTGTGTTCGATAACGCCACTCAGCGAACGTTCTTATCGAGCCAGCTCATGAAGAATTTCGAGATGCCGGCGCTGTTCTTCTCCGACATGAACTGATGTCCGTTCCCGGGCAGCCCGACATCTTCCAGTCTCACGAACGTCGCTTTCACGCCTGCCTGATTCAGCCACTTCGTAACGCAATGCGAATAGGGACGATGATAGCTCGCCTCTCCCGATACTTCGAGAACCTGAATCGCCTGGAAGTTTACCAGCTTGTGCGCGGGCTCCTGTTGAATCCAGCATGGGATCAGGTCGGGACCGTCCGCCTTCGCCTCTTGAAACGGCCGTAATTCCGATGGCTCCTTGATCTCCGGCTCGTAATGCAGCGGAAGATTCGTCAAGCCCCATAAGCGTCCCATGCCAGTCACGCCGCGTTCCGCATTCCCGATGGGCGGCGCGACGGGTTCGGACGCGATGATCGCTTTGACGAGTTTCGGACGCGTATCCGCCAGCACCCATGCTGATGTCGCAAGCGCCGAGCCGGTCATCAGGATCACCGGTTGGTTGATCGCGTCGAGCAGATGTTGCATCGCATCGATGTTGCGCTTCTCGAACCCGGGACTGACCACGGCCTGCTGCTCCATCTTCGCGAAGTAATCGAACACCGGGTCGCCCATCTTGCCCTTGTTCGGAGCGTCGCTCGGCCATTGCGTATATTTGTTCTTCCCCGGCCAATTGCTTTGCGGCGTGGAGGCAGGCCGTCCGTTGGTCCAGACCTCTTCCATGAGAGGACCGGAGCGCGGCGGAAGCGTCGTTCCATCGACTCCCGGAATGTTCGCCGAGCGCCCTTGCCCCGGCATGTCCATCATGTAAACCGTATAGCCCTGATTGAGAAAATCGTACGCCCACCCCGGACGGCCATCCGGCGTCTGCATGACGTTGTAGGTCCACTGCCCTCCGCCTCCGATCGCGAACACGATCGGATAAGGATGGCGGATGCGCTTGGGGACCCACACCTCGACGTACATCGCGCCGTCCATCGTTTCTTTGCCAGGCTCGCCCAGGTAGTGCCCGCCGATGTAGAAATGACCTTGGCGGGCGATGTTCGCGGTGGAAAACGTTGGGATGGATGACGGAGGAACGGCTCCTGCGATACTCTCCGCATTCGCTCCGAAGCATCCACAGGCAAGAAGCGCAGGGATCAAAAACGGCGCGGGTCGCAACCACATATTCGTAGCTCCCATCCGTAACACTATGGCACGAGTTGCCGAAGCGCGTCACGGTGGAGTGAGCGCACTTCGCGCCATACTAAGAAGTACAGAATGAGTTTCCTCGATAATCTCGAAAACAATCTCAAGGCGCTGGAAAACCTGGAGGAGAAGGATCCGGTCAAAGTAAAGCGCGAGCGGGAACGCCGGGAAGCGGACAAGCAAGCGGCCCTGCTGCGCGCGCCGCACGTAGAGATGTTAAAGACCTCGCCGTTCACCATGAACCTGCTCACCGAATGCCGCGCGATCGGGCACAAGCAGAGGATGCTGGTGAGATTTACCTGGATCGGAGAAACATTGCGCCTCGACGCGCAGGAGAAGCGCATGGAACTCGCGCCGACGCCGGACGGTATACTCGCGACGTTATCCGTGAACGGTGAGCAGACCGGACAGATTCCGGTCGACCTTCAAACCGGCGATCCAGGCGCGCTCGCGAAGCGCTGGTTGGGCGAGGCTGGCACTACGCCAAAGGGCGACGACGCTTAGCTAGCGCTGTACGTGGTGATCCAGATTCAGCAGACGATTGCCGTCCTCATCCTTGCATGCCGGAGACTCCTGCATGGGTTCGTCGGAGGGCTTGATGAGATGCGCGTAGTTGGTCCACGGCTCGGTGAGAACCTTGGGATCGTCGACGGTGACTTGATACGCGAGATTGTCGCCGGCGCGCCATAGACGCTCGGTCACGTGCATCGCGTCGGAGTGGAAATAGCCGTCTTCTCCGAACCAGGTGTCCTCGACAAAATTCGTGGTGTCCACCACGAGCGTGTCGCCTTCCCAGTGAGCGACCGCATCGCCGTAATACGACGGATTGAAGTCCGCATGGTGTTTGGCGCTCACGGGAATAAAGCGGAACGCGTCGCCGGAAATCTCTTCGTAGAAGAAGATGAATTCATTCGGGAGCTGGACGATCCTTCGCGGCGAACCGATCCGCGGTACGCCCGGCCGGCCGCAATAAAACACCGCGTCCACTTTGCTCTCACGCGCCGAAAGATCCGCGACCTTGGCGCGCAGTTCCGGCTTATAGGAAGGCGTCTTGGTCCATGGAAGTGCGCCCGGCAGGTCGGCCTGGAAATAACGGGCGGACTGATCTACTTTCAGCACCGTCCTCTGGCCGTTCACTACTTTCGCGATGGCTCCGGGTGGGATCGAAATCGCGAAACTCCATACGCCGCTCAAATCGGGATGTCCGTCAGGTGTGCGGCGAATCTTCGACACAGCCGCCGCGGCCTTCGCATCGGGAGCCGGTTTCTGCTGCGCGACGGCCAGGTTTGCTACCAGCAATCCGGCCGTTAAAACGATCGCCATATTGCGTTTCATCGCTTACCTCCCCGCACCATTCGAAAGCTTATCGGTCGAAAGCCTATCGAGATTGGTCGCAACAAGTTTACATCAGATGAACAATTTGCGGAATGGTCCCGGCGATTGCGGGCGCGCCCGTGATTGGCGTTCCGTTCAGCCCCACGCTTTTCGCGCCGTGTCCGCGACCAACGCGAGTTTGCGCCATTGCTCGTCCATCGAAATCATGTTTCCGGGTGACGTGGACGCGAACCCGCATTGCGTACTTAACGCCAGCCGCTCCAGCGGTACAAAGCGCGCCGCTTCATCGATTCCGCGGAGCACTTGATCCTGCGACTCCAATGCCGGCTCCTTGGTGGTGATCAGTCCCAGCACGACGTTCTTCTCGCGAGGAACCAGCCTTAACGGCTCGAATCCCCCGGCGCGTTCGTTGTCGTATTCGAGGAGGAACGTGTCGACATCGAGCAGTCCGAACAGCTTTTCCGCGATCGCATCGTAGCCGCCCTCCGCGAACCACGCGCTCTCACGATTTCCGCGGCAGACATGCAACGCGAGCGTCAGCCCTTCACGCGGAATTCCCGCGAAGGAGGCGTTGTCGCCGGCGATCGCGGCCTCCAATTCCCGGTCGGGATCGAGACCCTCCGACGTCATCCGCGCCCGCTGCAAAGGATCGAGGTAATGAGAATAAAACGGCGCGTCGAACTGGATGTAGTTGACTCCTTGGGAACGCAGCCACGCGATCTCATCGCGAGTGATGTCGACCAGATCGCGTAAAAGATCGGCGTGCGTGGGATAGAACTCCTCCGTCAATCCATGCTTGTAACTGGCGAGCGTGAAGTTCGACGGCGCTGGGACCGTGACTTTGAACGGCCCGGGAGCGGACCGCTTGAGCAGAGGCACTTCGTGTTCCGTCATTTTGCGGGTTTTCCGCAATTTGCCGCTCACGGCTTGCGCCGTGCTTTTCACGGAGCCGCCATGCTCGCCTTTCCACTCGAATTCGATGGCCTTCGGCACAAAGCCCTCGACCGCGTCCGCCATATCCGTGAGCCACGAAGCGCGACGCATCTCGCCGTCGGTGAAAACGTCGATTCCCGTCTGCTTTTGCTTCTCGAACGAATCGAGAATCGCGCGATCCTCGGCGGCACGCAGTTCTTCGAGCGATAGCTTGCCGTTGGCGTGTTTGGCCCGCGCTTCCAGTAATTCCTTGGGGCGAAGCAGGCTCCCCACTTGTTCGGCACGATGCTGTGCGATCACGAAAATCCTCCGTGGCGATTCAAATTCATCTGCAACTTTGCCTCACGCATTGTAGCTGGTTCCTACGGCGCGAACCTGAAATTTACGAATCTTCCTGGACGCCTCTTCATTCGCGGGCGAACTGTCGTTTTTTCTAAACCGTTCGGAGGAACAAGGTGGATGGTAGTCGCATGTGGCCGGGAAAGCGATGTATCATCACTTTTGTCTCGCCCTACGATCGGGCAGTGGAGGAGAAATCAGATGGCGACAGGATGGAAGAGCGGCCGATTTCCGGTAGCCGCGGCCTGCTTGGTCCTCGGATTCACCGCGCGAACCGAGCTGCGCGCGCAATCTCAAGAGATCAGTATCACGTTGGCCGGGCAATCGATGATTCGGTCGGATATTCGCGCACACGCGCCGGCCGCGGTGCCGATCATTAAATCCCTGCTGAAGGGCGATGTCGTGTTCACGAATTTTGAAGCGACCGTCTACGATCCGAAAAAGGGAGAGACGCGCGGAGACGGCAGATTCGTTTCGCCGCCGGAAGCCATGGACGCGCTGCAAACTTTTGGTTTCAACTTAATCTCGCTCTCCAATAATCATTCCTTCGACCTCAAGACGCAGGGCGTTCATAACGCGATCGACGAAGCGAAACGCCTGAATCTAGCGCATGCCGGCACCGGAAACAATATCGACGAAGCGGTCGCGCCGGGTTATCTGAAAACACCGAAAGGCACGATCGCCCTGATCGGGATGGCGTCCGGATTGGTTCCCGACGGAGGCGCAGCTACGGCCACGCAGGCGGGAGTGAATGAGCTCCACATCGACGGGAACAAACCGAACGAAGCGGATTCGCAACGCATTCTGCAAAGTATTCGAAATGCCACGAAGAAAGCCGATCTGGTCATCGTGTATGAACACAATCACGTGTTCGACAAACCGTTCCAGACGATCATGCTCGAAGAACTTCCCGAGCGCTTAGCGCCCCCGGAATGGCTCAAGAAATGGACTCACGCGGAAATAGACGCGGGCGCCGATATGATCGTGATGCACGGCGCGCCCATGCTGCACGGCGTCGAGATTTATCGCGGGCATCCCATCTTCTACGACCTGGGTAATTTCATTTTTCAGGTGCCGCCGGCCGACACTCTTCTCGACGAGCCGATTGTCTGGGAAAGCGTCGTTGCTTACGTCGATTTCCGTGGAAAGAATCTGCAATCCATTCAATTCCGGCCGATCGCACAGAATAAAGTCGGGGAAGGTCAGCCCGACGAGCATGACGAGCATACCGACAATCTTTTTATGCAGACGCGCGGCCTACCGAAACCCGCGACGGGCGAGCAGGCGCACTATATTCTCGATCGACTGGCTGCTCTGTCGCGTCCTTTCGGAACGACGCTTGTAGTGAAAGGCGACGTGGCGGAAGTTCAACTGAAAGCCCGAAATTAATTAGTGCACGGGCGCGTGGCCGCCGGCTTCGAATTCCTCGAAGCCCAGAGTATCGAGGCAGTACATTTCGGCGATGTCCCACTTGGGCTGAAGTTTCATGTTGAAGGACACATCGAAGGGCGCCGTGTAGGCTTTCGGATCGTCGATGGTCACGCCGATTTGAAGGTTATCGGCAGCCGTCTTCTTATACTTCTCGATGACGTGTAGTTGATCGCTATGCGGGCGGCCCAGACGATCGAGCCACGTCTTGTCCTTAAAACCCACCGTATCGATCACGAACGTATCGCCATCCCAGTGGCCGATCGAGTGTCCCAGCCACGTGGGTTCGGCGTCTTCCGGATGTTTCCGGCCATCGGTGAAAACGTGGCGCACGGTGTGATCGTATTCGTACATTAAAATCACCTGCCCGGGAATTTGCACGATTTGCAGTGGGAACGGGTGAAAATAGACGCGCGGTACGCCCGGCGGAAGGCACTTGTAGACGGGATCGTTGGTCTGTGTCAGTAAAACGGCCTTCGGCCCGAAAGAAGGCTTGGCTTTCGCATACTCAGCCTTGGCCCACGGTGTCATGAGTGGATCGCCTTTTTCGTAAATATTCGCCGAAAGTCCGCGCGCGGACCACACGCCTGCGAGATCCGGCGTCTTTTCCTGCGCAAAGAGGACTGCCGGAAGAACCAACAATCCTGAGGAAACAAGTAATTTATGAATTCGCATCACGAAAATTTCTCCTGGTCATGAGCGTGGAAAGTGGATAACGCCCCTTTTTCAATTTCTTCTAAAAGTTTCTCACACTCTGCGCCGAGGCTCGATCTTTGTCAACTCCGCGAACGGTTGTACTTTCTATCGAGCGCGTGAGGAGAGGTAATTTCCGCGCGCTTTTCGCGAATCGCTAAGCATAGCGCATCAGCGCTTTAAAGCCGTAATCCATGTGCTGCTGGATATGGCAGTGAAACAACGTCAGTCCCGGCTGGTCGGCGGTAAAGTCCACGCTGGCGCGCCCATAGGTAGGCACGACGACGGTGTCCTTGATCACGCCTGAAGTGGCTTTGCCATAGATCTCGGCGATCTCGAGTTGATGCCGATGCACGTGCAGCGGATGCGAATCGTCGGTGCGGTTATGGAACGTCAGCCGGTAGCGCGTGCCCTGCTTGAGAACGAATCTCCTGGTCGTGCGGATACTGCTTTGCCATTCACTGTAAAGCTGTTGAATTTCCCTGCGCCGCGCGGCACCTTTTCAAACACCATGTCCAGCTTCTCTGTGGGCGCCGGCTGCGACGGCGGCTTGCCGAAGAGCGTATAATCCCAGCTGGATTTCGGCGGCGGCGTCCACTGCGGGGTGCGGCGTTGATTGGCGTATTCGATCACGATACCCAACCCGCCTTCGCGTACCGGGTCCTCGGGCGCGCCCAGGATCCACACGCCCGGCTGGTTCATCTCGACCCATGCATCGATGCGCTCGCCCGGACCCAACATCAAATGTCCACCGCCGCGGGCGTGGGCACGGGATTTCCGTCCAGCGCGATCACGTTGAATTTGTGGCCGGGCAGCGCCAGATGGCGATTCTCGATGCCGCTCGCGTTCAGAAAATGAAACATCACGCGTTCGCCGGGATTCACGCGGATCGGCTCGCCGGCGCCGAGCGCTTTGTCGTTGATGGAAAAAATATCGGACTGCACTTCTATCCCGGCGGGCGCGTATCCATCATCTGCGGCCTTTCCGGTTGCGGCCCGCGGGGTCGAGATCGTCGTTGTCCATCGCCTGATTGCTGAAGTACGGTTCCCAATCGCGCAACGCGAGATAGTGTTCCTGATCATACCGGCCGGGATTTTTCGCGCCGTCGATGATCAGAAACCCGAACATGCCGGTAAAACTGCCGCGGTGCAGATCGTCCATCGACATCGTATGCGTGTGATACCAGCGCGTGCCCGCCGGTGTGGGCGTGAACTGGTAGCTGCGGCTTCCATGCGGAGGCACGGGAGGAGTTCCTTCTTCCTCCGATCCGTCCACGTCCGAAGGAATGAGCAATCCATGAAAATGGACCGTCTCCGGTACGTCTGTATCATTGATGACGTTCACCTTGACCGGCACGCCTTCTTTCATGCGCAGCCGCGGACCCGGCGAGATGCCGTTATATCCGATGGTGCTGATGATCCGATTGGGCGCGAGCTCCACCGTGACCGGCGCGATGTGCAGCGTGAAATCGGTCTAGGCAACGTCTGTCGGTCCCGACGGCGCGAGGAAAGACTGCGCCGGCATTTGCATCTGCTGGCCGATCAGCCGGCCGGTGGTGGCCGCCGCCCCGGCGATTTTGAGAAAGTCGCGTCTCTGCATAATCTAAGTGAAAGCCAGACTTCGACTATGTTACCGCCAGAGTGTCGCCGACGGAGATCGCCGGACGGCTCATTCAAAGATCGGCGTGATCTTCGCGAGCACCTCTTCGACGATCGCATCGGGCACGCTTTCTAACTTCGAACCCGCACGCGCGGCGAGATCCAGCGAGCGCGGCTGATCGCATCGAACAACTCCCGCCGTTTTCGTTCCGGCCAGCGGCACCGTGAAACCAGCCATCCTCGCGAAATTGCCGCCGCTCGTGATGGGGACAACGACGGGCACCTTCGTTACGCGGTTGAATGCTTCGGGCGATACGATCAGAACGGGACGGCGGCCCTTTTGCTCATGTCCCGACGTCGGATCGAGATTCACCAGCCAGATTTCGCCCCGCTTCGCGCTGATCACTAGTCTCCTGTATCCGAAGTGTCGTTACCGCTCGTTGACACGCGCGGCTCAGAAAATGGGATTGAGTGGACGAAAGATCGATATCGACACTTGGGATACGTCACACTAGAAGAGCTCACGGCCCACCGGCTTGCTGTCGAGCCATTTTTGTTCCTGTTTGGAACGGCGCGCTTTGGAATTACATCTGAGCGAGCAACTCGGCCAGGGTATACCTGCGACGCGGTTGCGGCTCCACGACCAGGCGGCCGTCTTCGATCGCGATGCCGACCTTAGCGCCCGGCTGTAGGCGCAAGACATCGAGCAGCGCGGGGGGAACGGTCAGCATAACGGAGCCGCCGACCTTGCGGAGATTTGTTGTTCGCATCGCGTTTCCTTAAGTTATATTTAAGTATAACAACCTAGTGGCTATGCATAGGCCTGTCTCCGATCCGGTCTTCGACGCGGCGCATCGCCCAGACTGGACTTCTGGCTTTACCTGCTGCAGATCCTATTCCGCTTCTGATATGCTGCAATCGACGTTTGAGGTAAATAAACGTATGAAGATGGTGCAGTCCATCTCCGCCGTTGCCGCGCTGCTAACACTCAGCGTGGGGCTCTCCGCGCTGCAATTCGGACGCAACCGCTATTCCGATTACGGCGGATCGATCGTTCCCTCCGAGTTTTATTGGACCCGCCTGCAATACACTTCCGGCTACGCGAACGGCATGAGCTTCGGGTATCGGCGCGTTTACGGCGGTTGGTCGCGCGATTATCCCAAGGCCGACAACGATTGCCTGATCGCCCTGCGGCGTCTGACCCATATCAACTCTCCGTCGCCGCTGAACGTCGTCGATCTCGATAGCGACCATCTCTTCGACTATCCGTGGATCTACGCCGTCCAGGTGAACACCTGGACCTTCACCGACGAGGAAGCCAAACGCCTGCACGATTATCTTTTGAAGGGCGGCTTCCTGATGGTGGACGACTTCCACGGCACCGACGACTGGGAGCATTTCATGGCCGGCATGCGCATGGTGCTGCCCGACCGGCCGGTCGAGGATCTCAAGGATGGCGACGAGATCTACCACGTCCTGTACGACATCAACGAGAAGTTTCAGATCCCCAGCGAGGTCTACGTCAACACCGGCCGAACCTATGAGAAGGACGGCTACGTGCCCAAGTGGCGCGCCATCCGCAACGACCACGGGCGCATCATGGTGGCGATCTGCGCCAACATGCATCTGGGCGACGCCTGGGAGTGGGCGGACAGCCCGGAGTATCCCGGAGAAATTTTCCGGACTTGCTTTTCGCATCGTCCTCAACTACATTACCTACGCGATGACCCATTAGGCATGAACCGCGCGCTCCGCATCCGACTGTTACGCGAGCCCACGAGCCCATGTTCGAGTTCCTTTTTAAGTATCCGCGTTCGGTGTATGCACGCGGCCAATTTGCGCTTTTGGGAGCGTGGCCGAAGTGGATGCTGGTGCTGCTGATCCTGGCCGCGGCCGCCGGTCTGGCCTGGCTGATCCGCTCGCGCCTGGCGCAGGCCGCGCCGGTCATGCGCGGCTGGCGAGCCTGGGTGATCTGGGGCTTGCAGTCGCTGCTGGCCGCGCTGGTGCTGGTGCTGCTGTGGCAGCCGGCGATCACCGTCGCCGAGCTGAAGCCGCAACAGAACATCATCGCCGTGCTGGTGGACGATTCGCGCAGCATGGGCATCTCCGAGGACGGCTCGACCCGCCAGGCGCAAGCCGTGAAGGCGCTTCAGAACGGCGTCCTGGACAGCCTCAACCGCTCCTTTCAAACGCGTCTCTATCGCGTGGACGACGTGCCCGCCCGCATCGACAATCTCAAGGACCTGCAACCCAACGCGCCCTCCACGCGCATCGGCGACAGCCTCAAGCAGTTGAGCGAGGAGACTTCCGACCTGCCCATCGGCGCGGTGGTGCTGCTCAGCGACGGCGACGACAACGCCGGGGGCATCAGCGCCGACGCCATCAGCGCGCTGCGCGCCCGCCACATTCCCGTTCACACCGTGGGCTTCGGACGCGAGCGCGCCGCGCATGACGTGGAACTGGACGACGTCGTGATTGCTCCGCGCGCGTTGGCCGATTCCCGACTCGCGGCCAAGATCACGTTTCACCAGCGCGGATACGCGGGCGCGCAAGATCAACCTGACGGTGCGCGATGTCAGCGCACGCGGCCAGGCGAAGGTTCTGGCGGCGCGCACGGTCACGTTGGGGCCGGACGGCAACCTGCAGACCGAGACGCTGATGTTCGATATCGGCGGCGCGGGCGCCAAGACGCTGCAGATCGCGGCCGCTCCGCTCCCCGGCGAGGAGAACACGGCCAACAATACGCTTGACCCGCGTGGTGAATGTCGGCTCCGAACCGCGCCGCATCCTGTATATCGAGGGCGAGCCGCGCTGGGAGTACAAGTTCATCCGCCAGGCGGAAGAGGACGACCGCATGGTGCAGATCGTCTCCATGGTTCGCACCAGCGAAAACAAAGTTCTACCGGCAGGGAATCTCGATCCCAAAGAACTGGCCGACGGGTTTCCGTCGCGCCCGGAGGACCTTTTCGCCTACCAGGGATTGATCATCGGCTCGGTGGAAGCCGGCTATTTCACGCCCGTCCAGCAGGAATTGATTCGCGAGTTCGTGGACCGGCGAGGCGGCGGATTGCTGCTGCTCGGCGGTCAATTCGCGATGGCGGACGGCGGCTGGAACGCATCAAATCTGACCGACCTGTTGCCCGACGATTCTGCCGACCCAGACGGGAACTTTTCATCGCGAAGCCGATCCGAGAAACGGCACCACGCATGCGACGGCGGAACTCGCGCCCGCGGGCGTGGATAGCATTATTACGCGCCTGGTGGACGACCCCGCCGCGAACGCCGCGAAGTGGAAAAATCTTCCCTACCTGATGGACTATGAAGATCCCGGCACGCCCAAGCCGGGCGCGGCTGTGCTGGCCGATATGATCACGCCCGAAGGCAGGAAGCTGCCGCTGCTGATTACGGAGAACTTCGGCCGTGGACGCACGGCGATCATGGCGACGGGAGGCAGCTGGCGCTGGCAGATGAGTTCGCCTCTGGGCGACACGGCTCACGATTTGTTCTGGCAGCAGCTTCTGCGCTGGGTGGTTTCGGATACTCCTGGCCATGTGACGGCTTCCGTTCCCGCGCAGATGCTGCTCGACAACGGCGCCGTGACGCTCACCGCCGATGTTCGCGATCAACAGTACAATCCCGCTTCCGATGCCAAAGTCGAAGCTCATATTCTGGGGCCGAGCGGCGTAAGCGCGCTGGTCGAGATGACGCCGGTACCGGATAATCCCGGCCAGTTCCAGGCTGCGTGGTCCGCGCCCAAAACCGGGCGCCTATCTGACCGAGGTCACGGCGCAGCGCGCCGATCCCACGACCGGCAAAGTGAAGGAATTGGGCCGCGACGTTCTGACGTTTCAGCGCATGGACGGCGTCGCGGAGAACTTCCATACCGAACAGAATCGCGAACTGCTGGAACGCCTCGCCACGCAAACCGGCGGACAATACTGGAAGCCCGCCGATCTCGGCAAACTCGCCGGCGCGATTCCCTTTTCGGAGGCCGGCGTGACGATGCGCGAGACCAAAGATCTGTGGAATTTGCCGCTGGTATTCCTGGTGCTGGTGCTGCTGCGCTTTTCCGAGTGGTGGCTGCGGCGCAAATGGGGGATCGTATAGAAAAAGGGCGCATAGCTTTTCCGGTCGGCGCCGGGGAATCCTCCAATCATAGGGTTTGCCGCGTAAGATATGCCGCAGGAAGGGCCATGGCGGAACGTCGGGAAGCTAGAGCATTTTCAGGGTTTCTGTGGCTGCCGCCGGCGGCCGAGGCCGGTGTGGGGTCGGCCATTCATGGCTGCGGCCGCCTTTTAGGCGGCGTGATCCCTTGCTCCTAACGCCTGCTCAAAGCAGGCGGCGGGCTGAAAAGCCCGACCCCACCCGCGCGGGCACGCAAGTGGTCCCGTTGGCCTACAGAAACCGTGAAACTGCTACAATGTTTCGCAAGCATCTTGGGCTACAATGTAGCTCAGAGGAACTCAATACCATGCCCGACAATTCCGTCGTTCGAGCCCGCATCGACGGACGCACCAAGCGGGAGGCGGCCGCCGCCCTGAAGAAAATTGGACTCACCGTCTCCGACGCCTTTCGCCTGCTGCTCGTGCGCGTCGCGGCGGAAAAGGCCCTGCCGTTCGAACCGCTCCATCCCAACGCGGAAACAGTCGCGGCGATGAAAGCCGCGCGCCGGGGTGAGCTGGTGAAGGCCGGTAAGCCCGACAAACTGCTGCGAAGTCTGAATGCGGGACGTTAAGTACACCAATCGCTTTCAACGTGATTACACGCGAGAAAAATCAGGACGGCACGGCAAGAAGCTCGACGCCTTGCTGATGGAGGTCGTCAATCTGCTCGCCGCCGACGCGCCGTTGCCACTCCGGAATTTCGATCATCCGCTTTCCGGCAAATGGAACGATCACCGCGACTGCCACGTCAGGCCGGATCTCGTTCTCATCTACCGCAAGCCGGATGAAGGCAGCCTTGAGCTTGTGCGTCTCGGCTCACATAGCGAACTTGCGCTGTGAAAACGGTAGGTCCGCGGATGCCCACCGCGCGGAGGGGACGTGATTGCTTCGCCTAGCAGGCGGTTCGTTTATAATCGGAGTTCTTTCAGCCCCACAGGAAGGATTCGGCCGATGTTCTCGCTGACCTGGCGCACATTAGAATCCTCCGGTGCTCTTCGGCGGCGGAAGTGGAGGATCGTATAAATGGGTCTCTTCGCGCCCTGGTTCCTCGCCGGTCTCGCGGGCCTCGCGTTTCCGCTCTACCTGCACTTATTGAAGAAGCACAAAGTTCCACCGAAGCTGGTGCCGTCGTTGATGCTGTACGAATCGCGCGTGCAGGCCTCGACGCGTCATAAACGGCTCGATCATCTTTTATTACTAGCGCTGCGCCTGCTGATTTTATTTCTCTTGATCCTTGCGTTCGCGAATCCGTTTATCAATCGCGATGCGGGGGCGCTGGCGAGCAATCGATTGGTGCTGCTGGTGATCGACAATTCCTTCAGCATGCGGGCCGGCATGCGGCTGGACGACGCGAAGGCCGCCGCCATGAACGTCCTCTCCGGTAAAGGCGCGGCACGCGGACAAGTCGCTACCTTCGGATCGCAGTTGCGCTTGATGACGCAAGCCATCACGGATGAATCGGCTCTGCGCGCCGCAGTGCAATCGATTCAACCGGGCGATGGCCACGGTAATTTCGCGGAGCTTGCGCGCGCCGTACGGTCGATGGCCGAATCGGTGCACACTCCCGTCGAGCTGCACGTGTTCAGCGACATGCAACGCACGGATCTGGCCGCGACGTTTTCCGACATGGCGCTGCCCGGCAATGTGACGCTGGTGCCGCATGCCGTCGTCACGAAGGCCGAGCCCAACTGGACGGTCGAATCGGTCGACGCGCCCGGACAGGTGTGGGGCAAGGACGCGAAGCCCGTTCGCGTTCAGGCCGTCGTGGCCGGCTTCGGAACTGCTGCCGCGCAACGCACCGTATCGCTGGTCGTGAACGGCAAGACCACGGCCACGAAGAATGTCACGGTTCCCGCGAACGGGCGAGCCACGGTCGAGTTCCCCGCCCTCGAAGTTCCTTACGGCTTCAGCCGCTGCGAGGTCAAGATCGATAGCGCCGACGGCTTTCCGGCGGACGATCTCCACCACTTCGCGGTGCAGCGTTCCGATCCGCAAAAGGTCTTGCTGATCCACAACTACGGCGATACGCGTTCGCCGTTGTACATCGGCGCCGCGCTCTCGGCCGCCGCGCAGTCCGCCTTCATCCTCGAATCGATCAACGTGAACGAAGCCGCCGATCGTCAGGCTTCGAACTACGCGTTCGTGGTTCTTTCCGACGTCAACACGGTGCCGCCGCTGCTGGAAAATTCGCTCACCGCGTATGTTCGCTCCGGCGGTAGTCTTTTCATCACCGCCGGCACGTCGGCGGGAGCCCGCACGCAAATTCCGATTTTCGGCGCGCATATTATTGAACCGCGCGACTACAGCCGCGTCCCCGACCGTTACATGGCGGTCGGCTCCAGCGATGCGTCGTATCCCTCCGTCGCGAAGGCCGCGGGCTGGCCGGGTGTGAAGTTTTTCTACGCGCTCGATGTCGATCCCGGTAACGGTCCCGACGCTGCTCGCGTGATCGTGCGTTTGGGCGATCAAACGCCGCTGCTCTTGGAAAAGCGCCTCGGCGAGGGCCGCGTCGTACTGCTGACCTCGGGACTGGATAATCTGACCAACGATTTTCCTTTGAATCCCGCGTTCGTCCCTTTCATCGAGCAGACCGCTCGTTATCTTGCGGGAAGTGAACAGCAAGGCGGAGCTCGCACGGTGGATGCATTTCTTGAACTTCGCAATGCCAAGGAAAAAGGGCAAGGCGTGGAGATCACCGACCCCGAGGGCAAGCGTCCTCTCTCTTTGACCGAGGCCGCATCCGCGCAATCGTTCCAGCTCACCGAGGCGGGATATTATCAGCTTCGTCTTGCGAATGGACGGCAGGACGAAATCGGCGTCAATCCCGATCCGAAAGAATCAAATCTCGACGTCATTCCCGATGATGTCCTCGCGTTGTGGAAAGGTACGACGCCTTCGTCAACGGCGTCTGGAAACACTACCGCCGCAGCCACCCCGCCAACATCCCACGAGATTCCAGAATCGCTGTGGTGGTACATCATGCTGCTGGTGCTCGCTTGCGGGGTCGCGGAATCGGTGGTCGCGAGCGGATATCTGGGAACGCAGCGCGAGGAGTCGTAGGCCCGAAAAGGCCACTTCCAGGTCGAATCACGATTTCCATGCCTTGGCCCCTAGCGCGCCGCTGGCCGCATCGTTTTGATTTTCGGCACCCGACCCATTGGAAGGTGCCTGTCGCTGCGTCCCTTCCCGAGGCTTCTGAATACGCGACGCTTACATCCGAGCAGCGAGCCGTTTCCGCACAGCTTCGAGACCTCTCAGATCGTCCCGAACGGCGGGCATAATTCGCCGTTTATTCTCTGCTTGGGATTCTAAAAACAGATCCCTCGACTTCGCTCGGGACGACATGCCTGGAGCCTATTTTTGAAACGAAACATTGGACTCCGCTGTTGACAGCACGGAGGGTTCGCAACCAGTGCGGATCGCTTGCTTGCCGAGCGCCAATCGCGATCCACGGCCATCACCACTGCGATATGCTTTAGGTGTTAAAACGCTGTGCTGGAGGTTCCATGAGTCTCCGCGAACAACTTCACGCCTACATTGCCGAACTGGAGAAGCGTCTCCGCTTAAGCGCCCTGTTGCGCGGCGTCGCGATTCTCAGCGGCAGCGCACTCGTGGCGACGCTCGTGCTGGTCATCATCGCCAATGCGCTGGCCTTTTCGCATGGAAGCGTGCCCGCCTCTCGATTCGTGCTCCTCCTGGTCCTGGCCGTGGCTGCTGCGGCCGGATTGGCGCTGCCCTTACGTCGCCTGACGCGCCGCCGCGCCGTCGGAACGGCCGAAGCCGCGTTCCCGCAATTCCAGCAACGCCTCATCACGTTCACAGAGCGCGACGGGCAAGATCCGTTTATCGAACTTCTCGCTGGCGACACGCTCAACGTCGCACAAACCGCCGAGCCCAAGGTTATGGTCACGGACCGTCGTTTGTGGGTTTCGCTCGCGACGGGCGTCGGCGCGTTCGCGATCCTGATCTGGATGATCGCGGCGGGTCCCGATTTTCCAGGTCCGAGTTTTATCGGCTACGGCGCTTCGCTTCTGTGGACCGGTCCGCACCACGATACTCCCGCACTCTACGATCTGCGCGTCATGCCGGGCGACGCCGTGGTGCGGCGTCACGCCGATCAGATGGTTTCGGCGATCCCGATGGGTCTGCGTTCGCCCAACGTCAAGCTGCATGCGCGCTACGAGAGTTCCGCGAAGTGGGAAGAGATTCCGATGCAGCCGCAGGCGGCCGGGAACTTCGCCGGCGGCTATCAATTCCTGTTTGCCAGCGTTCCGGAGAACGTCGAATATTACGTCACCGCCGGAGCGATGACGTCGAAGCATTTTAATATTCGCGTCACCAGTTTGCCTGCCGTGAAACAGATTCGCGTGACGTATCGTTATCCCGCGTGGACCGGAATGCCATCGGAGACCGAGGAACGCGGCGGCGATCTGCGCGCCGTGGTCGGCACCCAGGCGGATCTCGAAGTGGTCACCGATCGTCCGCTGCAAGGCGGTCAGATTCAGCTCGACAGCGGAGAGAAGATCCAGCTCGCGGAAGCGACGTCCAATGCGGGACAGAGCGTTTATCGCGGCGTCGTCAAGATGGAGAAAGACGGCGTGTATCACGTTGCGGGCGTCGAGGCCGGACAAGCCGTGCGCGTTAGCGAGGACTTTTTCATCGAGGCACGCAAGGCCAATCCGCCGCAGATTTCGTTGGTGCGTCCACGCGGCGACTTCCATGCGAGCCCCATCGAAGAAGTGACGATCGCCGCCAAGGCGACGGACGAATACGGCCTCAAAGACGTCACGTTGCATTATTCCGTGAACGGCGGCGAGGAAAAAACCGTGGATCTTCTCAAGCGCAAAGGCGAACGGCAAGCCGATGGCTCGGCCGTGATTGCGCTGGAGGATTTCAAGCTGGTTCCCGGCGATCTGGTCAGCGTCTACGCGACCGCGAAAGACGCGAACGCCGACGCGCACACCGACATGATGTTCATCCAGGCCGATCCGTTCGAGCGCGAGTTCTCGCAATCGCAATCGGCGGGTGGTGGTGGAGGAGGCGGCGGCGGTGGGGGCGGCGATCAAGAAGCGCAGATCTCCCAGCGCGAGAAGGAAATCATCGCGGCTACCTTCCGTCAGCAAGGCGACAAGAACGCGACGGCACAGCAGGCCGCCGATATTGCGAAGCTTCTGTCTCAGACCCAGACGACGTTGCACGATCAGGCGCTGACGCTCTCCGGCCGTCTGGAGGCGCGCGAGCTTACCAGTGAAGTTCAGGCGATCGGCGCGTTCCAGAAAGATATGATCGCGGCGTCGCAGGCCATGGCGCCCGCCGCGCAACAATTGCAGCAGCAGAAGTGGAAGGATGCGGTTCCGAACGAACAGAAGGCTCTGCAATTCCTGCTGCGCGCGGAAGCGACCTTCCGGCAAATCCAGGTCGCGTTCGGCGCAGGCGGTGGTGGAGGCGGCGGGGGCGGAGCGGCTCGCGATATGGCCGCGCTTTTCGATCTTGAGCTCGATACCGAAAAGAATCAGTACGAGACCAACAAGGGCTCGCAGACGACCGCGGAGCAGCGTGCGCAGCAAATCGAAGACGCGCTGAAGAAGCTCGACGAGTTGGCCCGACGCGAGCAGGATCTCGCTCAGCAGCAACGCAACGGCGCGCAGACCGCGGAACAGAAATGGCAACAAGAGATGTTGCAGCGCGAGGCGCAGCAGCTCCAGCAACAGATGGAGCAACAGATGGGCCAGCAAGGGCAACAGGGACAGCAAGGCCAACAAGGTCAGCAGGGGAAACAAGGCAGCCAGAGCGCCTCTTCGTCGGGCGGGCAGTCGAAGGGACAGTCCGGTCAAGGGGGACAATCGGGACAAGCCGGGCAATCCGGACAGAGCGGTCAGGCGGGCAGTGCCTCGGCGAGCGCGGGTCAAGACGGAGCTCAATCTCAGCAATCCGCCAACCAGGCCGCCGATAGCCGCCAGCAAGCGGCGCAGCAGGCGCTCGATCGATTACGCCAGGCGACGCAGGATATGCAACGGGCGGCCTCGCAGAACGCCAGTGCGGCCGATTCCCGCCGCGCCGCGGATCGCCTGCGCGAAGCGACCGACCTTCTGGGCGGTGCGCAACAGCAGGACGCCGCCGGCCGCCTCAATTCGATGGCGCAGACTGCCGAGCAATTAGCCGCCCAGCAAAAGCAGCAAGCGGATAAAGTGCGCGGGTTGGTTTCGCAACAGAACAACGCTCGCACTTCCGGCAAGCAACAAAGCTACCCGTCCGCGCAGGAAGTCGACAAAATGGTGAACGATCGCCAACGCGTCACGGACGACTTGGGACGCCTCACGCAGCAATTGCGCAGCTCGGCGCGCGAGCTTGCGCCGACACAACCGGCCGCATCCGGCAAACTGCGGAGCGCGCTGGAGGGCCTGGATCAGAGCGATCTCAATACTCGCATGCAGCGCAGCTCGGATGGTTTGCGTACCGGTAATTTCTCCGATCCTTTCGAAACCGGTCTGACCAACGACCTGCAAAAGCTCGGGCAGGAGGTTCGTGAGGCGGCGCAGGCTTTGGGCAGCGCGCAGCATAACTCACAGGACGGCGAGATCAATCGCGCCATGGACGATCTCTCCCGTTTACGCGATCAAATCGCCGGTCTGGGCGGACGTCCCGAGGGGCAGCCGAACAATACGCCTGGACAGGGTCAGCCTCGTGGCCAACAGTTCCAAAGCGGTCAACTCTCGCGCAACGGACAACCTGGTCAAGGACAAGCGGGTCAACAGCAGGGTCAATCCGGCCAACCGGGACAACAGCAGGCGCAGGGCGGCCAGCAAGGACAGAACGGACAAGCGGGTCAGCAGGGCGGTCAACAGGGCGGCCAACAAGGGGGCCAGATCGGAAACCGGATCGCCGGCATGACGGGCAACGCGAACGGCGGTGGCAATCGCGGCGGGGACGTGATGGGCAATCTGGATACGGGCAACACGCGCATCTCCGGACGCGCCGTCTCGCCGCAGCAAGGTCCCAACCCAGCCGATACGCAACACGAGATCGAGCAAGGAATGAATCTGCTCAATCAGGTTCGCTCCGCGGTGCAAGACAGTCCGGAGGCGCGGGCTCAGTTGCAGTCGCTGATCGATCAGATGCGTAAGCTCGATCCGAGCCGTTTCCCCGGCAATCCTGCGCTGGTCGAGCAGATGCACCAGCAGCTGCTCAGCAACGTCGACGCTCTCGAATTACAACTTCGGCGGCAGCTGGATGAGAGCCGCGGCGGTACGATTCGCAACACGGATCCGACCAAGATCCCAGCGGGCTATCAGGATTCCGTCGCCGAATACTATCGCAAATTATCCAGCGGCAGCCGCTAGCGGTTCGTCGATTACTTTTGAAGCGCGGTTTATTTTTGAACTGCCTTTTGGGCTGCGTCCAGCGTGTGCAGCTTCTCGTCGAATTCCGCCTCACGAGCCGCTGAAATCTGCCTGAAATAATCGCGATTGATGAAGAGCTTGTGATCGGCTTTCAACTTCGCGATGCGCTCCTGAAAAGTTCCGCTCGGTTGCAGAACGGTTCCGCCCCAGCCGTACGCGCCATTTTCCAGATAGATGTCGATGGGTTGTAGCTTGGCCCAGGTCGCGACCGTGTGGCGCGTCGCGGCTTCGTTGATGAAACCGTTGCGGCTCAGATCGTCCGGATATTCCCAGCAACAGAATTCAATCACGCGATAATCCTTGCGGCCTTCTCGCACCGTGTAAACGAACGAAGCGGGAGACGGCGCGTGGCCCGGCGCGAGATACACGGTCGCCTTGAGCGGGCCCACCTGAATCACATCGCCGTCGTACAGCGCGCGATCCACATGCACGCCCGCATACCGTGGACCGCCCCGGCCGCCCGGCTCGGCGAAGGGATTCTGCGCATGAATGCCGCGTTCGATGTAGGGCACTTCCGCGAAGCCGGCCATCACCTGGGCGCCGGTGCGCTTCTTCATTTCCTGAATCGCGCCGGAGCTATCGATATGACTGTGATTCAGCGCAATGACCTTGATGTCTGTCATCTTGAAACCCAACGATTCGATGTTCTTCGTCACAATATCCACGCTGGTCGGGAAACCGGCGCCGAACAGAATGTGGCCTTGCGGAGACGTCAGCAGATAGCAGTCGCCATTTTCCGGCCCGACGAAATAAAGGTTGCCCATGATTTTGAACGGCTCGGCGGGGGCGTCCATTTTCTTGATTTGCGCGCGGATTTCGAGCGCCTTCGCTGCTAGCTTCTTGCCGGCCTCCGCGTCCGCCGCGCTAAAGACGGGAGTGTGCGTTTGTGCACCAAGCGGCGCGGATATCGCGGCCAGCAGCAGCGCCGCACAAGAAAAAGTCTGGGAGCGCGGCAGTTTGAATATCATCGGGAGTCCTCGCAGCGGAAAGTTAAATCGCCTTTGATTGTATTACGAACGATCTAAATCCGCTGACCACGGGCGCCCAGACGTCCCCCGCCCGTCACATCTCCTTGAGATATTCGTGAACGAACTGCACCGACATCGCGCCTTCGCCCACCGCCGAGGCGACTCGCTTCACGGATCCGGAACGTACGTCTCCGGCGGCGAACACGCCGGGATGACTCGTCTCCAGCAGGAAAGGCTGCCGTGCAACGCTCCAGTGCTGTGACTTTGCCAAGGCCGCTCCGGTGCGCACGAATCCCTTGGCATCCCGCTCAATCTCCGGAGGCAGCCAATCGGTGCACGGGTTCGCGCCGATGAAGCTAAAGACCGCTGGAGTTTCAACGGTGCTCGTCTCGCCGGTAACGCTGTTGACCATCTCGATCGCCTCCAGGTGCGTAGTGCCTCGCATGCGCTGAATGGTGGTGTTGCAGTGTAGTTCGATGTTGGGGGTCTGCTCGATGCGGTTGACCAGATAACTGGACATGTTCTTGTTCAGATCATTGCCGCGAATCAGGACCAGCACACGGCTCGCGTGCCCGGCCAGGTACACGGCCGCCTGACCGGCGGAGTTACCTCCGCCTACGACGATTGCCGGATACCCACGGCACAGTTCGGCTTCGGCCGGCGTCGCGGCGTAATACACGCCCGTCCCTTCGAATCGTTCGAAGCCGTCCACGTCGAGCCTGCGATATTGCGCGCCGGTTGCAATCAGCAGGCACTTCGTGGTGATGGACTCCCCGTTCCCGGGGTTGAGCACCGCGTAGCCGTTCTCAAACGTGAGTCGGTTCGCGGCCGTAGGGACCGAGAGATGCGCCCCGAATTTATTGACCTGAATGATCGCCCGATCCGTGAGTTCGGCGCCGGTCAATCCGGTCGGGAAGCCCAGGTAGTTTTCGATGCGCATACTGCTGCCGGCCTGGCCACCGGGGGCCACGCTATCGAGAACCGCGGTGCGCAGACCTTCCGATGCGCCATAAACCGCGGCGGCCAGTCCCGCCGGACCCGCGCCCACGACGAGCAGATCGTAAACCGCGCGTTCGAGCGTCTGATGCAGGCCGATCTCGTCCGCCAAAGCCTCATTCGATGGATTGCGCAGAAGCAGCATATGTGCGCAAGCGACCACCGGCGTATCGGCCTCGGTCACGCCGAACTGCTTGAGCAATTGGTCGACTTGCGTTTCCGTCTCCAGGTCCACCCAGGTAAACAGGACGCGGTTCCTGGAAAGAAAATCGCGCACGCGAAACGTGTCCGGGGAGTAACGCGATCCGATCACGCGCAGCCCGATGAAGTTGGGCGACTCACGCATCAACTGCCGGCGGGCGATAAAAGCTTGCAGAATAATATCGCTCAAAGTGGGGCATTGGTTTAAAACGTGGCGCAGAGCCTCGCTGGAGATTTCGAATACTTCGCAATCGTCGCCGCGGGCGATCGCGCTGGCCATGGCGGGGGTGCCCGTCAAATGCGAAATATCGCCCGTAAAGTTGCCTTTTTCGTGGACCGTGAGCGTCTTCGGCTCGTCACCGGAATAGTCCACGATCTCCACGCGTCCGGACTTGACGATGAAAAACTTCAGCATGCGGTCGCCGACGGAGATGAGGACTTCTCCATCGCTGCACTTTCTAGCCTGAACGGTGGTGCAATTCGCCACCTGGGCGATCTGGTCGTCGGTGAGAACCGGGAAAGCAATCGAGCGGAGAGTGTGTTCGGCCATGGCGGCGGCACCTTTCTCTTTCCCCCACATTCGCGTGGCTCGCGGCACAGCGAGCGCGGGGGTTATGTTTGGATCGTTTCACGCGCGGAGATCAACGGATATCCGCGCTCGCGCCACGCGTCGTAGCCGCCTTCGAGCGGGCGAACGCGCGTGATCCCGAGTTTCTTCAATTGCAGAGCCGCACCCGCGCTGGTCACTTCGTTGGGGCAGGAACAATAGATCACGACGTCGCGGTCCAGCGGAATGGTGCGGGCCTGCTGTTCGAGTTCCCGGCGATTGAACCAGATGGCGCCGGGAAGCTTGTCTTCTACTTCCTCCTCCACGCGTAAGTCGATCAAGACCACATCGTCGATCCGTTCCAGCAACTCTTTCGGAGTAATGCGGGCCACAATCAGGCTCTTGATAGATCGCTGGCGCTTCCAGTATTTCCACACGATCCACACCACCAGAGGCC
>CAVXVL010000091.1:0-13408 GCA_963765085.1 Terriglobia bacterium | reverse complement strand
ATATATTGCTCAGAGTGCAAATGGAATGCGTAATGCGCTTGATGGAATCGCACTGGCCGTGCGCGAAATCGTACATCGGATAGATGCACCATTTGTTACCGGTTCGATGATGCTCGGCATGCAGACGCGATACAGAATCGGATCTCGGAAAGATCGAAATTTTAGCCGCCATGTCGATCTTGGCGCGTAGGGTGCGGCTCCCATCCGGGAATTCGCCCTTCTTCATGCGCTCGAAAAGATCCGAGATTCTCTTCGACGCTGCGATCGCGATACGGGCTATTTTGACCCGCTTCGGTAGGCGTACCGCGCTGGGCACGCACCTGTTCCGGCGTCAAATCGTCGACGTAAGCTTCCCGTCACGGATCAATTGGATTGCCATTCGTAAAGCTGGCCGAAATACCGACGCGTAATACATACGGTCGCCGAAATCGCCGCCCAGCCATTTCACGTCTTCAATGATCGATTCGACGTATTCGGTATCTTCTTTTTCCGGATTGGTGTCGTCGAAGCGCAGGTTGCACCGCCCCGAACTCGCCGCGAGGCCGAAATTCAAGCAGATCGATTTCGCATGGCCGACGTGCGATACGGCTTCCGGAGGAAAACGGGTCTGCACGCGCCCTTCGTACTTGTTGGTTTCCAGGTCCGACAGAATGATGTCGCGAATAAAGTTCAAGCCGGGGTCGATTCACTGATGATAGATTTCCAGCGGCCGGCGCCTTCTGCAACGTCGGAGCGCCCGTTCGATCCTGTGCAGACAGGTCTCGCGCACCCAATACCACGAGTGTTTCAAACAGCGGCGGAGCGATCTTGCGTCCGCACACGGCGACGCGATCGGCTGAAACATCTGCCCGGTTTTTACTTTCGATTCGATCGCCGCGCCGCGTAGCGCGCATCCAATCCGTCATGCGTAAATTCCGCGGATTGCAAAACGCCGTGCGCTTTTTGCAGAACCACGGCCGCCATCGCGAAGTCGCCTTTTTGCGGAATCAACTCGGCGACATCATACGGGGGAAGTTCTGCCGCGAAGAAAAGTCCGCCGTGGTGGCGACGTCGCGCAACGTGCGGATACGCTCGCGGATCAGCGGCGCGATCTACAGCGCGCGCTTCATCGCACCGGCAAAACCCGCCGCCTGCGCGAACGCACAAGTTGCCGCGCGAGTTCTTCCACGGGCAACGTGCGAATATTCCGCATTGAGCCACACCGCCTTCGGATCGAAGGGGTCTTCTTCGGTGAAATTCACCGTCGCGTTGAACGATTCACGCCGTCGAGTGTGAACAGATCGATCAATTCCTGGCGCGTCAGCACTTCGCGATCGTTCTTCGGCGACCAACCCAGCAGGCACAGAAAATTGACGTAGCTGTGCGGCAGGAAACCGCCGTCGCGATACGTGGTGACGCTGACCACGGGACCATGTTTACGCTTCGATAATTTCGAACCGTCGGGCGCGATCAACAACGGGAGGTGCGCGAAGTGCGGGATCTCGCCACCCAACGCCTCGAAAATCAGAATGTGTTTAAACGTATTCGTCAGGTGATCCTGCCCGCGAATCACGTGGCTGATGCGCAGATCGGCATCGTCGGCGCAGGATGCCATGTGATACGTCGGCAGCCCGCTGCTGCGGAGCAGCGCGAAATCTTCGATATCCGCGGTCGCCTTGATCTGCTCGCCGTACACCAGATCGTGAAATTCGACCGAGGCGCGCGACTCGCGGGGTACACGGAAACGCAGCACGAAAGGCTCACCGGCCGCCGCACGCCGATCGCTCTCGTCGCGGGACATGTCGCGCATTTCCGGAAAATACAGCCATGGCCCTTCCGCGTGTGACTTCTCTTCAGGCTCGGCCGAGAGCGGCGTAAAATCACGATACGCCATCCCGCGCGCGAAAATTTCGTTCGCCGCCTTCGCATGCAGATCGAGGCGGTCGGATTGACGATACAACTCATCCCAACCGAGATCGAGCCAGTTGAGCCCCTCATAGATCGAATCGAGCGAGGCTTGCGTATTGCGTTCGACGTCGGTGTCGTCAATGCGCAGGATCATGGTCCCGTCGTTGTGACGGGCGTAGAGCCAATTGAAAATGAAGGTTCTCGCGCTGCCGATGTGCAGGTAACCCGTCGGCGAGGGAGCAAAACGAACTCTAGGCATCAAAGTTTTAGGATAACAGTGCGGCCTCGGTTTCCCCTAAAGCGCAGGCGATGCGCCAAGCGAGGAACGGCTATCGCTCAGCGGCGCGGCGCGAAAAAGTTGCGGATCCGTTCGGCGCATTCCGCGCCCAGAACCCCTTCTTCTATCAGCACTTGATGATTCAAAAGATCCGAATCGGCAAGCTGAAACTTGCTCCGCACTCCGCCGAAGCGCAGATCGCGCGCCCCGAAGACCAACCGGCTGATACGTGCGGTTACGGCCGCACCCGCGCACATGATGCACGGTTCGATGGTGGCGTAGAGCGTTGCGCCTTCCAGGCGATAATTTCCGATCGCTGCCGACGCTTCTCGGATCGCCAGGATCTCGGCGTGCGCGGTCGGATCGTTCCGCTCGACCGGCGCATTGCGCCCCCGCCCGATTACTCGATCTTGAAACACCACGACCGCTCCCACGGGGACTTCCCCCGCGTCTTCGGACTCGCTTGCGAGCTCGAGCGCCATCTTCATATAGTCGGCATCGCTCATCGTTAAACTTTTCGTCCGCTGTTCATGAGAATAGCGTCATTTGCTGCTCTTGTGGCCAGAACTCGGGTTGAGGCTGTTCACCGGCTTCGAGCCCATAGCGTTTACGGACGCGCCGAACGCGCTCGCGGATCATCTCGGGATAAGCGCCTCGCAGATACGCATCGCGACCGAAACGCTCATGATAGCGGCGCACCAACTGTGGATAGTTAGTCTCCAGGAACGGGAAGAAAACTTTCTTGGCGCAATCCTTCAGGAATACGACGTTTCCGTTGATCCCGACCGCACCGGCGCGCGCCGACGCCTGCGCAATCGCATCGATCGAAGGATCGGAGTCGTTGATTAAGGGAAGAATCGGAGCCACATTGATCACGACGCGGAGGCCAGCAGACGAGAGTTTTCGCACCGTCGCGACGCGCAGATCGGGACGCGGCGCAAGCGGCTCCAACTGCCTTGCAAGATCGCGATCGAGCGTCGTGATCGTGACGACCAGCGTCAAGTAATTGCGCTTGGCGATTTCCTGGAAAAGTCCGATATCCCGCGCCATCAGGTCGGATTTCGAAATCAGCCCGATCCGAAAACCGCTCGCTTGAGCAAGTGCTTCAAGGATGGAGCGGGTGATGCCAAAGCGCCGTTCCGCGGGCTGATAAGGATCCGTCGCCGTGCCGATCGCGATCGATTCGCCGGTCGGGATCTTGCGGAGTTCCGCCGAAACGCGCGCTCCTCGAAATGCTTCACGAAGATTTTTCGCTCGAAATCAGCCGAGTCGCGCAGCTCCATGAACTCGTGCGTATATCGCGCGTAGCAGTATTTGCAGCCGAACTCGCAGCCTCGATATGGATTGATCATCCAGGAAAACGGCATGCGCGGACTGTCGGATTTCGAAAGGAAGCTTCGCGTCGTGAGTTCGCGGTATTCTACCAGCCGCTTGGCCTCGATCGAGGAGCTCTCCGCGGCGAGCTTTGCGATGCCGATGAGCCGTGGCACTCGTCCATTTTCGCCATATCTTCGCCCTTCGTCAAGTTCCTGGAGAATTACGCGTCTGCTGGCTCACTAATCTGACAAGGTGCCAAATGTCAGCTACTAAAACTGCACGGAAAACTACGACCGCCCTCGCCCGAAGCCTCCCCGTTCCCGCTGGAGTGATCGAGCGCCGGATTTATGTCCTGCGAGGTCAGAAGGTGATGATCGATACAAACCTGGCCGAGCTCTATCAAGTGTCGACCGCTAATCTCAACAAGGCCGTGAAGCGCAACCTCACGCGTTTCCCGGAAGACTTCATGTTCCAACTCACGGCATCCGAGGCCGAATCTTTGAGATTCCAAAATGGAATCTCAAACGTCAGCCGTGGTGGACGGCGTTACGCGCCTTTCGCTTTCACCGAACATGGAGTGGTGATGCTTTCTTCCGTGCTCAAGTCCGAGCGCGCCGTGCAGATGAATCTCTTGATCGTGCGCGTCTTCGTGCGCTTGCGGGAAGTGCTCGCGACGCATAAAGATCTCGCGCACAAAATGCAGGAACTCGAGCGGCGGCAGAGGAATCACGGTCAGCAACTCGCGACGGTTTATACGATCGTCAAGCGGCTGATGGAGCAACCGAGAAAGCGCAAGCCGACTATCGGTTTCAAAGTCGACGCCTAAATTCGCGGAGTGCTCGCCGCATTTGCCGTTCGCTTGCGACTGTAGAAAAAGTAGATCACAATGCCGATCAGCAGCCAAACCACGAAGCGAATCCAGGTCTCGAGCGGCAAACTCAGCATCAGCGTGAAGCAACTGAGAATCGACAACACGGGTAAAAACGGCACCCACGGAACGCGGAAGCCGCGAGGCCGCTCAGGATTCGTGCGGCGCAGAATGATCACCCCCGCCGAAACGACGATGAACGCGAATAACGTTCCGATATTGGTCAGATCGCCGAGCGTGCCGATATCCCAAACGCCGGCCGGCAGGGCGGTGAACACACCGGCGATCCAGGTGCTGATATGCGGGGTCTCGTGTTTCCAATGCACCTTCGAAAACAGACCCGGGAGGAGCCGGTCCCTCGACATCGCGAACCAGATGCGCGCCTGCCCATACTGTCCCACCAGCGCCGAACTGACCATTCCTGAAAGAGCGCCGACCGTCACGACAAACCGCAGTCGATTGTATCCGATCGCCTTTAACGCATTTGCCACCGGCGCGTCGTTGCCGAGCGTGTCCCAGTGCGCGATGCCCGTCAACACCAGTGCGACGCCCGAATAGAGAATCGCGCACGCGCCCAGCGTGATCAGGATTCCGAGCGGCATATCGCGTTGTGGATTCTTGCACTCCTCCGCTGCGGTCGAAACCGCGTCAAATCCGATATAGGTGAAGAAGACGATCGCGCTTCCCGTCAGAACGCCCGAAACGCCGTTGGGCATGAACGGATGCCAGTTCATCGTGTTCACCGCGCGCGATGCGCCGAGGATGAACGCGAGAATCGCGCCGATCTTCACCACGACCATCGCTCCGTTCGCGGTCGTCCCTTCGCGGACGCCCCGCACCAGCAGCATCGTGAGCACCATCAACAGCACGAATGCCGGCAGATTAAACCACGCGCCCGTCATTTTTCCTTCCGCGAAAATTGGATTCGAGAGCTTCGTGGGAAGGTGCAGCCCGAAGACGTTATCCAGTAGATCGTTGAGATACGCCGAGAAGCCCACGGCCACCGCCATGTTCGAAACCGCGTATTCCAGGATCAAATCCCATCCGATGATCCACGCGAAAATCTCGCCCAGCGTCGCGTATGCATACGTATACGCGGAGCCCGCCACGGGAATCATCGACGCCAGTTCCGCATAGCACAGGGCGGCGAATCCGCAGGCGATCGCGACGAGAAGGAAGGAGACGGAAATCGCGGGTCCTGCGCCCGGCCGTCCAAAGGTGCCGACAGCGTGGCGTCCGTCGAGCAGTAGATTGATCACCGGCGCCTTGAACACCGATGGATATTTGAACTTGAGCCCCGCCGCGGCCGTCCCGGTGAACGTGAAAATGCCCGAGCCAATGACTACGCCGATCCCGAGCGCGACCAGACTCCACAATCCCAGCGTCTTGCGTAGCTTTTGCGAAGGATGGTGACTGGCCGAAATCAGTTCGTCGATGGACTTCGTTTGGAATAGGCGGCGGGTTGAGCGGGAAGCCATGCCGTGGATTTCGCGTAACCGTCGGATGCTGAATTCTCAATCTTAATGCATTCGGTCTCCACGCCGTCTCCACACGGACCGGGGTAACGCACGCTCCTGTACACGTCCGTGGGCGCGTGCGCGTCACACGCGTCGGACGCCGGGGAGTCGAAGCGCGGACCCTCGATTGAAACGAACTTGGTCGAAATCACTCTTATGACCGACACCGCTCGCACCTGCCGTGGATCGGCAATGTTCGCGGCTTTTCCCGGCCGCCTCGTGTCACCATAGGGGAAGCGCCATGAGCCGGCGCCAAGGAGTCTGGAAGTTTCAGATGACTGCCGTTTTCTCACGAATCATTTTTGCCTGCATCATAATGCTCCCGGGTATGGCCTCGGCCGCCGAGCTCACTTCGCTCGAAGCCGGTTACCGGCAGATGTACGATCAGCAGTTTGAGCGCGCCCACGATTCATTTCGTCAGTGGGCAGGCTGCGCATCCTGACGATCCCCTGGTGGCCGGTTTTCGATGCCGCGGCCTATCTGTTCGGCGAACTCGATCGCCTCCATGTATTGAAGACCGAGTTTTTCTCCACGGACACCGGCTTCCTCGGCATGCGCCATCCCACTCCCGACTTTGCCGTGAAGCGGCATTTTGAGGATCCTCTGACGTTTCCCCGCGGCGCTGGCGGACCGGCGCCTGGAGGGCCGCGCCTTCCGAAGAACGCGCTGTTTGCGACGGTGCTTCGCATGGGGCTGCACTCGGATTACACAGGTCTAATCGAGCGGCATTATCTCGCGTCGGTCGCCGACATGAAGCAGGCTCGTGGTTTTGCAGAACGGTTGCTTATGGAGAATCCCAGCAATTACGACACGTACCTGGCAATCGGTGTGGAAAATTACATCTCTGAGCCTGAATCCGCTCCGGCACGTGGTTCCTGCGCGCGGGCGGCGCGCAAACCGATAAATCGATCGGTTTGCAGAACCTCGCTGATGACAGCAGAAAAGGGACACTACCTGTCGCCTTTTGCAGGCTGCTGTGTGGCAGTTGCTGCGCTCCGTGATATGGATTTTTTGAAAGCCCTGCGTAGGCTTGGCGCTTCTCGTTTCTGAGTTTCCGGACAATTGCTCATCAAAGAGGAATTGGCTAAGCTCCCGTCCCGCCGTTAGCGGCCGTTGGCAGCCAAAATTCGCATGAGCAGGCAGAGCTGACGCATGAGAATTGCCGCCGCCGCCAGCGCGTTTCCCGAACAATGTTATCCGCAAGCCGTCCTCACCGCCGCGCTTCAGCAATTCTGGGGCGACCGGCTCCGCTTTTTTCCCCTCTGCGCCGCCTTCATGAGCACGCGCAACGCTCCGCACGGACGCTCACATGGCGCTTCCGCTTCAGTCCTGGATCCAGGCGTGAAGCGGAAGCGCCATGTAAACGTCCGTCCACCCCTGCGCGTGCTCATGAAGGCGGCGCAGAAGTCCGGGCGAGCGGAGCCGGTCGCCCCAGAATTGTTGAAGCGCGGCGGTGAGGACGGCTTGCGGATAGTAGTGTTCGGGAAACGCGCTGGCGGCGGCGGCAATTCTCATGCGTCGGCTCTCCTGCTCATGCGAATTTTGGCTGCCAACGGCCGCTAACGGCGGGACGGGAGCTTAGCCAATTCCTCTTTGTATAAGCGATCGTCCGGAAACTCGGAGACGAGCCACGCCAAGCCTTCGCGGGCTTTCAAAAAATCCATATCACGGAGCGCGGCGACGGCCAGCAGCAGCCGTGCAAAAGGCAACAGGTAGTGTCCCTTTTCTGCTGTCATCGCGAGGTTCTGCAAACCGATCCATTTATCGGTTTGCGCGCCGCCCGCGCGCAGGAACCAGCGTACCGGAGCCGGCTTCAGGCTCAGAATGTCTCTTTCCACACCGATTGCCAGGTACGTGTCGTAATTGCTGGGATTCTCCATAAGCAACCGTTCTGCAAAACCACGACCCTGCTTCATGTCGGCGACCGACGCGAGATAATGCCGCTCGATTAGACCTGTGTAATCCGAGTGCAGCCCCATGCGAAGCACCGTCGCAAACAGCGCGTTCTGATCGGAAGGCGCGGCCTCCAAGCGCCGGTCCGCCAGCGCCGCGGTGGAAGCATTCAGAGCATCCTCAAAATGCCGCTTCACGGCAAAGTCGGGAGTGGGATGGCGCATGCCGAGGAAGCCGGTGTCCGTGGAGAAAAACTCGGTCTTCCGTACATGGAGGCGATCGAGTTCGCCGAACAGATAGGCCGCGGCATCGGAAGCCGGCCCCATGGGATCGTCAGGATGCGCAGCCTGCCACTGACGAAATGAATCGTGGGCGCGCTCAAACTGCTGATCGTACATCTGCCGGTAACCGGCTTCGAGCGAAGTGAGCTCGGCGGCCGAGGCCATACCCGGGAGCATTATGATGCAGGCAAAAATGATTCGTGATAAAACGGCAGTCATCTGAAACTTCCAGACTCCTTGGGCCGGCTCATGGCGTTTCCCCTATGGTGACACGAGGCGGCCGGGAAAAACCGCGAACATTGCCGATCCACGGCAGGTGCGAGCGGTGTCGGTCATAAGAGTGATTTCGACCAAGTTCGTTTCAATCGAGGTCCGCCGCTTCGACTTCCCCGGCGTCCGACGCGTGTGACGCGCACGCGCCCACGGACGTGTACAGGAGCGTGCGTTACCCCGGTCCGTGTGGAGACGGCGTGGAGACCGAATGCATTAAGATTGAGAATTCAGCATCCGACGGTTACGCGAAATCCACGGCATGGCTTCCCGCTGACCCGCCGCCTATTCCAAACGAAGTCCATCGACGAACTGATTTCGGCCAGTCACCATCCTTCGCAAAAGCTACGCAAGACGCTGGGATTGTGGAGTCTGGTCGCGCTCGGGATCGGCGTAATCATTGGCTCGGGCATTTTCACGTTCACCGGGACGGCCGCGGCGGGGCTCAAGTTCAAATATCCATCGGTGTTCAAGGCGCCGGTGATCAATCTACTGCTCGACGGACGCCACGCTGTCGGCACCTTTGGACGGCCGGGCGCAGGACCCGCGATTTCCGTCTCCTTCCTTCTCGTCGCTATTGCCTGGGGATTCGCCGCCCTGTGCTATGCGGAACTGGCGTCGATGATTCCCGTGGCGGGCTCCCGCGTATACGTATGCATACGCGACGCTGGGCGAGATTTTCGCGTGGATCATCGGATGGGATTTGATCCTGGAATACGCGGTTTCGAACATGGCGGTGGCCGTGGGCTTCTCGGCGTATCTCAACGATCTACTTGATAACGTCTTCGGGCTGCACCTTCCCACGAAGCTCTCGAATCCAATTTTCGCGGAAGGAAAAATAGACGGGCGCGCGGTTTACTCTGCCGGCATTCGTGCTGTTGATGGTGCTCACGATGCTGCTGGTGCGGGGCGTCCGCGAAGGATACGACCGCGAACGGAGCGATGGTCGTGGTGAAGATCGGCGCGATTCTCGCGTTCATCCTCGGCGCATCGCGCGCGGTGAACACGATGAATTGGCATCCGTTCATGCCCAACGGCGTTTCGGGCGTTCTGACGGGAAGCGCGATCGTCTTCTTCACCTATATCGTATTTGACGCGATTTCGACCGCAGCGGAGGAGTGCAAGAATCGACAACGCGATATGCCGCTCGGAATCCTGATCACGCTGGGCGCGTGCGCGATTCTCTATCTCGGGCGTCGCACTGGTGTTGACGGGCATCGCGCACTGGGACACGCTCGGCAACGACGCGCCGGTGGCAAATGCGTTAAAGGCGATCGGATACAATCGACTGCGGTTTGTCGTGACGGTCGGCGCTCTTTCAGGAATGGTCAGTTCGGCAGCTGGTGGGACAGTATGGGCAGGCGCGCATCTGGTTCGCGATGTCGAGGGACCGGCTCCTCCCGGGTCTGTTTTCGAGGTGCATTGGAAACACGAGACCCCGCATATCAGCACCTGGATCGCCGGTGTGTTCACCGCCCTGCCGGCCGGCGTTTGGGATATCGGCACGCTCGGCGATCCGACCAATATCGGAACGTTATTCGCGTTCATCGTCGTTTCGGCGGGGGTGATCATTCTGCGCCGCACGAATCCTGAGTGGCCTCGCGGCTTCCGCGTTCCGTGGGTGCCGTTTTTACCCGTGTTGTCGATTCTCAGTTGCTTCACGCTGACTCTGAGTTTGCCGCTCGAGACCTGGATTCGCTTCGTGGTTTGGCTGCTGATCGGCATTGTGATCTACTTTTTCTACAGTCGCAAGCGAACGGCAAATGCGGCGAGCACTCCGCGAATTTAGGCGTCGACTTTGAAACCGATAGTCGGCTTGCGCTTTCTCGGTTGCTCCATCAGCCGCTTGACGATCGTATAAACCGTCGCGAGTTGCTGACCGTGATTCCTCTGCCGCCGCTCGAGTTCCTGCATTTTGTGCGCGAGATCTTTATGCGTCGCGAGCACTTCCCGCAAGCGCACGAAGACGCGCACGATCAAGAGATTCATCTGCACGGCGCGCTCGGACTTGAGCACGGAAGAAAGCATCACCACTCCATGTTCGGTGAAAGCGAAAGGCGTGTAACGCCGACGACGACGGCTACGTTTGAGATTCCATTTTGGAATCTCAAAGATTCGGCCTCGGATGCCGTGAGTTGGAACATGAAGTCTTCCGGGAAACGCGTGAGGTTGCGCTTCACGGCCTTGTTGAGATTAGCGGTCGACACTTGATAGAGCTCGGCCAGGTTTGTATCGATCATCACCTTCTGACCTCGCAGGACATAAATCCGGCGCTCGATCACTCCAGCGGGAACGGGGAGGCTTCGGGCGAGGGCGGTCGTAGTTTTCCGTGCAGTTTTAGTAGCTGACATTTGGCACCTTGTCAGATTAGTGAGCCAGCAGACGCGTAATTCTCCAGGAACTTGACGAAGGGCGAAGATATGGCGAAAATGGACGAGTGCCACGGCTCATCGGCATCGCAAAGCTCGCCGCGGAGAGCTCCTCGATCGAGGCCAAGCGGCTGGTAGAATACCGCGAACTCACGACGCGAAGCTTCCTTTCGAAATCCGACAGTCCGCGCATGCCGTTTTCCTGGATGATCAATCCATATCGAGGCTGCGAGTTCGGCTGCAAATACTGCTACGCGCGATATACGCACGAGTTCATGGAGCTGCGCGACTCGGCTGATTTCGAGCGAAAAATCTTCGTGAAGCATTTCGAGGAGCGCGCGTTTCGGGCGGAACTCCGCAAGATCCCGACCGGCGAATCGATCGCGATCGGCACGGCGACGGATCCTTATCAGCCCGCGGAACGGCGCTTTGGCATCACCCGCTCCATCCTTGAAGCACTTGCTCAAGCGAGCGGTTTTCGGATCGGGCTGATTTCGAAATCCGACCTGATGGCGGTGGATACGGACTTTTCCAGGAAATCGCCAAGCGCAATTACTTGACGCTGGTCGTCACGATCACGACGCTCGATCGCGATCTTGCGAGGCAGTTGGAGCCGCTTGCGCCGCGTCCCGATCTGCGCGTCGCGACGGTGCGAAAACTCTCGTCTGCTGGCCTCCGCGTCGTGATCAATGTGGCTCCGATTCTTCCCTTAATCAACGACTCCGATCCTTCGATCGATGCGATTGCGCAGGCGTCGGCGCGCGCCGGTGCGGTCGGGATCAACGGAAACGTCGTATTCCTGAAGGATTGCGCGAAGAAAGTTTTCTTCCCGTTCCTGGAGACTAACTATCCACAGTTGGTGCGCCGCTATCATGAGCGTTTCGGTCGCTATGCTATCTGCGAGGTGCTTATCCCGAATGTTCCGCGAGCGCGTTCGGCGCGTCCGTAAACGCTATGGGCTCGAAGCCGGTGAACAGCCTCAACCCGAGTTCTGGCCACAAGAGCAGCAAATGACGCTATTCTCATGAACAGCGGACGAAAGTTTAACGATGAGCGATGCCGACTATACGACGGGCGCTCGAGCTCGCAAGCGAGTCCGAAGACGCGGGGGAAGTCCCCGTGGGAGCGGTCGTGATGTGTCAAGATCGAGTAATCGGGCGGGGGCGCAATGCGCCGGTCGAGCGAAACGATCCGACCGCGCACGCCGAGATCCTGGCGATCCGAGAAGCGTCGGCAGCGATCGGAAATTATCGCCTGGAAGGCGCAACGCTCTACGCCACCATCGAACCGTGCATCATGTGCGCGGGTGCGGCCGTAACCGCACGTATCAGCCGGTTGGTCTTCGGGGCGCGCGATCTGCGCTTCGGCGAGCGGAGCAAGTTTCAGCTTGCCGATTCGGATCTTTTGAATCATCAAGTGCTGATAGAAGAAGGGGTTCTGGGCGCGGAATGCGCCGAACGGATCCGCAACTTTTTCGCGCCGCGCCGCTGAGCCATAGCCGTTCCTCGCTTGGCGCATCGCCTGCGCTTTAGGGGAAACCGAGGCCGCACTGTTATCCTAAAACTTTGATGCCTAGAGTTCGTTTTGCTCCCTCGCCGACGGGTTACCTGCACATCGGCAGCGCGAGAACCTTCATTTTCAATTGGCTCTACGCCCGTCACAACGACGGGACCATGATCCTGCGCATTGACGACACCGACGTCGAACGCAATACGCAGCTTGCTCGATTCGATCTATGAGGGGCTCAACTGGCTCGATCTCGGTTGGGATGAGTTGTATCGTCATCCGACCGGCTCGATCTGCATGCGAAGGGGGCGAACGAAATTTTCGCGCGCGGGATGGCGTATCGGGGATTTTACGCCGTTCTCGGCCGAGCCCGAAGAGAAGTCACACGCGGAAAGGCCATCGCTGTTTTTTCCGGAAATGCGCGACATGTCCCGGGGACGAAAGCGATCGGCGGGCGGCGGCCGGGGAGCCTTTCGTGCTGCGTTTCCGGTACCTGCGGGTCGCGTGCCTCGGTCGAATTTCACTATCTGGTCTACGGCGAGCAGATCAAGGCCACCGCGGATTTGAAGATTTTGCGCTGCTCCGCAGCAACGGCCTGCCGACGTATCATATGGCGTCCTGCGCCGACGACGCCGTCTTCGCATCAGCCACGTGATTCGCGGGCAGGATCATCTGACGAATACGTTTAAACACTTCTGATTTTTGAGGCGTTGGGCGGCGAATCCCGCACTTCGCGCACCTTCCGTTGTTGATCGCGCCCGACGGCTCGAAATTTCGAAGCGTAAACATGGGCCCGTGGTCAGCGTCACGACGTATCGCGACGGCGGGTTTCTGCCGCACAGCTACGTCAATTTTCTGTGCCTGCTGGGCTGGTCGCCGCAGAAATCGGGAGGTGCTGTCGCGCCAGGATTCATCGATCTGTTTACGCTCGAAGGCGTCAACCGGTCGAACGCTACGGTGAATTTCACCGAAGAAGACCCCTTCGATCCGAAGGCGGTGTGGCTCAATGCGGAGAATATTCGCACGTTGCCCGTGGAAGAACTCGCGAGGCAATTTGTGCCGTTCGCGCAGGCGGCGGGTTTTGCCGGAGCTGATGAAGCGCGCATGCTGCAGATCGCGCCGCTGATCCGCGAGCGTATCCGCACGTTGCGCGACGTCGCCACCACCGCTGACTTTTTTTTCGCGGCGAAACTTCCCCCGTATGACATCGACGAATTGATTCC
>CAVXVL010000090.1:0-39545 GCA_963765085.1 Terriglobia bacterium | reverse complement strand
CCAATCGGAGGGAGCCTTCCATCGTGGAGGATTCGCCGAGCACCGCAGTGTATTGCACCCGATGCATTTTCGCGCTGACGAAAGCTCTTGGCGGATCGATCCATGCGCGAAGGACACTCGTCGAACGTTTCCGCCACGGCGCACAATGGATAGCAACGCGAAGATGAGTGAGCGGAGATTTCACGACAGGTTCTCACTGCTTCGGGAAAGGCCAGATAGCCTTTCAATTCCTCTGAGCGTCATCGTAAATCGGCTCGACCGAGACGATCTGGATGTGACTCTTGTAGCGCGCGTCGACGAGCGACGTCGCGCGGGCAGCCATATTCGCTTCCGGAATTCCGGCGAGTTGCGGCGCCTCGATCCAATAACCGCCGTGCACGATGGCGACGCTCGCTTCCTTCGGCTGATCGCGAAATAGTTCGTGCGGCGTCAGAAAAATGAAAGCGAGAATCAGCGCGACGATCACGTCGTATTGCCAGGACGCTCGCGCGTAATCCCACAGAATGAACCGCTTCAGGGCGCTCATCGGCTCCAGTTTAGCATCGCGCTTTGCATTCGTGCCGGACTTGATCGTGCGCTATCGTTCGCCGCCTGCGGTGCTACGAGCCTTTCCGCCGCGCTAGATACCGATCGCCAGATTTCCGCGGCCTTGCGCGCCTTCGGCGATGGCCCACACGACCAGCGATTGCCCGCGGCGCGCTCGCCCGCGGCGAAAACGCCTGGGACCGGACGTTTGATAATCTGCTCTGCGTGGCCATGTTGCCGCGCGCATCGAGCTTCAACGCCGAACTGCTCGATCATTCCCTGCTTCACCGGACCCGTGAAGCCCATGGCGAGCAGCACCAGATCGGCGTCCATCGTGAATTCGGTACCGGGCATCGGCTCGAACTTCGGCGGCGGGCCGACGCGGACGGCGTGCAATCTGCTTCACGTTGCCATTGGCGTCGCCCGGTGAACTGCGTGGTGGCCACGGCCCAATCGCGCATGCCGCCTTCTTCGTGCGAACTTTCCGTGCGCAATTGCAGCGGCCACAGCGGCCACGGCGTGCTGCGGCGAGCGCTCGCTCAGGAGGCATCGGCATAATTTCGAACTGATGCACGGACGCGGCCTTTTGCCGATGCGCACGTGCCCAGGCAATCCGCGCCGGTGTCGCCGCCGCCGATGATCACGACGCGCTTGCCGGTGGCGAGAATCTGATCCGGGCACATCGTCGCCTGCGTCGCGCTTGTTCTGCTGCGGCAGGAAATCCATGGCGAAATGGATGCCCTTCAGTTCGCGGCCGGGAACGTTCAGATCGCGCGGCTGTTCGGCGCCGCCGGCCAGCAGATAGCGTCGAATTCCTTGCGCAGTTCCTCGACCGGAATGTTGCCGCCCACGTGCGCGTTGGTGCTGGAACTCGACGCCCTTCGCCGCCATCTGCTCCAGACGGCGGTCGAGGACATGCTTTTCCATCTTGAAATCGGGAATGCCGTAGCGCAGCAAGCCGCCGATGCGGTCGGCCTTTTCGAACACGGTTACCCAGTGCCCCGCGCGATTGAGCTGCTGCGCCGCGGCCAGTCCCGGCAGGCCCGATCCGACGACCGCCACGCGCTTGCCGGTGCGCATCTCGGCGGATCTCCGGCTGGATCCAGCCTTGTTCGAAGGCGTGATCGACGATCGTCTTCTCGATCACCTTGATGGTGACCGGCGGCTCGTTGATGCCGAGCACGCAAGCGGCTTCGCAGGGCGCCGGGCAGATGCGGCCGGTGAACTCCGGGAAATTGTTGGTGGAGTGCAGGACGCGGATGGCTTCGTGCCAGCGGTCGCGATAGACCAGATCGTTCCAGTCCGGAATGATGTTGTTCAGCGGGCAGCCGGTGTGGCAGAAGGGCACGCCGCAATCCATGCAGCGCGCGCCCTGGGTGCGGACTTTTTCCTCGGGAAATCGACTGGTAGATTTCGAGCCAGTCGTTGATGCGTTCGGCGACGGGGCCGGCGGGCGGCAGTCTCGCGCGTATATTCCATGAAATCCGGTAACTTTACCCACCGCGTCACCTGCCTGCACCGCGATGGCTGGTTGCTCCGGCCTGCGCGCGCTGAGCTACGCCCTGCGGCGATCGCGCGGAACGCCCAGCACTCGCTTGTATTCGTGCGGAAAAACCTTCACGAATTTTGGGAGCATCGCCTCCCAATTTTCGAGAATCCATTTGGCCCGCGGGCTGCCGGTGTCTCTCGGCGTGCCGCGCGATCCAGTAGCGCAGCAGCTCGATATCCTTGTGGCTCGGCGACCGGTTCCAGATCCACGCTCGGTGTGATTGCAGCGCATCGCGCGGAAATCGCCGGTTTCGTCCAGCACGTAGGCGATGCCGCCGCGTCATGCCGGCGGCGAAATTGCGGCCCGTCTCGCCCAGCACGATCACCAGGCCGTTGGTCATGTATTCGCAGCCGTGATCGCCGACGCCTTCGACGACCGCCGTCGCGCCGGAATTCCGCACCGCGAAGCGCTCGCCCGCCATGCCGTTGAAGAAGGCCTCGCCGCTGGTCGCGCCGTAGAGCACGACATTGCCGATCAGGATATTCTTCTTCCGGCAGGAACGTCGAATTGCGCGGCGGATAAACGATGATGCTTGCCGCCGGAGAGTCCTTTGCCGACGTAATCGTTGGCGTCGCCTTCGAGTTCAGCGTCACGCCTTTGCGCCAGGAACGCTCCGAAGCTTTGGCCCGCCGAGCCGGTGAACTTGAAGTGGATGGTGTCGTCGGGCAGGCCCGCCGAGCCGTGCTTGCGGGCGATTTCGCCGCTGAGCATCGCGCCCACGGTGCGATGCACATTGCGGATGGGCAGCTTGATCTCCACGGGCGTGCCGTTGTTCGATCGCCTCGCGCGCGTGGTCGATCAACTTGTAATCGAGCGCCTCTTCGAGGCCATGATCCTGCGCGATGGTGCAGCGGCGGCCGACGCGCTCGGGCACCGGGGGGATTGTAGAGAAGCTGCGAAAAATCCAGACCGCGCGCCTTCCAATGATCGACGGCCTGGCGCATTTCGATGCAGGTCGACGCGGCCGATCATTTCGTCCATGTTGCGGAAGCCGAGTTTCGCCATGATTCTGGCGCAGTCTGCTCGGCGATGAAGAAGAAGAAATTGATGACGTTCTCGGGCTGCCCTGGAACTTCTTGCGCAGCACCGGGTCCTGCGTGGCGATGCCCACCGGACAGGTGTTCAGGTGGCACTTGCGCATCATGATGCAGCCCATGGCAACCAGCGGCACGGTGGAGAAGCCGAACTCCTCCGCGCCCAGCAACGCGGCGATGGCCACGTCGCGGCCGGTCTGGAGCTTGCCGTCGGTCTGCACGCGGATGCGGCTGCGCAGGTCGTTCATCACCAGCACCTGCTGGGTTTCGGCGAGGCCCAGTTCCCAGGGAATGCCCGCGTGTCTGATCGAGGTGAGCGGCGAAGCGCCGGTGCCGCCGTCGTAGCCGCTGATCAGGACCACGTCGGCATGCGCTTTCGCGACGCCCGCGGCCACGGTTCCGACGCCCACTTCGGCCACCAGCTTCACCGAAATGCGCGCTCGCGGATTGACGTTTTTCAGATCGTAGATCAACTGCGCCAGATCTTCGATGGAATAAATGTCGTGATGCGGCGGCGGCGAAATCAGGCCCACGCCGGGGATCGAATGGCGGACGCGCGCGATGACTTCGTCCACTTTGTGGCCGGGAAGCTGGCCGCCCTCGCCGGGCTTGGCGCCCTGCGCGATCTTGATCTGCAGTTCGTCGGCGTTCACCAGGTAATTGCGTGGTGACGCCGAAGCGTCGCCGAGGCCACCTGCTTGATCGCGCTGCGCCGCCAGTCGCCGTTGGGGTCGCGCTTGAAGCGCGCCTCGTCCTCGCCGCCTTCGCCGGTATTGGATCTGCCGCCGATGCGGTTCATGGCGATGGCCAGGGTCTCGTGCGCTTCCTTGCTGATGGAGCCGAACGACATGGCGCCGGTGGCGAAGCGCTTGACGATTTCGGCTGCCGGTTCCACCTCTTCGATGCGGCACGGCCGGCTTCGACGAGCTTGAACTCCATCAGGCCGCGCAGCGTGCAGCAGTTCGCGATTCTGCTCATCGATCAATGCTGCGTGTATTCCTGGAACGTCTCGAAGCGCTCGCTCGCGCACGGCGTGCTGCAGCTTGCTGACGGTGAGCGGATTCAGCAGATGATGCTCGCCGCGCACGCGATATTGATATGTCGCCGCCGACTTCGAGTTCGGTTTCGGATTCGGTGATGGCGGCGGAAAGCGTGCTCGTGCTTCATCTGCGCTTCGCGCGCCAGCACGTCCGAGCCCACGCCTTCGATGCGCGATGAGGTGCCGGTGAAATACCTGTCGATCAGCGCCTTGTTCAGCCCGATGGCCTCGAAGATCTGCGCGCCGCGATAGCTTTGCAGCGTGGAGATGCCCATCTTCGAGAAGACCTTGAGCAGTCCCTTGTTGATGGCCTTTTTGTAATTCTTGAACGCGGTCTGGAAGGTGTATTCCCGAGGCAGGCCCGCGCTGGGCCATGTCTTCCAGGGTCTCGATCGCCAGATAGGGATTGACGGCGCTCGCGCCATAGCCCATCAGCAGCGCGAAATGCATGACCTCGCGCGGCTCGCCGGATTCGATGATCAGCGCCACCTGCGTTGCGCGTGCGTTCTCCCGCACCAGATGATTGTGCACGGCGGTCAGCGCCAGCAGGCTGGGGATGGGCGCGTACTCGTCATCCACGCCGCGGTCGGAAAGAATCAACATGCGATAGCCGTCGCGAATGGCCAGCGAAGCGCGGCGGCAGAGGCTTCGAGCGCCTTTCGAGTCCGTTCTCGCCGCCCGCCACGCGAAGAGCATGGGCAGCGTGGTGGCGAGGAAATCGCCCCAGCTCACGCGGCGCAGTTTTTCCAGATCGCAGTTGGTCAGGATGGGATGCGGCAGCTTCAGCGTGTGGCAATGCTGCGGCGTTTCTTCGAGGATGTTGCGCTCGCTGCCGATGTAGCTGGTGAGCGACATCACCAGTTCTTCGCGAATGGGATCGATGGCCGGATTGGTGACCTGCGCGAACAGCTGCTTGAAGTAGTTGAACAGCAGACTGCGGCTGGTCCGACAGGCACGCGAGCGGCGTGTCGATGCCCATGGAGCCGATGGGCTCCTCGCCGTTCGTCGCCATGGGGGCCATCAGGATGCTTGCAAGTCTTCTTCGGTATAGCCGAAGGCGCGCTGCCGCGATCAGCATGGTCTCGGGATCGAAGCCGTAGCACGCGCGGAGGCTGCGGGCAGATGCTCCAGCGTGATCTGATTCTCCTTCAGCCACTCGCCGTAGGGCTGGCGCGAAGCCAGCTGCTGCTTGATCTCTTCGTCGGGGACGATGCGGCTTTTCCTCCAGATCCACCAGCAACATCTTGCCGGGCTTCAGGCGGCCTTTATACGCGACTTCTTCGGGCTCGACGGGCAGCACGCCGGTTTCCGAAGCCATGATCGACCAGGCCGCGGTTGGTCACCACGAAGCGGCCGGGCCGCAGTCCGTTGCGATCGAGCGTGGCGCCGATCCACTTGCCATCGGTGAAGGCCACCGCCGCGGGGCCGTCCCAGGGTTCCATCAGCGAGGCGTGATATTCGTAAAACGCGCGTTTCTCGTCCGGCATGGTGGCATCGGCATCCCACGCTTCGGGAATCAGCATCGCCATCACGTGCGGCAGGCTCGCGCCCCGCCAGCGTCAGCATCTCGACGGCGTTATCCAGCTTGGCCGTATCGCTGCCGCCGCGGCCGATCACGGGAAAGATCTTCTTGATGTCGTCGCCGAACAGCGTCGAGATTGCAGCACGGATTCGCGCGCGTGCATCCAGTTCGACGTTGCCGCGCACGGTGTTGATCTCGCCGTTGTGGCAGATCATGCGGTAAGGATGCGCCAGTTGCCAGGTCGGAAAGGTATTGGTCGAAAAGCGCTGGTGCACCATGGCACAGCGAGCTCTTGGTCAGCGGGTCCGCCAGCTCCTTGTAGAAATCCGCAGATCTGCGGGGCCAGCAGCAATCCTTTATAGACGATGATTCGCGAGGAGAGCGAGGGCACGTAGAAGAAATCCTTCTCGTGCATATCGCTCGCTGCGATTTCAACCTCCGCCCGCCGCCGCACTGACGTATAGTTTGCGCTCGAATTCGTCCTGGTCAGCGATTCCCGTCTTCGCTCTCGCGGACGAACATCTGTTCGATATAGGGCTGCGTCGCGCGCGCCTGGCGGCCGATGGCATCGCCGGAGAGCGGCGTGTCGCGCCATCCCAAAACTTTCAGGCCTTCCTCGCGGGCGATTCGCTCGACGATGCCTTCGCACAACAGGCGTTGTTTCTGTTCCACCGGAAGGAACATCATGCCCACGCCGTAGCGGCCCGGATCGGGCAGAGCGAAACCCAAGCTTGGCGCATTCGCGCGCGAAGAACTCGTGCGGGATCTGGATCAGAATGCCAGCGCCATCGCCGGTCTCCGGATCGCAACCGCACGCGCCGCGATGCGTCAAGTTGATCAGGATGTCGATGCCCTTGCGGATGATGTCGTGCGACTTCTCTCCGTTGAGATTGACCACGAAGCCCATGCCGCAAGCATCGTGCTCATGACTGGGGTGATACAGCCCTTGGGCCGAAGGGGGGCGTTCCATATTTGAGAATACCTCATCCGTAATATCACGTCAACAGGAATTATACCGGTTGAACTATTACTGCAACTGATGTTACACTCAGGCATTGAACTACGAAAGCCTGAAACTTTTCAAAGACATCGCGCAATCGAGGAGCTTTAGCCGGGGAGCGGCGATGAACGACGTGAGCCAGAGCGCCGCAAGTCAGCACGTGCAGGATTTGGAGAAGTGGCTGGGAACGCAATTACTTGACAGGGCGACTCGGCCGCTTGCAGTTACACCCGGCGGGACAGATTATACGCTGATTTCTGTCGCGATGTCCTGCGGCGCAAGGAGGAATTTGAGGGCTCGCTAGATCGCTTGAAGCAGCAGGCGGAGGGCACGGTGCGCGTGGCATCGATTTATTCGATCGGCCTGAGCGAGATGGCGCAATTGGAAGAGGAATTCTTTAAGCGTCAACCTCAGGCTCAACTCACGTCGAATACTTGCGGCCGGAGAAAGTGTACTCCTCGGTTTTGGCCGACGAGGTCGATCTTGGTCTGGTGAGTTATGCCGAAGCCAGCCGCGAAATCACCGTGATCCCGTGGCGGCAGGAAGAAATGCTGGTGGCGACCGCTCCCGATCATCCGCTGGCGCGGCGGCGTCAGTTGAGTCCCCGCGATCTCAGACGGAATCGAGTTCATCGGCTTCGATGAAGACTTACCGATCCGGCGTGAAGTCGACCGCTATTTCCGGGAGCAGGGGATTGAAGTGAACCGCACGCTGCACTTCGACAATCTTCAGATGATCAAGGAAGCCGTGGCGCACGGCGCGGGAGTCAGCATCCTGCCGGCACGCATCATGCGCGATGAAGTCATGCAGGGAAGGCTGGTTGCGATCCCAATCGCGGCGTCGAAACTGTTCCGGCCCCTCGGTATTATTCACCGGAAACGGAAACATTTTCACTTGGCGGCGCAGGCGTTCCTGGAGTTGCTGCGAGAGAAGCCGAGCGCGGATTTCGTCTAAGTGTCGGTCTAACGTCGGTGGGTCAAGCGTCCGGGCGCGGGACAACCAAGTTCAAGAATGAGACATGCATTACAAAGAGGTAGGTGACAAAACGAAAGCCCCGGAGTCTTTCGAACTCCAGGGCTTCGGTTGTCCAGTTTCCGCGTCGGTATTTTTCGTTCTCGTCCTACGCGTTTTTTCTATCAGCTTCTTTTCGAGCTGCGAGCCGTTTGTATCCGCGGTGATTCCGCCGAAGCTCGGTGGCCGACACCAACTCCGGCATCGTTACCGACATATCGACCAAGCGGGCCATTTCAGCAACAGGAAGGCCTTCCGCTTCGCGCGCGAAGCGCAGTGCGCTTCCCTCGTCGTCATACTCCACCCTCACCCAATCGCCGCCCCGAACCTGATCGGTGGCGATGAGATTCGACATCGGCTGAACGAGAAGACGCTCGATGGCGCGCTTCAGGTGCCGTGCTCCGTACCTCAGGTCCGTGCCCTGATCGAGCAGGAAATCCTTGCTCGATCGGACACCGTGAATACGAACGCACGCTCGGGCGAGGTATTGAAGATCCTCTGCTGAACGAGATTCAATTCGATGTCGAGAATTTTCTGCAATTCCGGGTGTCCCAGCGGCTGGAACGCGACCACTTTATCGAGCCGGTTCATGAATTCCGGCGTGAACTTGCGCCGGGCGGCTTCGAGGCCGCTACGCGCCAGTTTACCCGCCATGTTATCGTCCACGTCGCCGGCGGAAACTTTCGCGTTCGCATCGCCGATATGGAAGCCCAGGCGCGGGCTCATGATGGCGCTCATCTCCGACGCGCCCAGGTTGCTGGTCATGAAGATCATGGCGCGCGAGAAATCGACTTTGCGGTTGTCGCCCAGGGTCAGCGTGGCTTTATCCAGAATGCCGAGCAACAGGTTCCACAGCGCGTCGGAAGCCTTCTCGATTTCGTCGAAAAGCACGAAGCTCAGCTTCATGTTCTCGGTGTGGTACTGATTGAGAACCTCCTGTGACTAAGCAACGGATGCGTCTCGCGATGTCCCAGGTATCCGGGAGGCGAGCCGATCAGCTTGGCGATCTCATGGCTGTGCTGAAACTCGGCGCAGTCGATCTTGATCACTGAGCGGGGATCCCTCAGCAAAGCCTCGGCCGTCGCTTCGACGATGCGAGTCTTGCCGGAGCCTGTCGGGCCGAGGAATAAAAAGTTACCAATTGGCCGGCCGGGGCGCTCATCCCGGTGAGGTACATCTGGTAGATGTTGACGATCTGCTGGATTGCCTCATCCTGCCCAACGATCATGCGACGGAGACTGCCTTCGAGCGTCACCGCCTCTCGCCCGGTTTTGGCCGGATCCAGTGGGATATTCAGCCGAACCATAGGATTTGCCGCCTTTCTTGCGTTCCGAAGAGGCCTCATCGACGACCCCTTCCACAGTTCCTCAGGCAACTCAAGTGCCATTTCTTAGATGCTCCCCGTGGACTGCGGATGCGAAAGGCGCCCGCGCTTTTTCATGAAGATGCGTTCATCGTTATTTACGCGGCGGCCGCGCGGGCCGCACTTCGATGTAACTTGCCGTGGTGCGTGCTGGCAGACGTAGCAGCATTCGCACGATTTCGGCGATGTCGGCGGGCTGAACCTTCCAGTCGCCTCCCGACGCGTGGCCGCCGAACTCGGTGTCGACGCTACCGGGCGCGACGGTGGAGACGCGCACGTTGTCGTGGCGCGCGTCGAGCATAAGTGCTTCAGAAAAGCCATTGAGTCCAAACTTGGAAGCGTTGTACGCCGCTCCGCCTGCGAAAGCGTTGCGTCCCGCCAAGCTACTGATATTGACGATGTAGCCTGCGCCTCGGGTAGCAAATCTGAGTAAAGCTTCACGTGAGCAGTAAAATGCCCCGGTGAGATTCGTGCCGACGATAGAAGACCAGTCCTCGATGGAAAGCTCCGAGACTTTCGCGAAGCCGCCGATGCCGGCGTTGTTGACAAGGATGTCAAGCCCGCCGAGCGTCGCGTCCACGTACGCATAGAGCGTTCGAACCGATTCATAGTCTTTAACATCGGCAGCTTTCCCGCTGACTTTACCTGGACTTCCCTGACCCAATCGCGCGACGGCCGCGTCCAGTGTGCGTTGGTTCTGGCCGCAGATGACGACCCGCGCGCCTTCGCCCAGCAACATGCGCGTAATCGCCGCGCCGATCCCGCGCGAGCCGCCCGTCACCAGGCAGCATTTGTCTTTCAAAGATTGTCCGGTTTCCGCTGATTCTTTTGTCGACGAAATGGGTTCCATAACTCCGAGAATACGAGTTTGGTCCGCTCACAGACAATACGAATTCCCATCGAATTCGGTTTAAGCGAGGCGAACTCAAAACGCACCTTTATCCCGCGCCGGGCCGGGGAATCGTAGACTATGAACATAGATGGCAGATTCAAGTACTTTCTGGCTGCGGATCACCGCGCTTTTCTACGCGTTCGGGCTGATCCAATCCATGCTGGTCATCCTCGGACGAAAAGTGAACTATTACGGGTTCGCGCTCACGATGTTCCGTATCGGAGTCGTTCTGCACGGAGTGGCGATCGTGGAAATGGCTCGTGCGCAAGGCGCGTTGCCGGTCGAAAACTTCTACGGGACCTTGAATGTCTGCGCTTTCCTGGTGGCCCTGGTATTCCTGTTCGTGGACTGGAAGTACCGCTTTGCGAGCACCTCCGTGGCGCTGTTCCCACTGGTGTTTTTGATGACGCTGGTGGCTCAAATGGAGCGGCCCGTGGCATCGTGGCAGAATGAGCGCATGCGCGATGCCTGGCTGATCGTGCACATTGTTCTGGTGCTGGCCGGATATGCGGCGCTCTTGCTGACGGCGGTCTCGGCGTTTTTCTATCTGGTACAGGAGCGGCGGTTGAAATCGAAGAAGACGCCGAACCTGCTCGAAAAGCTTCCTCCGCTCGGAACGCTGGACAAAGTCATCAGTAGTTCCATGGGGTTCGGATTCGTGTTGATTACGCTCGGCGTGATCTTCGGCGTGATGTGGGCCTTCATTGAACTGGGTACCAGTTGGCTGGGAAATGCCAGTATCACGCTGTCGTTCATTACGTGGGGATTGTGCCTGCTGATGATCTTCATGCGCGTGTCCGCGGGGTGGCGCGGGCGCAAGGCCGCGATGATGGCGCTGATTGTGTTAGGCTGTGGCGCACTGACTTGGATTGCCCACGCGGGGTTGCGACCGGTGTTGATGCCATGACGATCGTTCGTCCCCTAAGGATCGCCGCTTGAAACTCGTCCTTACAGGACTGAGCCACCATACCGCGCCCGTCGAGGTGCGAGAGCGGCTTGCGTTCGAAGAGAAGACTCTTCCCGCGGCGCTCGATCGTCTCAAGCAGCGGCCCGGCATGATCGAGGGCATGATCCTTTCCACTTGTAATCGCGTAGAGGTTGCGGTCACGGCCGACGATCACGGCGATGCGCGGGAATCGGTGGAAAGCTTCCTTGCCGAGGCCCGCAGCGTGGAACCGGCTTGGGTCTCGCCGTATCTTTATCACTACGACGATCAGGACGCGATCCGGCACCTGTTCCGCGTGGCTTCGAGTCTGGATTCCATGGTGGTGGGCGAACCGCAGATTTTAGGTCAGCTCAAATCCGCCTATTCGATGGCGAAAGAGTGCGGCACGTTGAGCGGCTTCCTGGATCAGGTGGTCACGCGCGCTTTCAATGTCGCCAAGCGCGTGCGCACGGAAACCGAGATCGGATCGAGCGCCGTATCGGTCAGCTATGCGGCCGTGGAACTGGCTCGCGATATTTTCGGGACGTTGAAGGGCAAGCGCGTACTTCTGGTGGGCGCGGGGGAGATGGCCGAATCCGCGGCTCGCCATCTACGGCGGGCGGGCGTCGGCGAAATTTTCGTGACCAACCGCACGCGCGGCCGCGCCGATCTTCTCGCCGAGGAGTTCAGCGGCCAGGCGATCGACTACGAAGGTTTTTACGCCGTACTGCCCGAGATCGACATTGTCATCGCCTCGAGCGGAGCTCCGCATTTTATTTTGACCACGCGGCGCGATGCGCGAGGTGATCAACCGCGCCGCAACCGTCCGATGTTCCTGATCGATATCGCGGTACCGCGCAATATTGAACCGGCTGTCAACGAACTGGAAGGCGTGTTCCTCTACGATATCGACGATCTGGGCCGCGTCGTTTCCGCCAATCTGCAAACGCGCAAGAATCTGGCCGAGCAGGCCGAAGAGATCATCGACGAGGAAGTGCAGCGCATGCTCGTGCGCCTGAAGACGCGCGAGGTGACGCCCACCATCGTCGAGTTGCAGGACCATCTGGAGCAGGTGCGGACGGGCGAAGTCGAGCGTCTCCGTGCAAAGCTTGGAGCGCTCACGCCGCAGCAGGAGGAAGCCATCGAGGCGATCACGCGCGGCATCGTCAACAAGATCGCCCACACGCCCGATCATCGAATTGCGCCGCAAAGCCAACGACCCCGACGGCATTGCGCTGATGAGCATGGTTCGGAAATTTTCCGGTTGGGCGAAGGTTAACGGATACCGGAGACGCACGACAAATTCACGGGCGCGCCTGCCCAGATGAGAATAGTACATTGAGCCAGAAAATTATTGTGATCGGATCGCGCGGTTCGGCGCTTGCCCTGTGGCAGGCTCGCCATATCGCCGCGGCGTTGGCAGAGCTGGGAGCCGAGTCGCGTCTGGAGATTATCAAGACGACCGGAGATAAGATCATCGATGTGCCGCTCGCCAACGTCGGCGGCAAGGGATTGTTCACGAAAGAAATTGAGGAAGCTCTACTCGCCGGCTCCATCGATCTCGCGGTGCACAGTCTCAAAGACGTCCCCACGGGGCTTCCACAGGGTTTGACGCTCGCGGCTTTCCCCGAGCGCGAAGATCCGCGCGACGCATGGATCGGGAAGCCGCTCGCGGAGATGCGCCCCGGCGACAAGGTCGGCACGAGTTCGTTGCGCCGTGCGGCGCAGTTAAGAGTCTGGGCCTGGGCCTTGCGATCGAGAACCTTCGCGGCAACGTGGATACGCGGCTACGCAAGCTCGACGAAGGTCAATACGACGCGATCGTTCTGGCGGCGGCGGGATTGCGGCGTCTCGGTTGGAATGATCGGATTCAGGAACTGCTCGATCCTGCTGTAATGTGTCCCGCCGTGGGACAAGGTTCGCTGGCCATCGAGACGCGCGAGGACGGAGGCGTCGGTCACGAATTCGCACGCAAGTTGGATCACGCTGCGACGCGTACGGCCGTTACGGCGGAGCGATCTTTACTCGCCACGCTCGAGGGCGGATGCCAAGTGCCCATCGGGGCGCACGCACGGCTTGGAAGGTTCCTCAATTTATCTGAGATCGATCGTTGCCTCTCCCGACGGATCTCGCATCGTACGCGATTCGATGATCGGCGACGAGCCCGTGGGCTTGGGACGCGCTTTGGGTGAACGTCTTCTGAACGCCGGCGCGAGAGATTTAAGAGGATGAAAGTCTATCTGGTAGGCGCCGGGCCGGGCGATCCGGGACTGCTCACGCTCAAGGGCCGTAAGGCTCTGGAGCGTGCCGATGTCATCCTCTACGATCACCTTGCGAACGATCGTCTTCTCGATTTCGCACGGGCCTCCGCCGAGCGAATCTACGTCGGCAAGAAGCGCGCCGAACATGAGTGCACGCTGGATGAGATCGCCGCGATGATGATCGAGCGCGCGCGCCGGGGCCGGACGGTCGTGCGATTGAAGGGCGGCGATCCGTTCATCTTCGGCAGGGGCGGAGAAGAGATGGAAGCGCTGTCTGCCGCGGGCATTCCCTTTCGAGATTGTCCCCGGCGTGACGACGCCGCTCGGCGTGGCCGCCTACACCGGCGTCCCGCTGACGCATCGCGAGCACACTTCGGCGGTCACCTTTGTCACCGGACACAGCGTTTCGGCGATCGACTGGAGCCGCGTCGGTTCGGTCGAAACCCTCGTCCTGTTCATGGGGCTCGTGAATTTCCGCGAGATTGCACGCGAGCTAATTGCGCCACGGACGTTCTCCGCGGACACCCGCGATGGCGGTGCGCTGGGCCACGCGTCCCGATCAGAAGACCATCGCCGGGACGCTCGAAACGTTGCCCGATCTCATCGATGCAGTCGCGCTCAAACCTCCCGCTACCATCGTGATCGGCGAAGTCGTTTCGCTGCGGGATCGCTTCAATTGGTTCGAACATCTGCCTCTTTTCGGCAAGAAAATCGTGGTGACGCGCGATCAGGGGCAATCGCCTCTGCTCGCCGAACCACTCGAAGAACTGGGCGCGGAGATCCTGTTCGTTCCCGTCATCGAAATCGCGGACGCTTCGGAGCAAAGCGAGCTATCGCGAGCGATTCAAGAATTAGGCTCCTACGATTGGCTGATTTTCACGAGCGCGAACGGCGTCCGGCATTTCGTCGAGGCTCTGGACAAATCGGATCGCGACCTGCGGGCGTTGAAAGCGAAGATCTGCACCATCGGTCCCGCGACGCGCGCCGCCATCGAAGCGCTGCATCTGCGTGTCGACGTGATGCCGAAGGAATACGTCGCCGAGAGTCTGGTGGAAGCCTTGGCGAAGGAAGATCTGCGCGGCAAGCGCGTGCTGCTGCCGCGGGCTGCGGTAGCGCGTGACCTCGTACCCGTTGCACTTACCGAGCGCGGGGCCATCGTCGACGTCGTCGAAGCCTATCGCACGATTATGCCGACGGACGCTCCGGCGCGCGCCAAGGAAGCGTTGGCGCGAAGGCCGGATTGGATCACGTTTACGAGCTCGTCGACGGTGAAGAATCTTGTGGCGGCCTTGGGCCACGGTGAAGCGAACAACTACGAAGCGGGCAGGGAAATCCTCGCTCAATTTCAACGCAGCGGCGGAAAATTCGCTTCCATTGGACCGATCACTTCCGCGACGGCGCGATCGCATGGGCTGACCGTGGATGCCGAAGCCGATCCCCACACCATCGAAGGACTGGTTGCAGCGATCGCAGGGCCATAAACGGTAACGCGCTAAAATCATCGTCCTTGTGGGGCGAGCTTTAGCTTGCCGCCGGCTTCAGCCGGCGATGTGTCGTCGGCGACTCAACTCGCCAGCAAGCTAAAGCTCGCCCCACATTAGCTTGCCGTTGAGATATGCATCGACGACCTGAATCCGCCCATCGATCAGTCGAAATCTCACGATATCAGCACGCTCTCCGCGCTGCAGGCCCTTTAGTCTCGCGGGGATTCTTCCCACGCGCGCCGGATTTGTCGTCGCCAGCGCGATCGCTTGCGACAAACTTAAATTCGCGATTCGCATCACATTCTCGATCGCTCGATCCATTCGCAGAGCCGAGCCCGCCAGGCGATCCCCGCCTCGCAGCGTCACGCGGCCGTCGTCGCGCAACGTCACATCCACTCCGCCTAACTGATAAGGGCCCGGCGTACACATCGCGGGAGCCGCCGCATCCGTGACCAATAAACAGCGATCCAGACCTTTCGCGGCGAAGGCCCGTCGCAGAAAATCGTCGGGCAGGTGATGACCATCGACGATGAAGCTCGCGGCCAGACGCGTTTCTTCGAGCTGCGCGGTTAGGAATTCCTCGGTGCGTGTTTTGCTTCCGGCTCCATTACCGAGATGCGTGGAGACAGTCGCCCGGCCGACACCGCATCGTGGATCTGAGACGTCGTGGCCCGCGTGTGGCCGATCGCGCAGACGACGCCTTCGCTGGTCAAGCACTCGATATAGTTCACCGCGTCCGGCCACTCCGGCGCGAGCGTGACCATCCTTATATTGCCGCGAGCGGCATCCTGCAACCTTCGAAACTCATTCAGGTCGGGAGGCCGGACCCACTCTTTGGGATGCGCCCCTCGCGGGCCGTCCTCGAAAGAAATATGTGGGCCTTCGACGTGGAACGCCTCCATCGCTCGTCCGAACGGCAATGCTTCTCGCGCGTCCGCCAGACGGCGCAGCGCCGCGCACATGCGATCGGGAGAGCCGGTAATCACCGTAGGAAAGAAGCGCGTAACGCCGGTGGAGGCGATGGCCCGGATCGCATGCGCCAGGGATTCGTGGCGCGAGTCATTTGATGAAGAGTCCGGTGAATTGAAATCGACGCCCGCGAAGCCGTTCACCTGCAGATCGACGAATCCCGCGGAGATCCACAAATCTTCGGCTTCGTTTGGGTCAAGCAGCGGATCGGCGTGGAGGATCAATCCCTCGCGGTCCGTCTCGATCAGGAGCGCTTCCCCGCTGCGCGCGTCACATCCCGTTAGTTTCATCGCCATTTCGATTTTTTTGTCGATCGTGTCGCGCTCCGCATGCACAACATTTCAGGAAAGCGCTGGTTTATGCACAACTATCCCACAGAAGCCTCTCGCTAAACATCTGATAGCAAAAGCAAATCAACTGTTGAAAACTGGGCGATACCTCTGGCAGTACTCGCGGCATCCTGGTACAACCATGTAAAGATTCTCGCGCGGAACCGGCAAGTGTGTCAGTCTCGGGGGAGGTGGCCATGAACTGGTTCCCGCGTAGAATTTGCGATTCAATCCATGCGGCGTTCCGGGGCGCGGCCCTCCTGATCACCACCGGGGAACGCGCCCCAAGTCGCTTTCCCGCGTGGATCTCCCGCCCCCGACCAGCGATTCGATTTCCACGAAGCTTGCGCGCCTTATCGGGACGCGACCGGCTGCGCGACGGCCGTCAGCCATTTGTGGCGATCCGGCTTGTGTCCTTCGACGATGGCGAAGAATTCCTTCTGCAGTTTTTCCGTGATCGGTCCGCGATGTCCCGCGCCGATCGTGATCCGATCGATGGAACGGATCGGCGTCAGCTCGGCGGCCGTGCCCGTGAAGAACACTTCGTCGGCGATGTACAGCATTTCGCGCGGCACCAGCGTTTCCACAACGGGGATGCCGAGTTCCTGCGCCAAGAGGATCACCGAATCGCGCGTGATGCCCGGCAGAACGCTCGCGCCGAGCGGCGGTGTGAACAGCTTGCCGTCGCGCACGAGGAATATATTTTCACCCGAGCCTTCGCTCACGTAGCCCGACGCATCGAGCGCGATGCCCTCCGCATAACCGTTGATCGCGGCTTCCATGCGAATCAACTGCGAGTTCATGTAATTCGCGCCGGCCTTGGACATGGCGGGCAGGGTATTTGGCGCGAGCCGCGTCCAGCTGGAAACGCACACGTCGACGCCTTGCTCCATGGCCTCGTCGCCCAGGTACTTGCCCCACTCCCAACACGCCAGATAGGTTTCGATGGGGCACTCTTTCGCATACACGCCCACGCCGCCGTAACCGCGGATGACCAACGGACGAATGTAGCCGGATTCCAGCTTGTTTAATTGGATCAGCTCGACCGCGGCCGCGGCCAATTCGTCAATGGGATGCGCGATGTCCATGCGGTAGATCTTCGCGGAATCGTGCAGCCGGCGCATGTGTTCACGGAGGCGGAAGATCACCGGGCCGCGCGAGGTCGAGTAGCACCGAAGCCCCTCGAACACCGAACTCCCATAGCTGGTGACGTGTGCAAGCACGTGGATCGTCGCATCGTGCCAATTGATGAAACGGCCATTGTGCCAGATCTTCTCGGTGGCTGTGATCATGTGAAAATTATAACGCGACGCGCGACATCCTCACGTGCGCGGAGAAACGTTCCGTGTTCACTTTGTTTGGCCTCGACTTCCCGATCGGCCGTGTTTCGCGGAAACTCGCTCGATCCGCAGTGCATTACTCCTGCGGCAACGGTCCGAGAATGTCGATCTGGTATTTCGCCGCCGTCGCCATGAGCTTCGCCATGTCCGGCGGATGGAGATCCGCGAAGGGTACGCTCAACTCCAGGACGAAGTTTTCAAAACCTGCCGGAGAGCACAGCAGCAACATGCGCGCCGGGCCGGTTCCCACGGCTTTGAAACCGTGAGGGATTTTGCGAGGGCCGAAGACGTAGGCGCCCGGTCCTCCCTTCATCCATTTCCCGTCGCACACGAAGGCGATCTCACCTTCGAGCACGTAGAATGCTTCGTCCTCCAAGTGATGCCTGTGATAGGGCGAGGCAAATCCGGGCGGCATCTCCCAATGCTCCATCAATCCGAATGCGCCATTCGTCGATTCGCCGGTCGACCTCATGAGGGTCGGTAAGCCGAGAAAACGTACGGCGGAATCGTTTCTGGTGTTCGAGTAGGGCAGTTGGTTCGGTGCAGTCACTTTCTTTCTCCTCGTTCGTGCGAAGCGCTATTTCCCTGCGAATCGACGCACTGGTATTTGGATGTGTAACACGAAAGCCCTGCCTTACGCATAAAATGTCTGGTGATGATCATCGAGGATCGCGTAAAACAGAATTCCGTCAATGCCGTGGCGGCGATCGGCCTGGCTCTAGGCGGTGTATTCGGTCTTGTCGGGACAGTTGTCACCAGCCAGAACGTTCGGGCCGTTGCGTGGAGCATAGACAGCGTCGGACTGGTGGTGGCGACATCGTTGCTCGCCCTGAAGTATTTCAGAAGGGGAACGGATTTGATCGCCGCCGGGTTTCTGGTCTTCGCCATCGGCGAGGCCGTGATCCTCTCCGGAACCGCCGCGAGCCTTGCGGCGAGCGTTCCATCCTTCGCGGCGGGCACCGCCTTGTGGTCGGCCGCTTTGTTGCTCACCGGGCTTCCCAGGGAATTTGCCCTTTGGATTCGCACCGTGAGTATCGTGGGCGCGGTCCTCTTTGCGATAACGTCCGAAAGAATTTTTCTCGGGGAGCAGATCACGCCGATTGCGTCTCCGCTGCCGTTTTTCGCCTATCCGTTTCTGATCGCCACGTTCGCAGGATGGATTTGGACGCTTTTGAAACGTCCCTGAGAAGGCTCGCTCTGCTCCTTTCGGCGGGGCGGTGACCGTGTCAAAATTGTATCTCCACCAGCGCAGCCGCTATGAATCCACCGCGACGCTATGACGCCGTTCTGTTCGATTTCGACGGCGTCCTCGCCGACACCGAACCGCTGCATTGGCGCTGCTGGCAGGAGATCCTCCGTCCTTTTTCGATCGATCTGACGTGGGAGACGTTCGAGACGGAGTTTGTAGGAAAATCCGACCGCGATCTCGTTGGGCGTCTGGCAGCGCAAAGGGATCCGCCTGTCCCGTTCGACGAACTGTGGGCCGAGTATCCGCGCAAAAAGGAACTGTTCCGCGAGCGCATTTTGGTGGAACTGCCGTTTCTTCCGGAAACCCTGGCGTTGGTCGCAGAACTATCCCATGCCGGCTGTAAATTAGCGCTGGTAAGTTCAAGTGCGAGGTCGGAGATCGAGCCGGCCTTGACCGCCGTGAACATCCATCAATACTTCGAAGTACTTGTGTGCGGAAAAGAGGTTGAACACTTGAAGCCCGCACCTGATCCGTATTTGAAAGCGGTCGAACTACTGGGATCGAAACGGCCGCTGGCAATCGAGGATTCGATTCCGGGAATCGCTAGCGCAACCGCAGCCGGGTGCGCCGTGTTGCATGTCCGAAGCGTCGGGGAGGTGGCAGACCGGGTAGCGACGGCTCTGGACCTAGCCCAAACAAAACGCCGATAACATATATTATGTCGCCTTTTGTCCGATTCGTGCCAATTGCGTTATGTCTTAGCAACTACCCTCCGGATTCGCGCCGCAGTCCATAGACCCTCCGGCAGCCTCTCTCAAGATGCCTCCTACCGTAGGGACTTTCGTCCCGGGAAAAAAATAGGCCCGGGAGACTTTCGTCCGTCCGGGCCTTTTAAGGGAAGAAATCAAACTCTCAAAACCTTAACGATGGCCTCCGCCGGAATGACCGCCGCTGCCCATGTCCGCCACCGCCGCTCGGGCCGCCGCGGACTCCGCTGTTGGGAGCCCTCGCGCTCACGCCGAAGCCCGCGCCGGCGGAGCCGCTCTGCGCTGCGGCGCCGCGGGATCCTGGCCGCGGTTGTTTACGATCGGCGGAGAGATGCGCACGGCTTGCGATGCCCCACCTGCGTTTCCGCCGAAATCCGTTCGAAGAGTTCTGTTCGCCAGCGCCGCGGGTAAAGCTCGACCCGCTTCTGGAAACCGCCTCCGGCCGGCCTCTGGAAACCGCCGCTTCGGACGCCGCCCGCGCGCGATGAGGGAGCGTCGATCTCTTCCATCCGCCGCCGCGCCGCCGAGGACGAGTCCTGCCGAACCCGCGCAGCAGAGGAGAAAAAACGCGCGTTCGAACTCGTGCTGGGCATTCCCCGCATATTGCCGGTTGCGGCGCCGAATACACGGCTTTCACGGCCCGCCGCCACCGGAACGCCCCCGCGCATCATCGACGCATGCGAAAGGTCTCCGGCCGAGGCCCGCATCATCGTCGAACGGTTCACTGCCCGCGCGGCCGAATTCCCCGGCCCGCATACTCGTCACCGCGCCGTTCACTCGAGCATTACGGTACACGCCGGCGATATTCGTGTTGTTCACGAGCACGGCGTTACGGAATCCGTACCCGGGTCCATACCATGGGCGAAACGCTTCGAACGGAGCGAGCGGCACCCATCCGACGTTGCCGAATCCGAATCCGAAGCTCACGCCGAATCCGGGCGCGCCCCACCCGAAAAATCCCGACCATCGCCGGTCTCCATGCGTAGCGCGCGCCGAGCGCTCCCGGATACCAGCGCCCAACCGTAGGCTCCGCGATACCAGCGCCCATAATGATAAGGCGCCCAGCCCCACGGCTCGTATCCGACCCACGTCCAGCCGTAATAGTTTTCATCCGCCCAGCTTCCGTTCTGGTAAGGAGCCCAATCGGGAGGCTCGTTCGGGATCCACACATTTCCATACGCCGGATCGTAGCTCCAGCGCCCATAGGATCCCAGATCCTCGGTGCCGTACACGTCCGGTGGTACGTAGCGCGCGGATTCCTGATTCTCGAACGCGTGATCGCGATCCGCGTTCCACCGATCCCAATCGTCCAGCGGAGGCGCGTTGGTCGTGCGGAACTCAGGGTCGGAGGGGTTGCCGCGCGACATCATCGTCTGACCGGCATGTAACTGTTCCGATCCGGTGGCTGAAGCAATCTCGGCTTCTCCGGAGTGGACGGTGATTTCGGTTTGTCCGTCGGGACTCACCGAGACTCGATAAATTCCCTGCCTCAGCGGATGGACCGCGACCGTGGGCGTACTGATCTCAACCTGCGCGTCGTTGTCCCGCAACACGCGGAACGTGATCAGACCTTGCGCGATTTGAACCTGGAAACGCTTGTATTGCAGATCGCCCATGCGCAACTCTGTGGAGGCTCCCGTTCGCACGACGTTCGCTCCGTCCAATTCGATTTCCGCCCGGCCGTCCCTGCCCGTCAGCAAACGATCGCTGGTCACCAGCGGCGCATTCACCACCGCGCCCGCCATTTGGCCGTCGTCGCCATGGGCTACCGATACCGTTCCGTTCATCAGGCTCAGCCGGCCTACGCCATGAGCTGCGGCATCCGGATCGATTCCGCCATCGTTCGGATTAGGAACGTTCTGAGGTTGACCCTGTGGATATCCCGCTGGATAACCTTGGCCTGGATTTTGCGGATAGCCCTGCGGATTCTGGAGGATAGTTCTGCGCGTAGGCGGCGGAACCCGACCAAGCAGAGAATTATCGATGCCGCCCACAGCGCCTTCATGACAGGGTGAGAGGCAATCGGAAAGCCACTCAATATGGCTTCATTATCAGCTATTTACGGGGCACCGGCCCAGCGGAGAGTGGTTTAAAAGCACCACCCTGCTCTGAATGGGCCACTTCTGACGATGGATCTCGTATATGGACTCGACTTCCCAAAGAGCCTTTTGCACGCGAGCGGAGTCTATCCATCTAGCGTGGGGAAAACTAGCCCGACCAAATGGTGTTCGAGAAGCGTATGAAGTCTACGAGGGTGAATTATGCCAAACTGGAGTTGGGGCCGGAACCGAAGCGCTGGCACTAGCATCCGATCCTCTATGAAGTACTGGGCGTTCCTGCTCGCGAAGTTCATGGCCGCAGCCGGACTTCTGTGGGGCGGCCGGGCGGTGTTGCTTAAGCTTGCGCCCACGCCCGATACCTTCATGTACGTGCGTCCCCGGGACCCCTTCGTTTTCGACCTCGGCTACACCTTCCTGATGCTGGGGTATTGGTTGCTGGCGACGGGATTGCTATGGGGCATCATATGGGATCAACGCTACCGCTGCCGCACCTGCCTGCGGCGGCTGCGCATGCCGGTGCACACCGGCTCGTGGACGAATGTCCTTTTCGGAGCGCCGCGCACCGAGTATATTTGCACCTACGGACATGGGACACTGATAGTCGCGGAGTTGCAGATCACCGGGCGGCAGAACCCGGACTGGGAGCCGCACGAGGATATCTGGAAGGAACTGTTCGCCGAAACGAAGAAATGAACGAGACGAATTTCATCGGCCGGATCGGGTATATCGGTGTCCGTTAAAATTCAACGCCAGGCGCTGATCGTCCGCCTCATGATGAACCCGCTGGGGACGGGCCGCGCTCCTGGTTCTTACCCTCATTCTCACGGCTTTTGTCGGGACCTTCACGTTTTTCTACGTGAAGTATGCGCACGTCATTGAAGAGAAACTGCGGCACGGGCCATTTGCGAATACGTCGATGTTGTATGCCGCGCCGCAGCCTGTCATGCGTCGGCGATCCCGCGACGGTCGGCGAGCTCGCTTCGTATTTACACGAAGCCGGATATTCCGAAGCCAGTACCAACCGTCTCGGCTGGTATCACCTGCGTCCCGATGCCATCGAAGTGAATCCCGGCGCGGAGGCCTACGACACGGAAGGCGCGGTCGTGAAGATCGAGGGCGGTAAAGTCGCGCAGATTATTTCGGTGCGCGATCACACCGAGCGGACCATTTACTATCTGGAGCCGCAGCTCATCACCAATCTCTTCGACAAAAAGCGCGAGAAGCGCCGCCTGGTCAGCTTCGGCGATATTCCGAAAGTCATGGTGAATGCCGTGCTTTCGGCCGAGGACAAACATTTCTTCCAGCACGCCGGATTCGATCCCGTCGGCATTCTGCGCGCAGTCTATATCGATATCAAAGATCGCCGCGGCACACAGGGCGCATCCACGTTGACGCAGCAGCTCGCACGCACTCTATGGCTCGGACCGGAGCGCGGATGGCGCCGTAAAATTCCCGAGACGCTGATCACGCTGCACCTGGAACAGCAGCTCACCAAGGAGCAGATTTTCGAGGATTACGCCAACGCGATTTATCTCGGTCATCAAGGCAGCTTCAGCATCCATGGCTTCGGCGAGGCAGCCGAAGTTTACCTGGGAAAAGATCTCACGCAGGTCACTCCCGCGGATGCCGCGTTGTTGGCCGGCCTGATTCAATCGCCGATCGGTCGCAATCCGTTCCGTTATCCCGACCGCGCCCGCACGCGCCGCAACCTCGTGCTCCACGCGATGCGCGAAAACGGCTATCTGACCGAGCAGCAATATCAGGACGCGGCGGCATCACCTTTGAACGTGGTGCGTGAATCCGCCGAATCGACCGACGCGCCGTACTTCGTCGATCTGGTCGACGATACATTACAAAACAAGTTTTCCTACGATTTTCAGAGCAAATCGTATCGCGTCTTCACGACGCTCGATATCAACCTGCAGCGCGACGCGGTAGAGGCGGTGCGCATCGGAATTCAGGAAACCGATCAGCAGTGGAAACGGCGTTCAAAGAAATATGGCACCGACGAATTTCCGCTCGCTCAAGTCGCCTTGGTCGCGCTCGACGCCGAGACTGGCGAGGTCAAGGCGCTGGTCGGAGGCCGCAGCTACGGGGTCAGCCAACTGGATCACGCCGTCGCGAAACGCCAGCCCGGATCGTCGTTTAAGCCTTTCGTCTACGCGACTGCTATTGCGCAATCGTTGGTAGACGGCGGCCAGGTCATCACACCCGCGACGACCGTTGTCGACGAACCGACCACGTTTTATTTCGACGACAAGACCTACGAACCCGCAGACTTCGAGGATAAATACGCGGGCTCCGTCACACTGCGGCAGGCGCTGGCGCATTCGCTGAACATACCCGCCGTAAAGGTCGGCGAGATGGTCGGCTTCGATAAGGTCGCGGCCATGGCCCGCGCGGTGGGAATGAATCTGGATATCAAACCGACGCCGGCGATCGCGCTGGGGGCGTACGAAGTCATGCCGCTCGAAATCGCCGGAGCGTATACGGTTTTCCCGAATCAAGGAACGCTTCTGAAGCCGAGCCTGATCAAATCGATCCGCGATGATAACGGCACCGCTGTTTACCTGTCGACCATCGAGAAGAAGCAAGCGATGGATCCTCGCGTGGCTTACATCATGACGAATATGCTCGAAGAGGTGCTGCGGTCGGGCACCGGCGCCGGCGTGCGCGGGCGTGGCTTTGGGCTACCGGCGGCGGGCAAAACGGGAACTTCCCGCGATGGCTGGTTCGCCGGATTCACTTCGAAAATCATCTGCGTGGTGTGGGTGGGTTTCGACGACAATCGCGATTTCAAACTGGAAGGCGCGCGCAGCGCCCTGCCCATCTGGACCGAATTCATGAAGCGCGCGCACCAGCACCGCGAGTATCGCAATGTGCACGAGTTCGAAGCTCCCGATGGAATCGTCACCGCCGATGTGGATTCCGAAACCGGCATGCTCGCGACACCGAGCTGTCCGAAAGTCCATAGCGAGGTTTTCATCGCCGGAACGCAGCCCGTGGAAGCGTGCACGCTGCACGGCGGCGGCCGTACGCAAATCGCCGGATGGGAGCCTTCCGCTCCCGCCACGCTCACACCCGTCGCGACTGCCGAATCCGCCAAAACGCCGGTGCACGCCGCGCCCCGCAGCATCCCGATTACTCCCACCGAGCCACCTCCGCCGCCCAAGAAAGAGGGCACGGGCTTCTGGCACCGGTTGGGAACTATTTTCGGACGATAATCGAAAGACGTCCTGACTCGCTTGCAGGATTCTAAAGGACCGGCGAGCATTCCGCAGTGCCGACTCAGAAGGGTTTCCGCAGGAAGCTGGGACTTCTGCGCCCCCAGTACTGGGGCCGAATCCACACGTTTTCTAAGTTACGAAACCACGCGGGAAAACTGGAATCCTTAGCGAGCTCCTACCTTCCGTTGCCGATAACTGAAGTGGAAGGAAAATACCGTGCGCATACGTTTGCTTGCCTGCATTGCGGGAGGTCTACTCGGGGTCGTCGCTGCCTACATGGTCGACGATGGTCTTGGATTGAGCCCCATGTTCACGATGATCGCATGCGTCGGAATCGGCATCGCTTTAGGCTATGTCGTCACTCTACTTTTAGACGTTTTCGTCCCGAGCTCCGGCAGCCACCGTTAGTACGCGGCGCCTCCCCGTTTTCTGTAATGGAAGGCGGCCATCTTCTGCGCAGACACTGATCGCAAACAATGCTAAAGTAAGCAATCGAAGACCGAAACAGATCGCACTCGTCGTGGATTCTTTTCGCCGAAGGAGGCGTTGAATGTGTATTCTCTCCCTGCTCCTCGGGGCGGGACTTTTCATTCAGGGCGGCGGTTCGGCCCTCGCCCCGAATGGCGGCCCCGTCGCCGCGAGCACACCAACCGCACCGAACTCCACGCGCGCCCTCTCGCCCGCCGAGCGCGGCGATATTTTCATGGCGCGCAAAATGTATCGCGACGCCATTGAGATGTACATGCAGGAGCCGTCCTCGGCTCAAATGCTGAACAAAATCGGCATCGCCTATCATCAGCTGGCCGATATCGAAACCGCCGGGAAATATTATCAACGCGCCGTCAAAGCGGACCCGCAATTCGTCGACGCGATCAACAATCTCGGTACCGTCTACTATTCGAAGAAATCTTACCGGCGTGCGATCAACGAGTTTCGAAAAGTTCTGCGGCTCAAGCCCGATGCCGCATCCACTTGGGCCAATCTCGCGAATGCGTACTTCGAGCGCAAACAGTTCGAGCGTTCCACCGAGGCACTGCAAAAGGCGCTGGAGCTGGATCCGGGTGTGCTGGACAACCACGGCAACGTGGGCTCGCTGGTGCAGGATCGCAACGTGGCCGACCGCGCGAAATATCACTATTATTTGGCGAAGTCGCTGGCCAAGAAGGGTCAGAATGCCGACGCGCTCGTGTATATCCGAAAGGCGCTCGAAGAAGGCTTCAAGGAGCGCAATAAGTTTCAGGAAGAGCCGGAATTCGCGGGCTTGCGCGACGATCCGGAATTCAAGCAAATTATGGCCGTGGAGCCAAAAGTCCTCTGATCCGACCCGCCTCTTCCTCCGACGTGCATTTCATTCCGAGACGGAAAGCGCGGGCGACTGACTTCCGGAGTCGGACGGCAATCGTACTCGCTTTGTGCGCGTCCGCGCTCTTTGCGTCTTCTTGCGGGAAAGCCGCTCCCGCTACGGCCGTTCGCAAGATCGCCGTGCTGCCCTTCGAAAATCTGACGGGCGACGCGTCGCTCGATTGGGTACGCAACGCCGGGCCCGCGATGCTCGGCGACGAACTGGCGGGATCGGCACGCGTCGTTGCCGTGCCCGCCGCCTCGTTGGCCGACGCCCGGATCGCTGGTGTTCCGCAGGTGCTATACACCTACTTCACGCGCGACCACGGAAATCTGCGCATTCACTTCGAAATCGAGGACAGCGCTTCGCTGCGCATGGAGCCAGCCGCACTCGCGACGGGAACGCTGCTGGCCTCCGTCAACGAACTGGCGCATCGCCTCGATCCGCAGGTACGCGCGTTTTCCACGTCGAACGCCGCCGCCGTGGACGCGTGGGGTCGGGGTGAATTCGAGCATGCGGTCGAACTCGATCCCGACTTCGGCGCTGCGTGGCTCGGATGGATTCGGACGCTGGCGCAATCGGGAAACGGGGACGAAGCGCTGCAAGTCGCCGATCGCGCTTTAACTCGGAAATCGCTACGCACGGACTGGAGCCGCGCCGAGTTGCGTGTGCTGATCGCGACCATTCGCAAAGATGTTCCCGGTAGGGCCGCCGCGCTGGGCGAGCTCGCGAATCTGGCGCCGTCCGATCCGGAAGCGCTGCTGGCTGCCGCGGAAGCGGAGGGCCTGGCGCGAAACTTCCAACCCGCGGCCGATCTCTACCGGCGAATACTCGCATTGGATCCCAATAATGCAAGCGTCATGAATTCGCTCGGGTACGCGGAAGGTTATCTCGGCCATTTGGAAGCCGCGCAAAAAATGCTGGAACGGTATGGAACCCAACCCGGAAGCCAGGTGAATTCGCACGATTCGCTGGGCGAGGTTTACTTCATGAACGGCCGGTTTCCGGAAGCCGAGAAAGAATTCAACTTGGCCACCGCGCTCGATCCGAAATTCCTCGGTGGCGCGCCGATGGTGAAAGCCGCCTACGCCCACTGGCTGGCAGGCGATCTTCCTCGCGCGGACGTCCTTTTTGCAAAATATATCGCGCTGGTTGCGAGAAATAACGTGCCGCTCGCCGTGTGGCGTCAAGCAGCGTGGCTGTATTCGACTGGACGCGAGGAGCAGGCGGAGAGCATGTTAGCGAAAGCGCAACCGGACGATCGCATCCAAAGACAACTCATTATCTGGAAGAATGCAGCACGGCTTCCTGACAGTTTGGATGCGCTGCGGGTTGCGTATTTTGCGACGCAGCCGGCACTCGACGGCATTGAACGAATGCTCTACGCATCCGCGCTGGTAAAGTCCGGGAAAGAATCGGAAGCGCGCATCCTTCTGAAGCGTTGGCCTCTGCCCGAAAACAGCCGGCAGCCCGAGATCGAAACGATCGTGTTCCCAAAATATCTCGAACTGCGGAAAACACTGGGAATCGAGCCTTAAACAGGCGAAGCGACCTGTCGTTATCGAGGTCATTAAAGGGAACCGGGCAGCGGGCCGAATACCTAATAGTGTCCGAATCCGCGATTCCCGTCTTGATCCGCGAGCGATCGGCTGCGCGCGTCAATATCTTCCAAGCGTCCATGGTCCTGCTGGGCGTGACTCTGCTGTGTTTTGTGACGCTCCCCACGCAGGCCGATCCGGATTTGTGGGGACATCTGCGCTTCGGGCTGGACATGCTCGCCACGCATTCCATCCCATCGGCCGATCCGTATTCGTATACAGCCGCCGGCGCGCCCTGGACCAACCACGAATGGCTTTCGGAACTGCTATTCGCGGTTGCGTGGAAGATGGCGGGAGCGGCAGGATTGGTCCTGTTGAAGGTCTCGATCGCCGTGCTCACCGGCACGCTGTGTTACCTGCATCTTTTGCGAAGAGGAGTTTCGGCGGATCGAGCGGCGGTTGTGCTGCTGGCGCTCATCGCTCTGCTCCCTCCTTTTATGATGCTGCGGCCCTTGCTGTTCACTTTGCCGGCATTCGCCGCGACGCTGATCGTGATTACCAGTGTCGAAGCCGGAAGCACCAAGGCTTTGTGGATCTTGCCTCCGATCTACGCGGTGTGGGCGAATCTGCACGGTGGGTTTCTGGCCGGACTCTGTATCCTCGCAATTTGGGCCGCTCTGCGAATCGCCTCGGACGTTAGGCGGTTGTGGCCGACCGCGGTTCCTCTCGCGGTAACTCTCGCCGCGACCTGCGTGAATCCTTACGGCTGGCATCTGCTCGCATTCTTGCTGCGAACCGCTTCCGTCCCCCGGCCCGACATCATCGAGTGGGAGCCCCTCGGGATCACAACTCCTTATGGAATCGCGTACGCAGTGGTGCTCTGCATCAGTCTCAGCGGACTCGTGTTCAGCCGCCTCGAAAAATCCTGGAGACTGATCGTCCTATTCGGAGTCACCGCGCTCCTCCCTCTTGCCGCACTCCGCCACGGTCCTCTATTTATGATCTCAGCCGTGGTGCTCGCCGGCCCGCACATCGCCGACTTGTTCGCGCGGATGGGTGAGAGATCGCGCTCGCAGCGGCCGGCGACGCGCGCTTCACGTCCGACCCCGCAATGGGCTTCCATCCTTCCGATCGTGTGCGTCGTAGTCTTGCTCGTCGCCACCGTTCGCCGCCCCATGACGATTTCAGTGGGAGGAAATTTTCCCGTCAACGCCGCAAGTATCCTTTCTACAAGCGGATTCGACGGCAATTTAATTAATCGCTTCAACTGGGGAGAGTATCTGATTTGGCATCTGGGACCGCGCATCAAAGTCACGATGGACGGCCGCCGCGAAACCGTGTATCCAGAGAGTCTCTATCAGCAGTATCTGAGCTTTCAATCGGGAGCCGGTGATTGGGAACGGATCTTGCGCGAGCATCCGGCGGATGTGGCGCTTCTCGATAAAGGCTCGGTTTCCGCAATCTCCTGCGGCTGAAGTCCGATTGGATTTCCGTCTACGAAGATGACGTCGCCGTAATCCTGGTGCGCCGCTATACGCGCTCGGCCGAGCTGCTCAGCAAAGCTGTGGCTCACCGGTCGTCGGGGCCCCTTCCTCTTTCCTTAAAACGAGTTTCCCTCCCAGCCAGCATTCACGATAGTTTAGATTATTTCGCTTCTACTCTGTAATTTCGCTATTGCAAATCAAACAAGGAGATGAAGGAAACGCGCCGGGCTGGGCTTCAGGCTACTCAACAGCGGGGATAGATCGGCAGAGAGAAAAGCGGTGCACCAAATACGCGGAAGGCGAGAAGCTTTCGCTCCCCGCCCTCGAAAATCGCGTTGTTGTGGGTTGTTTAGCTACCCTGGGAAGCAGCGTTCGACATCACGGAACCGACCTTCGAGAAGATCGTGCTGATAGACGTCGCAACGCCAGGCATAATCGCACCGGCGGCCACGGCCACAAAACCAGCCATCAAAGCGTATTCGATGAGGTCCTGTCCTTTGGTATCCGCCATCACCTTCAGTTTAAGCAGTAAGTTCTTCATTGTCCTTTAATTCTCCTCTCCCTATTGTTCGCGGCAGGTTTGCCTGCCACTACGAGAACTTTATCATCGGGAGCTTTCCGCTAGAATCAGGCTTATGCCTAACCTGGCCTCAGAAATCATCTCAGGTACCTGATTTTTGAGGAACTTGCATAACCTTAGAAAGGGTACTTTACCCCCGCGAGTACGGGGGCCATACCCTCGGTCCACGAATGGGTCTGATCCGACATGAAGAAGTGTTTTCGACGAACACACGCCGGAATGCCGTTTCTTTTGTTGCGAGTAGTACTCACAAGCGTACTACGACAACTACCCCCAACTCCGGTACGAGCACTCTCCTAGGAGGCCGGATTGTACGGGTCTCAACCCTGAAATCTGGAAAAAGCCGGTCTAGCGGACGCCAAAACGGCGACGAAAACGGGAATCGCTCGCTTTTGGACGTCGATTCATCTCCCGGGCGACCTATAATTAGGTCCTAACCTAAGTGGCCTTAAGGCCCCTCTCCGAGCGACTTCCCCGCCCGCCGGGCCTATGCTGAATCTATGGCACCCACGTTCCTGCTTTTGTTGCTCGGGCTTACGGTGAAAAACGACGGCACTCCGCTGCGTTCGGGCTGCTCGCTGGATGCGCCGGTGGTGGCGACCCTTCCGTCGGGAGCGGTCCTTAGACTCCACTTCGCGATCTCCGGTGAAGCGGTGCCTTGCTACAGCGTCTCGGCCGAGCTCGACGGCAAAAAGACGGACGGTTACCTTCCCGCCTCCGCGATCGACGGCTTGGACGTGGTCGAGAAAACCCGCCGATCGGCGAATTGGGTCGAGATTCCGACGACTTCGACCGCGCCTTCTTCCACCGAGGCCGCAAAAGGCCCAGCCGCCACGGCGCCGTCCGACGGGCGGATTCGCATCCCGGGCGGACCTGGCGTGGCCGAAGCGCAGCGTCTGATCGATGACGGGCGGGCGGACGAAGCGCTGCGCCTGCTGGAAAAGGAACTGCGCGCGCATCCTAAGGACGCAGGTTTGCTGGCGATGGCCGGCGTCGCTGCGTGGAAGAACCAGGACAATAAGGCTGCGCTGGAATATTGGCGCACCTCGATGGACATCGAGCCGAATCCTTCGCTCGAGAAACTGTACGCAAGCGTGGAGCGCGAGGTGAAGAACGACGTCAGCCGCGAGACCATCTTCGGAATGCGCGTGGTGCTGCGCTATGACGATGTAACGGTCCCGGTGGAAACCGCGCGCCGCATTGTGGATGTGGTGGATCAATCGTATGCGCAGGTTTCTTCCGAGCTCGGCTGCGCGACGAAGGAACGGATTACGACCATCGTGCAAAGCCGCGACGCGTACTTCAAGACAACCGGAGCGGCTGAATGGAGCGGAGGGCTCTTTGATGGACGTATCCATATTCCAGTGGACGCGGGTCAGCAATTGGACGCGAAGACGCAGAAGGCCGTCGTGCATGAGACGGTGCACGCGTGCCTCGCGATGCTCGGGGCGTGGCCTTCCTGGCTGCATGAAGGGATGGCGCAAAAGCTCTCCGGCGATCAACTGAGCCCGCAGGTTCAGGCCGTCCTGAAAGGACTGACGAAAGACGGGAAGCTGCCGAAGCTCAGTATGTTGACGCAGGGATGGATGGGGTTGGATTCGCGCAACGCGGCGGTCGCGTATGCGCTGGCGCTCGAAGCCGTGGACGTGCTCTACGAGAATTACCACGATTATGGTGTGCGGAATCTGATGAAAAATCCCGAGCGGCTGGCGGATATCACTGCGGATTTAGAGAAGAAGCTCGCGGAGTAGAAACAAAGAGCTCGCGACTGACTACCTCAAGTTTTTCGCGCCCCTCATGGTAGTCATCCCGAGCGAAGTCGAGGGACCCGCTGTTTGGTCGGCGAGCGAAAGAAAAGCAGGTTCCTCGACTTTGCTCGGAATGACAAGGTTGTAGGCTTGCGGGTGGACCCTCCGCAGACCGTATTAAGATGAATTACGACGATCCTCCACTGCGTCAATTGCCTAAAAAGAAGAAACGTCCGAGCGTCCGAAAGAAGAAAACGATGTCCGCCGACGAGATCGCTCATAAGGCTTCGCGAGGCGAAGACGTTTCGCGTTTCTTCACGAACACATTCACCGTCGTTCGGCCAGTGCGCCGCGTAAACGTTGACCTCACGGAAGGGATGCTGCGCGAGGTCGACGCGCGGGCGGCACGCCTGAACATCAGCCGCCAAGCAGTCATTAAGACACTGTTGGGACGAGCTTTGAGCGAGGAATTAGCGCGCAAGTAGCGATTCGCGCATAAACCGCGTGGCTCAACTGCCGTCTATCCGACTGCCACACCGTTCGCTATTCTAAAAGTAATGCCGTTTGCTTCTATCCCCGAGGCCTTGGAAGAATTTCGCGCCGGCCGCATGCTCGTCGTCGTCGACGACGAGGACCGCGAAAATGAGGGCGACCTCACCATGGCCGCCGAAGCCATCACGCCCGAGGCCATTAACTTCATGGCGATGTACGGCCGCGGCCTCATCTGCGTGGCGCTCGCACCCGAGATCTGCGACGCGCTGCATCTGCCTCTCGTTTCCGCCAAGAACACTTCGCGCTTCGGCACCGCCTTCTGCGAATCCATCGACGCGGCCGAGGGCGTGACCACCGGTATTTCCGCGGCCGACCGCTCGCACACCATCCAGGTCACTATGCGTCCCGACGCGCGTCCGCAGGATCTGGCGCGTCCCGGTCATCTGTTTCCGCTGCGCGCCCGCGCGGGCGGCGTACTGGTGCGGGCCGGCCAGACCGAAGCGGCTGTCGATCTGGCGCGGATGTGCGGGATGCGTCCGGGCGGCGTGATCTGCGAAATCATGAACGACGACGGCTCCATGGCGCGCGTCCCGCAGCTTACTGAATTCTGCAAACGCCACGGGCTCAAAATGATTTCCGTCGCCAGCCTGATTCGCTATCGTCTCGCCAACGAGCAACTGGTGGAGCGCCGCTCCGAAGGCTGCCTCGAAACCGAATTCGGATCGTTCAAGACCGTGTCGTACGTCAGTCCCATCAACGGCGAATCGCACCTCGCGCTGGTGCGCGGGAACGTGCGTGGAGCGAGGAACGTGCTCGTGCGCATGCATGCGCGCTGCTTGCTCGGCGACGTCTTCGGTTCGACGCAGTGCGAATGCCGCGATACGCTGCGCGCGTCGCTCGAACGGATCGCGCGGGAGGGCGCGGGCGTGCTCGTGTATCTGCATCAAACCGGATTGGGCGCGCGCCAGCATCACACTCCGGTATTGCATCGTCACGAACAGGCTCCGCCGCAGGAGGAGACCGGCATCGGTGCGCAGATCCTGGCGGACCTCGGATTGTCCACCATTCGGCTGCTGACCAACCATCCGCGCAAGGTGCTCGGCGTGGACGCGTTTGGAATCGAAATTCTCGAAACTGTTCCAGTGACTCCGGACGTCGTCAAAGCGGCCCCGGATTTTTAGCGCGTATCGCTTCGATCAATCAATACACCTGTCATTCCGAGCGGCAGCGAGGAATCTGCTTTTGCTATCTGGCGACGAACAGCAGATCCGTCTCCGCTAAAGCGGGATCGGGATGACACGTTAGTGGAATAAGCTCCGCGCGATGAACGCAATATTCGCCGGACGCTCGGCCAGGCGGCGCATGAAGTACGGATACCACGCCGTTCCATAAGGAATGTACAGCCGCAGGCGATAGCCCTGCTCCACGAGCTTCTTTTGTAGATCGCGCCGGATTCCGTAGAGCATTTGAAATTCGAACCGATCCGGCCCGATGCCGCGCTTCTTCGCGTAGGTCACAGCGGCGTGCAACATGATCGGATCGTGCGTCGCGATGGCTGGGTACGCTCCTTCGTCCATCAGTTTCATCATGAGCTGGACGTAGTGCTTGTCGACGTCCGATTTGCGGGGAAACGCGATGGTGTGCGGCTCATCGTAGGCGCCCTTGCACAGCCGCACCGGGATCGCGCGGCGATTGAGGCGCTCCACGTCGGCCTCGCTGCGATGCAGATAGGCTTGAATCACGCAGCGTATGGGCCCGTCCTGCGATACGCGCGAGGCGATGGCCAGCGTGCGATCCGTATAGCGGCTCGATTCCATATCGATCTCCACGCGGCTGCGCGTGGCCTCGGCTTTCTTCACCAGGCGAAGAACGTTTTCCAGGCACGCGGATTGCGAAAGATCGACGCCGAACTGCGTGATCTTGATCGAAACGGTGGCGGGCAGGTTTCGTTCGGCGATGGCATCGAGCGCGATCATGTAGGCGTCGGCGGCTTGCGACGCCTCCTGGAGCGTCGTCACGTTCTCACCCAAATGATCCAGCGCCGACCAGATTTTTTGCTTCTCCAGGCTTAGAGCGAGCACACACGCGTTTAGTTCACTTGTGCCTCGATTCGTTTCCCCCAGGCGATGAAGCGTTCCGTGAATAGAGCGCTTGAGCCTATGCGATGCGACGTTTCCATCCATCGGCGCAGCGTGCGATTCTCGGACAAACTTCACAGAAAGAGGGCGCGCGTCAAGGTACCCTTGAACTTTCCCCATGTTTGGTCGCACGTAGCCAGGAGAAGCAAAAAAGTTGGTCGGCGCTCGATTATTTAGGTCAGAACGTGACGAATCTAAATTAGGCGTGAGAGCCCTTTACGCCTACATGATCGCGCTCGATGCCATGGCCGAACGAAACCTGCCCGCCACCGTTTCGAATCAAGATCACGCAGTTTGGCGTCGATCTTTCGCAATCCGCGTGCCTGGAAAACGTTCTTCGCCTGCGGATGAGGGCCGAGGCCACGCGCAGCCGCCGTGGAGATCGATATGGAATCGAGCCGCTATACGGATCCGCGCACTCACCACCGCCTGGCGCATATTGCAGGACAGCCCCAGTACGCTGCGTGATTCAAGCCTATCTGCATCGCAGCGAGGCCGACGTGGAGCGCCTCAATCGCCGCGCGATCCCGCTGCGGCTGTGCAAGAGGCACCCACTATCAGCCGCACACGATTGCGTTTCCCGCAAATCGGACGTCGACAAGCACTACGTCCAGCTCATGATGAAACTCCTTTCCAGCCATCGCGACGCACGATCCGATCGTGTTTTAAGCATATAAATAGACGCGAAGAAACGCAGCATCGGGCCGGATCCAGTTCGAATTTCAAATGCTCTACGGAATGCGGCCCGATGCTTCAAAAGAAGCTCGTGGAGCAGGGCCATCGCCTGCGGCTTGTGCATTTCCTTATGGAACGGCGTGGCTGTCCGTTCTTCATGCGCCGCCTGGCCGAGCGTCCGGCGAATGTTTCGTTGCAGCATCACACAAGCTTGTTGCCGTTGAGCACTTGTGATCCCGATCCCGCTTTGCCAGTTTCTCTGCTGTTGTCGTCGCCAGATAGCAAAAGCAGATTCCTCGCTTCCACTCGGAATGACAGGTGTATTGATTGATCAAAGCGATACGCGCTAAAAATCCCAGAGCGGCCCGGAAAACGTGCGGAGTCACTGGAACAGTTTTCAAGAATTTCGATTCCGAACCCATCCACGCCGACCACCTTGCGGGATCATTGGTGGGGAACAGGCGGATGCTGGCGAGTCCGAGGTCGGCCAGGATCTGCGCGCCGATTCCGGTCTCCTGCTGAGCGGGGCCGCGTGACAATGCAATCAATTGGGATGTTGGCGGGCGCCGAGCCGGTTTTATGCAAATACACGAGCACGCCCGCGCCCTCCCGCGCGATGCGCTCGAGCGACGCGCGCAGCATATGTCCGCATTCGCACCGGGTCGAGCCGAAACGTCGCCGAATAAGCAGCGGGCGTGCATCCGGACGAGCAGTTGGCTCACTCGGCCACATCCCCGAGGACCAGCGCGACGTGGGATCGCCGTTGAGACTGACGTACGAGACGGTTTTGAACGATTCCGAACTCAGTTTGGAGGCAGCCTTCGGCGGCGCTCCACCGGTTGCTCGTTTTCGAGGCGATAGCGGATCAGGGTGGCGACCGAAATCATTTTGAGCCCCTGGCGCTTCAAAATTCGGTCAACTGCGGGACGCGCGCCATGGAGCCGTCGGGATTCATGATTTCGCAGATCACGCCCCCCGCTGAAGCGTCCGGCGCATGCGCGCCAGATCCACGGCCGCTTCGGTTTGCCCGGCGCGAACCAGTACGCCGCCTTCCCGGGCGCGGAACGGAAAAAATGAACGGGGCGAGCCAGGTCATGCGGACGATCGGGCGCATATCGACCTGGATGGTCTCCGCGCGATCGGCCGACGAGATTCCCGTAGTCACGCCCTCGGCCGCGTCGATCGATTCGCAGAACGCGGTGCCGAAACGCGAAGTGTTCTTCGGCGGAGATCGAGCGGCAGATGCAGAGCGTCGCAGCTCTCGGGTGCGAGGGCCAGACAGATGAGGCCCCGGCCGTGCGTGGCCATGAAGTTGATCGCCTCCGGAGTGATGATTCCGGCGGCCATGGTGAGGTCGCCCCCGTTCTCGCGATCCTCATCGTCCACGACGACGAGCATCCGGCCGGCGCGAAATTTTCCAAAGCTTCGGGGATAGAAGCAAACGGCATTACTTCCAGACCTAGCAAACGGTGTGGCAGTCGGATAGACGGCAGTTGAGCCACGCGGTTTATGCGCGAATCGCTACTTGCGCGCTAATTCCTCGCTACAAAGTTGGTCCCAACAGTGTCTTAATGACTGCTTGGCGGCTGATGTTCAGGCGTGCCGCCCGCGCATCAACCTCGCGCAGCATCCCCTTCCGTGAGGTCAACGTTTTCTTGGCGCGCTGGCCGAACGACGGTGAATGTGTACGTGAAGAAACGCGAAACATCCGCGCCTCGCGAAGCCTTATCAGCGATCTCGTCGGCGGAGCAGTCGTTTTCTCTTTTCGGACGCTCGGAGGCGCTTTTCTTCTTTTTAGGCAAATTGAAGCACATGGAGAAACGTGCCGTAATTCATCTTAATACGGTCTGCGGAGGGGCCCACCCGCAAGCCTACAACCTTGTCATTCAGAGCAAAGTCGAGGAACCTCCCCCTTTTCTTTCGCTCGCCGACCAAACAGCGGATCTATCGACACTTTTCTCAGAATTAAAAGACCGTGAGAGAGCGCGAAAAACTTGAGGTAGTCAGTCGCGAGCTCTTTGCTTTCTTCTCCGCGAGCTTCTTCTCTAAATCCGCAGTGATATCCGCCAGCCGCTCAGGAATTTCCCATCAGATTCCGCACACCATAATGGTGGGAATTCTCCGTAGAGCACGTCCACCGCTTGCGAGCGCCAGCGCGACACGCGACCGCCGCATTTTGTAAATCCAACTTGATCCATCCCCTAGCATCAACATACTGAGCTTCGGCAGCTTCCCCGTCTTTCGTGAGTCCTTTCAGGACGGGGTGAAAACCTGCGGGCTCAGTTGATCGCCGGAGAGCTTTATTTTCATCCCCTTCATGCAGCCAGGAAGGCCACGCCCCGAGCATCGCGAGGCAGGCAGACATTAGCCGTCTCATGCACGACGGCCTTCTGCGTCTTCGCGTCCGATCGCTGTAAGTTTCACGCGTATAGTGTAATATGGATACGTCCATCAAAGAGCCCTCCGCTCCGGTTTTTTTTGGGTTGTGCTTGAAGTACGCGTCGCGGCTTTGCACGATGGCCGTAATCCGTTCCTTCGTAGCACCGCAGCCGAGCTCGGGAAGAAACCTGCCGCATACGATTGATCCACCACATCCACAATGCGGCGCGCCATGTGACTGGGACAGTTACATCGTCATAGCGCGGCGCGCGGCGCCGTCCGAAGATGGTCTCGCGGCTGACATCATTCTTGGCCTCGCGCTCCACGCTTTTGGTCAGTTTCTCAAAATTTGAAAGGATCTTCGGCTCGATGTGGATCCGAGGTGCGCCAATATTCCAGCGCAGCCTTATTGTCCTGGTTCTTCCACGCAGCGACGCCGGCCATCGCCAGCAAACCTGCGTCCTTAGGATGCGCGCGCAGGTCCTGTGTCAGCAGGCGCAGCGCTTGGTCCGCCCGCCCGTCATCGATCAGACGCTGCGCTTCGGCCACGCCAGGTCCGCCCGGGATGCGAATCGCCGTCGTAAGGCGGGCGGGGCGGCTGGGCCTTTTGCGGCCTCGGTGGAAGAAGGCGCGGTCGAAGTCGTCGGAATCTCAGACCGAATTCGCCGATCGCTCGACCACGTCCAAGCCGTCGATCGCGGAGGCGGGAAGGTGACCCGTCCTTGTTTTTGCCGTCGAGCTCGGCGAGAGCACCGCTTCACCGGAGATCGCGAAGTGGAGTCTTTGATCACTCGCCGCCGGATCGCGGGCACAGGAGATTCCGGCGAGCAGCCCGAACGCAGCGGAGTGCCGTCGTTTTTCACCCGTATATCCGAGCGACAACAAAAGCAGGAACGTGGGTGCCGTGGGTTGGGGCCGTAGGCCCGGCGGGCAGGGAAGTGGCTGCGGAGAGGGGCCTTAAGGCCACTTAGGTTGGGGCCTATTATAGGTCGCCAGGGAGATAAATCAACATCCAAAAGCGAGCGATTCCCGTTTTCGTCGGCCGGTCCGGCGAGACACACACATATTTTTTTGTTAAGACCCGTACAATGCGGCCTCCTCTGAGGGGAGTGCTGGTACCGGAGTTGGGGGTAGTTGTCGTAGTACGCTTGTGAGTACTACTCGCAACAAAAGAAACGGCATTCCGGCGTGTGTTCGTCAAATACACTTCTTCATGCCGGATGAGACCCATTCGTGTGGTTGTGGCCCCGAGGCGAGGGGTAAAGTACCCCTTCTAAGGTTATGCAAGTTGCCTCAAAAATCAGGTACCTGAGATGATTTCTGAGGCCAGGTTAGGCATAAGCCTGATTGCTGACGGAAAGCTCCCGATGATAAAGTTCTCGTAGTGGCAGGCAAAACTACACCGACGCATAGGGAGAGGCAAATTAAAGGACAATGAAGAACTTACTGCTTAAACTGAAGGTGATGGCGGATACCAAAGGACAGGACCTCATCGAATACGCTTTGATGGCTGGTTTTGTGGCCGTGGCCGCCGGTGCGATTATGCCTGGCGTTGCGACGTCTATCAGCACGATCTTCTCGAAGGTCGGTTCCGTGATGCCGAACGCTGCTTCCCAGGGTAGCTAAACAACCCACAACAACGCGAATTTCGAGGGCGGGGAGCGAAAGCTTCTCGCCTTCCGCGTATTTGGTGCACCACTTTTCTCTCTGCCGATCTATCCCCGCTGTTGAGTAGCCTGAAGCCCAGCCCGGCGCGCTTCCTTCATCTCCTTGTTTGATTTGCAATAGCGAAATTACGACGAAATAATCTAAACTATCGTGAATGCTGGCTGGGAGGGAAACTCGTTTTAAGGAAAGAGGAAGGGGCCCCGACGACCGGTGAGCCACAGCTTTTGCTGAGCAGCTCGGCCCGAACGCGGTAACGTGGCGCACCAGGACTACGGCGACGTCATCTTCATTGTAGACGGAAATCCAAATCGGACTTCAGCCGCAGGAGATTGGCGGAAACCGAGCCTTTCCTCGAGAAGCGCCACATCCGCCGGATGCTCGCGCAAGATCCGTTCCCAACCACCCGCTCCTGATTGAAAGCTCAGATACTTCTGATAGAGAGCTTCTCTGGATACACGGTTTCGCGGCGGCCATATGCCATCGTGACTTTGATGCGCGCTGCCAGATGCCAAATCAGATACTCTCCCCAGTTGAAGCGATTAATTAAATTGCCGTCGAATGCGCTTGCTAGAAAGGATATATATTTTTTGATTGTTAATTTCCTCCCACTGAAATCGTCATGGGGCGGCGAACGGTGGCGACGAGCAAGACTACGACGCACACGAACAGAAGGATGGAAGCCCATTCGGGGTCGGAGCATGAAGCGCACGTCCGCCCACCGCTGCGAGCGCGATCTCTCACCCATCCGCGCGAACAAGTCTTTTAAGTGCGGGCCAGCCAGCACCACGGCTGAGATCATAAATAGAGGACCATGGCGGAGTGCGGCAAGAGGGAGGAGCACAGTGACTCCGAATAGGACGACGGTCTCCCCCCCCTTCGAGGCGGCTGAACACAAGTCCGCTGAGACTGATGCAGAGCACCACCGCGTACGCGATTCCATAAGGAGTTGTGATACCCGAGGGGCTCCCGGTCGATGATGTCGGGGCCAGGGGGACAGAAGCGTCGCAGGCAAGAA
>CAVXVL010000089.1:0-14640 GCA_963765085.1 Terriglobia bacterium | reverse complement strand
CGATAAACATAATCGACCAACCTACTTAACGACCCTGCAAATACGGGTCCAAACGCAAAAATGGCCAGTGCGCCGCGCCAGGAGGCTTGCTGGCCACTGGCAACCGGCCACTGGCCACGAACTATTCTGCCGCGACGACGCTGACGAACTTGCCCATGCGGCCGCGATCGCGAAACTCGATGATGCCGGTGACCTTCGCAAACAGCGTATCGTCCTTGCCGAGGCCGACGTTGACGCCGGGTTTGATCTTCGTGCCGCGCTGACGCACGATGATCGATCCGCCGGATACCAGCTCGCCGCCGAAGCCTTTACGCCGAGCCGTTGCGCATTCGAATCGCGCCCGTTTTTAGAACTTCCTAGTCCTTTTTTATGTGCCATGAGATTCCTGCCTGTCCACTTTACTTGGCCGCGTTACTTAACGTCGCGAGCGCTTAGACGATTTCCTTGATTTCGACGCGCGTGAAGTTCTGGCGATGTCCAATGGTGCGCTTGTATTGCTTCTTGCGCTTGAACTTGAACACCAGCGTCTTCGCGCCGCGATCCTGCAGGGCGATGGTGCCCGTCACGCGAACGCCTTCCACCGGCGTCTTCACCTGATCGCCATCCACGACGGCGATCACGCGGTCGAACTCCACCGCCGCGCCGACGTCGCCCGGCAGCGTTTCCACGTCCACGGTCTGCCCCGGCGCCACACGATACTGCTTCCCGCCTGTTTCAATCACTGCGTACATAACGATGCTCTCGATTCTAGACTTGTTTGATCGCCCCCGCCCGCTCACACGCTTCCGGCGGCTCGGCGCAAGGTCGGAAATTTAAGGTTAGCACAAACGAAGTCCAGCGGTCCCGGGCCGAAACTAAGCTGCGGTGGCGAGGTCTAGCTTTTCCTTCACAACTTCCCTGTCCAATTTGGCGTCATCCGGCAGTTCGATTACGACGTCGGCACAACGCTCAAGCAAGTTCCGCGCCTCATGACTCCACAACCCAGCTCGTCCTTGGATCGCAACTTTTTTCCAGTCGCGGTATTTTCTCGACGATCTGAGATCCGTCGTCTTGAAGCCGAACCTCTCGGCTGCCGCAAGGGAATTCGACCCCGGCAAAAGGACGCTCATCGCCATGGTGGGCGCGTGTTGCTGTTTTGGATACGCGACGAAGTCGAATCGGTGCTTCGCGTATTGGCCCTTGATCGTTACGTCTCCCGCAACCTTAAACCTCTTCTTCGCCCACGCCCGAAGCGTGTGGCCGAACTGATCACGTACTGGCTCCTCGAGCGGCATTGGAACATGTCCCACAAGTTGACCCATTGCTAGGCCCGAGCACATACCAACCGCGAGGATTGTCGATTGGATCTCAGCGGCTCGCACCGTCCCCTTGAACGTCTCATCCGTAAAAGATATTCCGAACCTCTTCGCAAGTGACTCGAAGTGCTCCGCAATAGAATCAGTGATCCGAAGATCTTGCAAGATCAATTCGTTGACGGCCTTTCCGCCGTCATGCACTACGAAATAATCCCCAATTGTGTTCTCCACGAAAACATCCACCAACCGCCCGTCCACGGTCGGTATCGGCAGGGTCGCTACACACGATTGCCCAACCTGCGCTACGTTTGTTGCGCTTGCGAGATAGGCCATAAGAGACTCTTTTGTGGACTGACAATTGAGTGTCGTCATTGGATGAATCCTCCCGATGAACTCTTCTCATGAGCTACCAACAGCAGCGCAAATCCGCGCAAAATAAATTCTTCAACCGTAGTCGGCTCGAAATCTGGCAGCGGCCGCTTGTGTTTTTCACAGCTCATCTCGCTTGGTTGCCAGATATGACGGTGGAAGCCAGAAGCCTTGGCTCCATCAATAGCGACGAATAAACCTTCCCAATCAATACAATCTATCCGGCCTTGAACTTCCCGCTATTAAGTATGACGGACATTGACCAAGCCATTGGAAGGCTACTGCGGCAACGAATCACCAGACGCAGTTGGCCACGCACGCGGGGGACGGAAAGAGGGTGTTTTAGCGTTCCATCGCCAGCGTCCAATGTCTCCCTAATCTGGTCCATCGACAGGGCCAAGTGTTTTCGGAAGGCGATTATTCGTTCTTCTTGTGACAACGACCTCGGGGGCATTAGGGACGACCGAGAATCCGATATCGTTTCATATCCGTGAAGCTGGGGTCAAGACGCTGGGTTTCGACCTCTGATTGTGATGCTCTCATTGCCAGCAAGTATGCCGCCCATCACGGGAGCCGACACTTTCGCGAAGCTCAAATCCAGAAGCCGAATAAAATCATTCACATCCGACTTCCGAATATTCAGCGGCGGCGAGATGCGGATCACATTGCCATACAACCCGCCCTTCCCGATCAGCAGCCCCTCCTCCCGAGCAGCCTCCAGCACCCGAGCCGTCTCCACTGGCGCGGGAGTCTTCGACTCGCGATCGGTCACCAGTTCCAGAGCCTGCATCAATCCCATGCCGCGCACGTCGCCGATCAGCGGATATTTTTTCTGCAAATCCTCTAGCCCCTCGCGCAGGTAGGCTCCGACGATCGCCGCGTTCGCCGCGAGATTTTCCTCGTCGATCAGATCGAGCACGGCCTTCGCCGCCGCAGCCGGAATCGGACCGCCTCCGAAAGTAGAAATCGTCAGCCCTTTGACACTATCAGCCACTTCGGGACGAGCCGCCGTCAGGCCTATTGGCAAGCCATTGGCGAGGCCCTTCGCGCTGGTGACGACGTCCGGTGTGATGCCCCACTGCTCGATACCCCACCATTTATTTCCCGTTCGACCCCAAGCCGTCTGCACTTCATCGCTGATGAAAATGCCGCCATGCTCGCGCACGATGCCCGCGACGATCGAAAAATATTCTTTGGGCGGCGTGATGAAACCGCCGACGCCCTGGATCGGCTCGGCGATCATGCCGGCGATGCGGCCGGATGTGGTGGTGCGAATCAACTCCTTCACGTCGGTCGCGCAGCGAACCTCGCAACTCGGATAGGTGAGCCCGAACGGGCAGCGATAACAGTAAGCGTTGTGCGCGAAGACAATCCCAGGCTGCGTCGCGGGGCCGAGACGCCAACTCCCCTGCCCGGTCGCGGCCATCGCCAACGAGGAGCGTCCGTGATAAGCGTGCCGCAGCGCGACGATTTCCGTCGATCCCGTATAGCATCGCGCGGCGAGAATTGCCATCTCGTTGGCCTCGCTGCCGCTGGTCGTGTAAAAAGACTTCCAGGCTTTGCTTGATGTTCCGGCGCCTGCGTCGCCTTGGCCAGGCGCAATCGAGGAAATCTTCTTTGCGAGCGCAGCCAGTGGCTCATTCGCGAACAGCGTCGAAGCGTGTGAACCAGCTTGTCCGCCTGCGCGTGAATCGCGGCGCTGACTTTTCGTTGCAATGCCCGACGCTCACCGTCACGATGCCTCCAAAAAAATCCAGATACTGGCGTCCGTCCGCGTCCCAGATAAACTGATCCTTCGCACGCGTCAGCACCAGCGGCTCGGAAAAATAGTGAAAGACGGCTGGAAATAGGCAGTCCTGGTGGGCAAGCAGAATTTCGTCTTTCGTCATGGGACGACCCTCCTGATGTTAGACCTTTGCGAAAAATGGGACAGACAGCCTTATTCGTCGACTTCTCGATCAAGGAAAATTTCAGCGATCCGAATAAGGTGTCTGTCCCCATTTTCGCAAAACCAGTATGGGCGGATCCGGTGATCGTGACAATGACACGTCCGACAATCTGACACAATAATCTGCGGAGGGAGCGATGGCAACGCCTGATGTTCGAATCAAACCGGAAGCCGTGGAACTGAAACCCGATACAGCTCAGAGCACCATACACCACTGGATCGGAGGCAAATCGGTGCCCTCGCGCTCCGGACGCACGGGCGATGTATTCAATCCCGCGACGGGTCAAGTACGTTCCAAAATCGGTTTCGCCGATGCCGCTGAAGTGGACGCGGCCGTCGCCTCAGCATCGCGCGCTTACCCGGAATGGAGAGCCACGCCGCTCTCGCGCCGCGCCGAAATTCTCTTTCAAATTGCGCGAGCTCGCCGATGCAAATCGCCGGCGCATGGCCGAGCTCGTCACGCTGGAGCACGGCAAAACGCTTGCCGACGCGATGGGCGAAGTGGCGCGCGGCATCGACAACATCGAGTTCGCGTGCGGCATTCCGAATTTGTTGAAGGGCGGCTTTTCCGAACAAGCCAGCCGCGGCATTGACGTCTATCAGATTCGCCAACCACTCGGCGTCGTGTGCGGCATCACGCCGTTCAATTTTCCAGTGATGGTGCCGATGTGGATGTTCGCGAACGCCGTCGCGTGCGGCAATACCTTCATCCTGAAGCCTTCGGAAAAAGATCCTTCGGTCAGTCTGCTCATCGCTGAATTGTGGAAGCAGGCCGGCCTTCCGGACGGCGTCTTCAACGTGGTGCAGGGCGATCGCCTTGCCGTTGACCGCTTGCTGGAACATCCCGACGTGAAGGCCGTCAGCTTTGTCGGTTCGACGCCGGTCGCGAAATCGATTTACGAAACTGCGACGCGCAACGGCAAGCGCGTGCAGGCGTTGGGCGGCGCGAAAAATCACATGCTGGTGCTGCCCGATGCAGATATCGATATGGCCGCCGACGCGGCGATATCGGCGGGCTACGGATCGGCCGGCGAACGCTGCATGGCGATCTCGGTAGTCGTGGCCGTGGGCGAGTGGCCGAGCCTCTGCATCGCCGCGATCCGCAAACGCATTCCGAAAATCCGCATCGGTCCTGGACTCGAAGACGGCAACGAAATGGGACCTCTCGTCACGCGCGAGCATCGCGACCGCGTGGCGTCGTACATTGCGGGCGCGAACGTCGGAAGGCGCGTCGGTGGATGTCGATGGCCGCACCGATCCCGTTTGTTCACGGGATGGATTTTTCCTGGGAGCGTCGCTGCTCGATCACGTGAGGCCCGGTATGCGCTGCTATGACGACGAAATTTTCGGGCCCGTGCTCGGCGTGGCGCGCGTGGATACGTATGCGCAGGGGCTCGATCTGATCAACAGCAATCCGTATGGAAACGGCGTGGCGATTTTACGCGGGACGGAGGCGCGGCTCGCCAATTCCAGTTCGATGTGGACGCGGGAATGGTCGGCATTAACGTACCGATCCCGGTGCCGGTCGCTTACTACAGCTTCGGCGGATGGAAGGCGTCGCTGTTCGGGGATCTGCATATGTATGGGCCGGAGGGCGTGCAGTTCTACACGCGCGCGAAAGTCGTCACCAGCCGCTGGCCCGATCCGGGGACGAGTAAAGTGGACCTGGGATTTCCGCAATCGCGTTAGCGAGAAATGGGGACAGACTTCTCTGTCCCTACTGATAGATTTCTGGTGGCGGAGGAAAGCGCGAGTGTGGACAGAGCTGTCTGTCCCCTTTCGGATTCGATGACAAGTATCCAAGATTTGTTCTCGCTCAAGGGCCGAGTTGCGATTGTCACCGGCGCGTCGCGTGGACTAGGCAAAGAAGCCGCGGAAGCGTTGGCCGAGGCCGGCGCGAGCATCGTATGGTGGCTCGCCGGGCGCAGTGGCTCGATCCAACCGCGCAGGAATTCAAAGATCGCGGCTCCGCGTGCCTGTCATGCTCTTGTGACGTCGCCGATGAAGCGCAGGTAAAAAACGTCGCGTCGCAGGCGCTCGATCGCTTCGGCCGCATTGATATTCTGATCAACAACGCCGGCATCAGTTGGGCGGCGCCGTTTGAAGAAGCGACGCTCGATTCCTGGAATAAAGTGCTGGCGACCAACGTGATTGGCACGCAGCTCATGACACGAGCCGTGCTTCCCTCGATGCGAAAACAAGGCTACGGCAAAATCGTGAACGTCGCATCGGTGATGGGATTGATCGGTGCGCCGAAAGAAATTCTCGAAGCAACAAGTTATACCGCGAGCAAAGGCGCAATCCTCGCGATGACGCGCGAACTCGCGGTGAACTACGCCGCGCAAGGCATCCGCGTGAATGCGATCGCGCCTGGATTTTTCCCCACGCGGCTGGCATCGGCGGTGATCGATCGCGCCGGCGAGCGGATCTGCGAACTCACGCCGCTCGGACGCGTCGGCGCGGAGGGTGAATTGAAGGGCGCTATTTTATTTTATCAGCGCCGGCATCGGATTACATCACCGGCCAGACGATCGCGATCGATGGCGGGATGACAGCGGCGTAAATGCTTTATAACGGCTATCCTCATGCAGTTGTCATCCCGAGCGAACTCGAGGGATCTGCTGTTGCTTCCGTCGCATTAAAAGCGGGTCTCTCGACTTCGCTCGGGATGACCCGTAAATGTTTTGACATCACGTGGGTGCGAGCGTAGGAGCGAACGAGAGGTTCTCTCCCTTTTCCAGCAGAGGAATTATGCGAACCGGCAAGAAAAAGGGGACAGACTTCTCTGTCCCTTCATAAGTCCTCCCCCCCCCGCGTAAAAAGTGTGAGAGTGGACAGAGCGGTCTGTCCCCTTTTTCAGGAGAGGAATCATGCGAACCAGGGATCAATACATCGAGAGCCTGCGCGACGGGCGCGAAGTTTACTACCGCGGCGAGCGCGTTGCCGACGTCACCACGCATCCTGAACTGAGTCTTGCGGTCCGCCACGCGGCCATCGATTACGATATGGCGCACGATCCCGCGTGGAGAAGTCTGGCGGTGGAGGGCGAAGGCGCGGACGCCTACAGCGGCTATTTCAAAATTCCGAAATCGAGCGCGGATCTGCTGCATCGCAGCGAATTGATCGAAACCGCGACCACTCTCGGCGGCACGCTGGTCGTGCTGATTAAAGAAATCGGCACGGACGCGCTGCTCGCGCTGCACTTGACGGCGCATGCCGTCGATGAGAAAAAGCACACGCACTATCTCGAACGCGTTCGACGTTTCTACGATCACGTAAAGAACAACGATCTCGCGATGGCCGTCGCGCAGACGGACGTGAAGGGCGATCGCTCGAAATCGCCTCTGGAGCAGGAGCATCCCGATTACTATTTGCGCATCGTCGGAGAAACCGCGGAAGGAATCGTCGTGCGCGGGGCGAAAGTACACACTTCGGTTTCGATCAATGCGAATGAGTTGATCGTGCTGCCGACACGCGCGATGAAACAGGACGAATCGGCGTATGCGGTGGCGTTCGCCATTCCGATGAACACGGAGGGATTGAAGCTCCTCGCAAGCCCGTACGGCGCGCATCACGACGATTCCGCGTTCGACGCGCCGCTCGCGTCGAAGCATCGCATGATGGAAACGCTGACGGTATTCGACGATGTCGTCGTGCCGCACGATCGCGTGTTCCTAAGTGGCGAATGGGAATTCGCCGGCGAACTGGCGAAAACTTTCGTCGAGTTCCACCGTTTCACGGCGATCTCTTACAAATTGCCGCTGGTGGATGCGCTCGTGGGCGCGGCGCTCCTGATGACCGAGTACAACGGCCTGGAACGCGCGAAACACATACACGAAAAACTCGCGCGCCTGATCGCATACGCGGAAACTTTGCGTGCGCTGATTAGACTCGCGGCGCTCGAACACGAGACCGGGGCCCTCGGCATCGCAGTTCCGAAGACCCTGATCGTCAATATGGCCAAGCTGCATTTCGCAACGAATTTCCATCAAATGCTCGCGTATGTGCAGGACATCACCGGCGGCCTGATCGCGACGGGTCCCGCCGAAGCGGATCTCAACGGTGAGGAAACCGGCAAGTGGGTTCGCCGTTATCTCGGCGGACGCAAGGGCGTGAAGGTAGAGGATCGTCTGAAGGCGATCAATCTGGTGAAGGAGCTCACGGCCACGGATTTCGCGGGATATCAGGCCGTGCTCGCGATTCATGCGGAAGGATCGATTGAAGCTGAAAAGCTCGCGATGGTGCGGGAGCACGATGCGGCAGATGTTTGAGCCTCGCGAAGATGCTCGCGGGGATTACGGGCGGTTAGAACCGGTCAATGCCAAAGCGTCCATATATTGAGACAATTGAACTGATGACGATTCAAATCCCGGATGACCTTGCACGGGGTCTGGAGGGTGTCGCCGCGGCCGAGAGTAAAACCGTGGAGCAACTAGCCGTGGAGCGTCTGCGAACACTTCTGGAGAGGCCCGTTTCTCCTGAAGCCTTGCTGCGGACCCTTCGTGCACTGCCGCGTCCGAGCTCTGATGCCGTGGACGAACTCGAAGCCGCCATTGCCGGATCCCGGCTTCCCGTGGGCGACCTTGGCGCGTTTGACGCTATATCGCCGGCAGAGTGACTTATCTTCTCGATACGAACGCAATCAGCGACCTGATGAGGGCCGGCGAGCCGGTCGAGCGCTGGCTGGCAGGATTAGACGCAGGCGATCGGGTTGTCACGTGTACCGTCGTTCGCGGCGAAATTCTTTTCGGAATTTCCAGATTACCTCCAGGTAAGAGGAAATCTGAATTGGAAGACGCCGGTCGTCGATTCCTGGAAGTATTCTATTGCGAAGCGGTGCCCGAGCGAGCGGGCGACGTCTATGCCTCGCTCAAACTCGTTCGTCAGACTCGCGGGCTTTCGCTTGATGAGAACGATCTCTGGATAGCCGCCACCGCGCTAGCGATTGGCGCTACGCTGGTAAGCCGCGATACCGATTTTGCAGGCATTGAAGGGCTATCTGTCGCGACGCTGGCCTAGTTCGGGCGCGCGTCCTCCACGCCGAGCTAAACTCTAAAAGATGGCGCAGTACCGCAGTTTCCGCGACCTCGATTGGTCCCTCCTGGCGATCTCCCTGCTGCTGTGCGCCGTCGGCGTGCTGCAGATTTATTCCGCAACGCATGACACCAAGTGGCAGGATGCGTGGTGGAAACAAATCGTCTGGATCGTGATCGCGCTCGGCCTCATGTGGGTGGTCATGGCCGTCGATTATCATACGCTGCTCGGGCAGGTTCCCTTGCTTTACGTGACGTCGATCACGGCGCTGCTGGCGGTTCTGACCGTAGGCCGGCTGGTGTTTGGGTCGCGGCGCTGGATCCGGATTCTGGGATTTAATCTACAGATCTCGGAGTTTGTCAAGTTAGTGATAATATTACTGGTAGCAAGGTATCTCTCGGAGCTGAAACGCGACGAGGTGAGCATTCGAGATCTTTTTCGGTTAGGAGGGTTGGTCCTCATTCCGGCGGCTTTGGTGATGTACCAGCCGGATCTCGGCACGGGTTTAACTTACCTGCCGGTTCTGGCGGCTGGAATTTTGATAGCTGGAATTCGATGGCAGTATTTGGCCGTAATCGCAATCGGGTGTGCGTTGGTTTTGCCGGTCGGGTGGCTGGTGATGAAGGACTATCAACGCGCGCGGCTGGTGACCTTCATCGATCCTTCGAACGACCCGAAGGGCTCCGGTTATCAGGTGATTCAATCCAAGATCGCCGTGGGAGACGGCGGAGTGTGGGGCCGTGGCGTGACACACGGAACGCAGACGCAATTAAGATTTTTGCCGGTGCCGCATACGGACTTTATCTTCTCGGCCTTTGCCGAGGAGCACGGGTTCGTCGGAGTGGTGGTGGTGCTGGGTTTGTATTTTCTTTTACTCATGCAGGTGGTGCAGAACGCGCAACGGGCTCCGGACCGGGCGGGCATGTACATTTGCATGGGGGTGGCGACGCTGCTGTTGTTTCACGTCCTCGTGAACGTGGGCATGGTGGTGGGACGCATGCCGGTGACGGGTATACCTTTGCCGCTCATGAGTTCGGGCGGCTCGAACATGTTTTCGGTATTTATGATGCTGGGGCTGGTGAACAATGTTCGGCTCCGGCGATTTGTCAGTTAAACGGACGGGCTGGGCGCTGGAAAAGCGCCAGGCGTTCAAGCGGATTTCGGAACCACAAGTTTTTGACCGGTGAGCAGGGTGTTGCCGGGCGCGCAGGCGCCTACGATTGTGTTCCTGCAGGCCGGTTTCGCGCGATGTGCCGCAAGTTGTACGGAATGTTTGAGAGTGTGCTGTATTCCGGGTATTCGTTCCGGCTCCATTCCAGTGGCGTGATCGCGACTCCCGAACCGCTTCCCGCCTGACTGTTTTTCGATGTAGTTTGTACGGCGTTTGGTCCCTCCGTCCGCGTTGCGCTTGGCCGCCGCGGAGAAGGGATGAACGAATGAGCAAGGAATTGGTGATCTCGTCCAACCGGCACGAGACCAAAGTGGCGGTGATTGAAGACGACCAGTTAGTGGAGGTCTTCTTTCAGCGCTCCGATGAATATTCGCTCGCAGGGAGCATCCACAAAGGGCGCGTAACCCGCGTACTTCCGGGCATGCAGTCGGCCTTCGTGGATTTAGGCCTGGAGCGCGACACGTTCCTGTATGTATCGGATTTCCTCGAAGAGCACGAGGATTTCGATAAAGTCACGAGCGACGATCGCCCGGTGCGTCCGGAAAGATCGCGCGACGACCGTGGACGTGGAGATCGCGGACGTGGAGATCGGTCTCGGGATGACAGGCCTCGCGAAGATCGTTCTCGCGGAGCGCAACCCCAGCCAATCCCTGCGGCGGATGTTCCCGCCGTCGCCGCCGAGGGTTCTGCCGAGAGCGCCGCTGAAGCACAGCCGGTAGCGGCGGTCGCCGCCGGTGCAACTGCTCCTGCCGAAGGCGGAGCCGCAGCTGGACAAGATCAACGCAATCGTCGCGGACGCCGGCGCCGACGCCGTGGAAGCCGCGGATTCCCGGAATCCAAATACGCCGGCGAAGGAGCGCCCGTCGCGAATGGCGCCCCGCAGGGTGCCGCACCAGCCGTGGAAGAAATTTCACCCGCGGAAGAACCTTACCTGGAAGGCGAGTCGGACGCGGAAGTCGACGCCGCGGCAACCGAGCCGGTTGCGGATTCGACACCGATCATTCTGCCAGGCGAATCGCTGAAGAAATATCGCGGTCCCGTGGTTCCCCCGATGCATTCGGAGCCGCGCAACGGAAGCGCCGAACTTCACACGGCCAGCGAGTCTGCGGCCGAAGTCAGGGCCGCACAAGTCGACGACGAAGCCGACAACGAATACGACGAGCCGATACACTATCCTCCGGAGAACGCTCTTCCCGATGCGCCGGTTCACGAAACGTTCGCGGAAGAATCCGTGGCTGAGGAAGTCGTCGCGAAGACCACGGCGGCTCCCGTAGCCGAAGTCAAATCCGAAGTTCCCGTCGCACCGCCGGTATCGCGAGTCGTCGCGTCCTATGTTCACGCGACCTCCACGCTGCGAGCGGAACCGGCTCCCGAAGCCGCTGCGGAGAAAACGCCCCACGAAGCCGCCGCGGAAGCTGCACATGACGCCGCGCTGGACGTCGAGGAATCCGGCGAAGAAGAAATGGACGACGAGCCTGCCGTCGCGCCGATGCTCGACGAAGACGAGGATCTCGATATTCAGGCGATGATTCTCGGCGAAGTCGAAGGCATTGAAATCGACGAAACGGAAATCGTCATCGAGGAAGGTTCCGGCGAAAGCACCGCGGAGGGCGCGGAAAAGCCCATCGAAAGCGGTAGCGCGGAAGTGCGCGAGCGCGGCGGACGCTTTCCGCATCGCGTTTCCCGCCGCACGCGCCGTCGTGGCCGCGGCGGACCTAATGATCGCGCAGGGGATCGCGCGCCGGGAGATCGCCCATCGGGAGATCGAAGCGAAGCTCGGAGCCCAGAAGCACGCGGACCCGAAAGTCGTGGAGACGCGCCGCGCACGCAGGAAGGCCGCGAGCCAAGATCCGAAGGCCGCGGTGAAGGTGGCCGCGGAGACCGCAACGTTTCGCGTCCGAATACCCAGCAAGTTTCGATTTCCGATCTTTTGAAAGAAGGCCAAGAGATCATCGTCCAGATCGCGAAAGAGCCGCTCGGCCAAAAAGGCGCGCGCATTACATCACACATTGCGCTGCCGGGACGCTATGTGGTTTACATGCCGACGCTCGAACACATGGGCGTGTCAAGAAAGATCGCGAGCGACGAGGAACGTCAGCGGCTAAAGAAAGTTCTACAGGCCAAGCGTCCCGGTCCGGTCGGCGGATTCATCACGCGCACGGCCGCCGAGGGCCGCACCGAAGACGAAATCGCCGGCGACATGCAGTTCCTGTACAACCTGTGGCAGGGCATCAAAACCAAATCGGAGAAGCATCCGGCTCCGCTGCTGCTGCACCACGATCTCGACATCGTACAGAGAATTCTGCGCGATCAACTCGCCGATAATTTCAAAGCGATCTGGATCGATAACGAGACTGCCTACGAAGGCGTGCTGCGCTTCGTGGAGCAGTTCCAACCGGCGCTGGTCGGCAAGGTGAAGCTTTATACGCGCGAGGCCCCGATTTTCGACGCGTTTAATATCACGAGTGAGCTGGAAAAAGCTTTGCGTCCGAAAGTCTGGCTGAAATCGGGCGGCTATATCGTGATCAATCAGACCGAGGCGCTGGTCGCCGTCGATGTGAATACCGGCAAGTTCGTCGGCAAGTCGAATCGGCTGGAAGACACGATCGTCAAGACGAATACGGAAGCGATCAAGGAAATCGTCCGGCAGATCCGCCTGCGCGATTTGGGCGGCATCATCGTGATCGACTTCATCGATATGGACGAGCGCAAGAATCGCCAGAAGGTGATGCAGGCGCTCGAAGAGGCCATGCGTGTGGATCGCGCGCCGTACAAGATTCTCCAGTTCAACGATTTCGGATTGGTGGCGATCACACGCAAACGCGTGAAGCAGTCGCTGGAACGTACGCTGTGTTCGCTGTGCCCGCATTGCGAAGGCGCGGGCTACATCAAGAGCACGCAAACGGTAGTGAGCGAGATCCTGACCGAGGCGCGCAAGATGGCGAAATCGGTGGAAGGCAAGGATGTCATGCTGCGCGTGCATCCGGATGTGGCGAAGGTGCTGAAGTCGTCGCAGAACAAATATCTGGAAGAGCTGGAAGAAGTTTTAAGGCGTCCAGTGCTGGTGAAGGGCGACGCTCAGCTGCATCACGAGAAGTTCGATTTGGCCTGACTAGCCCATCGGGAGAGCGAAGGTGACGGATGGCAAAAGTGACTGGATATCCTTGTGTGGATGACAACGATCTGCGGGTCCGCGCTGACGCCTTCGGGAACAACGTTGCCTTCGCGTGCCCAGCTTGCGGGCATCCGATGCTCGCGATTACCAGGGAAAACCAGCGAGGAGCTGACGAAAAAAACCGGCCGTCTGCCCCGAATGTCAATTGCGCGCTTGGCTGAGCGTCGATGGAGACAAGCGGTTATTGCGACTTCGCGTGGCAAAGTCCTGAAATGGACGAGACTTTCGTCCCTACGTTTCTCGTGGCTCGAATAACAAGCAGGTCCCTCGACTTCGCTCGGGATGACAGCGTTTTGTGTGGCGAAAACGTCCATAACCGGAGCTGTCCTCGTCCAAATTTCGCGACGCTGCATTTTACTCGGTAAGATCCGGCAGGAATGTGAATACGTACGAGAACTTCTTCCCACTCCGCGCACTATTCCTTAACCGTCATCCCGAGCGAAGTCGAGGGACCTGCTTTTTGCGGATGTTTTACGTCTATCTGCTCGCAAGCCGTTCCCGCGTTTTGTACATCGGGATGACGAACCATCTCGAGCGCCGGGTGCGCGAGCACAGATCCGGCGAAGTTGAAGGATTCACGAAAAAATATCACGTTCACCGGCTGGTATTTTTTGAGAGCTTCCACGACGCGCGAACAGCCATCGCACGGGAGAAGCAACTGAAAGGGTGGCGTCGCGAGAAGAAGGTGGCCTTGATCGCGGCGGCGAATCCAACCTGGGAAGATTTGGCGGCGGAGTGGGTCGGTTCCGAGGTCAAAAGCAGGTCCCTCGACTTACGCTCGGGATGACACGGCGTTGAGGTGGGGGAAACGGGGACGGACGAGACGTTCCTATGTCTTAATCATCCCGCGTTCGACGATCACACGCCTTCTTGGCGTCCGCGGCCGACGAGTACGGTCCATAGACCCGGCCGTGCTTGAGATCTTCGAGACCCTCTTCAATTCCGCTGTCCACAGCGGACTTTGGGGTGAGCGTAATCTTGCCATCTTCAACATGAGCGGCCGGGCGATCACCCACTTTGATACGGGCCTTGCGCATCAGACCGGCGGGAATCAGGACGGCGTTTTTGTCCTTTACTGTGATGACGGCCATACCTCGGCGTAGCATTCGGTTCCGCAGGTTGATCCTGCCGTGTGGGGTCTGGCTTTTGAGCCAGCAGCCGGGCTTCGCCCGGCTTTTGTGAGCCGGCTTAAAGCCGGCTGCGGGCCTTGAAAGGCCGACCCCACGTGGTCACTCCGTCAGCTTCGTTGCGATCTCCGGCGGCTTCAAGGGTGAGTCTCTCACCACCGGCGCGCGATCGCCGAAGATGGCTTCCGTGACATACGCCACGGCGACGCCTCCTGCGACGAGCGGATGCAGAGCGGCCACAGGCACAACGTATTTTTTCGATTTCACGAAAGCTTCCAGCACACCTCGAATCCGGGTGCTGCGCGGTAATCCGGGAATCTGTGGGATCTCCAGGCTGGTGAACTCGAGATCGCGATGCTTGCGGCTGTACTTCGCCAGCGTGCGGCTCGCCTGCTTGGGCGTCATGATTCCGAAATCGTTCAGAATTCCACGATGCACGGCGCGCGGATAGTAGAAGTCAAGCACGAAGCGCGCGAAGTCGGCGCAATTGTAAAACAGCAAATTGAAATGCGTTTTATTGA
>CAVXVL010000088.1:0-28727 GCA_963765085.1 Terriglobia bacterium | reverse complement strand
CGAAACCGGCTCCTGTCGCTCCGGTGAAGGAACCGGCGCGGTCCGGCGGAAACCGGAAGGCAGTGCGAGGCTAATCTTCAAGGGACGGGAAAAAGGAACAAGAGAATGTTCGATCAAACGTTCGTGGATGGTGTCGGAAAAACAAACAAGGGTTGGAGCGTGTGGGTTTCGTTCATCGTCCAGGCCGCGGCCTTGGCCGTGATGGCGCTGCTTCCCCTGATTTATACGGAGGTGCTGCCGAAAGCGACTCTTTCGAGCATGCTCACGGCTCCTCCTCCTCCTCCTCCTCCTCCGCCTCCGCCGCCTCCCGCCGCAGTTGTGAAGGTCATCAAAGTGGCCCCGCGCCAGTTCGACGCCGGCCGCCTGATGGCGCCGCGTGAAGTTCCGAAGAACGTCGCGATCATCGTAGAAGACGCGCTTCCGCCGAGCGCCTCGCAGGTCACTATCTCTCCGCAGGTATCCCAGGAGGACTCGGAGCCAGTGGATTGGCTGGAATCGGTGGTGTGGCTCCTCCCCCGCCGCCGCCTCCTCCGTGGCCGTCGCTCCCGTGAACCGCGCGCCCATCAAGGTCGGCGGCAACGTGCAGGCGGCGAACCTGCTGAAAAAGATCACGCCGGTGTATCCGCCACTCGCCAAGTCGGCGCGCATCCAGGGAACCGTGCGCTTTACCGCCATCATCGGCAAAGATGGCACCATTCAGAATCTTCAGCTCATCAGCGGTCACCCGATGCTGGTTCATCGGCGACCGAAGCGGTGAAGCAATGGGTTTACCGGCCCACGCTGCTCAATGGCGAGCCGGTAGAAGTGATCACTCAGATCGACGTGAATTTCACTTTGAGTCAGTAGTCCGACGGGGGCGAAACACCCCTTTCAAATTCAACTCGCAGGAGAAAATCATGGTTTTACAGTTGCAAGTTTGGGCGTTCATGCTGCTTCAGGAAGGCGGCAGGGGGGCGGTATCAGCTTCGATCCGCGCGCCATGTGGACGCAGATGGGCTGGCTCGCCCGGCTCGTCGTTATCGCGCTGTTTATTATGTCGGCCTGGTCGATCGGCGTCATGATCGACCGGGCTATCGCGTACAACGCCGCCCGCAAGTCAGTCCCGGCAGTTCGCTCCGGCCGTTGCCGGCGCTCTGCGCGAAGGCAAACTGGACGAAGCGATCAAGATCGCCGACCGCTATAAGCAAGAGCCATCTGGCAAAGGTCGTGGTGGCCGGTCTGCAGGAATTCCAGGCTCATCAGATGAGCTCCGATATTTCGGGCGAAGAGATCGAGGCTTCGCAGCGCGCTCTCGAACGCGCCGAAGCGATCGTGCACGCGGAACTGAAGCGCGGCATATCGAGCTCTGGCCACCATCGGTTCGACGGCGCCGTTCGTCGGACTGTTCGGAACGGTCGTCGGCATCATCAACGCGTTCAAGGGAATCTCGACAGAGAAATCCACCGGTCTGGGCGCGGTTGCCGGCGGTATTTCCGAAGCGCTGGTCACCACCGCCGTCGGTCTGTTCGTCGCGATCCCGGCCGTCTGGGTGTACAACTACTTCTCGGGCCGCATCGAAGCGTTCGACGTCGAAATGGGCAACTCCAGTTCGGAACTGCTCGACTACTTCCTCAAGCGGACGCAGAAGGCCGGCGCCGGCAAGTAAGCTGTAGCCTCAGTTTGCGAGTTGAATTCCGGTATGCGCCGTCGCTCTCCGGGCGGCGCGTCCGCGGCAGATCTGGAAATATCAGGAGATTTGCATGAAAAAGCAAGAAGCCCCCGTCGGTAACATCCGATATCAACGTCACGCCGATGGTCGACGTGATGCTCGTACTGCTGATCATCTTTATGGTAATCACGCCCATGCTGACCAAGGGCGTCAATGTGGACATGGTGCGCACGAAAAACCCCATCGCCATGAAAGACGCCGACAAAGAAGATGCGATTCTGGTCGCCATCACGCGCGGCGAAGGGCAGATATTCCTGAGCCCGGGAACAAGCAAATTCACTGGAAGAGCTCCCCGGCAAGGTGCAGCGATCTGCAGACCAACAAGCTGGATAAAACCGTCTACATCAAGGCCGATATGCGCGCCAAATACGAGAGGGTCGAGGAAGTCGTGGATAATCTACGGGCCGCGGGCGTCGACCAGATCGGGCTGCTGACGGACAGTCCCGCAGGAAGTAGCCGCCACGCCGCCGCAGAGCCGTAGGCCGACCAGATTTTAGTTTTGCAATTTTAAGGAGAATCTATATGTCGATGGCAGTGGGTGGGGGCGGTGGCGGACCGAAGGCCGACATCAATGTGACGCCCCTGATTGACGTGCTGCTGGTGCTGCTGATCATTTTCATGGTCATCACGCCGCTGACGCCGCACGGACTGGAAGCGCTGGCGCCGCAGCCGCCGCCGCCGAATATGCCGCCGCCGCCGCCCGACCAGGACCGCACCGTGGTGATCGTCATCGATAAGGACAAGTCGATGAAGCTGAACCAGGACCCGATCAAGGAGCAGCATTTGGGGAGCGCCTGATCGGAAGTGTTCAAGACACGCGCGGAACGTGTCGTCTTCGTCAAGGGCGATCCCGATCTGGATTTTCAGACGGTCGCGCACGCGATCGATATCGCCAAGGGCGCCGGCGATCGATAAGATCGGATTGATGACGCCCAAGGTTGAAGCCGGCGAATAAGGAGACAGAGGAAATAGAGCGTATGCGAAAAGCTACTTTGACCGGAGCGACGCTCTGGCTGCGACCTCGTGCTGTTTGGTACACGGGCTGCGACAAGCTCAAGTCGCGCGACGATTTGAACAAAGGCGTGTCGGCCTACCGGAACGCCAAGTACAGCGACGCGGTCGAGCTTATTTCAGGAAGCTGCGGTCTCGATCCGACGAATCTCAACGCGCGCATGTATCTCGCGACTGCTTACATGATGCAGTGGATTCCCGGCGCCGAGTCGCCCGAAAACATAGCAGTTCGCGGCCAAATCGCGCGAGGAATTCGGGAAGGTGCTGGCCCAGGACCCCAACGAGACCACCGCCTTAGCCTCGCTGGCGTCGCTCGCCTATAACGAGGCAGATTCCCTGCCGCCCGATCAGAAGGTGGCCAAACTCGATGAGGCCGCCGACTGGTACAAGAAGCTGATCGTGGCCGACCCCAAGAATCGCGACGCCTACTACGGCTTGGGCGCGATCGCACAGGAAAAAATTCTATCCGGCGCTGATGCTGGCGCGGGTGGAAGCCAACATGAAGCCCGATGAACCCGGTCCGCTGAAGGACAAGAAGGCCAAGGCCGAACTGACGGCAAAATACTCGCCGGTCATCGACGAAGGCTTGCAGGACCTGCAAAAGGCGCTCGACATCGATAAAGACGGCGACGACGCGATGGCGTACATGAACCTGCTGATTCGCGAACGCGCCGACCTGTCCGACAACAAGGACGAATACGCGAAGCAGATTCGAAGTCGCCGATTCGTGGCTCGGGAAGGCACTGGATGCCCGCAAGCGCAAGTCCGAGGCGGCCGACAAGAAGACCCAGGCCGTCGTAACGGAGTAGGCCGGCTGGCGTTTGTCGGGCAAGGCCATGCGCTCGTAAAGTATTGTGCTTCGGGAAAGCGCCATCCTTCGGGGTGGCGCTTCTTGTTTTTCTGGTCCGCTGTTTGCCGTGAATCTCCATTGTCCTTGAACTCGTCAGATACACTAAAGACGTAGCATGTCCGATTCTACCCAAGCCTTGCCCGCTGCCCCCGTGAAGCCCGCAAAACCGGTGAAAGTGGTGGCGCCCCCGGACAGCGCGGTGCAAAGCCTCTTCCAGGACCTGGAAAAGCGCGTGGAAGAGCAGCGTCCCGGCGAAGAGGTGGATACCCTCGCGGCGAGCCTTCCAGTTCGCCCAGGAGCGCCATGGCGCGCAGAAAAGGGCCACCGGCGAGCCGTTCATGGTCCACCCGCTGCTGGTCACGCGGCAGTTGTGCGACATGCACATGGATATGACGTGCATTGTCAGACCGGGCTGCTGCATGACGTGGTCGAAGACACCTCGGCAACGGTGGCCGATGTGAAGCGCAGCGTTCGGCGACGACGTGTCCCGCTGCGTGGACGGCGTCACCAAACTGAGCAAGCTCAACCTCGCGTCGCGCGAGGAGCGCCAGGCCGAGAGCGTCCGCAAGATGCTGCTCGCGATGGTGAACGATATCCGGGTGATCATGGTGAAGCTCGCCGATCGTCTACATAACATGCGTACGCTCGGATCGCTGCCCCGCGAGAAACAGGAACGAATCGCGGCCGAGACCATGGAGATCTACGCGCCGATCGCGCATCGGCTCGGCATGGGCAAAATCCGCGGTGAGCTCGAAGATCTGGCGTTCCAGTATCTGGAGCCGGACGCCTCGCTGGAGCTATCGAAGGAGTTCGACTCCAACCGGGCTTCGAACGAAGCGTTTCTCAAAGAGGTAAAGCACACCGTTGAGGTCACTTCTGGCTCGCGAGAACATTCCGGCTCGCGTGGAAGGGCGCCTCAAGCGTGCCTTATTCGGTGTGGCAAAAGCTCAAGCGCCAGAAGATCGGAATCGAACAGGTTTACGATATTCTGGCCGTCCGCATCGTCACCGATTCCGTAAAGAACTGTTACGCGGCGCTCGGCGTGATCCACAACGAGTGGCATCCCATTCCCGGCCGCATCAAGGATTTCATCGCGATTCCCCGCCCCAACCTCTACCAGTCCCTGCACACGTCCGTGATGGGACCGGGCGGACGCCACTTCGAAGTGCAGATCCGCACCGAAGAAATGCACCGGGTGGCGGAGGAAGGCATCGCCGCGCACTGGAAATATAAGGAAGGCCGAAGGGGCCCGCCGAAGACGACCAGCGCATGGCGTGGCTCCGGCAACTGGTCGAATGGCAGCGCGACATGCGCGATCCCGGGGAGTTCATGTCCACCTTGAAAGTGGATCTGTACCCGGAGGAAGTTTACACTTTCACGCCCAAAGGCCGTGTGATCATCCTGCCCCGCGACGCTACGCCGATCGATTTCGCCTACGCGATCCACTCCGACGTCGGCAATACGCTGCGTCGGCGCCAAGGTAAACGGCCGCATTGTGCAGTTGAAGTACGCGCTACGCAATGGCGACGTGGTGGAGATCCTGACGCACGCCGAACCATCTGCCCGAGCAAGGACTGGCTGTCGCTGGTGAAGACGTCGCGCGCGCGCAATAAGATCAAGCACGTCATCAACACGACGGAGCGTGCGAAGGCCATCGAAATTGGCGAGAAATATCTGGAACGAGAGGCGCGGCGTCTAGGCGTCGCCGATGAGCCGGATCACGAAACGCGCCAGCTGGAGCGGTCGCCGCCGACTACGGGTACAGCAAGATTGAGGATCTGCACGCCGCGCTCGGCTACGGCAAGTTCTCGCCTCGCCAAGTGCTGCAGAAGCTCGCGCCGGACATGGTCCCGGCCGAAGCCCGCTGCGGAGTCCCGGAAGCCACGCCGCACACGCCGCCGGCGCGGGCATCGACGGCAACGAGCAGGACCTGGTCATCAAAGTCAACGGCATCGACGATCTGTTGGTTTATCGCGCCAAGTGCTGCAATCCGATCCGCGGCGAAGCCATCGTCGGATACGTGACGCGCGGAAAAGGCGTGGCGGTGCATTCGCTAACCTGTACGAACGTGCAGAACCTGATGTACGAAGTGGAGCGCAAGATCGACGTCGAATGGGCGCGCAGCCACCGCCGAGACGTTCCCGGTGAAAATGTGGTCCACACCGAAGATCGTCCCGGCATTCTCAATCAGCTCACCACCGGTGTTATTCAACGAGCAGACCAACATCAGGAGTCTGGAAGCCCGCGCGGACGATGAACGCGCGACCGGACGGCGCGGTCATCGACATTACCGTCGATGTGCGCGACAAGAAGCAACTCGAACGTGTGGTTTCGCGCATCCGCCGCATCCCCGGCGTTCGCGACATCGAAAGTGTGAATCCCTCCTAAGAACTGAAAGCATTTCCCGTGACACCACACCTGTCCACGAACCCGAACATATCGCCATCTCCAAGTCGAAAGGAATCAAGATCGATTGGAAAGACGGCCATCACAGCGAATATCCGCTGGGCTATCTGCGCGACGAATGTCCTTGCGCGACTTGCACCGGCGCCCATGGCACGGAGCCGCAGAAGACCAATCATGCCGCCGAGGCCAAGCGAATTATTCCCGATGTACAAGCCCGTGCTGAAGATGCTCGGCGTGGAACCGGTGGGCAGCTACGCGATCCAGATCGATTGGTGGATGGGCACAATACCGGGATTTATTCGTTCGATCACTTCCGCAAGATCTGTCCGTGCGAGGAATGCAAGGCCGCCCGAGGTTAGACGCTACCAAGCCACGCGACGCAGGGCTGGAACGCGGTCAAAGTGCGCGTCCCTGCTTAACAGTGGAAGTTTATGCTGGCGGCATAAAGCCGCAATCCACAAGTCGTTCGATGGGATGGGCGTACCCGCTCGCTTGAGGGTGAGACGCAACTGCGCGTAGTGCGCACTGGTTTCTTCGGTGATATCGAAGCTTCGGTATCGTGGCAAGTTCTCGAGGAGCCATGCTTCGTGCTGACTCTTGCGCAAAGATTGAGCGATTCCAAAGCGATATTCGCCGAGCGTAATCACGGTCAGAGCGAGCACTTCCGCAGCAGCGACAACCCGAGCGATCGCTGGATCTCCGTCGGCGATCGCCGACAGTGCGTTCGTATCGACGATCAATCCCAGTCCTCAGGCTCGATCTGGCCAAACTCCTCGTCAATGATCTTCTGAACCCGTAGGTTTTCTTTGTGTAGGTGGCGTAACCCTCCGAACCCCTCCATCCAGGGCCGATCGGATGTTTTGTCCGCCGCAGCGATTTTGTCCTCCACCGCTTCCGTGACAAACTGGCGCAAGGGAATCCCGCGTTCGGCCGCCTTGGCTTTCGCGATGCGAAAAATGGGATCGGGAATCTCCAGCGTGGTCTTCACAACCCATGCTCCCATATTTATGGGAGAGGCGCAAACGGTACCCCGAGCGGTCAGGCCTGCCAGACGATCTCACCGCCAACGATCGTCGCCACGGGTCCTCCACGGAATTTGCTTCCATCGAAGGGCGAGTTGCGGCTCTTCGAGAACGACTTATTGACGTCGTAAATCCACTCGCGCTCCGTCGAGAAAACGGTGACATCGCCTGCCGCGCCGGGTGCAAGCGTCCCGCGCGCGGGGAGTTCTCCGAACGATCCAGGTTCAGAATTCTCGCAGGATTCGCGGTGAACAGCCGGACAAAATGCGGTAGCGTGATGCGGCCGTTGTGCAACAGCCGTTCGAGTGTCAGGCCGATTGCGGTTTCCAGGCCGATGATGCCGAAGGGGCACTGCTCGAATTCCTGCATCTTTTCGCTGCCCGCGTGCGGCGCGTGATCCGTGGCGATCGCATCGATCGCGCCGTTCACCACGCCTTCGATGACCATCTCCAGGTCTGCAGTGGAACGCAGCGGCGGCTTCATTTTGTAATTGCTGTCGTACGGCAGCATGTCCGCATCCGCCAGAGCGAAATGATGCGGCGTCGCTTCGGCCGTCACCGAAAGGCCGCGAGACTTTGCGAACGCCACCATCGCGACCGAATGATGCGAAGAGATATGCGCGACATGATAACGAACGCCGGTGAGTTCGGCAAGCAGAATATCGCGCGCGACCATGACTTCTTCGGATACCCCCGGAATTCCGCGCAGCCCGAGGCGCACGGATTCCAGCCCCTCGTGCATATCACCGCCGGCGCTGAGATGCAGGTCCTCGCAGTGGTTGATCACGGGCAGGCCGAAACTCAGGGCGCACTCCATCGCGCGCCGCATCACGCGCGCGTTCATCACTGGACGGCCATCGTCGGAAATCGCCACAGCGCCGGCCTGTTTCATCGAACCGATCGCCGCCAATTCCTCGCCCGCGCTGCCCTTCGTAATGGCTCCGATGGGGAAGACGTTCACAATCGCGTGCCGCCGTGCTTTCTCGGCAATGTAGCTTGTGACGGTCGCGCTATCGTTCACAGGCGACGTATTCGGCATCGGGCAGATGCTGGTGAAGCCGCCGGCCGCAGCCGCGCGCGACCCCGATTCGATCGTCTCGGCGTGCTCGAAGCCAGGTTCGCGCAAGTGTACATGCATGTCGATGAACCCGGGTGCAACAATCAGGCCTGTCGCATCGAACGATCTCGCGCCCGGTGCCGACAGGTTGGTGCCGACGCCCTTCACGACGCCGTCGTCCATCCATACATCGGCGACTCCGTCGAAACCGGAGGCGGGATCGATCACCCGTCCGTTCTTAATGAGAAGAGCCGGCATGGGCATCCCCCTTGGATTCACTGGCGCCATTTGCGCCGCCCAATACGCGCTCCAGCACCGCCATGCGCACGGAAATTCCGTTCTCAACCTGGTTCAGAATCGCGGATTTCTGTGAATCCGCCACTTCCGAAGAAATCTCGCGCCCGCGATTTATCGGCCCAGGATGCATGACGATCGCATCGGGCTTCGCCAGCATCAGGTGCTCCAGCCGCAATCCGTAGAACTGATAATATTCCCCGGCCGGAAACGCCGCTTCGTGCTGGCGTTCCAGTTGAACGCGCAGCATCATAATGACGTCGGCGTCACGAATGGCGTCATTCATATTGGTAGTCAAGGTGACGCCGGGGGCGAGACGCACAAGCTCGCGCGGCAGCAGCGCGGCCGGCCCGCACAATACAATGTGCGCGCCGAATTTCGAAAGAAGATAAATATTGGAACGAGCTACGCGGCTATGCGCGATATCGCCGATAATCGCGACGCGGGCGCCTTCGAGTTGCTTGCCGCGATCCAGAATCGTACGCGCATCGAGCAGCGCCTGCGTCGGATGCTCATGCGTGCCGTCGCCGGCATTGATAATCGGAATGCCCAGATGCCGTTGCAGGAAGTGAGGCGCTCCGGAGGCCGCGTGGCGCATAATAATCGCGTCCGGACGCATCGCGCCCAACGTATTTAGCGTGTCCACCAGCGATTCGCCTTTAGAAACACTCGATGCCTGCGCGGTGATGGAAACCGCATCCGCACCGAGACGCTTCGCCGCCATTTCGAAACTGGTGCGCGTACGCGTGGACGCCTCGAAGAAAAGGTTCACCACCGTACGTCCGCGCAGCAGATCGAAGCGCTTGAAACTCTGCCCCGGCCCCGGCTGAAAATCGCGGGCACGATCGAGGATGGCCTGTATCTCCGTGCGCGTTAAATGTTCCGTGCCCAGCAGCCCCGCCATTTTCCTCACCGCTCCTCAGTCGATTCTTTCCACCAGCAGAACCTTCTCGACGTCGTCAATCTCGCGAAACTTCACTTCGATGATCTCATTCGCTTGCGTTTGTACGTGGCGGCCCACGTAGCTCGCCTCCACCGGCAACTCGCGCCAGCCGCGGTCGATCAGCACCAGCAATTGCACGCGCGCGGGACGTCCCTGATCGAATAGCGCATCGAGCGCGGCGCGCACCGTGCGGCCGGTGTAGAGCACGTCATCGGTCAAGATCACGTCCTTGCCCGTGACGGAAAATGGAATGTCCGTCGCGTTCACCACCGGCTGATTGGCCACCATCGACAGATCGTCGCGATAGAGATTGATATCGAGAGTGCCGACCGGGATCTTGCGCCCCTCCAAGCTCTCGATCTTCTGGGCGAGCCGCTGCGCCAGCGGGACGCCCCGGCGCCGCACGCCGATAAACACCAACTTCTCAAGGTCAGCCGTGCGTTCGAGGACTTCATGCGCCAGTCGGACCAGTGTCCGGTCGATTTCCGAGGCGCTCATCAGTTGGGATTTTTCTCGCGTAGCTGGCATGGCGGGTAAACGTATCAGAGTAGCACAGACGCGCTCAGGAAGGCTTTAAACGGCCGCGTAAGGCATTGCATCACATACAATAATACAAGTCGCACTTTTTCATCTATGCAGCCAGTCAATCTTGGAATCATCGGCCTCGGCAACGTTGGCTCGGGGGCGCTGACCATCCTCACTGAAAATGCGTCGCAGATCGCGAGCAAACTAGGTTTTCCGTTGCGCGTTGCGGCGGTGTGCAGCCGCAATATCGCGACGAAAGAGCTACCCGCCGGGCTCGACGGCGTGATGAAGACGTCTAACTGGCGCGAGGTAGTGGAACACCCTGATATCCAAATCGTCGCCGAGTTGATCGGCGGGACCACGATCGCGCGAGAGATTATCGAAGCGGCCGCGGCGCGCGGCAAGTCCGTCGTGACGGCCAACAAAGAGTTGATGGCGCTGCACGGCGCCGCGCTGTGGGATCAGGCCATCGCGGCGCGCATCAATCTGGCGATGGAAGCGAGCGTCGCCGGAGGCATTCCGATTCACGCGGTTCTGCGCGAAGGAATTTCCGGGGATCGCATCACCACGCTCTACGGGATTCTGAACGGCACCTGTAATTTCATCCTGACGGAGATCGAGCAGCGCGGCGCGGACTTCGCGCACGTGCTTGCCGAAGCCCAGGCAGCGGGCTACGCGGAGGCCGATCCCTCCGCCGACGTCGACGGTTTCGATGCGCGCTCGAAGCTCGCGATTCTGGCGGCGCTGGCGTTTGGCGAACGGATCGTACCGTCCGATATCTATACCGAGGGCATCCGGCGGATTTCCCCGATCGATTTCGCCTACGCGCATATGTTGGATCATACGATCCGTCTGGTGTGCGCCGCCCGCCAGACCGCCGACGGTCTTCTGCTTTCCGTGCGTCCTTCGCTGCTGCCGCGCTCGACGATTCTCGCGAGTGTACGCGGCGCCTATAACGCCGCATGGGTGCGCGGAAAGTATGGCGCGGATACGTTCTATTATGGCCGCGGCGCGGGGCCGCTGCCGACCGGCGTCGCCGTGGTCAGCGATCTGATGCGGGTCGCGCGCGAAATTCGCTCGGGTAGTCCGGAACGTGTGTCCCCCTTCGCGCACGCTCGTCTTGGCGAATATAAGCCGCTGCCGATCACGCTGAATCACTCGGCGTATTATCTGCGCTTTCGCGTGAAAGATCGTCCCGGCATCATCGCCGCATTGGGAGCCGCGCTCGCTGCCGAAAATATTTCTCTCGATGCGGTGCTGCAACTGCCGCACGCCAACGCGGACGATTTGCCGTTCGTGATTACCGTCGCGCCGACGTCGGAACAGTCGATTCGTCAGGCACTGCACCGCATGGCGGCGATGGATTTCCTCATCGAACCGCCGCTCGCGATGCCGATGGAAGGATCCCTGTAATCAGGGGACAGGCTCCTACAAAAAAGCTAAGGTCGAAAGAAATCCGCGGGCTCGATCGCGACGATCTTCCAGCCCTTGGCTTGCCGCTCCACTCGAACTTTGACGATGCCGCGGCGGCTGGTTGTCTGCATTCCCGGATTCTCTTGGCTGGCGACGCTCAATAACCAATCCAATTCCAAGGATCGTTTCCGCTCGTCACCCGCATCTGTTACCGGCACGATGGTCGAAGTCACTTCGTTGCCGTTCATCAGCGCCTCTACGTTCGTGCGTAGCGCGGAATAGCCGGGCATGTTCGGATCGACCTGTGCGAGAAAGCCGGAAAGATTCTCGTTCGCGAGCGCTTCGGCCGCGTCTGTAAAGACCTTCCATACATCCGCCGGAACGTCGGCAAACGCCATTAAAGCGGCGACCAGTCCCGTGAGAAGGAGGATGGGCATTCGCATATTAAGTCCGGTAGCTGGCGTTGATGCGGATATAGCCTTCGGTGAAGTCGCACGTCCAGAAACGAGCACGCCCGCGTCCCGCGCCGCGAATCGAAAACCGAATCCCGCATTCGCGTTCGTCGAGCTTCTTCTTCAATTTCTCTTCATCGAATTTCGCCGCGAGGCCGGCGCGGCACACCGCGACGCCCTGCATGTCGATATCGGCTTTGCGCGGATCGAATTTGATACCCGAGTATCCTGCCGCCGCGATGATGCGTCCCCAGTTCGCGTCCGATCCCGCAATGGCCGTTTTGACCAGCGGCGAGTTGGCGATGGAGCGGGCGATGCGCGCCGCGTCCGCTTCGTTCCGCGCGCCTTCCACGTCAATAGTCACGAGTTTCTTCGCGCCTTCGCCGTCGCGCGCGATCTGCATCGCGAGAGATTCCAGAACATTGGTCAGCGCGGCTTCGAAGGCCTTCGCCGACGGCTTGAATCCGGAAGCGCCGTTAGCCAGAACGGCCACCGTATCGTTGGTCGATGTGTCGCCGTCCACGGAAATACGGTTATAGCTGCGATCGATCGCCTTTTTCAGAGCCGCGCGCAACATGGTGGGAGAAACAACGGCGTCGGTCACGACGAATCCCAGCGTCGTCGCCATGTTCGGCTGAATCATGCCCGAGCCTTTCGTCATCCCGGCCATGCGAGCGTTCTTCATTTCGGCGAAGGCCGTTTTCGCAACCAGATCCGTGGTCAAGATCGCGGACGCCGTAGCCTCGAAATTCGACGCATCCAGCGATGCCACGAGTTTCGGCAACGCCTCCACGATCTTGCTGCCGTCCATTTCGACGCCGATCACGCCGGTGGACGCGGGCAGCACTTGTTCGGGCTTCACGCCCAACACTTTCGCGACCGCTTTGATCGTTTGCAGCGCGACCTTTTCACCGGTACGCGTGGCGCAGTTCGCGTTTCCCGCATTCACGACGATCGCGCGAGCGATGCCGCGAGACGTCTTCAAGTTTTGGCGGCAGATCTCCACCGGCGCGGCGACCACTAAATTCTTGCGTGAACACCGCCGCGGCCACCGCCGGACGGTCCGACACGATCAGCGCGACGTCGTCTTTCGCGACTTTGCGAATCCCCGCATACGTCGCGGCAAAGCGGAAACCCATCGGAAGATTCATGCCAAAACCTCGTGGTCGGCGGGCGTGAATCCATTTAAAAATGCCGAAACCGTCATGCGCTTCTTTCCTTCCAACTGAACTTCCCTCAATTCGAGCGATTCTCCCTCACCGCATCCAGCATAAAGTTTTTTATCGATGATCCGCAGGACGCCCGGTGCCAAGTTTCACTTCACCGATCGCCGCCTTCCAGAGTTGAAACTTCTGGCCGCGCAAGCCGGTGTACGCTCCCGGCCATGGATCGAAGCCGCGCATGCGATTCAAAATCTCCCGCGCCGGGCTTGTGCCAATCGATGCGCCCGTCTTCTTTCTTGAGGATCGGCGCGTAGGTCGCCTGCGCGTTGTCCTGCGGTTCCGGATGAATATGATCGAGCTCGGCCATCGTTCGCCGCGCGAGATCCGCGCCGGCTTGCGCGAGCCGCGCACCGAGTTCCGGAGCGGTTTCTTCGGGCCGATTTCCGTCTCCCATTTCAGCAGCATGTCGCCCGTGTCGAGCCCTTCATTGATCTTCATCGTCGTGACACCGGTGCGCGTTTCGCCGCGCGCGATGGCCCATTGAATGGGCGCGGCGCCGCGATATTTCGGCAAAAGCGACGCATGCACGTTGATGATGCCCTTCGGCGGAATATCGAGAATCGATTTGGGAATGATCTGCCCGTAGCCCACGACGACGATCGCTTCCGGATGACATCGCTCGAATTTGCTCGACGCTCTCGGGACTTCTCACGCGTTCGGGCTGATGAACGGGGAGTCCCAGTCGCAGCGCCGCTTCTTTCACCGGAGACATCGCGTCGCGCTGCCCGCGTCCCTTGGGTCGATCAGGCTGCGTAAAGACGGCGACGATCTGGTGCCCGCTCTCCACTAACCGTTCGAGCGTGGGAACGGCGAACGCGGGCGTGCCCATAAATACGAGCCTCATCACCGTACGCTGGCCTCCGGCCTCTGGCCGCTGGTCCTTCTTCAATCCCACTCGCCGGCTTTTTGCAGTTTGCGGACCTTGCGCCGGATGAGGTCGCGCTTCAGGGCGCTGATGTAGCTGATGTACAATTTCCCGCTGAGATGATCGGTTTCATGCAGGAAAGCGCGGGCGAGCAGATCCTCGCCGCTCATTTCGAAGGCGACCCCTTTGACATCCTGCGCTTTGACGACGACGATTTTCGGCCGGGTCACTTGCTCGCGAAACGTGGGCAAGCTCAGGCAACCCTCTTCGCTCTTTTGCGAACCTTCGGTTTTAAGGATCACCGGATTGATCAAAACGAGCTTCTGCGCGGGATCTTCGCCGCTGCTGACATCGATCACGGCAAGACGCCTGCCGATGCCGATCTGCGGAGCCGCAAGGCCCACCCCTTTGGCCGCGTACATGGATTCGAACATGTCTTCGATCAGCTTGTGCAACTCGGGACTGTCAAAATCCTCGACATCCGTGCCCTTTTGTTCGAGCACGGGTTGTCCGTACTTGACGATCGGATAAATCATCAGAAATTTCTCACCTGGTCGAGATAGCCTTCGTAGTTACGTTTCGATTCACGCAGCGAATCGCCGCCAAATTTTTCGATCATCGCGGACGCCAGCACCACGGCCACCATCGCTTCACCGATCACGCCGGCCGCCGGCACAACGGCGACATCGCTGCGTTCGTAGGCGGCCTGCACGCTCTCGCGAGTTTCCAGATCCACACTTTCCAGCGGCCTGCGCAGAGTCGAGATCGGCTTTAGCATTCCTCGCACCAAAACATCTTGTCCGTTGGTGATGCCGCCCTCCAGCCCGCCCGCGCGATTCGCGCCGCGCGTGAACGCGTGATGCTCGCGATCGTAATGAATCGTATCTTGCACTTTGGAGCCGAACGCCGCTGCGCCTTCGGCCGCGAAGCCGACCTCCACGCCCTTCACGGCTTGCATCGAAACAATCGCCTGCGCAAGTCTCCCATCAAGGCGCGTATCCCAGGCGATGTGCGATCCGAGGCCCGGTGGAACTCCATGCGCCACCACTTCGAAGACGCCGCCGACCGTGTCGCCGGTTTTATATGCTTGATCGACCACCGCTTTCATTCTCTGTTCGGCTTCGGAATCCACGCAATTTAAAAGCACTTCATTGCGCTCGCTCAGCTCGACCAATTCGTCCCACGAGGCTTGCCGCTCCAGCCGCGCGTCGCCGACCGCGATCACGTGGCTCAAAACCTGAACGCCGAACTCGGCGAGGTAGGCTTTCGCGAAGGCGCCCACCGCCACACGAGCCGTGGTTTCGCGCGCACTGGCGCGCTCCAGAATATAACGCGCGTCGTGGAAATCGTACTTGATGCAGCCAGCGAGGTCAGCGTGACCGGGCCTCGGCCGCGTGACTGGTTTCTTTTTTCTTCGCCGCCTTCGATATCTTCCACCGGCAGCGCCTCAGTCCAGTTCTTCCAATCTTTGTTTTCGAGCAGGATCGCGATAGGCGAGCCGATCGTCTTCGAGTGGCGCACGCCGCTGACGATGTGCGCTTTGTCGGTCTCGATCTTCATCCTGCCGCCGCGCCCGAAGCCTTGCTGGCGTCGCCATAACTCGCGATCGATGACCGCAATCGACACCGGAACACCGGCCGGCAAGCCGGTCAGAGTCGCGACAAGGCACTCCCCGTGCGATTCTCCCGCTGTTTCAAATCTGAGCATGTGGAAAAGGAAAATTCTATCGTACCAGCAAAGACGGCATTTCCCGTTGCCGCGGGTGGCCGCTGCGATCAGCATGTTTCCGTCTGTCGGTCAATCCGTCCCGTTGGATGTTTTCGGATGGAAGCACGATTCCGGCAACGGTTATAATCGATGCCCAAGGGCGTACGTCGTCCCTGGAATTTCTAAGTTGGGGTATTGCTCCATGGATTCTTCCCCGAACCGGCCGCCGGGCTCCGCGCATGTGCAAGCTCCGTTGTGGGGTGCTCGCGTGAAAGATTGGGCCGAGGTGCAGGAGCCGACGGCGCGTCCTCTCTTTGACGCCATTTTGGAAGCGACCGGTGTCGGCCCTGGAACCGCGCTGCTCGATGTAGGTTGCGGCGCGGGCTTGATGTGCCAGTTGGCGGCAGCGCGCGGCGCGACGGTATCCGGATTCGACGCGGCCGAGCCGATGATAGCCATCGCGCGATCGCGCGTCCCCGGCGGCGATTTCCGGATCGGCGACATGGAATCGCTGCCGTTCGCGGATCAGTCCTTCGACGTCGTGACCGGCGTGAATTCGTTCCAATACGCCGCGAATCCCGTGCGCGCGCTAGCTGAAGCGTGCCGCGTTGTGAAGACGCGCGGTTCCGTCGTCATTGCGACGTGGGGCCGTCCCGAAGATTGCCAGGCGGCAGCCTATCTCGCGGCGCTGCGTCCCCTGATGCCGCCCGCGCCTCCCGGAGCGCCCGGTCCCTTCGCGCTCTCCAACCGTGCGGCGCTCGAAGGCGTGGTCCGCGAAGGCGGTCTGCAGCCCGCCAGCTTCCACGAGGTAATCGCACCGATGGTCTATCCCGATCTTCCGATCTCGTTGCGCGGCCTGCTTTCCGCCGGTCCCGCCGTGCGCGCGATCGAGGCATCCGGAGAAGCCAAGGTCGTCGAAACAATTACCGCCATCCTCGCGCAGTTCAAGCGCGGCGACGGCAGCTACCGCTTGGAGAACGCCTACATGTTCCTGATGGCTTCTCGCGCGGCGGCGAAAAATTATTTCCGCCCCGGATTTCGCTCGCTGACGCCTTCCCTGCTTGTCGATGACGCTGACCGGCTGATCGATTTCCTGAAGTCCGCTTTCGGAGCGCATGAAATGCTGCGGGTTCCGCGGGAAGACGGGACGGTTCTGCATGCCGAATTGCAAATCGGCGATAGCATGCTGGAGTTGGGCCAGGCCGAGAAGTCGGAGACCGCGCCGTGGAAAGCGATGCCGGGGGCCGTGCATCTGTACGTTCCCGACACGGACGCGACCTATCGACGGGCGCTGCAGGCCGGGGCATCGTCGACGCGGGAACCGCACGATACGGCTTACGGCGACCGGGCGGCGAGCGTCGTCGATCCCTGCGGCAACCACTGGTTCCTTGCGACGCACACCGGAGCACGGAACGCTGCTCACTGAGAGCCTCCCCAGGCACTTGCTCCCCTCGCCGCGCGAGCCCCGCATGGTTCGCGTACACTAAAAGCGAATGTCTAAACAATACAATGCCCCGCCCCCGATGGCGATCGATCCGAACAAGAAGTACACCGCGACGCTGACCACTTCGCGCGGCGAAATCGTGTGCGAGCTGTTTGCGAAAGAAGCGCCCAAAACCGTCAACAATTTCGTGTTTCTGGCGCGCGACAAATTCTACGACGGCACCGTATTCCATCGCGTGATCAACGATTTTATGGTTCAGGGCGGCGATCCCACGGGCACCGGCCGCGGCGGTCCCGGCTATCGCTTCGAGGACGAATTCAAAGGCAATCCGCACCGCCATGCGGTGGGCACTTTGTCCATGGCCAACGCCGGTCCGGGAACGAACGGCAGCCAGTTCTTCATCACCCACATCGCGACCGATTGGCTCGACGGCAAGCACACCGTCTTCGGGAAAGTTCTCAAAGGCCAGGACGTCGTCAACGCGACGAAGCAAGGCGATCAACTGACCAGCGTCGTCATCGCGGAAGCGTAGCTTAGCGCTTCCCGATGGCCGCCGGATTCACGACATTGATCGGTTCACCGCGTTCGTAGGCGAGAATCTGATCGAAGATTTTCGCGAACATCCGTTCGAGGTCCTCGCGCGCCACGTAGCCGAGGTGCGGCGTGCACACGACATTCTCCATGTGTAGCAACGGATTTCTGGCGGCCTGATCGGCCCCCAGAATTGGCTCCTCTTCGTAAACGTCCACCGCCGCCATGCCCGGGCGTCCGGCGCGTAACGCGGCTTCGAGCGCCCCAGGCTCGATCAGCCCTGCGCGACTGGTGTTCACCAAAAGCGCATCCGGTTTCATGCACGCGAGATCCGCGGCCGTCACCATGCCGCGCGTTTCCGGAACCAGACGCACATGCAACGTGACGACATCGGATTTTGAAAATAACTGCTGTTTACTTTCGGCAGTCGCATAGCCATCCGCGCGCGCCTTTGCGAGCGTCGACTCGCGTCCCCACACGAGGACGTGCATCCCGAAAGCTTTTCCGTAGGTCGCGATCAGTCTTCCCAACCGCCCGTAGCCGTAGATCCCGAGCGTTTTTCCGTAGAGTCCCAGGCCCACGCTGCCGGTCTGCCACTCGCCCGCTTTGAGCGCGGCCATCTGTTGCGGAATCCTGCGGAACGACGCGATCACCAGACCCCAGGTCAGTTCGGCCGTCGCATAGGAGACGTGCGAGGAGGTGTCGGAACAGACCAGGATGCCGCGCTTCGTGCAGGCATCGACATCGATGTGCGGATAGGCGCTCACCTGGCTGATGATGCGCAGTTTGTCGAGCCTCTCGATCAGCGCCGCGCGGATGGGCGTGCGCTCCCGCAGCAGCGCCAGCGCCTCGGTGTCGCGCAGGCGTTCGGCCAGGCGATCGACGTCTTTGGTGTGGTCGCGCCAGATCGTGACGTTATGGTGCGCGATCTTCTGGAAGCACGGCAATGTGCGAAGCGTATCTTGATAGTCGTCGAGGATCGTGATGTTCATGGCGAAAGTGGACGGACGGCAAGCGCGGGCGTCCTGTGTCCAGGAAAGCACAAGCGCAACAATCTCACAAGGAAGATATCGAACGAAGACCGCCCACGGCTTTAGCTGAGGAAGTTGAACAGAGTAGAACGGGGTAACTGACCTTCGGATTGCAGCGCGGCCTGCTGCTGCGTCTGCGCCTGCGTGAGTTCTAAAATCGACTGCGTGATATCCGCGTCCTGGAGATTCGCGACATCGGACTGCTGTTGGGTTTGCAGCGTCTGCGCGTAATTGGTGGCGGAGCTCAACTGATCCTGCACGTTGCCGTAGAAGGCCAGCTCGGTATTCAGATATTGGCTCACGGCGGGCAGCCCGTTGAGCGACGTCTGAATGGCCGCGGTGTTGTTGGTCGTGAGCGCGGTGCTGAGATTTTCCAGAGCCGAAAACACGTTCGTCGTGGGATCGGAAGAATCGAATATCTGCTGCGCCGTCAGAGCGACGGGAATCGTCGTGCCGTTGGCATCCTGCACCTCGCGCGTCGAAGCCGATCCGCCGTAAGCGCTCACGGGCGGCGTCTGCGTCACATCATAGGTATAGGGAATGCTCTGGTCTTCGTCGCCCGCGAAAATATAGCGGTTATTGATTTTCGTCGCGGATAAGCCGACGAATTGCTGGAGCAGCGAATTCACCTGCTGCCCCAGGCTGGCGTTGCCCGCGGCAGTCTGGGTGGAAGTAGCGCCCTCCGCGGCGAGCGTCTGCACCTGATCGAGAACCGTGGTCGCGGTCGAAAGAGCCTGCTCGCCGGCGTTGACCTCCGTCGTGACCAGGCCTAAATTGGTCAGCGTCTGCTGGGTCGTGGCCAGGTTTGCATGCGCCTGCAGTAACAGCGAAATGGAATCGGGCGCATCCGATACCTGGGTGACCTTCAAACCCGTGGAGACCTGCTCCTGGGCCGTCGTCATGGCGTCGCCGATCTGGTTCAGGTTGTCCAGAAATTGCTGCGCGGTTGCGTTGAGGATTGAGATCAAGAAAATCTCCTGTGGCGTAGGCTAAGTTTGCACCATGGTGATGAGCGTTTGCGTCATCGAATTCAACGTAGCGCACCAGTTGTCCCGCCGCCTGATAGGCCTGCTGGTATTGGATTAACTCGGCCGCCTCCGCATCGAGCGAGACGCCGGTCGCCGAAGACCGGGTCTGTTGCGCCTGATCGACCAGACTCTGCTGCGTGGACTGCTCCTGTTGCGCGGTCGCGATGTCCTGGCCGACCTGTCCGCCGAGAGTTCCATAGGCCTGCGTAAAGGTCGCTCCATTGACCTCCGGTTGGGTGGCGAGTTGGGCGATGGCGAGCGCGTTATCGTTGCCGCCCGGAGCCGTCGCCGAGGCCCCGGCGAGTTGCGCGGGCGTAATATTGGTCACGCCGAGCGTGAAAGCCGCACCTTGGGCGGCATTGTATTGAAACAGGTTCACCGTGGGCGCATTGCCGCTGCTGTCGACGCCCTGCGACAAAGCGTTGTTTACCGTGTCGGCAAAGCTTTTGGCAATCGTGTTCAGCGAAGTCAGATAACCGGGAAGCGTGACGTTGGTGGTCTGCAGCGTGGAACCGAGGATTCCCCCGTTATTTTGCAGCTCCGCGGTAATGTCGTTGCCCTGGGAATCCTTGATCGCGGTCGTGGACGACGATAAATCGGCGGAAATCGCATACGCTTGGCCGCCGAGAACCAGCGGCGTCTGCCCGCCGATGAAAACGTTATACGTTCCGTTGGCGATTTTGACCGCGGTGTAGTTTCCAAATTGCGAGAGCTGGTCCAGGGCGGAGTTTACCTGCGCATCCAGCGCGGGATTCTGCGCCGCGCCGGGCGTGTTTTCATACTGCTGGTTGATGTTCGCAATCTGCGTCGCCAGGTTATTGATCGAATCCACCGCGCCGCTGGTTTCGCTGTTCACGTTGCTGGAGGCTTGCTGAATGCCGATGGCATTTTGGTTAAATTGCTGCGCGACGCCTTGCGCCGCCGTGATCACGTTTTGCCGGCCGGACGGATCGTTGGGATTGACGCTCCACTGCGAAACGCTGCTGAAGAACGAGGTCAACGCGCCCGGCACGCCGGCGGTCCCTGTGGTATCGAACAACGGTTGAATCTGCGATAGATCCGAAGCGGTCTGCTGCGCCGTACCAAGCTGTTCGGTCTGGTTGCGCACCGCTTGATCGAGATACGTCGACCGCGAGCTGAGCAGCGGCCCGGCGACCAGTCCGCCCTGCGGTCCGGGTTCCACGTCCAGGTTCTGATTGACGTACCCCGGCGTGTTCGCGTTCGTTACGTTGTTCTCGATGACGTTGAAGATCTGGTCGTAGACCTGCAGCGAGCCCGCGGCACTGTGAATGGCCGTCGTCAGACTTCCCATGCGTTAACCCTCGATTCTCATCGTCGGGGCGGGATGCAGCGGCGCCGGCTTCCCGGAAGCGACATATCCACCGGCCGCGGTCGCGAGCAGCACCGCCCATCCGTTGCATAGCTCCAGGCCGCGATCCGTCAGACGCTTCACGATCCCGATCTCCCGCGATAGCTCCATCAAATCGAGCGCCATGCTGGAGTTCATGCTTTTTCCGCGCGCCACTTCCCGCTCCAGCTCTTGCAAGGAAATAACGGCTTGCGTTAATTCCGGCAACGCGTCTTCGATATCCCGCGGAGACGGAGATGCCAGCGCGATGCGCAGACGATTCAGATGCCGGCGGGCCTCATCAACGCTGGCCTGCATCGTTTATCCTTTGGTCGCGTCGCTGATGATCGCGCCCGCCGTCGCCTGCGCGTCCACCTGATAGGAACCGCTCGCGTAGGACCGCGTGAGTTGCTCGATTTTGTTCTGCCGATCCGGCGAATCGGCCGCGAGCGACCGCAGGCTGCGTACCAGCTCGGAAAGATGCACGTCGTCAGAGGATGTCGACGCCTGCGTCGCGTTCGTATTTCCAGAAGCCGGGCCCGACCGCTCCGTCTGAGGGGCTGGCGCGGTACCCGCCGCTCCCTGCGCATTTAGGTTGGAGTTGGTTACCTTCATGATTGCTCGGCGGGCGGTATCGCCCTGTATTTCAGTATCGGCCCAGTCGGTTGCTTTTTTAAAGTATTTCGAAGAAAAAACCGCCTAAGTTATTACCGAAGGAAAGGTAAGAGGGTGGGCTAATTTCCCCTCCGGTAAGGGATCCTATGCGGTGGTATAGCCTCTTATTCGCAGGGCGCCAATTCCGGCTGATCCATAAATGCGTAACAAATCATGTGGCAGATGATGTGGTGCGCATCCTCGATGCGGCCCATGTGAGCTTCCGGCACGTGGATATTTAACTGCGCGAGCGCGCCGAGTTTGCCCCCATCGCGGCCCGTAAGAGCGATGGTTTTACAGCCGAGCGCCGCGGCGAACTCCATGGCGCCGACCACGTTCGGCGAATTGCCCGAGCCGCTGATCGCCATATAGACATCGTCCGGCTGGGCGAAGTTGCGAAGCTCCTGGACCATGGCGTCGGCGTAACTGACATCGTTCGCATACGCGGTGAGAGTAGCCAGATTCTGGGCCAGCGCCTGGATGCGAAAGCGCGACCGTTTGCCGAAACTCGCGCCCTTCACCATGTCGCAGACGAAATGCGCCGCCGTGGCCGCGCTGCCGCCGTTGCCGGCGACAAAAATCGCACGCCCGGCATCCCGCGCCTCGGCAATCCAGGCGATCGCCAGGTTCACTTGGGAGGCGTCGATCGAGTCCATGGTGGACAGAAGTTGTTCACGATAGCGCAGAGGAAAAGACATTTCTGGTGTCCATTGTATACTGAAGCTCGAATGAGCACCCCCGCGCGCGGTCGGCGACGGCGCTGGACCGGCGACTACCTTTATCTGTTCGAAAACTTGGTTTTGCGGGACTTCCGCGTGCGCTATCGGACCATGTCGCTCGGCGTGCTGTGGTCGCTGATCAATCCCCTGGTCATGATGGGCGTCCTGACGTTTATTTTCGGCCGCGTCTTCGGCGGCGACCGCCCGCCGCTGTTCCCGGTTTTCGTGTTGTGCGGGCTGGTGCCCTACAATTTCTTTACGCTGGCTTTCCTTTCCGGGACGTTATCGATCGTCGACAACGCGCCGTTGGTGAAACGCGTCCCGGTGCCGCGCGAAATCATCCCGGTCGTCGCCGTCCTTTCCCACGTGGCGCATCTACTGATCCAGATCGCGCTCCTCCTCGGATTCGCCCTGGCCTTCGGATTGCGGCCTTCCCAAGCGTGGCTGTGGCTGCCGCTCATCTGGGTCCTGTACGTTATTTTCGTGTGCGGACTCGCGTTGGGATCGAGCGCCATCAATGCTTACGTGCGCGACACCCGTTATCTGGTCGAATCCTTCAACATGGTGCTGTTCTATCTGGTGCCGATCTTCTACTCGTTTTCGATTATTCCGGCCCGCTATTCCGCCATCTACCAATTCAATCCGGTCGCCGCGATGGTGCTCGCGACGCGCAACATTCTGCTGGACGGAAAGTCGCCGCCGCTTTCGCTGGTTTCGAATCTGGTGGTCGTCGCGGCGTTCACCACCGCGTTCGGCCTATTCATTTTCACGCGCCTCAAAGCACGCTTTTACGAACACATTTGATGCTCGTCGAAACGGTGTGGCCGAAATTCCCCATGACTCCGAATCCGCAATGAGTGAAGACTCCCTCCCCAACGGCGCGGTTCGCTTCGATCGCGTGACGAAAAGCTTCGTGCGGAAAGGCGGCGGAAAGCTCCTGCGCGACCGCATCATCGAGATGCTCGGGCCGTCGCAAATGCCCCGCCGGGAAGTACTGAAGGAGGTTTCGTTCACACTGGCTCCCGGCGAGAGCCTGGGCTTGGTGGGTCCCAATGGAGCCGGCAAAAGCACGCTGCTCAATCTGGCGACGGGCTTGTGCGACCCCGATTCGGGAACCATCGATGTCGGGGGCCGGGTGGGGGCTTTACTGGAACTGTCCGCGGCCGTGCATGCCGATCTGACGGGCGCCGAAAACCTGCGGATCCACGCGGCGCTGATGGGCTTGTCGCGCCAGGAGACGGCCCAAAAATTCGAATCGATTGTGGAATTTTCGGGCATCCGCGAGTTCATCCATCAGCCGGTGCGAACTTACTCCTACGGCATGGTCATGCGATTGGGCTTTGCCGTCGCCGTCTGCGTCGCGCCGGACGTGTTACTGATCGATGAAATCATCGGCGTGGGCGATCAGGCGTTCAAGGAGCAGTCTCACCAAAAGATCCAGGAACTGCGCCGCGCCGGACACACGATTCTCTTGGCCTCGCATAACGAGGAATTAATCGTGTCTCTGTGCGACCGTGCGCTGTGGCTGGATCACGGTCATGTGCGCATGCTCGGAAGCGTGCAGGAAGTGTTCGCCGCGTATCGCGCAACGGTCGGCAGTTGAGGCGGATTTGTCGGATTTGATCTCCCGCAGGCCGCTAAACCGCTCCCTGTGGTCGCGGCTCGGGTCGGATCTGCATCGCAGAGAGAGGTCGCTCGCGAGACGCGCCACTCTCTTTTTCCGCTGGGCGCCATTTCGTCTCAACCGCACCCGAGCCGCGACCACAGGGAGCGGTCCAACGCCGCCCATCGTTAGACAATCCCGAGTTACGCGACCGCGTCTTCGGCGTGATACGAACTGCGCACCAGCGGACCGCTTTCCACGTGGCGAAATCCGAGTTCGTAGCCCAGGCGCTTGAGATCGGCGAATTCGTCGGGCGTGACGTGGCGGATCACCGGGAGATGTTTCAGCGATGGCCGCAGATATTGACCCATCGTCAGAATGTCGACGCTGGACCCACGCAAATCGCGCATCACTTGGTGCACTTCCTCGATGGTTTCGCCGAGCCCGAGCATGATCCCGGATTTTGTCGGGATCTCCGGATTGCGCTTCTTCACATGCGCGAGCATGTCGAGCGAGCGTTCGTAACGGGCTCCCAGACGAACCATGCGGTAGAGCCTTGGCACCGTTTCCGTATTGTGATTCAACACATCGGGCCGCGCCGCCAGCACGATATCCATCGCCTCGTGCGAGCCCTGAAAATCCGGGACCAGCACTTCGATCCCGCACTCCGGAAGACGTTCGCGGATGGCCTTAATCGTCATCGAGAAAAGTTCCGCGCCGCCATCCTTGCGGTCGTCGCGATTGACGCTGGTGATCACCGCGAATTTCAAACCCAGTAAAGCGACGGCTTCGGCGACGCGCCGGGGCTCGTCGTAATCGACAGGCAGCGGACCGCCTTTTTGCACAGCGCAGAATCCGCAGCGGCGCGTGCATACGTTGCCGAGGATCATGAACGTCGCGGTGCGCCGGTTCCAGCACTCGCCGATGTTGGGACACGCCGCGCTCTCGCAGACCGTGTGGAGATCCAGGCGCCTGACGAGCTTCTTCAGGTTGTCGTAATTTTCCCCAACAGGCGCGGGCGCACGGAGCCAGGCGGGGCGAGGATGAGCTTTGGGTTCGATGCTGACCAGCACGGTAATTCAATTGTATCAATCGTTTCGATTCTCCAACGACCGGGAGATTTCGAGATCAAGAAAGGCACAGCGAACCGCCACGCCAACACGTGTACAATTGTACACAGAGATGGCGTTCGAGTGGGACGCTCGCAAGGCCGCGGGCAATTTTCGCAAACACGGAATCCATTTCGCCGATGCCATCCTCGCATTCGAGGACGACCGAGCCATTCACGTTACCTGACGATGACGCTGCTGACGAAGAACGCTGGATCACGATCGGCATGGACGCCATAGGACGCGTCGTTGTCGTCGTGTACACGTGGCGGCGCGACGTCATACGCCTCATCTCGGCCCGGGTGGCGACGGCCAAGGAACGCAAACAGTATCTGGAGAGCACATGAAACACGAGTACGATTTCAGTAAAGGCAAGCGCGGGGCCGTGATCCCGGCGCCGGCGGGTAAGACGAGGGTGACGATCCGGCTCGATACCGACGTTCTAGACTGGTTTCGAGACGAAGTCGACAAAGCCGGCGGAGGCAACTATCAGACGTTGATTAATCTGGCACTCCGCGATTTCGTAAGCCGTAGCCGCGAGCCACTGGAGAAAACCTTAAGGCGCGTAATACGGGAAGAACTTCGGCACGCGGGATAAACTTCGAGTCGCGACGCCGTCTACCGGCCCATCAGCCGATTCTCGATGATCCGCGATCCATTGAACCCACGCGCTCGCCGGAAGAACTCCGGCGATTTCTGGTATGCGGCCTTCGGAACGAATCCGATCAGCTCGCTTTCCGCGATCGACGTTCCTCGCCGCGCTGCTTCGCGTTGAATCGTTGCGTAAAGTTCGTCCAGTGAAATCTCTGCGAAATTCGTCAAATTCATGGAAATCTGTGCACGATTTGCCGACGCCAGGTGCAATCCCATGGCTTTGACGAAACGGAATCCGCCGGAGGACTCGCGAATCTTTCTCGCGATCTCCTTCGCGATTTCTACGTCGGGCGTCGCCAGATTCACGTTATAAGCGATCAGAAAATTGCGAGCGCCCACCATCACCGCACCCGCGCTGCGATGCGCGGCGAGATCTCCAACGTCGGGAGGCGCTCCATCGAAACCTTTTCGACGCACGTTCTGAAGGGGACGGCGTTCCGCGGTTAACGCCGCCGCTTCGTAGAAATACACCGGCACGCGAAAGCGCTCCCAGATTTCTTCTCCCGCCCGATGCGCGACCTCGACACATTCTTCGAGCGTCGATCCTTCGAGTGGGACGAACGGGACCACGTCGGCCGCGCCCACGCGTGGATGTACGCCGATATGGCGATTTAAATCAATGCGCTCCACCGCCGCGCCGACGCCGCGGATGGCACCTTCCAACACAGGGTCCACAGGTCCGGCAAAGGTCACGACGCTGCGGTGATGATCGGCATCCGCTTCCCAGCCGAGCAGAGTCACGCCGGGCGTGGCGGAGATGGCCGCGGCGATTTCCTCGATCACGCGGGCGTCGCGACCCTCCGAAAAATTAGGAACGCATTCGATCATTGAGTTCGCAGCGGCGATGCCGTCGCATCGCCATCGCTGTACGATCATAAGGAGTGCGCGTCGTTCGACACAACCACAAACCGTCTCGACCCAAGGCTCCGAACGCGCCGGCTCGCGCGGAAGGAAGGCCGAAGGATGTGAATGACCACCCCAAGGGTGGTTCTCGCGCGGCCCGCCTAAAGGGCGCTCACGACCATCCGAAGGATGGTTTACAAAATGACAATCGACGCCGGACGCTGGATCGCGTCATCTCGAAAGCCGGCTTGGGGTCGCGCACGGAAGCGAGGAGTTGGATCGGAGCCGGACGCGTTACGGTCAACGGCAAAAAGGTTCAATCGCCCGATGCGTGGGTGGACCCCGAGGTGGACCGTGTCGTCGTCGATGGACGCCCGCTCTACGCGCGAGAGAAAATTTATTTGCTGCTGTATAAACCGAAAGGCTACTTGACCACGTACAAAGATCCCGAGGGCCGCCCCACCGTTTACGATTTGCTCGCGCGGGAGAAACAGGACGCATGGGTGTTCCCGGTCGGCCGCCTGGACCAGGACACCACGGGTCTGCTCATTCTGACCAACGATTCGAAGCTCGGAGATTACATCACCAGCCCGGCTTCGAAGGTGCCGAAAACGTATTTGGTGAAAGCGTCCATACTGCTTTCCGACGATCAGCTCGAAACGCTGCGAGCTGGGATCGCGCTGTCGGATGGCATGACGGCTCCCGCTCTCGTCGAGCGTATACGCGACGGCGCGCGCTATACGTTTTTCGAAATCACCATCACGGAGGGCCGCAATCGCCAGGTGCGACGCATGGTGGAAGCTTTAGGCGCGAAAGTCTTGAAGCTGGTCCGCACGCGCATCGGGCAAATTAGAATCGGCGACCTGCAGATCGGCAGGCATCGAACGCTGACGCCGCCCGAAGTGAGCCTGCTGCTTAAATGAGTCCACGTCCGAGTGTGATTTATCCGGAAACGCCCGCCGAGCTGGCCGAAGCGCTGCTCGAAACGATTCACATTTATCACACCATCCGCCTGGGCGGAAATTTCACGAAGGATCGCATCGGAGGTCCGCTGAGCCGCGCCGATCAGACGATCTCCACCGTCCGACTGCGCCGCCTGCTGAAATACGAACCGCGCGACCTCACCATCTCGGTCGAAGCCGGGATGCCGTGGGCGGAACTCGAACGCACGCTCGCCGAACAGGGCCAGATGCTGCCGCTCGATCCGGCCTTCGGCATGGGAGATTCAGGTGCGACCGTCGGCGGCGTGATCGCGGCCAATCAGAGCGGTCCGCTGCGACGCCAATACGGCACCGCGCGCGACATGGTAATCGGCATGACGTTCGTCACCCTGGAAGGCCAGGAGATCCGCACCGGCGGCAACGTGGTGAAGAACGTCGCGGGGCTGGACATGGGCAAGCTCATGATCGGGTCGTACGGAACCCTGGCCGCGATCACGTCGGTGAATTTCAAAGTATTTCCGATCCCGCCCGCGTCGCGCACTTTCGTCATGGAATTCTCCACCGCCGCGGAAGCCTTCGCCGAGCGCGACCGCATCCTGCGCGGGCAGATGCCGCCGGCGGCGATCGATCTGGTGAACTGGCCTTCCCACTTTCATCTGTTGATCCGCGCGATGGGTACGCCCGCCGTCGTCGAACGTTTCACGCGCGAGTTCGCGAACGCCCGAGCTTTCGACGGTGCGGAAGAAGCCGAGCTGTGGCGCGAGGTGCGCTCATTCACCCCCAAATTTCTGGACGCGAATCCGGGGGGCATCGTTCTGGCGATGCCTTGTTCGCTTAGTGAAATGCGTTCCGTGGTGGAAGATCTGCACGTGCCCTTTTTAGCGCGCGCCGGCTCCGGCGTGGTTTACGCTCACTACGCCGAGAATCCGCCGGACGTGCCTTTCCGCGACGACGCTGAGATGATGAAGAAGGTGAAGCGGATGTTCGATCCCGAAAATCTTCTCAACCCGGGGCGCTTACATGGCTACCTCTGATGCCTTGCATCCACGTGACACTTTCGTGAACCTCCCCGCGAACACCGATCCCGACGCTCCCCGTCAGTCGGATCTCGATAAGTGCGTGCATTGCGGCCTGTGCCTGAACGCGTGTCCCACCTATCGCGAGCTGCACATCGAAATGGACTCCCCGCGCGGCCGGATTTTCCAGATGAAGCAGGTGGCCGCGGGCGCGCCGATCACAGAATCCTATATTCGCCACCTGGATTTATGCCTCGCCTGCCGGGGATGCGAAACCGCGTGCCCGTCCGGGGTCAGTTACGGACGGCTGATTGAAGCCGCGCGGACGCAG
>CAVXVL010000087.1:0-63630 GCA_963765085.1 Terriglobia bacterium | reverse complement strand
TTTCCCGTTGCCTACCTAACAGTCGTCTTGCTGGTGGCGCATCATGCGGATAATCTTCTGCACGGTTTCCGAGCCGCCTCCTTCCTTCGATCACCAGCGTCAGACGTGTGGCGGGGGAGCGCATCTCGACCGCTTCCTGGGGGTCTTTATACTGCGCGCCGTCGATGATGTCGACCTATTCAGACGAGCTCTTTTAAGTCCCTCGGGTCGTAGCCTTATAGCTCCGCGCGCCACGGTCGCAATATAGATCATACCGGGTCGAAACGTAGGGGAAATCGAACATCTTCCGGCCGCTTCTGTCCTCGCGAGAAAGTGGGCGGCGTTTTCGGGGGAGAGGAACCACTGGCTGTCGTGATGATCGAACCACCAGGTGAGGCGCGGGTCGGGGGAGTACTTTCAATCGACGATCGCGTTCACGTCGCCGTCGAATGGGTCCAGTTCCAAATAGCTGGGGACGCTTTGTGCGCCATCCCGGTGAAACAGAACTCCGCGCCCGGGTAGAATTGGTCCCCGGCCAGTCGGCTGAAAAAGGCGGCCGAAGCCGCTCCGTCGAAGCAATGATCGTGGTATAGAATTCGAACCCGCATGGGAGGTGTGGAAAACCTGCTAGTGTCTCGCAAACGTGGGGTCTGACCAAGTGCGGCTTTTTTTTGCAGGGCCGGGGAGGGAGGCGAGTCGCGAGCCCGTCGAAGAGGCCGGTTGGAGCGCCTATTTCTTTTTTGCGGCAGCACCGCCGGTGCGGACCACGATGAGAATACAGGTGTCCCCGTCATCGCCAGTCGCATAGCGGACCGTCACGCGGCTCCCCGCGCGCAGATGGCTCCTCGACCTTGGTATCGGTGGTCACCCGGAGAAAGTGCGGCGTTCTTTCTTCCCAGGCACCGGTCCCGGTGAGCCCCAGGCTTGTTTCGCTGGATTGGACGGGGCCCGATCCCCGAGTAGAGAAAAGATCCGGCTTGGGGGCAGGTGACGGCCGAGCCCGTCCTCTTCCGAGCTCTGCGCCGCCGCGGCAGGAAATCCAGCCCAGCACGACGCCAACAAAATCGACGCTACGCAGCCCAAGCGAAACACTGTTCTCTCAGGATACTTGAAGTTCCGCTTTTCGCAGTTGACGGCCGGATGGAAGTTGCTCATAGATCAGGCGGGAGGAGCAGGGGGTACGGGAACAGAGGACGGGGCAAGACGCCCGAGGCCAGCGGCAGAAAAAAGAAATATCTTGCAGGCGCACGATTGGCTCGTCGAGATGGATGGAGGCTTGGGAGGAATGGGTGGATGAAATAAAACGCAGGGGAAATATAGACGTTTGTATATCAGAAGATTAGAATTATGTTTTTGCTGTCCCTGTCCCCCTTCTACAACACAAGAACCGGGTGATACACCAGCGGCAGGCGTGCACCGCCCACCGCGATCAATTCCCCGTGTGGAGAAATCGCCTTCACGTAGCGAGCATCGCCTGCGCGGTGGAAGGGCGAAACGCGGGAATCCCCACCGTTGCGGATCTGTCCGATGGTCACGAGATCGACGAGTTCCGCCGGAAATTCCGGAAGCAGTTCGACGGCCGGGATCAACGCGCTTTCCAGGCGATTCTCGGCGGCGAGCGTCGTCAACTCTTCGATCGTGCGCGCCTGCTCTATGCGGAAATCGCCCGACGAGAGACGCCGTAAGCCGCGCAGAAACGCTCCGCATCCCATCGCTTTCCCGCGTCGTGACGAGCCCGCGCACATAAGTTCCGGCCGCGCACTGGACGCAAACTCGCGCCTCGCAACCGTCGATCGCCATGATTTCCGGCTGCTCGACTTTGACCTTCACCGGCGCTAAATCGACCGGCAGGTTCTTGCGCGCGAGCTCGTAGGCCGGTCTGCCGCCCCGATCTTCTCACTGAAACGGCGGAGCGTCTGCAGGATCTCGCCGCGAAATGAGTCGAGAAGTTTATCGAGCGTTTCGCGATCAGCGTCACGGGAACATCCGGGGACGTCGGCTCGCCATCGGCATCGTAGCTATCGGTGGAGTAGCCGAAATGGAAAATGCCTTCGTAGAGCTTGTCGTCGCGAGTGAAGAATTGCATCGCGTGGCCCGGCCCAGCACTAATGGAAAAAGACGCCGGTCGCCGACGGATAGAGCGTCCCCAGATAGCCGATTTTTCCGCATTCCCGCCAGACGGCGCATCTTGTCCACGACGTCGTGCGACGTCCAACCGCTCGGTCGCTCGACTACGATGACCCCGTCCACTTGTCTCCCTTCGGTTACACGACAATTATCAAGCGGCGACTTTGAATCCTTCATTTCCCGAGGATTTTGTTTGGCAATCGTCATGCGTTGCCCATGTTGCTGGTGCCTTCGTAGATGCGGCCAATCTTGGCATCGCGATACAGTTTTTCCACCGGATAGTCTTTCGTGAAACCGGCGCCGCCGAAATTTCGACGGCATGGGAGGCCACGCGCTTCCGCGATCTGCGAAGCGAAGTAGTTTCGCCATCGCGGCTTCGGTGACGAACGGCTTTCCATCGTCGCGCAGACGCGCGGCGTTATAGGTAAGCAGCCGGGCCGCCTCTACCTCGTCGCCATTTCCGCGAGCTCGAACTGGACGCCCTGGAAATCGGCGATCGGTTTTCCGAATTGTTTCCGCTCTTTCGCATAGGCGATGGCATGAGCGAGCGCCCCATCCGCGAGGCCCGTCATCTGTGCGCCGATACCGATGCGGCCTTCATTCAATGTTTCAATCGCGATCTTATAGCCCTTGCCGACCTCGCCGAGCACGTTCGCGGCGGGCACCCGGCAATCGTCGAGAATCAATTCGCAAGTGGAAGAAGCACGAATGCCGAGCTTGTCTTCTTTCTTGCCGACCTGGAAACCCGGGAAATCGCGCTCGACGAGAAACGCCGTGATGCCTTTGTATCCAGCCGAGGGATCGACGGTCGCAAATACGAATAGAGCCCGCTTCGGCCGCGTTTGTGATCCACAGTTTTCGCCCCGTCACTCGATATTCGGCTGCGTCTTTGGAGACGTGGCACGCATGGCGAGCGCGAAAGCATCCGAACCGGAGCCTGCTTCCGACAACGCATACGAGCCGACCGTGTCGGCGCGAGACGCGGAAGAAAGCGGCGCTTTCTGCTCTTCTGTTCCCCAACGCGCAGCAGATTCGTGCACAGAGTATTCTGCACGTCGACGATCACGGCCGCCGACGGATCCACGCGCGCGAGTTCTTCAATCGCGAGGATGGAAAGGAAAAAGTTGCCGCCCTGCCCACCGTACTCTTCCGGGACGTCGATTCCCATGAGCCCGAGTTCGAACATTTCGTGAATGAGATCTTTGCGAAACACCCCCGCGTCGTCCATCGCGCGGGTATGCGGAGCGAGCCTCTCGCGCGCGAACCGCCGCACGGTGGATTGAAAAAGCCGTTCCTCTTCACTCAGTTCAGTCAAGGCGGGCATGCCCCGATTGTAGAATGAACGAGAAGGACCCTCGCTTCGTTTCATGGCCACTCCACCAAACCGTTCCGATATTCGTAGTCAGTCAGTCGCCTTGTGTTCGCGCCAGATTTCTTCGCGCGAACTGGTGGAAGAGGCTCTAGCGAAAATCGCGAAGCTCGACGGCCGCCTGAATTCGTTTCTCACGGTGACGGGTGATTTAGCGCGAGCGCAAGCGGACGTGCTCGATCGTGAACTCGCGGAAGGCAAGGATCGCGGGCCGTTGCATGGCATTCCCATCGCCCACAAAGATCTGGTGCGAATCAAGGGAGTACGCACCACGGGCGGCTCGAAATCTTCGCCGGTATCTTTCCCACCCGCGATGCTGTAGTCGCGCGGCTGCTGCGGAGGCGGGCGCAGTTTCGGTTGGCAAGACGGGACTGCACGAACTCGCCTTCGGCGTCACCTCGAACAATCCACACTATGGGGCGGTGCATAATCCATGGGACCTCGCGCGCATTCCCGCGGATCAGCGGAGGGTCGGCGGCGGCGGTCGCGGCGGGCATCGTACCGTTTTGCCACGGGAACGGATACAGGCGGATCGATTCGCGTGCCGGCCTCCTTTTGCGGGATCGTGGGATTCAAACCGACGTTCGGAAAAATCAGCGTGGCGGGCGTCATGCCGCTTGGTGAAACACTCGATCACGTCGGCCCAATGACCAGAACCGTGCGCGACGCGGCGATCGCATATGGCGCGATGATGGCGCGGCCCAACACGACGTACCGCCGGAAAACGTCGAGCTGCGCGGCGTGCGCATCGGCGTCCCGCGCAACTACTATTTCAATCGCGTGGATGCTGAGATCGTAACGTCGGTCAAGCGCGCAGTGAAAATAGCCGAGCGGCTAGGAGCGCACGTCGTCGAGATCGAAGTTCCGGACATGGTCGCGCTGACGCAGGCCGGAGCGACTTGCCTGCTGGCGGAAGCCGCGTCCTCGCTGCGCCCGTATCTGGACCGTCGCGGCGATTTCGGAGAAGATGTTCTCGCCCGTTTGGATCAGGGCCGCGGGGTACTGGCTCTCGATTATTTAGACGCGTTACGTGTGCGCCGCCGCACGGCTCGCGCCTTTGCCAAGTTGTGGGAGCAAGTCGATGTTGTGTTTACGCCGTCGACCCCGATGACCGCTCCGCTCATCGGAGAGAAATCCGTGATGTTCGGCGGAGAAGAGGAAGAAGTGCGCACGGCGGCGACGCGCTTCTCGCGTGGGATGAATGCGCTTGGACTGCCCGCGATTTCGATTCCGTGCGGATTTTCAAGGAGTGGAATGCCGATCGGATTACAAATCATCGGTGCGCGGGATCGAGACGATTTCGTCCTGGAAGCCGCAGCGGCGATGGAAGATGCATTGGGTCCTCGCGGGCGCAAGCCGCCGATCATCGCTTACTCTCGCTTAAATCCTACTGCCGCAGCACGTCGAAACGGGCGATCGGATATCCGAGCACGCCGCCCACGAACACATCCGAGCCCCAGTGCGACGACGTCGTCATGCGCGAGAATCCGATCAGCCGCCGCCGTGCCATAGGCCAGAAAGGGACCCACTTGTGATTTCCGTAGCGCCGGGCGACCACCGTCGCGATGGAAAACGCCGCGATGGTGTGACCGGAAGGGGAACTGCCTCTGCCTTGAATTCCGGCCTTGCCGTCGAACCAGTATCCGCAGAAATTTGCTGTTGACCGTTCAATAATCCGCCGGGCCGCTGCGCCGGTCGATGTCCTTGAAAGATCGTCGTCAGAATCTCCGAATCGATCACCGCTTCGGCGGCCAGCAACGCCGTCGATTTCATCTTCGAGTCCTTGACCAATAGACCCGCGCCATAGAGGGCAAACGGCGCCACGATCAAGCCGTTCTGCGTGTAACTCCCCTTGAGGACGTTATTGAAGCGTTTAGCTGTGCGAATTGCGGAAATACTGTCCCTCCTTGGCGTCGAGCGCGACGAGACCCACGGTGGTTGCGAGGATAACCGCCGTCGGAATCCAGTATTTGCGCTGTCTCAGCTTGAGTGGTGCGAGCCAGATGGCGCGCTGATCCTGTTCGATATTTCCGGCGAGCCCCAGCCACGTCACTTCGCGATCGACAGGCGGCAACGGCCTCAAAACCACGGGCGCGGGAGGAGCGGCAATCGGCGGGTCGAGCGGTGGATCGGGTGGCTGCGCGGATGGGGCCGGGGCGGTTCCGGAAGGCTGGGCGCTGGCAGGCGCGTCGGATTCCTGCGCCCAGAGGCACAGCGAACACGCCAGTAACCCTGCCAGGATTGCCCGCATCAAGCTTCGATGCGCCCCGTCGCAGGACGGTTGCCGTCTTGGCCATCAATAGTTTTGATCCGGCGCATTATTTTTTTTACGTGGTAAGTCATGGGCGCCTCCGCGAGCTTGCGTAAAATTGGCGGAGGCGTACGGAAAGGTTTGGTGGCGCTTATCGGGCGTTGTTCGCGATCGGCGAGAGCGCGAATCTTGATCGATTGTGATTGGAACCCGAGCTTACAGTAAAACCAAAAGGCGCCGGACTCGATCGCTTCGTCATTTCCATGGCCGATCTGATATGGATCGATGGTAAATGTATCCACGTTGAATTGCTGATGGAATAGCTTCAGCAGGCGAGCGTAGAACCAAGCGGTCTCCCCTTGACGAAACGTGTAATACAAATTGAACCCGACTTCCATTCGTTCTTCACCGAAATCACTTCGACATATCCTATCGGCACGCCGTTCTTGAAGTACATACCCGCGTGATACCGTTGTGCGGAAGACGCCGTCGACGCGGACGCCGAAGAAGAAGAAATCCATGCCGCGGCCGAGATCGGCCTGATAGACGTGAGCCCATCGGGATATTCGAAGCCGTAGAGCTCGCGATATCGTACGGCGGAAGTGTCGACCATGACGCCCAAAATTTGCGCTGCGTCCGCGCGCGAAAGGCGCCGTACGGGAATTTTCGGCGCAGCGAATTCCGCTTCAAAGGAAACGTCACGGCGCGCCAGAAACGGACCGTCGTGATAGAAAATCGAATGGCGCGGAATGCGCGCGCGCGACCGCGAGGCGTTTGAATCGCCGAGCTCGAAACGCAAAGGGATTTCGAGCAGATCGTAAACTTCGGGACGCACGCGATCCAGCAGCCAGCGGATGTTACCGCCCGCCGCTTCGTAGAGCTTGCGCCAATCCGCATGCCGGCCGACGGCCCAGGCTTCACGGGCTTCCGGAATCAATTCGGCAAGCGTCGAGGCGAGGCGATCCGGACGTTCATATTGATCCCAGTCGATGTGCAGATCGCCGGAACGGCGTTTTTCGGATTTCGATGTCCCGATCGCGTGCCGATCGGCCAAGGAACGCGCGAAGACATAACTGAAATTCGTGGTGAGTCCCGTGCCTGCGATCCCGGAGATGTCGGCGTATTCGAATTCTTTCAAATCCGCGGGTGAGAATCCGCCCAGCCGTCGCGCGTAGCCGCACAGGAGTTCATCGCACAAGCGCACGATTTCGGGCGTTGCGGGATAAGCGCGCAGGAACAAAAGTGTTTCGTGAAGCCGAACCAGATCGCCGACGCCGGTGACGCGCAGGCGCAGAATTCTTTTCAGCAGAGCTTCCGTGCGCGATGCCGCGGCTGTGTGCCCGTGAAGCGCTTTGCACTCCTCCAACTGCGCCAAGCATCTCGCGGCGAGCGACATTCGCCCAGTTTAGCCGAAATGTGCCGCAATGCTACAGTAAAAGTCGATGCAGAAAACCAGGGACGCAGCCCAGCTTGCGGCCATTTCCAAAGACATGCGGCGCGAGGTGATTCAAATGCTCACCGAGGCCAAGTCCGGGCACCCGGGCGGATCGCTTTCGGCTGTGGAGACGGTCGTCACGCTGTATTTCGACGTGATGAATCACGACCCTTCGCGTCCTCACTGGGAGGGACGCGATCGATTTATTCTTTCCAAAGGTCACGGCGCTCCCATTCTGTACGCGGTGATGGCCGAATGCGGTTATTGCGATAAGAATCAGTTGATGACGCTGCGCAAACTGGGGTCGCCGTATCAGGGCCATCCCGACGTGCGTTTTCTCCCGGTGCTCGAAGCTTCGACGGGATCGCTGGGCGAAGGATTATCGGTCGCCATCGGCATGGGATTAGCCGCGAAGTTGGACGGCGCGGCGTGGCGAACCTACGTCATGCTGGGCGATGGGGAAGTGCAGGAAGGGCAGATCTGGGAAGCGGCCATGTTCGCGGGTTATCACAAGGTGGATAACATCGTCGCGATTGTGGACCATAACCGCATCCAGCTCGACGGCTTCGTGAAAGACATTATGGAAATCGAGCCGCTGGCCGAGAAATTCCGCGCCTTCGGATGGCACGTCATCGAACTCGACGGCCACCATATTCCGGCGTTGCAGAGCGCCTTTGCCGAGGCGGAAGGGGTCAAGGGCCAGCCCACCGTGATCATCGCGAAGACGGTGAAGGGCAAAGGCGTTTCGTTCATGGAGAACAATCCCAAGTTTCATGGCGTGGCTCCGACGCCGCAGGAATGCGCCGCGGCTCTCGCGGAACTGGCTTAGAGAAATCAGCGTAGGAGATACATCCCCGCATCATGCCCGCTAAAACAAAATTCGAATTGAAAATGGGCGCTGCTACGCGCGAGGCGTTCGGCAAGGCGCTGGTGGAACTAGGCCGTGCGAATAAGGCCATCGTCGCGTTGGACGCCGATCTTTCGAAGTCCACGTACACGCACGGTTTCGCGACTGAATTTCCGGAGCGCTTTTTCGAATGCGGCATCGCCGAGGCGAATATGGTGGCGATCGGCGCCGGGCTCGCCGCGGCCGGAAAGATTCCGTTTGCCTCCAGCTTTTCGGCCTTCGTCGTCAACAAAGGATTCGAGCAGATGCGCGTGACGGCGGCGTATCCGAACGTCAATCTGAAAATCGTCGGGACCCACAGCGGCATCTCGATCGGCGAGGACGGCCCCTCTCAGATGAGCTTCGAGGATCTTGCGCTCGCGTGCGCGTTGCCCGGATTCGTCGTCATTTCCCCCGCTGATGAAGTCTCGATGTTTGCGCTGGTGAAGAAAGCGGCCGAACACGTCGGACCGATGTTTATTCGTGCCGGACGTGTAAAAGTCCCCGTGATCTATGAGGCAGGGCAGGAATTCGCCATCGGAAAATCCATCGCGTTGATCGGCGGATCCGATGTCACGTTGATCGCTCACGGATTGCTGGTGGCGGAATCGATTCGCGCGTCCGAGGCTTTGGAAGCCGAAGGCATTTCCGCGCGCGTGATCGACATGCACACGATCAAACCGCTGGATGTGGACGCGATTGCGAAAGCCGCCCGCGAAACGGGAGCGATCGTCGTCTCGGAAGAACATCTCTACGATGCCGGCCTCGGAGTACGCGTTGCGCAGGCGGTGAGCCTATCTCATCCGGTGCCGATGGAGTTCGTAGGACTGAATGGCTACGCGGAATCCGGGACGCCCGACCAGTTGCTCGATAAGTACGGGATGCGCGCGGTCAACGTCGTGGCGGCGGCGAAACGCGTCCTGGGACGCAAGCGCTAACGATCGGGGAAATGCGAAGCCGTTCGCGGCGCTCGCGGCTTTCTCTCGCCCATGCGAAATCAACGCACCTCCGCCGTGAAAAAGCCGGCTGTTCCTGTTCTTCGGAAGGCTTCCGGAGCGGCTTTGAAAAAATCCACCGCCGATGAGCTCGCCGAGGCCTGCGTGCTCGCGCGCACGGAAATGGCGCGCGCCAGCCGCGTACTGCACGATGAAATCGGTTCGTTCCTGGCGGTCGCCGGACTGCGTTTACAACTGATGCAGATGGATTACCCGGAAGCCTTCGAACGAACCAAGGAGATTGCCGAGGCGCTCGATGGAGCGATGCGGCACGTTCGGTCGCTGACCAGAGAACTCGACCCGTCGCCGGTGGCGCGCACGGGTTTACAAAATGCGCTGATCGATCTGGCGAACCGCTACCGGGACGGCTACGGCGTCGAAACCGAGGTGCGCTATTCGGCAACCGCCATCGCTCCGGCCGAGATCGCCGCGGCTCTGTATCTGGCGGCTTCGGATGCCGTCAACGTGGCCGCCTTCACCGCGGGCGTGACGCGGATCGTCATTTCGGCCACCGGTTCCCGTTCGCCGATCGTGCGAGTTTCCTTCGATGGCAACCCGCGCGGCGTGCCCGCGAAGCTGGCCGCTGCCGAATTATTAGCGCGGCACGCCGGTCTCCGCTTCGAGGTTGCAACAGGAAAAGGTACAATTGTTGCCATCCGTTATGCCTAGCGACGTTCTGCTCGTAGACGATCACAAGATCATGCGAGACGGTATCCGCGCGATTCTCAGCCGTGATCCGGAATTTCGTGTGACCGGCGAAGCCGATAACGGAGCCGACGCGCTGTTGTTCGTCAAGCAGCATCGTCCCGACATGGTGCTGATGGACATTGGCCTCCCGGGACTGAACGGCGTCGAGACCACGGCTGAAATTCTGCGCCATCATCCGACGTGCAAGATCGTGATTCTTTCGATGTACGACGACGAGAATTCCGTGGTGGGCGCCATTCGCTCGGGCGCGCGCGGGTTCGTTCTCAAGAAAGTTTCCGATAACGATCTGCTCGAAGCTCTGCGGGCGGTGGCACGCGGCGGCGCGTATTTAAGCCCTCAGGTGTCGGATCGTCTGCTGACGCGCATTCAAAAAGGCGACCTGGAAGCGAGGTCGGCTCCCGCTGCGTTGGACGCTCTTTCTCCTCGCGAGTTGCAGGTGCTGCGCATGGTGGCGGAGGGCAAGACCAGCAAGGAAATCGCCGTGATGCTCGATCTGAAAGAGCAGACGGTTCGTAGTTATCGGAAAACCATGATGAAGAAGCTCGGCGTGAACAATGTAGCCGGGCTGACGCAATTGGCCCTTTCGACCGGCCTCACGCAATTCGCCGCAAGCGATGGCGCGCGGAGCCAGACGAATTCCGATGAGTGATGTCATCGCCCGGCAGTCGCCGTGGGGGCCGATGCCCGCGCCATATTTGGTGAAAATCTCTTGAGAATATTGGCCCGCTCAGACAACGTTTAATACGTGCTGATCGGATTTCCCTGGCAACGGATTCGCGAGCCTTTTGCCTATCCTGTGCCGCCGGCCCCGCGCACGGCCGTTCTCGTGACGTGGTTTCGTCCCGCGCTGCTTCCCTCGCAGACGGTGAAAGTATTTCCACGGGGTTGGACGGAAGATGCCGCCCATTTCGAGCCCTCGGCGGTCGTGGGGACGCTCGAACAATGCCGGTGCTTGCGCGGATATTTGATCCCGTCGCTGACGCACGCGATCATTGTGCTGGAGCGTCCCGGTTCGCCGCGCGTGACCGAATCCGATCGCAATGCGTTCTGGCGTTCGTTTCGCGTTCCCGTGTTCGAGCAGATCATTGGACCTGCTGGGCAGTTGCTGGCCGGCGAATGCGAAGCTCACGACGGACTGCACATAGAAGGTCCAGGGCTTTCCCTGACGCGCGACATGGTCGACAGCTCTGCGTGCCCTTGCGGCCGCAAGACTCCGCGCTTCGGAGTTCAGCCCCGCGCGCAGATCGAGCGCCGCGTGGCGGCGTACGCGCGCTGAGGCATCGATTTTGGGCGGACGATATAATGCGAACAGTCCTGCTTGTGCGAGCGTGGCGGAACTGGCAGACGCACTGGATTTAGGTTCCAGCGGCCGCAAGGCCATGGGAGTTCGACCCTCCCCGTTCGCACCAACAGAGCCGAAAATGTAGTGGGCGTTGCAGGAACCGCCGCATCGTCCCGGTTCATGCGAATCTTAGGGCATGGAACTAACCAAACGAGCGCTTACCATCCCGGAGATCGCCCTGATCGGCGGAACGCGAGTCGCACTTGGCATAGGGCTTGGCCTGCTGATTTCAGATCGCTTGGATGAAGACCAGCGGACAACGGCCGGATGGGCGCTGTTCACGGTAGGCGTCTTGACCACGTTTCCGCTCGTGATGAGCGTGCTGGCGAAGCCGCCCGTCGAATCGTAATCGACGCAATCCCAGGCTTATCTCTTGCACTCCGGGTGCTTGCCGTACTCTTCCTTCAGTCCGGCCAAATCGAACGAACTGATCTTCGTTCCCGTTCCGGCGCCGGTCACTTCGATGTGAATCGATTTCGATTTCAAGATATGATCCCGGACGAACTTGTAATCGTTGCGCGTCAGGATGCCGGGAGCGCCCGGCGTCTGTTCCCACTCCAGTTGACGGGGACGCAGTTCGTCGTCCAGGCGCACCAGCGTCGCGATGAGACCGAGATCGAGAAGCAGCGCCGGATCGGGGACCTGATAGCCGGTTTTCGGAACGACGCCCGTACCGAGCGTCAGCGAAACGTCGAGCTTCTTCTGCTTGCCCAGGCTGGTTTCCTGGCACATGATTCCGAACTCGGCCGGCGCCGCTGAGGGGGCATCGTTGAACGGTTTATCTCCCTTGACGCCCAGGAGCACGGTCACCATTTTCAACCCGGCCGCCGCGTCGTCTTTGACCAGTCGCGTCACTGTGACTTGGGAGAAAGCGGCCACGGGTAACAGGAGAACCAACAATAGCTTCATGTTTGCGCTCATTGTAACTAAACATGTGGCGAAACATCGGTTGGGCCGGCTGGAGCATTGACGTCGGACGTCGCCTGTGCGTTTCCGTCGACGAAGCTTGCGATGCGAATTTCAATCTGCTCCCTCACCTTACGGAACGCGGCCTTCCGTTCGTCGTCCGATCCCTGAACGGAGGCTGGATCTTCAAAGGGCCAGTGCAGCCGCTTGGCAGCGGCGGGAAAGAGGGGGCACGATTCCCTGGCGTTGTCGCACACGGTGATCACATAGTCCAGTTGTTGCCCGTCGAACTCGTTCACGGATTTAGATCGGTGACCGGAGATATCGATGCCGATCTCTTGCATCACCGAGATGGCTTCCGGACGGACGATGCTCGGTCTCGTGCCGGCGGAAAACACTGCGAAGCGATCTCCTGCCGCGTGGCGAAGCAGTCCCTCGGCCATCTGGCTTCTGGCGGAGTTTCCAGTGCAGAGAATGAGGACACGCTTTTTATCAGTCATGAGCGACTTCCTTCTGGTGCAGGTGCGGCAACACGACATCTTTCGCTTCATCCCGGAGTGGTGGAATCAACCACGCAAACAATGCGGTGGCCGCTGCCGATCCCGCCAACTGAGCCAGGATGAACCCCGGCACGTCATTGGGCCGGATGCCCGAGAACGTATCCGTCATCGAACGGGCTAGCGTGACAGCCGGATTCGCAAACGATGTGGACGCCGTGAACCAATAAGCTCCGGTGATGTACGCACCCACCGCGAAGGGAACGACCGAAGAGCGCAAGCGGACACACCCCCAGATGACGGCCAATAATCCGAACGTCGCGACAAACTCGCTGAACATTTGGGCCGGCCCTGTGCGCGTATGACGGGATATTTCGAAGACCGGTTCGCCGAACATGAGATGAGCCGTGGCGACGCCCGTAAAGGCTCCCACGATTTGGGCCGTGACGTACCCCGGAACGTCTCGCCACGCAATCCCCTGTTGCCACGCATCCGCCAAGGTGACGGCCGGATTGAAATGCGCCCCGGAAATGGGGCCGAACGTCAGGATCAGAGCGACCAGCATCGCTCCCGTTGCAAGAGTGTTGGCGAGAAGAGCAATGGCAATATTTCCGCCACACAGCCGCTCACCCATGATTCCTGATCCAACCACGGCGGCAAGTAAAAGTGCCGTGCCAAGCGCCTCGGCAACGAGCCTCCGCGCGAAGTCCATCCGATCAGGCACAGCAGGACGGTCCGCAACAGGAACCGGCAGCGGGTTTTTGAGCACGGATAAATGCGCCCATGAACTTGCCGTCCACCTGCGGCGCAATGGTGTCTACGTCGATGCCTTGACCGCTCAGAAACGCGCGAGCGTCTTCCACCCGATAAACTCGCGTGGGCTCGATGTCGATTTTCTCGAATCCTGCCGCTTCGAGCTTCGCTTTGTATTCGTTCTCTTCAAGCGCTCCGGCGACGCATCCGACCCAAAGTAGAACACTCCGGCGAATTTCGGGCAGCATCTCGCCTTTCGTGACGACGTCGGAGACGGCGAAGCGGCCCCCGGGCTTGAGTACTCGAAATGCTTCCCGCAGAACCCGGTCTTTGTTCGCGCTCAGATTAATGACACAGTTCGAGATGATGACATCGACGCAGTTGTCGGGGAGGGGGATATTTTCGATTTCGCCCTTCAGGAATTGGACGTTCTCCACCCCGGCCTTCGCTTTGTTCTCGTTTGCCAGCGCCAACATTTCTTCGGTCATATCCAGACCGAAGACTTTTCCGGTTGGGCCGACGCGTTTGGCGGAAAGTAGAACATCGATGCCGCCGCCTGAGCCAAGGTCCAAGACGGTTTCGCCGGGTCTCAGTTCCGCCAGTGCGGTCGGGTTGCCGCAACCGAGAGACGCCAGCACGGCGTTCTCGGGTAGTTCGCCCTTTTGATTGGCATCGTAAAGATTGCTGGTGATCGGATCGCAGCAGCCATCCAGCGCGGCCGATGCGCCACAACACGAACTGCCGCCGCCGGTCACTCGAAGCGCGGCTTGGCCGTACTTTTCTCGAACGACTTCCTTGATGTCCTGCGTGCTCACGGGGATCTCCTATTTACAGATCTGAACGATCTTTTCGGGCTTGATTGCTTTGTTCCTGGTGCAGCATTCGGCATACAGGAACGTCAGCAATTCCTGGAGCGCCGTGGTGTTCGCCTTGTAGCGGAGAAACGTTCCCTCCCTGCTGACAGTGACGAGATCCTCGTTCTTCAGTTTGTCCAGATGGTGCGAGAGTGTGGATGCCGACAAGCCCAATTCCGCGATGATTTCGCCGACGACGAGCCCCTCGGGATGCGCGGACAAAAGCAGCTGCATAATGCGGAGCCGGGGTTCGGTTCCCATGGCGGTGAACATATCCGCGAAGCGGACGATTTCTTCGGTCTTCTTCATGGGCGGTCTCGCTCGGACTGAGGAGGAATCGCTCCGTTCTCTTCCATGCTTCTACTATAGTCGAAGTATGGAAGTTGTCAAGACGGGCCGACCGAGAATCAGGAAGGGGAAACGATCAACTCTTCTTTAGGGCAGCGTTTTTGCGCGATGCTCAGACGCTCGCGAGCTCGGGCTGCAACAGTTGCGCCTCGGCCGCGATCAGCACGCTTTCGCCGTTGTCCAGCGTGTAACGCCCTTCCAGCAACAGAACTGCTTCGTCGGCGCGCACTTCCGCGATCTTCTGTTCGCCGCGGAACACCACTGCGATGTGCTTTTCGCCCCACCGGCCAATCCAGTCGGTGTGACGGAATTTCGTCATCAGCTTCGCGGCCGCCATGCGCAGAACCTGGTCGCCAATCGGTCCACTTAATGCGAAAACCAGCACGGCAAAGGTTGTGCCATGCATGCGGTGGGCGTCGATCTGGCGTTCCAATTCCCGGCGATTGACCAAACCCGTGACCGGATCCGTGCTCGCCGCGCCCACGAGTTGCTGATCGAGCTCCACCATCTGCTCGCGCAATTGAGTGACGATGGAGGTCACTTCCCCCGTCATCACATCGACCAGTCCGGTAAGCTCCGCTCCCCGCTGGGTCATGACGCCGTCGCGGTCGGATTCCATTTGCGCCGCAAGTTCCCGCAAGCGATGTCCGAAGCGATCCTGGCGCTGGGCCAGGCCTTCGATGGCGTCGCTCAGAGCGAGAATTCCACTTTCCAGTTCGACGCTCTTTTGGGTCATCACCCGGTTGGCGACGATGGCGTAGTCTTTCAACTCGGCTTCGAGTGTCTGTGCACTGTCTTTGATCGCCTCGCGCGTGGCATCGAAGGCCACACGGGACCGCAGGCGCTGAATGCGCTGGCGATACGGACCGCCCACATCCGGGCAGGCTTGCTCTAGACAATCGGCGAGGGCGGCCGTCACGTTCAGATAAGCGGCCACCGCATTACTGAAATCACCCAAAAGGTCGCGTGGCATGGGAAAACTCCTATGCCTTACTTTGCCCCCAAATGGGGGCGGGAGGAAATCAGGCAAATCGCTTATCCCTTGTTGGGCGAGTGATAAGGCCGATCTAAGGATATTTGGGACTGACGAAGAGGTTAATTTGATCCGATTTTCGCTCGGTGAAACACTTCTGGCGCGGCGACATCTCCCCCGATGGACGCGGCAGCTTGCGGGGGAGAGGTTTTCCCGAATGTCGGTCGCGTTCGACACCGTTCCGTAGGCGGGCCTTAGAAAAACAAGAAGGCTTTGACCGAGCAAGGCATAAAAAGGTTGCACCCGAGTACGCATGTGTGCCATGATGAGTATGTAGTTTCGCAGTTCGTTGATTTGGCATCTTTCGATAGTCCGGCCCAAACCGCCCTTGTCCGATCCTGCCCCGATTCACTGCTCTGCAACTTCAGAAAGATAGAAAATTCAGAAAAATGAAAAACATTTTTGTAGGGAATCTCAGCTTCAATTCGTCCGAAGCGACACTTCGTTCCTTGTTCGAAGCACATGGAACGGTGGAGCGGGTCAGCATTGTGACCGACCGCGACACCGGACAGGCCAGAGGTTTCGGCTTTGTGGAAATGAGCAACAACTCGGAAGGCGATCAGGCCATTGCGGCGCTGAACGGCGTCGAACTCGACGGCCGCGCGCTGAACGTCAACGAAGCGCGTCCGAAGACGGAGCGCAGCGGTGGCGGCGGTGGTGGTTACGGCGGCGGACGCCGCAATAACCGCTACTAAGCGGCGATTGGAAACATAGATCATACTGGTCTTGGAGGGGCGCGCTCCCGGCGAAGCCGATTATCTCGCCAAGAGTAGCGCCCTTTCGTGATTTCAGATTTAGAAAGGAAGAAGATCATTTGCCAGAAGAAGACGCAATCGAAGTTATGGGCAAGGTTGTCGAAAAGTTCAAAGCGGGCATGTTTTCCATCGAACTCGATGCCGGCCGTACCGTGCTCGCGACCATGGCCGGAAGACTCCGGCGCAACCGTATCAAGATCATGAATGGCGATAAAGTTTCGCTGGAACTCTTGCCCTACGACCTGACCAAAGGCCGTATCACTTACCGGCACAAGTAAGTCCGGATCGCCGGATGTAGAGCAGGGCTATTCGACACTCGCGCTTGCCGCGAGACGGAGAGGGCTTATCGCTTGACTCTGAAGAGTGCGTCTCTGCTTGCGTTCATCGGGACCGTCCTCGTGACGATGCTCCTCGCCTGGAATTTGATCGAGAACCTCCTGAACGTCACACGGGGGCTCGCTCCCGCGGTCATTCTGTTTTCGTCCCTCCTTTACACTTTCGGCGCTCTCTGCGTCGCGGTGTTCTTCTTCGTATTTCACAGATCGCAGTCGTGAAACTCGCGCATCTCCGTGGTGCCGGCGAGGCTGCTTCGATTGCGCATGAACCCCTCTGGCGCTCGAGCCGTGATAAAGTCTGTGAAGGAGAAAAGCGCCATGTATCTTCGAAATTTTTGTGTGTTTGCGTTCGTCGGCCTCAGCGCCTTGGCGACATTGGCCTCGGCTCAGGCTCCCGCGCCCGCGCCTTTCGTGACCCACATGTTGAAGCCGAACGTGTACTGGATTGAAGGCGGCGGCGGAAACAGCGGCGTCATCATTGGAGACAAAGGCGTGATCGTCGTCGACGCCAAGACGACGGCTGCGGGCGGCAAGGAACTCCTGGACGATATCGCGAAGATCACGCCCAAGCCTGTCACCACGGTCATTCTCACGCACAGCGACGGCGATCATGTGAACGGCCTGGCGTCGTTCCCGGTGGTGATCCGCATCATCGCGCACGAGAACAACAAGAAGGAGCAGGAAACGGCGCTCGCCGCCGGTGGACGAGGCGCGCCTCCGGCTGGCCATCTCCCCACCGAGGTCGTCAGTAAGAACAAAGAGAATCTGAAAATCGACGGCGTGAAGTTCGAGCTGCTGTCACTGGGCGCCTGCGCATACCAGCGGCGATCTGATCGTCTATCTTCCGAGTGAAAAGATCGTTTTCACCGGAGATATTATCGCCACCGCAGGGTCCCGACACGCTGATTCATGCCGAAAGAACGGTTCTTCGGAGGGATGGATCACGACGGTCAAAGGGATGGTTGGCCTCAACTCCGACACGTTCGTGCCGGGACATGGAGTGCTGCAAACCAAGAGTGAGATTCAGGCCCGCTTGACCCGCGTTGAAGAGAAGCGCGCGAAGATCAAGGAACTGGTCGCGCAGGGCAAGTCGCTCGAAGAGATTCGGGTCGCCGTCGGCGATCCTCCACCCGCTGCTCCCGGAGGCCGCGGACCCAACTTCGCGAGTTTCACGACGGTCGTCTACAACGAACTCGCGAGAAAATCCTGACCAGGCGATCTCGCCGTACTTATTCCCAGTAGAAGGAGGACTGTCGCATGAATCGCGTTTTCCTGATAGTTGCCCTGACGGCGGCGATGGGCGCGGTGCCCGCTCTCGCGCAGGCGCAGCAAGCTCCAAAGACCGGCGCCGATCCTTACGCGAATAATCCCGATCCCGGGAAGCTGCAATTTCCCATGGCTGCTCCCGCCGGCAAAGACAGCGGCGCGATGAAGAATGCGCTGCCGGGCGCGGCGAACGCCGGTCCGTCGACATGAACAGCTGGAAGTACGGACCCGCCTGGAATCCGCCGCCGAATTCGAAGATCTGGAATCCGGTGAAGCTCAAGATGATGCAGGGCGGAAAAGTCGACCGGTGGCACTGTATTCGCTCGCATCGGATGCCTCCACGTACTGCGCGATGGCGAACGCCGGCTATGATTTCATCTGGACCGAGATGCAGCATAACGCGCGCGATTGGGATAGCGTCGCCCGCATGTGGCGCACGTGCCCCTACGCAAAGGCCGTTCCCGGCGTGCGCGTCGCCTACACCGACGAGCGCGAGATCCAGCACGCGGCCGATGCGGGCGCTCTCGTCATCGTGGTGCCGACCGTCGATACGGTCGAAGAAGCCATCGCCGCGCGCGACTGGGCTTTCTTTCCTCCGCTTGGCAAGCGCAGCAACGGCGGCGGTCAGGCGTTCGAACCTTCGATGTGGGCGCTCCCCGGCGGGTATCGCGCGACCATCAACGACAACATGGTGCTGATCCTGATGATCGAGACGCTGGAAGGAATCAAGAACGCGTACGAGATCGCGAAGGTGCCGGGCGTGACCGCCGTGTTCGCGGCCAGCGGCGATCTGGGAAATTTCTCGGGTTACGCGCAGGGCACGCCCGATTACGAGCGCCTGATCAACGTCGTCCACGACGCCGCCGTCGAGGCAGGCAAGCGCCTGTGCGGTCCCCTATCGTGGCGCGATCGTCCGGACTTTACGTGCTTCCAGGCCGGCAGTGAAACGGCGGCCATCGCACGCGGCGCAGCGGCGGAGTTGGGACCGCTCGCGAACACGCAGCCGAAGGTGGAAGTCGGACCGCTGGCCGCGCCCGCGAAGCACTGAGCGGCCACTCGATCTTTTAAGGCTCGACGCACATTACACCTCGACGATGTGAATGCGGGCCGGCTTGAAAACGTAGGCCTGCGCGCCGGTCGTGGATTCGCCGCTCATCACGTTTCATTTGCTTGTGACCTTCATTTGTCGTTGGATCGGATGTGGACAATTTGTGACGGCCGCGAAGCGACGCTTCGCCTTGACATGTTCGGGACCAACCCGACAAACTAAACGTTTCCACTATTCACACCCCCGCGGAGACGAACATGAATCCAAACAGGCCGGTGGCGTTGGTCACAGGTGCGGCAACCGGAATCGGACGCGCTGCGGCGATCGCCCTGGCGGCTGCCGGTTACGACGTCGCGATCAATTACAGCCGCAGCGAAAAAGAAGCGGCGGAGACGGCGCAGCGGGCTCGCGACAAAGGCGCCCACGCACTGCTGATCAAATGTGACGTCAGCGACGATGCCCGTGTTCGGCAGATGTTGGCCGATGTCGAGCGCGAATTCGGGAGGCTCGACGCACTGGTGAATAACGCAGGCACTACGACCACCGTCAAACCCAACGATTTCGAAGGGCTCACCGCCGAAGAATGGGATCGCGTGTTCGCCGTCAACGTCCGTGGCCTGTTTCAGGTGACGCGCGCCGCTACGCCCATGCTCAAGGCCGCGAAAGGTAGCGTGGTGAACACCGCCAGCATTGTCGGCTTGCGTCCCGGTCCGCAGCCGTTGCCCTACGCCGCGAGTAAAGCGGCGGTGGTCAGCCTGACGAAACTCCTCGCTTTGAATCTCGCGCCGGACGTGCGCGTGAACGCCGTCGCTCCGGGATGGATGGAAGGCGATTGGATGGAGCGCATGCTGAAGGATCGCTATGACGATCTGATGGCCCGCCGCGCGAAAAGCACGCCGCTGCGCCGCGTCGCGACAGCCGAGGATGTGGCCGAGGTAATCGTGAATTTGATCACCAGCAACCGCTTCGTCAACGGCGAGGTAATCGTGATCGACGGCGGCTTCGCGGCCACCACTTAGGGCGCCTTCGCTGAGAAGAAGAAGGCCGAGGAGAAGAAATCCGTTATGCTTCCCGGAGTTGTTCCGTTTCCGCCCGAATATGCCGCGCGCTACCGCGCCAAGGGCTATTGGCGGGACCAATCGCTCGCGCAGGAATTCGACGTTGTCTTCAAACGCTACGGTCAACGTGCCGCCGTCATCGACGGAGCGCGATCCATTTCGTTCACCGCGCTGGATCTGCTCTCGACGAATCTCGCCCTGAATCTTCTCGAAATGGGTTTGAAGCCGCTCGATCGAGTCGTCATTCAGCTTCCCAACGTTGCCGATTTCATCATTCTGTATTTCGCGCTCCAGAAGATCAGTTGTATCCCGATCGCCGCGCTCGCCACGCATCGCTATGCTGAGATCAGCCAGTTTGTCGAGCTTTCGGGCGCAACGACTTGTGTCATCCCCGGTCCTCATCGCGATTTTGATTTCGCTCCGATGATCGAGCGCATCCGGCAGGAAGCCCACACTGAAGTTCGGGATTATCCTCGGTCCCGCGCGTGAAGGATTTGCTTCGCTGCAGGAGATGATCGATAAGCCCGCGCGCCTTCCGGCATCTGAACTGGCCAAGATTCAAATCGATCCGACCGATCCCGCGATCTTCCAGCTTTCCGGCGGCACCACGGGAATCCCCAAACTGATTCCGCGCACGCACAACGATTACGCCTATAACTCGAAGGCTGCGGCGAGCGTCTGCGCCGTGAAAGACGATTCGACTTTGTTGCTGGTGTTGCCCATCGCTCACAATCTGCCGCTCGCCTGCCCGGGCATTCAGGGATTCTTTTTCCACGGCGCCAAGGTCGTGGTCAGCACCAGCACGAAACCGGAAGATATGTTCGCGCTGATCGAAAAGCATCAGGTCACGCACCTGAAAGTTGTTCCCGCGCTGCTCATTCGATTGCTGAACGATCCGGCGGTGCACAAACACGACCTGTCCTCGCTCAAAATGATCCAGAGCGGAGGGCAGCGATTGCAGCCGGAAGTGCGTTTGCTGTCGCGCAAGTTGATTCCCAGCGCGTTCGTACAGGAGAACTTCGGCATGAGCGAAGGCCTGATCATGTTCGTTCGGCTCGACGATCCGGAAGACGTAAAGCTTGAAACCGTCGGATGGCCCGTGTGTCCCGACGATGAAGTGAAGCTTCTCGATGAAGATGAAATTGAAGTTCCGCGGGGTGAGGTCGGCGAATTATGCTGCCGGGGGCCGTATACTTTGCGAGGCTACTACGGCGTTCCCGAATACAATAAGAAAGTTTTCACCGCCGACGGATTCTACAAATCCGGCGATCTTCTGCGTCAGCATCCTTCGGGAAGTTACGTGGTGGAGGGCCGCAAGAAGGATCTGATCAACCGCGGTGGTGAAAAGATCAGCGCGGAAGAAGTGGAGAATCTGATTCTGTCGCATCCCTCGGTGGAAAATGTCGCGTGCATTCCGGTTCCTGACGCGGCGCTCGGCGAGAGAATGTGCGCCTGTGTCATTTTGCACGATCGCGCCAGCTTGTCCTTTGAAGAGTTGAAGCAATTTCTGATTGCCAAAGAGATCGCCAAGTTTAAAATCCCGGAGCGTCTGGAAATTATGTCGGATTTTCCCCTCTCGACCTTTGGAAAAGTTTCCAAGAAAAAGCTCGCGGAGATGGTGACCGCATGAGAATCATCGATCTGCATTGCTATCCAAATACGAAAGAGTGGATCGCATGCCAGCAGCCTTACGTGGACGCTCTGGCGAAATATTGGAATCGGCCGTGGACGGCGAAGACGGAAGCAGAAGTGGTCCAGGATTTCACGGACGGCGGTGTCGAGGCCGTGCTGGTGGCGCTCGATCTGGAAACGACCGTGAAGACGCCTCCCTGCTCGAACGATTTCGTGGCCGGAATGCAGAAGCGCCACAAGGATCGCATCATTCATTGTTGGGGCGCCGTGGATCCGTTCAAGGGAGAAGCGGCGATCAAGGAAGCGCAACGCGCGGTCCGCGAGCTCGGCATGTTGGGATTTCATTTTCATCCGATCATGGGCCACTTCGCGGTGAACGACCTGCGATTTTATCCGTTGTTCGAAGCCATCAACGAACTGAAAGTTCCGGTCATGATCGACGTCGGCACGACAGGAATGGGCGCGGGTATGCCCGGTGGCATGGGCGCGAAAATCCGCCACGCGCATCCGTCTGCGATCGATGAACTCGCCGCGGATTTCCCGAACTTGACCATCATCGCCGCGCATCCTGGCTGGCCGTGGGTGGAGGAGATGACGGCCGTCGCGCTCCACAAGGGCAACGTGTACTGGGAGCTTTCGGGTTGGGCGCCCAAATATTTCGCGCCGCAATTGAAAGTCGACATCCGGAGCCGGTTGAAAGACAAAGTCATGTTCGGCAGCGACTACCCGAGTCTTCCGTATGAGCGGATTTTTCGCGAATGGAAAGAACTCGGCTACGCCGACGATATCTACGAGCGGCTCTTTCACGGAAATGCGGAGCGCGTACTGGGTCTATAGCCACTTCACTCCGCAGCACCTGCGTATAGCTGTTCCGGCGATCCCTCTGGCACAATAGTAACAATGCTCGCGTCTCGCCTTTCCATGAAGACCCATGTCGCCACTTCTGGCTCTTTTCGTTCGAACGACGGAACAAAGATCGGTTTCGTTCGAATCGGCGAAGGGCCGCCCGTGGTCATCGCTCACGAAGCTCTCGCGACGGGCGCGAGCTGGCGGAAGGTCGCGGAGTTTCTGGCGGATACGTTTACCTGTTTCTTATTGGATCGTCGCGGACGCGGCGCCAGTGGCGATGCGGCCCGGTATTCCATCGAGCGCGAATACGAGGATATTCAGGCGGCTTTGGAGATCGCCGGTGAAGACGTTAGTTTAATCGGGCACTCATACGGCGCGGTGTGCGCTCTGGGCGTTGCGCTCAGAAGTCCCATCAAGAAGATGGTTCTGTATGAGCCGCCTCTTCCCGTTTGCGGATCTGTCGCGGGCGGCTATCTATCCGAATATCGCGCGGCCATCGACGCGGGGGATCCCGACAAAGCTCTCGAAATCGGATTTACCCATTTTGCGTCCGTACCTCCCGGGAAGATTCAGGCGATGCGCCAGGCCTCGGACTGGCAAGAAACGCGAATGCATGCTCACACGTGGAGCCGTGAAGTAGAAGCGATCGAAGAACACGGCCCGAGTTTGGAACGATATCGATTCCTCCACGTTCCGACGCTGCTGTTGTTGGGGACGCTCAGCGCGGCGCATCCGTTGAAGGATGCTTCGGAGGCGCTGGCGAGAACGCTTCCCGACGTGCGGCTCGTGAGATTCCAAGGGCAAGGGCATTTGGCAAATCTACGAGCTCCCGAGTTGGTCGCCGGGTGTGTCCGCGAATTTCTGCTTGGCTGAGTTCGCTGGTTAGCGGCCGCGGAACACCGGCTTGCGCTTTTCGCGAAACGCGACGCGGCCTTCCCGATAATCTTCGCTGTCGAAGCACTGTCTCACCAGGGCCTCTCCGGCGGCCAGATCTTGCGACTCCGGGTCTTTCGATAGCTCATGAATGACGCGCTTCGCCGCACGCATCGTCAGCGGAGCATTCTGCGCGATGGTCTTCACGATCTCCTGTACGTAGCTTTCGAGTTCGCCATCGGGCACCACGCGATTCACCAATCCCATTTGCAGCGCTTCGGTCGCGGTGAAGTGACGGGCGGTCAACAGGATCTCGAGGGCGAATTGCGGACCGACCAGCGTTATTAATCTCCGCAGCGTGGATGCTCCGTAGCCCAAGCCGAGCTTGGCGGCCGGGACGGCAAATTTCGAACCTTCACCGCAAAAGCGCAGGTCGCACCCGGCGGCGATATTCAGTCCACCGCCGATGCAATAGCCGCGGATCATCGCGATGGTCGGCTTAGGCTGATCGGAGAGTGCTTTCCAAAAGCGATCCAGGGAATGATCGTAGATCGCAGCCGCGCTGGCGTCCGAACGCACGGCGTCGAATTCAGAAATGTCGGCCCCGGAGGCGAACGACTTTTCGCCCGAGCCACGCAAAACAATGACTCGTATCGCATCGTCTTCCGCGAATCGCTCCAACGCGGACGCGGCGTCCTGCCACATTTGCAGGGACACCGAGTTTCGCCGCTCGGGATTGTGGAACGTGAGAGTAGCGATCGAATTGTCGATTGCCGTTAAAATTGAACCGCTCATTGCGTAAGGGCTCCTCGTGGGATGAATTATGGTTTCTGATACGACGCCGCGCTCGCGAAAGCCCGCGATTTCCGCCGGCATGTATCCGAGCGATGTCAGTATTTCGTCGGTGTGTTCGCCGTGTTCCGGAGGGCGGCGCTTCACGCCGCTTTCCGCTTGAGAAAGACGAAACGGTTGCCCGACTAAGCGTAGCGGATCGAAGTAAGGCGATGCGATTTCTTCCACCATCCCGAGATGTTGAACCTGCGGATCGGCGAAAACCTGATCGATCGTGTTGATGGGACCGCTCGGTACTCCGGCGTCGTTGAGCAGTTTCAACCAGTGTGCCGATTCGTGAAACGAAAGCAGACGACTGAGCGCATCGTTGACTTTCTCGCGATGTTCCGAGCGCAACTTGGCCGTCGCGAAATCAGGATTCCCAATCAGATCCGCTGCGCCGATGGCGTGACAAAGGCGTTCCCACATCATTTGCCCGCTCGCCGCGATGTTGATGTAGCCGTCGGCGGTTTTGAAAACACCGGTGGGGATATTGGTCGGATGATTGTTCCCCGCCTGTCGCGGAACTTCGCCGTCGTCCAGCCACCGCGTCGCTTGAAAATCAAGCATGAAGACTTGGGCTTGCAGAAGCGAAGTGGTCACCCATTGACCTTCGCCGGTTCGCTCCCGGTCGAACAGCGCGAGAAGAATTCCTTGCGCGCACAGGAGGCCCGCGCTGAGATCGGCTAAGGGAATCCCGGCGCGCACCGGACCCTGGCCGGGAAGGCCGGTGATGGACATGAGTCCGCCCATGCCTTGCACGACCTGATCGAAACCGGGACGCGTGCGGTACGGACCATCCTCGCCGAAGCCGGAAATGCTGGCGTAAATGATGCGCTGGTTCACCGCGCGAAGGGCGGGATAATCGACGCCCAGGCGCACTTTCACGTCGGGTCGAAAGTTCTTCCACCACGACATCGGCGGTCTCGGCGAGCCGCTTAAAAATCGTCAGGCCCTCGGCACTCTTCAAGTTGAGCGTGCAACTCCGCTTGTTCCTCTGCAGATTTTGAAAGTCCGAACTGCCACGGAGATCGCCGAAAAGGTCGGCTTCCGGATCGCCGGGCGTTTCGATTTTGATGACGTCGGCGCCCCAGTCGGCGAGCTGCCGAACGGCGGTCGGCCCCGAGCGTACGCGGCTCAGGTCCAGGACGCGAAGGGAGGAGAGTGGTTGTCGCATGCAAGGTTCTCGCCGGTTTCTTTCATCCAAGCTCGGCAGCGAGACGTTCGCTCCCGATTATCGCAAGCGGCGTGCACGAGGGTCAGCAGGCGGTATCATCGTGATCGTACAAACATTCGGGAGATCTAATTCGGTTCCATGCAGAATCAAGTCAGAAACGTGCGTTTGGTCATTCTTCTCGCCGGTGCCGCAGCGTTCGCGCCGGCGCAAAAGGTACCGGTTTATAAGGTCGATCCCTTCTGGCCGAAGCCGCTTCCCCATCAGTGGGCGATGCAGCAGATCGTGGACACGTCCATCGACAAGAACGATCACATCTGGATGATCAATCGCGCCGACGTGCGTCCCGACGAAATGGGAGCGGCCACCGATCCGCCGCGCGCCGAGTGTTGTAAGCTCGGTCCCGAGATCATCGAGTTCGACCAGAGCGGCAACGTCATCCAAGGTTGGGGAAGCCAGGGCTTCGTCCCCGGGTGGCCGAATCGGCTTCAGAGTTTCGTTGTGGATCGCGAAGGCCACGTGTGGATCTCCGGAACCGACCCCGGGGATAGCATCGTCAAGCTCAGCAATAACGGCAAGCTGTTGTGGGATTTTGGGCATCGCTGGCCCAAGGGCAAGGAAGTGAAGCAGGACAACCAGAACACCGATGTGCTTCCCGGCATCGAAGATTTCGATCTCGACGAAGACGCACATGAAATCTACATCGCCGATGGATCGCGCAACAAGCGTATCCTCGTTTACGACATGAACACCGGCGCGTTCAAGCGTGGATGGGGAGGACATGGCGTTCCTTTGAGCGAGATCGACAACGATCCGACTCCGCCTTACGACCTTTCGGGACCGCCGCCGGACCAGAAAGCTTTCGCGCCGGCGATCCATTGCATTCACCTTTCGAAGGACGGCTTAGTCTACGCCTGCGAGCGCGGCAGCGATCGCATCCAGGTGTTCACGAAACAAGGCCGCTTCGTGACCAGCTATTTCGTACATCCCTCCACGCAGGCGCGCGGCGCGAACTGCGGCGGGCCGTTCAACGCGAAGAGTGGACCTTGTGGAACCGTCTACAACATGACGTTCTCGCACGATCCCGCGCAGAAGTACCTGTTGGTCGCGGACGGGACGAATAATACGGTGTGGATTCTGGATCGGAAAACGGGAGCGGTCGCGGGCTGGTTCGGAGGCGCGGGCCGCTACGCGGGGCAGCTCCACTGGATCGACACGATCGCCATCGATTCGAAGGGAAACGTCTACACCGGAGAAGTGGAAGACGGCAAACGCATTCAGAAGTTCGTGTTGGCGAAGTAACGAACTGAAAGGGGACAGACTACTCTGTCTCCATCTTTGGGTTCTGATTTCACGTGCGGACAGAGCGGTCTGTCCCCTTTTTACGGCTGCGACTTCAGAACTTCATCCAGCTTCTGGGTCATCATCTGCTGCCAGGGCGAATCCGGATCGTAGCCTTCGTGGATCCACTGCAGCTCGCCCTTGGAATCCAGGAACCACGTTTGCGGAATGAAAACCACGGAGAGATAGTCGTCCACGAAATGGTTCGCCGACACGACCGGGAACGTGAATTTGTGCTCGGCCATAAACTTCGTGGCCTTGGCCGGGTCTTCATCCACGTTGAAGCTCGTCACGACCACGTCGGTACGATTCTTCAAGTTCTCATGAAGTTTCTGTAATTCGCCCAGCTCCGCGCGGCACGGCACGCACCAGGTCGCCCACAGGTTGACGATCACGACCTTGCCTTGCAGATCGGCGAGCTTCCATGCTTTGCCGTCCAGCGAACCAAGCATGAGCGCAGGCAGCGGCTTGCGCGGGCGCATCCAACGAATTTCGGTCGCTTCCTCGGATTTCGCGGACTTTGTCGACACGAGTTCGGGAGCTTCCTTCAGCACCGCCTCGCGATCCTTCAAAGCCGCGCGGTCGCCCGGATCGATCGACAAGGCCCGATCGAATTGCTCCAGCGCATCGGCGAACTTCCGTTGCCGCAAATAAACTTCGCCCCACTCGTCACGAACCTCGGCGTCCTGCGGGAACTCCTTACTGACCAGTTCGAACGTCTGAATCGCGTCGTCGAATTTCCCTGCCCGTGCAAACGCGCGGGCCAGGTTATAGCGCGCGTTCGTATAATCCGCACGCACTTGGATCGCTTTTCGAAACTGCTCGATCGCCTCGGTATTGCGACCCATCGCGACCAGCGCGGACCCGAGCATATTGCGCGCTTGCGCGTGATCCGGCTGAATGCGAATCGCTGTTTGCAGCATCCCCAACGCTTCCGCCGCATCGAGCCGGGCGAGCCTAAGCGCGCCCAATTGAAAATGCGCCTCGAAATCATTGGGATATTTTTCGAGACGATGACGCATGAGCGCCTCTTGCAACTGCATCCGCCGATCCGCCTTATCGGTGGGCGATTCCTTGCGCGGCAACACCTGCAGCCATAAGTGACCCATTTCATCCGTGGCCTGATTGCCGCCTTCCACGCGCTTCGGCGGCTGATTCGGATTGCGCGGGTTCGCCGTCGAATTGTCGTAGTGATAGCGCATCGAAATCACGGTGCCCTTCGGCAAAAACACAGGCTCGCGATAGTGATAGGCCGACTGCCAGTTAGGATCCCAATCGGGAATTCGAATGAGCCATTTGCGCTGCCCGCCGGGTAGCGTCGCGTAGCCTTCGAGCAGGTGTCCCAGATAATGCGCGTGCGGATACACGGCGAGCACGTCGACGTCGAGCGGAAGGCGAAAATCGTCCGACACGACGAAATCGCTGTTTCCCGCAGGAATATCGAGCACGCCGTCGTGCTCCAGCTCGACCAGCATCGGGAACTTCGCGGGAGGCTTATCGGTGAAGTACAGGCCGATCGAAGGCCGCACCTGCTCCGGTTTGCCCGTCGGCTGAAGATGCGCGTTCAGCACGAGGTCGTTGCCCGGATCGAGCCGCCACGAGAAGCCGTCGGCTTCGACGTACGGCGTGCCGCCGGGCTTCCAAAACAAAAAATGCCCGTCGTCGGGTTCCGTAATATTACGATCGATGATCACGTCCATTCCGGGGAAACCGGCTCCCTCGGCAATTTCCTGCCGTCGTGCCGAACGCGCGCGATCGACGTACAGATTCGCGTGATGTACCACGCGCTTGTCGCCGGGGCGGATTTCAATCGCACGAACGTAGTGCATGGCATCCATACCGGCCGGGAAAATAAAATTCCAATACACGTCGGGACCCGACGCGCGTAGCGTGTAGGCAGCTTGCGCTTGCAGGATCAAATCGGGAGGTCCCATTTGCCAGCCCTCCGTGAAGTTCGGAAGCGGCGGAGTTTCCGTCGCGATCCCTTGGGGCGCTCCCTGCGCCGCCCAGTCGGCGATCAAGCGGATCTGCGCGTCGGTCAGTCTGCGTTCGTCGGCGAAATTCCCGAAGCCCGGCTCCGGAGCCCACGGCGGCATGTAATGGCGGCGCGTCACATCGGCGATCTGGCGTGCGTGGCTCTTCACGTCCCGATAGCTGAGGAGCGAAAAAGGTCCCGCTTCTCCGGGCCGATGACACGGAGCGCAATTCTTGTAAACGATCGGAGCGATGTCGTGCGCGAAAGTCACGGGGCGCATCGGCGACGGCGTACGCGCGACCGTAGAAGGGGGGATCGGGGAAGCCGGCGGCGGCGCGGCGAGGACCATCGGGGACGCCAGTAGCTCGATCGCGATTCCCGCGAAAACGAATTTGATTCCCGTACGCCGACGACTGGACATCTTCTACTGAACATCCGCCAGCCAGCAGCCTACGGCGTGCGTCTCCGCCCGGGCGGGCGCCTTCCCCGCGAGCGTCGCGGATATCGCCTCTTCCAGATCGTGTGTGCGCGCCGCGGGCCTCGCCTTGCCCGGATTGACCCACTGATCGTCGATGCGGCCGTGATAAACGAGCTGCCCCGCGGCGTTGAATACAGCCGCTTCGGGCGCGATGGTTGCGTGTGCACGCTTCACCAATTGATGGTGCGGATCGCGCAATGGCATTCCCGGAAACGAATATTGCGCGACCTGATCGCGAATGGTTTGCGTGGTCGAGGCCGGATCGGGATAGACCAACCAAAACTCCGCGCCGCGCGAAGCGAACTCCTGTGCGAGCCGCTGGAGTTCAGGCGCATAGCGATTTGTGATGGGACAATCGGTGCGGACGAACAGGAATACCCGCGCCCGGGCACCTGATTGAAAAGGATCTCGGGCATTTCCATCGACGCCCGCAAACAGGGCAGTCGACGGTGCGGCCACACAAACGGCGCACACTGCAGCGGCGACGAGAGCCGCGATGGCCGCCCTGAACCTCATAACTCGTAGCCTACACCGATGGGGTTCTTCCGGCAAGGACGAGGTCACACTGGATGGCGCGACCGTCCTCTGCTCGCCATTCCGAACGCAGCGAGGAACCTGCCGTTCCAATAGACAGCGGGTCTCTCACCCGCTGAAGCGGGATGACATGGTTGTTTTGAAAATACGTCGAAAATAGTCTGCGAAAAGCGAAGTCCGCCACACAGACGAGCGTCACCCAGCAAGGACGCGAAGAACGGCGCAGGGCAGCCTTGCGCCGACTCTAGAAGGCAACGCCGCTCGTTCCATTATTGAGGAAGCTCGCGAGAAGACTTTGGATTTGGGAGCTGTTCGAACTCTGGGCCGAACTCGTGCTTGCGCTGAGGATCGAGAGCAACGCACTCTCTCCGCCGGTACTACCGCCATTTGACGTCGATTGAGGAGAGAACAGGCTATTGAATAGGTTCTGCGGATTTTGCGCGTTCAGCGAGCTGAGCAAGCTCAGGAAGCTCGCGTTGGCGTTTTGTGTGGAGGCAACCTCTGCCGTCGATGCGGTGCTGACGGCCGGGACCGCCGGAGTTGTCGCGCTCGTTGTCGGGGTGGTGGTTGCCGCCGTAGCGGCGGTCGTAGCCGGAGCCGTCGTGGTGGCGTCAGTCGAAGTCGTCGTGCTGTCAAGCGCGTTGACGAGATCGGCATCCTCGCCCCCGCCTCCTCCTCCGTGGTGATGGCCGTGATGCCCTTGGGGCGCACCCGTCGATTGCGTCGCATTCTGAGGATTCAGAGCGGCCAGATTGCCGGTATCGGCGGCGGTTTGAAATTGCGCGGCGAGGTTGTTCAAAAACGAGACCGCATTCGGATTGGTCTGCTGCGCGGCGGCGGCTTGCAACTGCTGTGCGCCGTCGGTCAGGACCTGCTTGAAATCAGTGGGATTCGAAGTCTGCAGTTGCTGCAATTGATTGAACAGTTGGCCGACCTGGGAAAAGTTGACCTGGTCGGTGGTATTTGGGGAAGGAGCGGTCGTCGTGGTTGGGGCGGGAGTCGTCGTCGAAGTCGACGAAAAGGATTGAATTTCAGCCAGGAGCGAGCTGTCGATCGAGTTCAATGTGCTGGCGATGGAGCCCATTCGTACACCTCTGGTCAACTCATCGGACCGAAGATGCGACTGCCGATAGGGACTAATATCCGATTTCGCTGGGGGTAAGGATAAGTGGTATCCGCGAAGAGGGCAGATCGCTGGGGCTTAATCGCCGCGGAGGCGAAGCGAAAAGGAAAAGCCTTGTCGGTCATCGACGGACTGCTGGCGGCGACCGCGCTGCATCACAATCTGACCGTCGTTTCGCGGAACGTCGACGACTTTGCGAACACGCCGGTTCAGGTTCTCAATCCCTGGCACGCGTGATCCGTTGGTGGGCTTTTCGCTCTTCTGGCGCGACGACACCTCGGTTGTGTCCAAAGAGCAGTCTCTGACGTCGTATGCCCATGGCGAAGCGCAATTCCGTCTGTCCCCTTAAGTCCTTGTTATCCCGAGCGTCGCGAGGGATCGGCTGTTCTTCGCCCGCCGAATGGATAGCCCCGGCGCGATAGAAAGTCGGGGAAAGGTCTGCCTGTCCCGGATTCCCTCCGCCCAGGTTCCTCCCGGGTTTCCCTCCGCAAGATTTGGCTGCCGCCTGCTGCGTGACGCCGTAGCGCGTCGGCACCAACGGATAGCGGCCGGAAAAACGGGACAGACAACCTTTTTTTCGCGGAAGCAAACTTGGCTCATCGAGTCGTTCCTGAAGCGAAAAAAGGGGTCTGTCCCAGTTTTTCCAGTTCAGCTCTTGCGCGGGCGGCTCGCAAGAGAACGAAAAGGAGACAGTCTGCCTTGCCTCTAATTATTCACTTCGTCGCGCGTGGTTTTCAAGTGGTTGATCGTAGGACGTTTTGTAAGAAAGGGGACGGAGCGCTCCGCCCCCTTTCTCACTTCCGAAAAGGGGAAAGATCAGGCTGACCCGTTTTCCTCGACCCGTTTTCCTCGTTTTCCGTTTTCCTCCAGGTTCCTCCCGGGTTTCCCTCCGCAAGATTTGGCTGCCGCCTGCTGCGTGACGCCGTAGCGCGTCGGCACCAACGGATAGCGGCCGGAAAAACGGGACAGACAACCTTTTTTTCGCGGAAGCAAACTTGGCTCATCGAGTCGTTCCTGAAGCGAAAAAAGGGGTCTGTCCCAGTTTTTCCAGTTCAGCTCTTGCGCGGGCGGCTCGCAAGAAAACGAAAAGGAGACAGTCTGCCTTGCCTCTATTATTCACTTCGTCGCGCGTGGTTTTCAAGTGGTTGATCGTAGGGCGTTTTGTAAGAAAGGGGACGGAGCGCTCCGCCCCCTTTCTCACTTCCGAAAAGGGGAAAGATCAGGCTGACCCGTTTTCACCCCGTTTTCACCCGTTTTCCTCGTTTTCCGTTTTCCTCCAGGTTCCTCCCGGGTTTCCCTCCGCAAGATTTGGCTGCCGCCTGCTGCGTGACGCCGTAGTGCGTCGGCACCAACGGATAGCGGCCGGAAAAACGGGACAGACAACCTTTTTTTCGCGGAAGCAAACTTGGCTCATCGAGTCGTTCCTGAAGCGAAAAAAGGGGTCTGTCCCAGTTTTTCCAGTTCAGCTCTTGCGCGGGCGGCTCGCAAGAAAACGAAAAGGAGACAGTCTGCCTTGCCTCTATTATTCACTTCGTCGCGCGTGGTTTTCAAGTGGTTGATCGTAGGGCGTTTTGTAAGAAAGGGGACGGAGCGCTCCGCCCCCTTTCTCACTTCCGAAAAGGGGAAAGATCAGGCTGACCCGTTTTCACCCGTTTTCACCGACCCGTTTTCACCCGTTTTCACCCGTTTTCACCGTTTTCACGCAGGAGCGAAATTGGAGGCATGGAGCCGCCAGCAGGGGAACGCCGTACAGGTGCCATTGTCCACGACCGAAGCAAATCCGAAGCAGATGCCTTCACGGAAAGATGAAAATCATCGCTACCACGGATCGAAAGTGAAGAACGAAGCTGGTGGGAAGAGGCGCAAGACGGCGTAGACTTGCTTCGTTATTTGCTTCGGACCAAAAGCACGAAAAGGCCCGCCAAGGGGCCTCTTCATAAGTCGCTTAAACTAATTGATTTATTGGTGCGGATGAGAGGACTTGAACCTCCACTCCCTTGCGAGAACTAGAACCTGAATCTAGCGCGTCTGCCAATTCCGCCACATCCGCATGATGGGTGGGACTTATTCATTTTCCCGGACCCGGACCCGAGTGTCAAATGTTTGCAACAAATTCTTCCACTCGACGCCGAGAAATACGGCTCGCAAAACGCTGATCGCCTTAGGGATGATCGCGAAGGTCGAGGATCAGGCGCATCACCAGCCGCTCGATCTGGCTCGCCACGGTGCGATAGACCGGCTCGCTCTTCCCGATCGGATCTTCCACCGGCCAGTTGAATACTTGGGCTCCCGGCAGCGACACGCGCGTACCGCTCATGTTCACCAGGATGTCGTAGTGTTCCTTGGCCGCCAGATCCATGCCCTTGGGAAAGTGGTCGTCGATGTTCAAATTGTGTTCGGCCAATACTTTCTTCGTCAAAGGTGAAATCAGCGTGGCGGGACTCAGCCCGGCGCTGCGCACTTCGAGTACGTCCGACCCATAGGCGCGCGCGAAAGCTTCCGCCATCTGGCTGCGGCAGGAGTTGCCGATGCAAACGAACAGAATGCGCTTCTTCGTGGATCGGGGCGCGGCCGCGGCATTCGCGCCGCGGAGGGGAGTGGAAGATTTTGGATTCGCGCCCGCCGCAGGCTGCTGTTGCGCGCGCGGGCCGAGCAGACGATGGCGTCCGCCCCTTAAGCCGCCCCGAGTGTCGTTTGGATCGTTCCCGTCCGGTACCATTCCAGGGTTCTCTCCAATCCTTGCTCGATGGTGAAACGCGGCGCATGCCCCAGCTCGCGTACAGCGGCCGTCGTGTCGGCCATCGAATGCCGCACGTCGCCTTCGCGCGGCGGACCGAACAACGGCGGGATATCCACGCCTTCAATCTTCTGCAGCAGCGTCCACACCTGATTCAACGTATATCGGCCGCCATTGCCCGCGTTGAACATTTTCCCCGCCACGCTCGATGGCGCGGCCGCGGCTTTAAGGCACAGCGCGGCGACGTCTTCCACGTACGTAAAATCGCGGGACTGCTCGCCATCTCCGAAAATAGTCGGAGCGGTGCGCGCCAGCAAGTGCTTCATGAACAGGCTCAGTACGCCTGAGTAAGGACTCGTCGGATCTTGCCGAGGGCCGTAAACGTTGAAAAAACGCAGCGACACCGTCTCCAGACCGAAGCACGAATAAAACACCGACGCATAATGCTCGCCGAGCAGTTTCTGTACCGCATAAGGCGACTTCGGCATCGGAACCATCGTCTCAACCTTCGGCAGAGTTTCGCTATCGCCATAGGCCGATGACGAAGCCGCGTAGACCAGTCGGCGAACGCCTCTGCGCACCGCCGCATGCATCACGCTGAACGTACCGTCAGCGTTGACCTCGTGCGAAAGACGCGGTTCGTGAATGGAACGCGGCACGGAGGGAATCGCCGCCAGATGGAACACCGTGTCGACATCGCGTAAGATCGGCATCAGATCGTCTTCATCGCGAATATCGACGTTGTGAAATCGCACATGTTTGCGAACCTGTGCGAGATTGCTTTCGTGGCCCGTCAACAGATTGTCGACGATTTCCACTTCGTGCGTCCCCTGTTCCAGAAGACTGCGAACCAGCGCGGAGCCGATGAATCCTGCTCCCCCCGTCACCACACACTTAAGCATCGTCACCCAGTTTAGCTAGATTCTCCGCTTGTCTTTCACTATATTCGCCGCTTGACTTAATTTAGATTCTCCGCTTGGCGACCGCGACCAGGGACAAGCCACTCCACGGAAGAAGGCCGTCGACGCGCCGCCAGAACCACACCGTCTTATCGAACAGTTTCAGCCCCACGCGATGGATCCGCTTGCGTTTCAAAACCTTTCCGAAAAACCACCAGGACAGCGCGCCGATTTTATTCACCTGATACAGCTTCTGAATTTCGAATCCGGTCGCGCCCAGCAATTGCGCGAGCTCTACTTCGGAGAAGCGCCGCTTGTGCCCCAACGTTTCATCAAGAGGGCTAAAAAGCCCCTTGCCTTGAGGCACCAGCACGATCAGGTTACCTTTGGGCGCCAGGCAATCGCCCAGCAGCGCCAGCACCATCTGCGGATCGTCCACCAGTTCCAGCATGTTGATGCACAGAGCGCTATCGAAAAGATGCCGCAGCGGAGCGTAATCGTCGGGATTGCCGGGATTCAACTGGCAGACGTCGACGTTCGGCGTACGCAGAAAGCGATTGTAGAGGGCGTGCAGGTAGAGCGGGTCGGCCTCCGCCGCAACGTATTCCAGCTTGCGCGCCCATCAGGCGTCCCGTGAAATTGCCGAGTCCCGCGCCGATTTCGAGCACCGTATCGCCCAGATGCGGACGCACGATGCGCGTCACCCAGCTCACATATTGTGGAGTACCGGTGAGATTGTTGAGGGTTCCACGGCCGTAGCTCGGCTCGTACAGATCGTCGACCAGCCAGAAATACAGGATCACGCCGAGAGCTTTGACGCCGTCTTTCCAGCCGATCTTCTTGCCTTCTTCGTAGGTGCGCCCGTGATAGCTGATCGGAACTTCGTAGATGCGCAGCTTGCGCTTGGCGCATTTCATCGTGATTTCCGGCTCGAAGCCGAAGCGGTCGGAACGCACCGGGATGCTCTTCAGCAGGTCGGTGCGGAAGACTTTGTAGCACGTCTCCATGTCCGTGACGTTCAGATTGCTGAACATGTTGGAGAGCAACGTCAGGCCCTTGTTCAACATCGAATGCCAGAACGGAAGCACACGCGTCTGCACGCCGGCCATGTAGCGCGAGCCGAAAACCGCGTCGGCGTGTCCGTCCAGCAGGGGCGTCAGCAGCTTCATGTATTCGGCGGGATCGTATTCCAGGTCGGCATCCTGCACCAGGCAGAAATCGCCGCGCGCATTCTGAATCGCGCTGCGCACGGCCGCGCCCTTGCCCTGATTGACTTCGTGGCGAAAGAGACGGATGCGTGAATCCTCGGCGGCCATCCGCTGCAGGATCGCGAGCGTTCCATCCGTGGAACAGTCGTCGACGATCACCAGTTCGCGCTCCATGTCCTCGGGCAGAGGCGCGGCCAGCACCAGCGACAGACTTTTTTCCACAACCGAGCGTTCGTTGTATACGGGAATCAGGATCGAAAGAAACACTTCTGACCAGTATAATTGGGATTGATCCCCAAACTCACATGAGCACATCGACACCACTTCTCGAAAGCCAATTGCCTGATCTGAAACTGCGCGCGCGGGGCAAAGTCCGCGACGTTTATGAAGATGGCGATCGCCTTCTGATCGTCGCCACGGACCGGATCTCCGCGTTCGATTACATTCTGCCGACGGGCATCCCGGACAAAGGGCGCGTGCTCACGCAGATGACGCTTTTCTGGCTGGAGTTTTTGCGCTCCATTGTGCCGAATCATTTTCTGAGCGCCGATACGACCGGTCTACCGCCGGAATTCGAAGGCCGCTCCATGTGGGTGCATCGCGCCGAAATGTTCGACGTGGAATGCGTCGCGCGCGGCTATCTTTCCGGCTCCGGCTGGAAGGAATACCAAAAGACGGGGAAAGTCTGCGGGATTACATTGCCCACCGGTTTGAAGGAGAGCGACAAACTCCCCGAGCCGATCTTTACGCCGGCGACCAAAGAAAGCTCGGGCACGATATCAATATTTCCTTTGAGGAGACCGCCCAGCGTATCGGTACGGAAACCGCTGCGAAATTACGCGATCTGACGTTGAAAATTTACACAACCGCCGCGGATTACGCGAAAACGCGCGGCATCATCATCGCCGATACGAAGTTTGAATTCGGCCTGGTGGACGGCGTGATCACGCTGGCCGACGAAGTTCTCACGCCCGATTCGTCGCGCTTCTGGCCGAACGACACGTACAAACCCGGCGGCGCGCAGCCCTCCTACGACAAGCAATACGTGCGCGATTATCTGGAATCCATTCACTGGAACAAGCTTCCTCCCGCACCGCCCCTGCCCCAGGAAGTCGCCGAGCGCACCAGCGAAAAATACAAGGAGGCTTACCGCGAACTGACCGGTCGATCTCTGTGACGCTGCTCGATCTTCTGATCGTCGTCATCGTTGCGGCTTCGGCCGTCGCCGGATTCGTTGCCGGCTTCGCGCGCGTCGGCATCGGATTGCTCGCCTTAGTGTGCGGCGTTCTGTTTGGATTCTGGTTCTATGGAGTACCGTCGGCGTGGGTGCACCAATATGTGCACTCCGCGACCTTCTCCAATCTGATCGCGTTCTTTATCATCCTGTTCGGATTCCTGCTGGCGGGCGCGCTGCTCGCCAAATTGATGGCGATGTTTTTCCGCTGGACCGGGTTGTCGTGGCTCGACCGCCTCATGGGCGGAATGTTCGGCGTGGTGCGCGGCGTGCTGATCGTCGTCGCGCTGATCGCCGTCCTGATGGCGTTCACGCCCAAACCGATGCCGAACTGGATGGTGAACTCGGTCACGCTGCCGTACGCCGTGAACGCGTCGAATCTGATGTCGCAAATGGCGCCGTCGGGAATCAAGAGCGCGTTCCGCGATTCGCTTCTCGAAATCCGGCAGGCGTGGCTCGATCAGGTTCGCGCGGCTCGCAAGGAATTGGAGCCGAACCGCCGTCCGGAAAAGGATAAATCCAAGGGCGAGAAGAATAAGGACTCGCAGAAAAAAGGAAAAGCGTGAAGCGCCGCGATCTTTTGATTTTCGATTTGGACGGCACGCTCATCGATTCCAAGCGCGACTTGACGGATTCCGTCAATGCCACGCGCGCCTGGAAAGACCTCCCTCCGCTGCCGGACGACATCGTCTCGGCGTACGTCGGCAACGGAGCATCGATGCTGATTCGCCGCGCTCTGCCGCACCTGAACGACGAAGAGCATTCCGACGCGCACAAATTTTTCCTGAAGTATTATCGCGATCACATGCTGGATGCGACCACGCTCTATCCTGGCGTGCGCAAAGCGCTCGATCGCCTGCACGCGGAATCCGTTCCCATGGCGATCCTCACGAATAAGCCCGTTAAATTCAGCGTGCATCTGATCGAGGGGCTGAACTTATCGGAGCACTTCTTCCGGGTTTATGGCGGCAATAGCTTCGAGGAGAAGAAGCCTCATCCCGTTGGCATCGAAACGCTGATCGAAGAATCGAGCGCCGATCGCAGCCTGACGGTGATGGTGGGCGATAGCGCCGTGGACATCAAGACCGCCCGCAACGCCAGCGTCCAGGCCTGCGGCGTGTCCTGGGGATTTCAGCCGGAAACCTTCGAGCACGCGCCGCCCGATTACATCATCGACGATATGGGCGTGCTCGCGGATAAAGTGCTCGGCGGCTGAGCGATCTATTTCGCGATCACCGGCAACGACGAAAGATCGTAACCCACGAAGCGCAGCGAAACTGCCGTGATATTGGTGTTGGCCGTGCACTCGATGGTACCGTGCTGTCCCACCAGAAGCGGAAATTGATAACCCGACCAGTGTCCCAGCGGCGGCAGAGCGGGAACGGTAATCGCGCCAGGTATGGTGTTCCCATTTACGTCGAACGCCATGCACGCCACGTTGGCGGCATTGACGGAGTCGAAGTTGGCGAGCGCAATCCCGGTGACGATCGGCTGGTCGGTCGGCGCGAAAGTGGTATCGTCGAACGGGAATAGAACGTCGTGGCTGCCCGCGGTTGTAGACGGAATGGCTGCCTCGTAATCGATTCCGTTTACCAAGTTGCGGAACAGGCCTTGCACCACGACCGGGACATCCGCGCTGACCAGCGCCCAACCCGGTGTGGAGGGCGTTTGGGGATCGTTCCCCGCTTCAAAGTAAGCCGAGCCATAAGGCGACAGCGTGCCCGAAAGCGTTGTGGATAGCCCCGTCGCGAACGGGAGAGCCAGCGGCGCGCCATTGTCGCCGTAGAAGCTCAGCGAGTAGTTTCCCGAACTGGTTCCCGTATTCGTAATGTAAAAGCCGGTGGTGAGGGTCGTTCCAAACGCAACTTGTGCCAATCCCCCGATCGACGGACCGATGGTAATCGTCGCGTTGCCCTGCGTAAAGCTGCCGTTGGTGGTCGGCGCAATCGGATACCCCAGATTGTCATAGCTTGCATCGGCGCTCGAGTTAGAGCATCCGGTCACTTGCGTAGCGGTTGCCCATCCGGAATTCGTCGGAGTGGGCGATGTCCCCGTGACGGCCGGCGACGCGATTTCAACGAGGCCGATCTTACAGCCCAGCGTCGCAAAAGTGCCCGTCACGGACTGCGATAACAGTGCCGAAGCCGGTAGGATCACCGTGGTCTGGTACGGGGACGGAGCACTAAAGCTCCACGAGACGCTCGACGGGTAAAACGGGTTCGTGGACGGAACGGTCCAGGTGAAGCTGTAAAGATTGCTCGCTCTCGCCGCCGGCTGCGGCGCCAGGAGTAAAACCAGAACGGCTAATGTAATTTGGATCTTCGTGCATCCGATACGCGCAATCGTGGCGGACGCTTTGCGATGAACGATCTTTCGGAAGAGCTTGCCCATAAATTCAAATCGCCTTTCATGGTGAAGCGGATAGAGCGGGCAGGGCGGGACAGCTGGCTCCGGACCCGCAAAAAATCGATACGGAAGTCTAACACGAGATTCCGTGCGAAAAAAGACCAATCCGCTGTCGTGGCCAATCCGCTGATGTTTGAGACTTACTGTGAGGGCTAAATTGTCCGTAGCGCTGCTTTACATCATCACCGCGGGAGGCGCGGGATCTTCCGGCTTTCCGGCGTTCGCGAGCGGCAAGCGGACCATCATGAACCCCAGAATCACCAGCACCGCGAAGCCGACAAGATACGATGGCTCCGCGAAAATCGCCGGGATCTTGATATCGCGAAATCGGAAGGTGGCGAACAACAATCCGGTGAGAGCCTCGCCCGCGATCAATCCGCTCGCGATCAGCACGCCGACGCTCTCCGTTCGCATCTTCTGCGCTTCGTTGTGCCCGGCCCGCGTGCCGAGCCAATTCCCGAGTCCTCGCACCATGCCGCCAAGGAAAATCGCGAAGGTCGTCGGCAGCGGCAAGTACATCCCGACGGCGACCAGCATAGGGCTGCGCACTTTCAGGAGAATCATCGCGACCCCGAACAGCGCGCCCGCGATGACTAAGGGCCACGCCATTTCACCGCCGACGATCCCTTGCGCGAGCGCGGCCATCAATCCTGCTTGAGGAGCCGGAAGCGCTTTATCGCCGAAACCGGTTCCACCCGCCTTGATATTGGCGACGTGAAGAATATACAGCGGGAAATACATCACCAGGCTGGCGAGCACCACGGCGATCAGCTCGACGATTTGAATCGTCCGCGGTGTGCCTCCCAAGATGTACCCGGCCTTGAAATCCTGAAGAAGTTCTCCCGCGACCGCCGAAGAAACGCACACAACTGCGGCCACTCCCAACACGACGGCGACGCCTTTGGCTCCCGAAACTCCCAATGCAACCATCAATAGCGCGGCAATAATCAGCGTGGAAAGTGTCGAATCCCGAGATCGGATTGTTGGACGATCCGATCATCCCGACAAGGTTTCCGGAAACCGTCGCGAAGATGAATCCAACGATCAGCATCACCACCGCCGCCACCACGCCGGCCACTACGTTGCCCGAAAAATAAATGTAGAGCGCGATCATCAGCGCGAACGTCACACCGATCATCGCGAACACCGTCTTCGATGACATGTAGCGCTCGGTGCGCGCCAGCGTTTCCATCGGAGGAGTTCCGTGCCGCAACTCGCCCAGCGCGCGTCCCAGGCTCGATGTCAGATTCTTGCGCATGCGGAAGAGCGTGTACGCCGCGCCCACCATCATTCCGCCCACTGCGATCGGCCGCACGATATAGCGCCACACCGCCGCAGCCTGCGCGGCCCAACCATCGGTGATCGCGCTCGCCGATCCCGCGGGAATGTATTGCTGTAAATTCGGCCCCAGGAAATACATAAGGAGCGGCACGAGCACGCCCCACGCGATCACGCCGCCCGAGAATTGCAGCGACGCGAGCTCGGGCCCGATCACGTATCCGACGCCTAAATATGCCGGACTCACCGTAGGTGCCGACGCCATCGAAACCGCTCCCGTCTGCACCACATTGCGGCTGCCGAGCGGTCCCAGCCTCACGAAGCTCTTTCCCAGATCTGCCGATGCGAAAGAAAAAATCTTTGTCGACGGCGTATAACTTCAGCTCACCGAGCGCCTGGATCACGACCGCCAGTCCGAGGTTCCAGAACAAGTACGCGCCGCTTCCGCGCCGCGCCGTCCGGCCTTGTGGATCTCCGAGGCGGCTACGGATTCCGGAAACGGCAGCCCTGGTCCTCCACCAGACTGCGCCGGACTAACGACACGAACAACACGCCGAGAATCCCGCCCACCGTCATCAGCGCGGTCGATTTCCAGTACGCCTGCGAAGGATCGAAGGACGTCCACGAGCCGGCAATCAGAAACGCAGGTATCGTGAAGATCGCACCCGCCGCCACCGATTCGCCGATCGAACCCGCCGTACGCGCGAGATTCTCTTCGAGCACCGTGCCCTTCCACAGGCGCAGCACCGCCATGCCGATCACGGCCGCGGGATACGTCGCCGCGATCGTCATGCCCGCGCGCAGGCCCAAATAGGCGTTCGCCGCGCCCAACACGACCGTCATGACCAATCCCAGAAGCACGGCGCGCAGCGTGAATTCTTTCATCACGGCGCCTTCTGGAACGAACGACTGGTGCTGAGGAGGTTTAGGATCGACGGGTTCGCTCATGGCATTCTCGATCCCGCGATCATAACATCCAATCCAACGCACGCACTCGCGCAGTGTGGCGCACGTACTTGTACGTGCCGTGTCGAGACTCCTCTCGATACCTTTCATTCGAAGGCGCCGTCCTCGACAGTTACAATAGGGGTTGCAAATGCCCGTTTCACCCCTCAAATCCAAGAAAGCCGTGTGCTTGCTCAGCGGCGGATTGGATTCTTCTACCTGCCTTGCGCTCGCTCTGCGCGATTTCGATTGCTACGCGTTGTCGTTCGACTACGGTCAGCGCCATCGCATTGAACTGGCCGCCGCCGCACGCGTAGCGGATGCGCTCGGCGCGCGCGAGCATCGCACCGCGAAGATCGATCTACGCGTCTTTGGCGGCAGCGCGCTCACCGCCGACGATATCGACGTTCCCAAGCACCGCTCCGCCGAGCAGATGGGCGAAGGTATTCCGATCACCTATGTTCCCGCGCGCAATACAATTTTTCTTTCATACGCGCTGGCGTGGGCCGAGGTGCTGGAATCCTCGCGATATTTTCATCGGGGTGAATGCGATCGATTATTCCGGGTATCCGGATTGCCGGCCCGAGTTCATCGCCGTCTTCGAGCACATGGCGAACCTCGCGACGAAAGCCGGCGTGGAGGGACGTACGCATATTCACGTCCACACGCCGCTCATCGAACTCAGCAAAGCGGGCATCGTAAGACTGGCGGCCGATTTGAATTTGGACTTCAGTCTCACGCATAGCTGTTACGATCCAACGCCCGATGGGAAGGCCTGCGGACAGTGCGACTCGTGCGTGCTGCGGCAAAAAGGATTCGAGGAAGCCGGCATTCTCGATCCATTGCCCTACGCGTCATGAAAATCGCCGAGATCTTTTATTCGATTCAAGGCGAAGGGATGCTGGCGGGTGTCCCCACTGTTTTCGTGCGTACCAGCGGCTGCAATCTGCGTTGCACGTGGTGCGATACGCCGTACACGTCGTGGAAGCCGGAAGGGCAGAGATCGCTGATCGACGAGATTCTGGATGAAGTGCGGCGCACGGGCACGAAGCACGTCGTCGTCACCGGCGGCGAGCCGATGATCACAGGGGAAATCGTTCCGCTGGTCGACCGGCTTCGCGGCATGAACTTGCACGTCACGATCGAATCCGCGGGTTCGATTTATCAGCCGGTAGTGTGCGATCTGATGAGCATCAGCCCGAAGCTCGCGAATTCCACACCGCGCGCACGCGAGGAGGGACGCTGGGCCGCGCAGCACGAACGCGCGCGCTATCAACCGGACACCTTGAAGCGCCTGATGGCGGAGAATCCGTATCAGTTGAAGTTCGTGGTGTGCGGGCCTGAGGACCTTGAAGAAATCAACCGGATGATCGAACAGATCGGCGCCGACCGCCAGCGTGTGATCCTGATGCCGGAGGGGATCGACCGGCAGGCAATTGCGACCCGTGCCCGCTGGCTGGTCGATGTCTGCAAAGCACAGGACTTTCGCTACGGTCCGCGCCTGCACATCGACATCTGGGGCAACCAGCGCGGCGTGTAGTCGCCGATGTGGCGCACGTACTCGTGCGTGCCGCGTCGCACTATTGGCGACGCCTGCTGAAATTTCGCGGAGGTGTCGGGACTCCTCTCGACACCAATTCGTTTTACGCGTTCACCGGCTGCTGACTCATCCGCCGCTTCATTTCGTCCGGCGAAACATCCTCGACGTGCGTGGCGATGCCCCAATCGTTGCCGAAGGGGTCGCGAATTCCCGCGGTACGATCGCCGTAAAATTGGTCTTTCGGTTCGCGCACGGATGTGCCGCCGGCCGCAAGGCACGTCTTATACGTCGCGTCCACGTCGGCAACGTACACATACAACATGGCCTTCCCCAGGTCCGCGTCATTCTGCGGCCGTCCCATCATGACGATCGAATCGCCGATCTGCATTTCGGCGTGCATCACGCCGCCATTGGGACCCGGCATGCTGACGCGCACGGTCGCGCCTAAAGCCTTTTTCAGAAACTCCATCTCTTTCGCGACATCGGCAACCAGCAGATACGGGGTGACGGAATGAAATCCCGAGGGAATCGGATTCGGCATAAAATGGCCTCCTAGGGCATTAGATCACTCTCGCGGCTTTTTCGTCAGCGCTTTTTTTGCGCGAGAGCTTTTTTTGAAATGGTCCCGAGCGGCATGTCGCCGAGGTTGCATTCCTCGAACCAGCGGGACTCGCGCGGCGCTTTCCCCGCCGCCTTGCGTACCGTGAAGGTGTAATGCCGATGCGTGATCGTGTGGGTGAATGCGCCGAGAAGATCGCCGACTTTGGCACCCTCGAATGGTTCCGGGAGATCCCAGAATCCTTTTACGCGTGGACTCGGAGTGAGAAGGATTTTCCCTCCGCGGCGGATGATGAGCAGCGTTTTCGCGAGCTTCTCGATCGCTGGTTTGATCTTTTTGCCCGGGACTTCGCTCTGCGTTCCCGCCGCGCGCGCTTCGCATTGCGCCGCGAGCGGACACTCCCCGCACCGTGGTTCTCTCGGCAAGCAGACCAGTGCTCCTAGTTCCATCACGGCCTGATTCCAACGAGCGGGATCGCGCTTGTCGAGTAAAGTGTCGGCCAACGCCTGCACGTCCACTCGCGCGTCGTTCACCAGCCTCGCGATCACTCGACGCACGTTTCCATCGACGACCGCATGCGGCAGTCCAAATGAGATGCTGGCGATTGCCGCAGCCGTGTACGCTCCCACGCCTGCCAGTTCCAAAATCTCGGCGTGTGTCGCCGGAAACTTCCCGCTCGCGTCGATTTGCCGGGCGGCCTTCTGCAAATTCCGTGCGCGCGAATAGTAGCCGAGTCCGCTCCACAGCGCGAGCACTTCTGGTTCGGACGCGCGTGCCAGCGCCGGGGCATCGGGAAATCGCGCAAGGAAACGTTCGTAATACGGGATCACTGCCGCGACGCGCGTCTGCTGCAGCATGATTTCGGAGATCCAGATCGCGTACGGATCTCGGGTGGCGCGCCAGGGAATATCGCGCTGGGAGTCTGCGTACCAGCGGATCAGTTTCGCGCGAAGAGAGCGAATGTCCACGTTTTTCACCGACAAGTCACCGTGCCGCAAATCTCTATACTAGAAGATGGCGGCTCGCATCTTCAGCCCTTGGACGGCGCTAGGAGCGGGACCTTCAGCAAGGCACCCTTGAGCAAGACACCTTTCAGCGAGACCCCCGTGAGCGGCGGCCTTTCGACCGGCACTATCTCGATTCGCGGCGCGCGTGTACACAACCTGAAGAACGTGTCGCTCGACATCCCGCATGAAAAACTGACGGTGCTCACGGGCGTCTCAGGCTCCGGTAAATCTTCGCTCGCGTTCGATACGATCTACGCCGAAGGTCAGCGCCGCTACGTCGAATCGCTCTCCGCTTATGCTCGCCAATTTCTCGAACGCATGGAGAAGCCCGAAGTCGACGAGATCACCGGGATTTCGCCGCCCATCGCCATCCGCCAAAAGAACACGACGAGAAATCCGCGTTCTACCGTCGCCACTTCCACCGAGCTTTACGACTTCCTGCGCCTGTTGTGGGCCCGCGCCGGGCGCACGTTCTGCCCGGACGGGCATGGCCAGGTGGCGCGTGACAACGTCGATCGCGTTGCCGGGAAAATGCTCGCGCAGCCCGAGGGCTCGCGTTGGTATGCGCTGTTTCCCGATCGCGCGGGAGGCATCCACCGAGGCGCTCCGCGATCGTCTTTTCGATCTCCGCAAAAAAGGATTCTCGCGGCTTTTTCAAAACGGCAAGGTTTTCGAATTCTCCACGCCTGAATCCTTGCTCGACGTCGATTTCTCGCAACCCGTGTTTGCTTTAGTCGATCGCCTATCGATCTCGCCTGCCGGCCGCCAGCGCATCGTCGATACGGTCGAGATCTGTTACCGCGAGGGCGGGGAAGTGATCTTTGAGCCCGCGAGTGCGGATGGTGCTTTCGTCCCGCTGCGCTTCAACGAAAAATTCAGTTGCAAAGTGTGCGGCGTTGAGTTTCAGGACCCCGAGCCATCGCTCTTCAGCTTCAACAGCCCTGTCGGCGCCTGCAAGCGCTGCCAGGGATTCGGAAACACCGTCGATTACGATCTCGACCTGGTGGTTCCGGATCGTTCCCTTTCCATCGGCGACGGCGCCGTCGATCCGTGGACGAAGCCTCAATACTCCTGGTATTACGGCCACGAATTCGTGCCGAAGGCGCGCGGCAAAGTTCGTCTGAACGTGCCGTTTTATCAGCTTCGCGAGAAGGAAGTCGACTTCGTCCGCGATCATGTGCGCCGCTTCTTCAAGGAAGTGGAGACCAAGAAATATAAAGTTCACGTGCGCGTTTTCATGAGCCGTTATCGCGGCTACACCACCTGCCCCGATTGTGGCGGCTCGCGTCTGCGGCCCGAAGCGCTCTACATTCGCGTGGGCGATCAGACGATGGCCGGCGTGGTCAAGATGAACATCGCGGAGGCGCGCGATTTCTTTCTGGGCCTGCAACTCACGCCCGAAGAAACAGCGATCGCCGAAAAGGTTCTCGTCGAAATTCAGCAGCGTTTGACATTTCTCAACGACGTCGGCCTGGAATATTTGACTCTCGACCGCCAATCGGCAACGTTGTCTGGGGGCGAGGCCCAGCGCATTCAACTCGCCACCTGTCTCGGATCGCGCCTGGTTGGTGCGACCTATGTTCTCGACGAACCCTCCATTGGTCTTCACAGCCGCGATACCGGACGCCTGATTCGTATCCTCGAAGAATTGCGCGACCTCGGTAACACCATTCTGGTCGTCGAGCACGACCCCGACGTGATGCGCGCCGCCGATCACATCGTTGATCTGGGCCCGGGAGCGGGGGAGCAGGGAGGTCGCATCGTCTTCGAAGGTCCGTTCTCAAAACTTTTCGATCCCACCGTCCACACGTTGACGTCGCGTTACATGCGCGGCGATCTCGCGACATGGCACGGGGGCACGCGCCGCGTCCCTAATTTCAAGCGTGCGGTGCGTTTTCTGGGAGCGCAGGCGCACAATCTCAAAGGCGTCAACGTGGCGATTCCCTTGAATGTCATGGTCGCGATCACCGGCGTCTCCGGCTCCGGAAAATCAACGTTGGTGCATGATGTGATTTATCAGAATCTCATGCGCCATATGAATCGCGACACAACGGTGGAAATGGGCGAGGAGTGGGGCATGGCGCCCGAAAAGCTCACCTGCCACAAAGTGGAGAAGGCCGATCTGCTCACCTCCGTGGTGCTGGTGGATCAATCTCCGGTGGGCCGCACGCCGCGCTCGAATCCCGTGACGTACATCAAGGCTTTCGATCTGATTCGCGAGCTGTTCGCGAAAACTCCGGAAGCCGATCGCCGCGGCTATACGGCCGGACATTTCTCGTTCAACATCCCTGGCGGCCGCTGCGAAACCTGTCAGGGCGACGGCACCGTTACGGTCGAGATGCAGTTCCTCGCCGACGTCGAATTGGTCTGCGAAGAATGCCACGGCACGCGCTATAAACCCAGCATTCTGGATGTCCGCTATCATGGCCTGAATATCCATGAGGTTTTGCAGCTGACGGTGAAGGAAGCTATTTCGTTTTTTTCTGCCGCTCCCAAGCTCGCCGATAAATTGCGAGTGCTCGACGACGTCGGCCTCGGCTATCTGCGGCTCGGCCAGTCCGCGACCACGCTTTCCGGCGGCGAGGCCCAACGCGTGAAACTGGCGGCGCACCTGTCGCAGTCCGCGAGCGAAGGCACGCTGTACATCTTTGACGAACCCACGACCGGTCTGCATTTCGACGACATCGCGAAGCTGCTTGCCGCGTTCGAACGCCTGCTGCGCGCGGGCGGAAGCATCCTCGTAATCGAGCATAATCTGGACGTGATCCGCGCCGCCGATTGGGTCATCGATCTCGGACCGGAGGGCGGCGCGGCGGGCGGGAACATCGTCGCCGAGGGAACCCCCGAGCAAATCGCCGAAGCCCCGGATTCGTACACAGGTGAGTATCTGCGAAAGGAGATCCATGCCGGGTCCCCATCACGTTGAGAAACATTTCGAATCGTCGGCCTTGGTGCGCGACATTGTGATCGGCATGTCCGATGGCCTGACGGTCCCGTTCGCGCTGGCCGCGGGACTTTCGGGCGCGATCGCGGCGTCGCGATTAGTGGTCGTTGCGGGATTTGCAGAAATCGCGGCCGGCTCCATCGCCATGGGCCTCGGCGGATATCTCGCCGCGCGCGGCGATGCCGACCACTACGCGAGCGAACTGCATCGCGAGCAGCGCGAAATCATCGAGCGCACCGACGACGAAAGGCACGAAGTGCTGGAGATCCTGGAATCCTATGGGATGACCCGGGAAAACAGCCAGCCGATTCTGGATGCGTTCGAAAAGAATCCAAAAACGTGGGTCGATTGGATGATGCGCTTCGAGCTCGGTCTGGAAGAACCCGATCCGAAGCGCGCGGTGCAAAGCGCTATTACGATCGCGTTATCGTATGTCGTCGGCGGAGCGATCCCGCTGGTTCCTTACATCGTGATTCCGCAGACGCAGACCGCGTTGCAATATTCGATCGCCGCCACCATCGCGGCGCTCGCGATTTTCGGATACACCAAGGGTCATTTCACCGGCGCTCCGAAGCTGCGCAGTGCGATTCGCACCACCATTATCGGGGGCCTGGCCGCGGCCGCGGCCTACGGCATCGCGCGCTTGATCAAAATCGGCCCATAAACGCGCACTCGCGCGAGGCGGGTGGGCTGTCGAGCCGAACCTCTTCCCCAGTCGTCCGTTAGTATCGATCCGCCGGGCAGCTCTTCTTGCAGCTCTTGCGATTCGCGCTGCACTGCTTTTTCCCCAGCCTGCCGACGGCGCGCTGCATGCAGAAGTTGTAATTCACATTGCAGGAGTTCTTGCATTGCGCCTGATGGCTCGGCGCCGCATTGAGCGTCAGCGCCATCAGGATCGCCATCGGGATCGTTACCACAAGATAGGAACGCATATTTCTAACTTCCCTCCGTCTCGGACACAAATTTCTCTACCGCCATCCAATAAATGGCGGGCTTCCCATGGCGGTCGCTTTGAAACAGCAGCGACTGGCTGTTGGGCGTAAACACCGGCGCGACCATGCGAGGGTCACTCGCTTTATGTTCGGCCAAAGTGAACTCGCGCTTTACAGTACGCGCCAACAGCAAAACGTACGGCGACGCCTTCGTGCCGCTCGCGCCCGCGAAAACACTGCCATCCGCATTCGCGAAAAAACACGCAAACTGGCTGGTCTTCGCGACTTCGGCGTCGCTTCCGCTCTCCACGACGAACTCACGTATTTCCGTTAATTTACCATGCTCGGCGGGACGATGAAGATAAATCAAAGAATGACCGTCGGAACTCCACTGGCACTCCGGCACTTCACCCTCCGCCAACGCCAGCCGCCGCTTTCTTCCGCCGCCGAAATCGACCAGCCACCGTGCGTTCGCGGTCCGATAGAGCGCCGAGGCCTGCCTGGGACGGAAGAGCGGATCTCGGATCTCCTCGTCCTCTTCGACCAAGGTCTGCGCCGACCCGCGCAGCAGGTCCACAAGACGCAGGCGATAGCCGATCGCGCCTTTCTCCACGAACACTGCCGCGTGGCCGTCGTCGGAATATCCCACGCCGGGCATCTTCTCGAACGAATCCGGCGTCCGATAAACTTCGCGCGTCTTGTTTGTTGAGAAGGACTCCTCGATCAGCCGGCCACTGTCGAAGTGCCAGAATCCCTTCTCGCCCGCTTGAAAACTCAGCGACCTTCCGTCGAGGTCCGCGGCCTCCGTCAGTTGGCGCGATTCGAAGGTGCGCAAGTCCATCCGGTACGCTTCCCATCTGCCCGTGGCGTCCGACGCATAGAGCATCGCGCGGTTGCTCAGTGGGCGCGTGCCAATCGATGGCAGCACGGAAGTCGACTGTGGATCGGTCGTCCGCACGACGACGAATTCCGTGGCGGGATCGAGGTATTTAACGGCGACGGATGAAACGACGCGTCCGCGTCCACTGCTCTCCGGGGCGCCGATCATTTTGGGAACGGCCGCCAGGCCGAGCGCGCCAAGAAACCAACGTCGCGAGTTCGCCGTGCAGCGTAGCTGGTTTATCCACTCCGGCACGCTTTGATTGTAGATCAACGTTTCCTAACGATCGGCGTCCGCGAATCGGAATGCGTGGATGGATTTCGAACTGTGGAGAGAGAAAGGGGAACGACCTAGAAAGGCAGATCCGGTTGCACGTGCTGCAGCATCGCCGAGCGCGTCAGATACGGATAGGGATTTACCGGGCTTCCACCAAGCCTGACTTCGAAATGCAGGTGCGGAGAAGTCACGCGTCCACTCGCGCCTGAGAATCCGAGGACATCGCCGCGGCGAATTTCTTGCCCGGTGACCACTTCGAATTTCGAAAGGTGCGCGTAGCGCGTCGTCATTCCGCCGCCGTGATCGATGATCACCATGCGCCCGTAGCCCGAGAAAAATTGGCTGAACGCAACAATTCCATCCGCCGCGGCGTGAACCGGCGTTCCCATCGATGCCGAAATATCCACGCCCGTATGCATCGCGCCTTCACCCGAGAACGGATCCTCGCGCTCGCCGTAGCGGCTCAGTAGTCGTCCGTTCACCGGCCACATACTGGGCACGATATTCGTCTGCCACTTCCGCGCGTAGATGTGATTCACCCGCGAAAAATCGGCCGACTTCAAGAAATCGTACTCTTCAATCGATTCTTTATAACTCGGTACCAGCGGGCCTTCTTCCGCGATCGTATCCGCGCCTTCGATGTTCCGCTTCATGCCGAGCGCAAGGCTGACTTCACTCGCCATCAACTGTAGCGACGCCAATTGGGTCTGCTTCTCGTTGTTTTCGCGCTGCAGGTCCTGGTAACGACTGCGCAGCGTCTCCACCTGCTGGCGGAGCGAATTATAGTTCGCCACTTTCCAGCTCATTCTCAAATAGCTGGAAACCATGCCGAAAAGCGATATGGAGCCGAACAGCGCCAGTCCGAGCGTGACGTACAGAGCTTGGTGCGGGATGTGAATCCGGCGCAGGCGTCCGTGCAAGGAATGAGCGAGAACGACTACGAAGTAGTGTTGCTTCATGTATTCACAAAGGCCCGGTGTGCGATCGAAGGACAACCCTCGCCCTCTCACGCGATCCCAGGTCGGACTTCTAACAACCGGCCCCTCCTAAACAGTTAGAGACACCCTGTGCCCCTATTGCTTCGGTGGCCTGGAGGACAGCGGGCTTGACATACACCCTGCAGGTCAAGCTGCTTTGATTAACGAACTGTCATAATACCCTTTTGGGGTTCCCCCTGTCAAGGTAAATGCGTGTCCGAAAGACCCAGGAGATGGGGCAAAATACCCCGAGTACCGGAGGTTCGGGGAGGGTGAAGCACCGTTTCAATTCGGTAAATTACTGACTCTAGGCCTTGAATCCCCGAGTCGCGGTACGGGGGATCTTCGTCCTCCCGATCCTGATCGCGAAAAAATATCTCCGGCAGGACGCGCCTCGGACCCTTGACAATATGCGACGCCTTGCGCATACTTTCGTCCAGGATCTTCATCGACATGCCCACCCAACTCATTGATTCTTCCGAGGATTCTCCCTCATCGTCGAGCGTTTCTGCTCGCTCTTTCTCCCGGCGGGCATTCGTCGCGTTCGCCGCGGCGGGAGCCGCTTCCCGCATCGTGCGGGCGCAGACGCCGTCGTCATCTAGGACCGCCGGTAGATTTATCACCGTCGAAGGCAACCGGATCTGGATCGAGGAGCGCGGGCGCGGCATTCCGATCGTGATGAGCGCGGGTGGTCAGAACCGCCTGGAGACGTTGCGTCCGCTCGCGGAAAAGCTCTCCGCAAAATATCGCGTCATCACCTGGGATCGAGCGAATATGGGTCGCTCCGATCTGGTGCTGAAGGGCGCTCGCGATATCGATGTTTGGACCGATCAACAAGCCGGTTTGCAATCGCAACTCAACGCGCGTCCCGCGTACCTCATTGGGGCCTCCTCTGGAGGCCGCACGGCGTACATCATGGCTTCGCGCTATCCCGATTACGCCCGCGGTGTGTTTACCTTTCTGACTACAGGCGGAGGCACGATCGGCGAAAGCCTGGCCAAGCAATATTATTTCAACTACGCGGATATGGCCGAGAAGGACGGCATGGCCGCCGTCGCGAAAACACCGTTCTGGGCTGAGCGCATTGAGCTGAATCCCGCGAACGAGCAGAAGCTCCTTTCGATGGATCCGCACGAGTTCGCGCATGTGATGCGCCGCTACGGATCGGCCATGCGTTCGAGCGATCCGATGATCGGCATCACCGCCGACGAGCTGCGCCAGATCAAGGCCAACGGTACTCCGGTCGCGATCATTCAAGGATGCCCGGAAGCTCCGCAGCATAGGCGCGATCGATCGGAATTATACGCGCAACTGACGGGCGCGACGCTCATCCCGACGCCCGAACACTACTGCATTGAGGGAACCACGGAAGCGACCTTCGACAAACAGATCCTGCATGCCGAAGTGCCGGAATCGAAGCCTTTCCGCGCTTATGAGATGGTGTCCGCTGCTCCTGGGCTGATCGACGATTTCATTACGAAGACGGAAGCTCGCTACAAGATGCTGGGTCTCGGCCCCGATGCGACCAGCTTTACTCCGCCGAAGGGGGCAGGGAAGGTCGGTCCAGCGTATCCATAGCCACCGACATAAGCCACCAAGCATTAGCGGCAAACACGTTCGTCAGCCCGAGCGCAGCAGCGGGGACCTGCTGCTAAAGCTTTTAATGGCTCCTGAGGAAAAAGCAGATTCCTCGCTGCGCTCGGAATGACGAACTCGGTGCAATGCATGGCCGCATTTGGTCGTGAGTGTTCCCCTGCTGTTAGAATTTTCGCATGAGAAATCTCCTTGACCCGGCCGCCGTACAAGAGGTGCAGGAACGGATCATGCATCTCAGGCCAGATAGCGAGCGGCTGTGGGGCATGATGAACGCGGCGCAAGCAATGGCGCACTGTTCCGCGGGGGTGGAGCTAGCGCTCGGCGAGAGAACTCCTCCGCGGGCGTTCATCGGCCGAATTCTTGGCCCGATCGTGAAGCCATTGGCGCTTCGGAATGACGAACCGATGCGCAGGAATTCACCGACGGTCGAGGGTCTTGTGATCCAGGACGAGCGGGACCTCTCAAAGGAACAGGAGCGCCTGCGAGGAATGATCGACCGTTTCGCGGCAGCGGGGCCGAAGGGATGCACTTCGCATCCGCATAGCTTCTTCGGACGGCTCACACCCGACCAGTGGGCGGTGCTGATGTATAAACACCTGGATCATCATCTGCGCCAGTTCGGGTGCTAGAAAGCGGATTTTCATCTTTCTGAAGGCTACCGCCTGGGTAAAATTGAAGGATACTCATGCCCGACACTGCGGTCCTTCTCATCGATTGCCCCGATCGCAAAGGACTCGTCGCGACGGTATCGAGTCTTCTGTATCGTTTGGGCGCCAACATCATCCATGCCGATCAGCATCAGGACCACGAGGCTCGGCTCTTCTTCATGCGCGTCGAATGGACGCTCGAAGGTTTCGACCTCGCGGCCTTCCACGCCGAGTTCCAGCCGATTGCTCATGAACTGGAGATGAACTTCCGCCTGGAGCTGATGTCACGAGCCCCGCGCGTGGCTTTGTTCGTCTCCCAGCATTTGCATTGCTACGCCGACATCCTGCACAAGCATCAGACCGGCGAGCTCTCGTGTTCCATCCCCGTCGTCATTTCCAATCACGAGGCCGCCGAGGATCTGGCGCGCTTCTACGGAATCGCGTTTCACTACATTCCCATCACCGCCGAATCCAAACCGCTCGCCGAGCAGCGCCAGCTTGACCTGCTTGCGGAATACAGCATCGACCTGATTGTATTGGCTCGCTACATGCAAATTCTGCCGCCTCGGATTGTCGTTCGATATCCCACGCGCATCATCAACGTGCACCACTCGTTTCTTCCCGCCTTTACGGGAGCCAAGCCCTATCACGCGGCTTTCGCCCGAGGAGTGAAGTTGATCGGCGCGACCAGCCACTATGTGACTGAGGAGCTCGACGCCGGGCCGATCATCGAGCAGGATGTCGAACGCATCTCCCACCGCGACCAGGTGGAGGACCTGGTGGGAAAGGGCCGCGATCTGGAAAGAACTGTTCTGGGCCGGGCGCTGCGCTGGCACCTGGAGCATCGGATTCTCTGTTACGGGAATAAGACGGTCGTATTCGACTAAGGGCGGTTGCCCTCAGCGGTTTGTTAAACTGCTCCCTGCGGTCGCGGCTCGGGTCTGGATCGTGGAGCGAATCGTTGACGTCGGGCGGCACCCTTTTTTCTAGTGGACGCCGGAGGTCCGAATCCCACCCGAGCATTCTTAAGCCTTAAACCGCTCCCTGTGGTCGCGGCTCGGGTCGGGTCTGGATCGTGGAGCGAATCGTTGACGCCGGGGCGGCACCCTTTTTTCCTAGTGGACGCCGGAGGTCCGAATCCCACCCGAGCATTCTTAACCTTAAACCGCTCCCTGTGGTCGCGGCTCGGGTCGGGTCTGGATCGTGGAGCGAATCGTTGACGCCGGGGCGGCACCCTTTTTTCCTAGTGGACGCCGGAGGTCCGAATCCCACCCGAGCATTCTTAAACCTTAAACCGCTCCCTGTGGTCGCGGCCCGGGTCGGGTCTGGATCGTGGAGCGAATCGTTGACGCCGGGGCGGCACCCTTTTTCCTAGTGGACGCCGGAGGTCCGAATCCCACCCGAGCATTCTTAAACCTTAAACCGCTCCCTGTGGTCGCGGCTCGGGTCGGGTCTGGATCGTGGAGCGAATCGTTGACGTCCGGCGGCATTCTTTTTCTGAGTGCACCGCAGGTCCGAATCCCACCCGAGCATTCTTAAACCTTAAACCGCTCCCTGTGGTCGCGGCTCGGGTCGGGTCTGGATCGTGGAGCGGATCGTTTACGCCGGGCGGCACCCTTTGTTCCTAGTGGGACGCCGGAGGTCCGAATCCCACCCGAGCCGCGACTAGAGGGAGCGGTCAAGTACCCCTGGGGGCTCGAAAACCCCAGGCAGACGCACAAGTTCATTAATTGTTTACCTAGGGCGAAACCGCGTCGTTGACATTCCGGAAGTTCGCTATAATGAGAGTGTTCTTTTCTTTGTAGCCAATGCGTCCCGCCTCGCGGGATGCTCAGGAGGTCTCCAAGCGTGAAACGAGCCGGCTCTGACGAATCCCTTCGTTGTTCGTTTTGCCACAAGAGTCAGGACGTTGTTGGTAAGCTGATCTCCTCCCCCTCTGACTATCCGCGCGCCTACATTTGCGACGAATGTATCGCCGTCTGCAATTCGATCCTGGAAGACGACCGGCATGAGCAGCACGGACGCCGCTCCCCATAAGCTTCCTAAGCCTCTGGAATTAAAGGAGTATCTCGATCAATACGTGATCGGGCAGGAAGCCACCAAGAAGAAGCTGGCGGTGGCCGTCTATAACCACTACAAGCGCATTCAGATGAACCGGCAGCGCGTGGCGAAGTCGAACTATCGAAGTCCAATATTTTGCTGATCGGACCGACTGGCACCGGTAAAACGTTGCTGGCCCAGACGTTGGCGCGGATCCTGGACGTGCCCTTCGCCATCGTCGACGCGACCACGCTCACCGAGGCCGGCTACGTCGGCGAGGATGTCGAGAATATCATTCTGCGCCTGCTCCAGAACGCCGATTGGGATGTGCAGCGCGCCAGCAGGGCATTATTTACATCGACGAGATCGACAAAATCGGCCGCAAGGACGAGAATCCGTCGATCACCCGCGATGTGTCGGGCGAAGGCGTCCAGCAGGCCCTGTTGAAGATCCTCGAAGGGACCATCGCTAACGTTCCGCCGCAAGGCGGCCGAAAGCATCCTCATCAGGAATTTACGCCCGTCGATACGACGAACATCCTGTTTATCTGCGGCGGGGCTTTCATCGGCCTGGAAAAAACCATCCAGCGCCGCATCGGGCACCCGCACCATCGGATTCTCGAATCCGGAGGATGCCGCCGGATAGAAGCCGCCGGGCGGGAAATCCCAGACGGCGGGACATGACGCTGCTGGAGAATGTGCAGCCCGTGGACCTGATTAAGGGCGGATTCATTCCCGAATTCATCGGGCGCCTGCCGGTGGTCGCCGTGCTGGAAGATCTGAGCAAGGATGCTCTGGTGCAGATCCTGAGCAAGCCGAAGAACGCGATCATCCGTCAGTATCAGAAGCTGTTCGAATTCGAAAATGTCCGGCTGAGCTTAACGACGAAGCTCTGGAGGCGATCGCGCAACTGGCCATGGAGCGCAAAGTGGGCGCTCGGGGACTGCGCATGATCCTTGAGGAGCTGATGCTGGATCTGATGTACTACCTGCCCACTTACAAAAAAGTCCGCGAGTTCGTGGTCACCAAGGAAATGGTGATTTCTCAGAAGATCAACGTAGCCTTCTGGAGAAAGCCGGATAATCGAAATAGGAGACAGAAGTCCGGCGTGAGTGAACCGAGCAGGCCGGGTTCGAACCCTGGCCCCTGGTTCCGGCCCCTGATCCTTTCCAAAATGCTTACCTCGAAAGAAAAATCCGATTCGCGCCGTCTGCCGATGATGCCCATCCGGGATGTCGTCATCTTTCCGCATATGATGACGCCCTTCGTCGTAGGCCGCGAATCCAGTGTGCGCGCGCTCGAAGAGGCGCTCGCCGGAGACAAGAAAATCTTTCTCGCCACCCAGCACGATGCCAGCGTGGACGAGCCTCGCCCCGACGAGATTTTCGCCGTCGGGACCATGGCGAATATCGTTCAGAGCCTGAAGCAGTCCGACGGCAACATCAAGGTGCTGGTCGAAGGCGTCGAGCGCGGCAAGATTCTTTCGGTCACCGAAGATGAGGCTACTTCAAGGCCACCATCAAGACCTTCAGCTATAAAGTCGAAACCGGTCCGCAGCTCGATGCGCTGATCTCGCGCGTCACCGGCGCTGTTCGAGCAATACGCGAAAATCAGCCAGAACGTGAACTACGACACGATCGTCGCGGCCATCCGCGGCGACGATCCCGGCAAGCTTGCCGACACCGTCGGCGCGAATCTTCAGCTGGCCATCGAAGAAAAGCAGGAGCTGCTCGAGATCTTCGATCCGATCGACCGGCTGACGCGCGTCGCCGAGATGCTCGACATCGAAATCGAGAAGCTCAACGTCGATCGCACCATCCAGGGACGCGTGAAGCGCCAGATGGAAAAGGCGCAAAAAGAGTATTACCTCAACGAGAAGATCAAGGCCATTCAGAAGGAATTGGGCCGCGGCGAAAAGAGCGAATTCGACGAGCTGAAGAAGAAGATCGAATCCGCCGGCATGACCAAGGACGCGCACGAGAAGGCCATGGCGGAGCTCAAGCGCCTGGAGCAGATGCCGCCCATGTCGGCCGAATCCACCGTCTCGCGCAACTATCTCGACTGGCTGCTCGCGGTGCCGTGGAGCAAGAAGTCCAAGGAAATTCGCGACCTGACGCATGCGCAGCAGGTGCTGGAATCCGATCACTACGGCCTGGAGAAGATCAAGGAACGCATTCTGGAGTTCCTCGCCGTGCGCCGTTTGGTGAAAGATCCCAAGGGATCCATTCTGTGCTTCGTCGGACCTCCCGGCGTCGGCAAGACTTCGCTGGGGATGTCGATCGCGAAGGCCACGGGCCGTAAGTTCGTGCGGCTTTCTCTCGGCGGCGTGCGGGATGAAGCGGAAGTGCGCGGTCATCGCCGCACTTATATCGGAGCTCTGCCGGGCCAGATCATCCAAATGATGAAGAAAGCCGGTGTGCGCAATCCGGTGTTCATGCTGGACGAGATCGACAAGATGTCCACCGATTTCCGCGGCGATCCGTCGGCGGCGCTGCTCGAAGTCCTCGACCCCGAGCAGAACTACATGTTCATGGATCACTACCTGGACGTGGAGTACGATTTGAGCCAGGTGTTCTTCATCGCCACGGCGAACGTGATGCACACCATTCCGCCGGCGCTGCAGGATCGCATGGAATCGCCGACTTCGTTTCGATCGTGAAGGCCTACCCTGGGTGTGGGCCCGACGTTTACGACTCGCTCATGCTGTCTGCCGAGGCGACGCTGCGCCTTTGGGAAGCCGTCACGAATCAAGTGCCCGACGGGGGGCGTTCGCCGCTCCCGCAGAAGCCGTTCGCGTGCGGGGCGATTCCAGGCGTGTCTCCATGAGGCGACTTGGGGCGTGGGCTTCGCTTCTTGTCTCGGCAGTGGCGCCGCTCATCGCATGGGCCGGCGAGGGCGATGTCTTGTGGGGCCTCAAGGATCGCAATGAGACCGCGCCACCGCCGTCCTGCCCGCCGGCGCCCGACGGGGGCACGCTCCCCGCGGCGGTCGCCGACCCCCAGTGCCTCGACACAGCGTCCGATCGTGTGGACCGAAGGCGGCGATCCCGAAAAGATTGTCGAAGCGCGCGGCATGAAACAGGTCACCGACACAGGCGCCATCGAGAAGGCGGTGGATGAAATCATCGCCGCCAATCCGGACAAGGTCGCGCAGGCGCAGGCCAAGCCGACCATGCTCGGATGGTTCGTTGGACAGGTCATGAAGGGCACAGGCGGCAAGGCCAATCCGCAGGCGGTGAATGAAATCCTGAAGAGCAAACTCGGGATCTGATTCGCGCTTCTTGTTGCGTCATTGACGCCCATTGCTTTTTTTCGCGCGCGCTCCGGTGACGGAGCGCGTTTTTTTTTGCGTGCGGCGAATTTTTTTTGCGATTTTTTTTCGCTGCGCAGGGGTGGCGAAACGCGCCGGGGCACGTCGCCTGCGCCCCCGCGCGCAAGCATTTTGCGCTGCGAAAAAAGACGGGAACGACAGAGAAAACATTCTGGTCTGCTGTCCACTCGCACGTGGTCCAAGACGCGATCGAGACCCTCGCGCGGCCCCTCGCCGCTTACGGAATCGATCGTCGAACTCATTGAAATTCATGAAGATTTTAAGACGTTTTCATGTCGTTGGAGGGTGCGAAAAACAGCGGCGTCCGCGGCCATTGAGGCTGAAAAACAATGCGTCGCGCGGATGCATTTTCGCATCCGCGACGCATATCCTCATCCGCCTCGACGGGTGATTTCATCGCGGCGCCTTTTGGCCCGACGCGCGAAACGATCCGGCGCGATTGCGCGCGTCGCTCTTTTTAACGCGCGAAAACAGAGTAAGCGATGAAACGTTCTCTTGCAAGAGTCATTAACAGGATTAGGCTATTCAGGCCAATACCCGGCAATGACGCGCCGGCCACGCAAAGGGGTTTGATATGGCGCAAGCACCAAAGAAGAAATCCGCCGCGGCGAAACCGGCGGCCAAGAAATCGACCAAGGCCGTGAAGGCCGCGGACGCATCAGCGACCAAGGCGGAGACCGCCGCTGACGTGAAAAAGACGCGCGCCGCAAAGGCGAAAGCCGCGACCAAGTCCGTCGCGACGAAGTCCGCCGCGAAAAAGCCTGCAGCCAAAACGGCCGAGGCTAAAAAGCCGGCCACAAAGGCGGCAGCGAAAAAATCCGTCGACAAGAAACCCGCCGCCAAGGTGAGCGCTGCGAAGAAGCCGGCCGCGACGAAAGCCGCCGCCGCGAAGAAGCCCGCCGCAAAGACGGCCGCCGCGAAGAAGCCCGCCGCGAAACCGGCCGCTGCGAAGAAGACCGCAGCGAAGGCGCCGGCCGTAAAGAAGACAGCCGCTAAGAAGCCCGCCGCCAAACCCGCCGCGAAGAAAGTCGCTGCGAAAAAGCCGGCCGCCAAGGCTGCTGCAAAAACGGCTTCGAAAGCGGCCGCCAAGCCGGCGGCGAAACCTGCCGCGAAGAAGACCGCTGCTGCGAAAAAGCCCGCGGCCAAGGCCAAATCGGCTGCGGCGCAGAACGCCCGCGTGAAGACCGCCGCTCCGAAAGCCAAGGCGCCTGCGAAGAAAGCCGCCGCCAAGGCTGCGCCGGCCAAAGCCGCGGCGAAAAAAACCGCCGCAAAACCGGCCGCCGCCGCGAAGCCTGCGGCGCGCACGGCCGCCGCCTCGCGCCGCGTGACCAAGAAGGTCGCGTCGCCGGCCGCCGCGCCCGCGGCGGAAAAACCCAAGGCCGCGCGCAAGGTCACGCGCAAGCCGAAGGCGGCGCCTGCGCCGGCTCCGAAGCCGTTCCGGCTGCGGAACCGGTCACTCCCGCCGCGCAGACCAACGAAGGACAGAACTGAACCTTGCGGTTCATTTCGTCGCGACGACGTCTCACCGTCGTCGCGACGCCGATTTTTTCCGACGCGGGATCGCCAGTGATCCCGCGTTTTTTGTTTCAAGAATTCAACGCGTGAAGCATTTCTCGGCGAAGCTGCGCCAGATCAGGCCCTCGCTCTTGCCGGCCATTTTGAGCTTCCGCCATTCGTCGCCGCATTGATGGACTTTTTCGCGCGACGCGGGGGGCAAGTTATAAGGCTCCAGCTTGTTGACGTCGACGTCGACAGGCGCGCGCGCCGGGGCGCCGTTTGCGGCGCGGGTTTTGCGGGCGCCGGCTTGCCGGGGGGCAGGGGACTTGCCGAACTCGCTGGGCCGGCGCGGCGGCGGCGGCGGCGTGGCCGCGACGTCGCGCATGGCGCAGACCAGCGCCAGCGCCGCGAGCAACGGGGTCGAGGCTCGGCGATGGTTTTTCAGCGCGTCCCGCGCGCGGTCAAGGAAGCGGTGATGGCCGAACCCGGCGCGCATTAATCGCCTCGCGAAAAAATCGGCCTGGATAAAACGGCCGGTCCGCGGGCTTGGTTTCGCGGCGACATTCTGGAAACAAAACTGGCGGAGACGGAGGGATTCGAACCCTCGATAGGGCTTTACAACCCTATAACGGTTTAGCAAACCGCCGCCTTCAGCCTCTCGGCCACGTCTCCGCCGCACGACACGCAGCGGCGCAAGGCCGCAGCGAACCGCGTCGCGCAGATATGCCCGACGCGAACCGGATTGGCAAGTTTTTCGAGCGAGGAAAAACTCACCGCGGACATGACTATTTTCACCCCCCGCTGACCACAAAGGTTGCTGGCGCTAGGGCTGGGCGACCGCTATCCTCGCCCGGGCTTACGGAGCCGGATGAAATAGGGCCCCGGAAGAATTTGATTTCGTCATTCGATTTTCGTGAGAGAACGCCAGTTTCGGCGGCGTTGGTCTGGGAGATGGTCATGTGTCAGCCGCAAAAATGGTGGATCGGCCTCTTGCCGCTTTTGGCGCTCTGGTTCGGCTTGAACCTGTTCGACACCGCCGGCGTCGAGCATGACCTCGCGGGGAGCGCGGACGCAGCCCTTGCCAAAAGCGTGGGCGAGCCCGGCTTTTCCGTCGCCTCTGGACGCGATGTCAGCCTGAATGGCTGGGTTTTCGACGAATCGACCCGCCCCGCCGCGCTCGCCGCCGCCGCCGCCATTCCGGGTGTCCGCCTGGTGACCGATGGCTTGAGCCAGCCGCCGGCGCAAAAACCCTATCTCTGGAGCGCGGCGCTGGATGGCGGCGCGCTGACCCTTTCCGGCGCGGCGCCTTCGCCCGTCGAGCGGGCCGCGATTGTGGCCGCGGCGCAGAAGGCGCTGCCGCAGGCGCGCGTCGTCGACCAGATGAGCTTTTTTTCCGGGTGCCCCGCCGCTTTCTCCGACAAGGCCGGCGGCGCCCTGCAAGTGCTGGCGCATTTGACCTCGGGCCAGGCGCAGCTGCGCGACAGCGAACTGAGCTCTCCGGCCAGTCGGCGACCTCGTCAGAATATAAGGAGGCGCTTGCGCGGGCCCATGGGCTGCCGGCGGGCCTGACCCTGGCGCAGGAGGCTATCGTCGCGCCAAGGGCGTCGGCCTTCGCCCTGCAGGCTGAGAATGACGGCAAGACCCTGACGCTGACCGGCTTCGTCGGCTCGGAGGCGGAGCGGGCGGCGATCCTGGCCAAGGCGAAGAAGCTATTCCCCGATCTCGCTTTCGTCGACAAGCTGCAGGTCGCCTCGGGCGCCCCGCCAAAATTCGCCGCCAACGCCGCCGCCGCGCTGCATGCGCTGGCGCAATTGAAGACCGGCAAGGCCGCGCTGCTCGACAATGTGACGACCCTGGCCGGACAGGCGCCGGCGGGCAAGGACGCCCTGTCCGCTCCGCCGCCGCCGGCGGACGCCGGGAATCGACGCTTCGACCTGAAAGCCGTGTCGCCCGGCGATGTTTCGCCCTATGTGGCGGGCGCGGAAAAGACCGACGCCGGCCTGACGCTGACCGGCTTCTATCCCGACGAGCAGACGCACGACAAAATCCTCATCGCGATCAAGGAAAAATTCTCCGGTCTCACCGTCAACGACAAGATGCAGCCCGGCGCCGGCGTGCCGAAGAATTTCTGGCGGCGACGCTTGCCGGACTGGAATCAACTGGCGCGGCTGCGCACGGGCCAGTTCAATCTCCGCGACCGCACGGTTTCCCTGAATGGCGACGCGGCCGAGGCGGAAACCGCCGAGCAGACCAAGGCCGCCTTTGTCGCGGCCGTTTCCGACGGCTTTTCAGGGCCGAGGCCAAAATTTCAGCCCCGGTGAAGGAGGAGGCGCCCGCGCCCGTCCGCCGCCGCCCGCCGCCGAAACCGCCGCGGCTCCCACGGCCGCTCCTGCGGCTCCCGCCGCCGCTCCTGCGGCTCCCGCCGCGGCTCCCGCGGCTCCAGCGGCGCAGGCGCCCGTCGCCGCGACTCCGCCGCCGGCTGCGTCCGCCTCCGCGCCCCTCGCCGCCGAGGATTGCCAGGCCATGCTCATGGATCTCGTGAGGGCGAGCCCCATCCTGTTCGAAACCGGCAGCGCCACGCTCAAGCCGGAGTTCGACGGCCGTCCTCGACGCCGTGGTCGCTGCGGCCAGACAATGCCCTGCCGCCGCTTTCGAGATTTCCGGCCATACCGACGACATCGGATCCGCATCGAAAAATCGCTGGCTGTCGCGCCGGCGCGCCTGGAGCGTGGCCAACTATCTCGTCGCGGCGGGGATCAGGGAGAGCCGCCTCACGGCGGTCGGCTATGGCGAGGATAAACCGCTCGTCCCCAACGACACTGACGAAAACCGGGCGAAAAATCGCCGCATCGAATTCAATCTGAAGTGAGGGCGGCACGATGACTTACCTGGCTAACGCCCTTTACCCCTGGCTGGTCGCGGCGGCGGTCCTCGGCCTCGCCGTCGGCTTTTTCACTTGCAAGGCCGAACGTCCGGCGTCCTGGAAGGGATGGCCTGTCGTCGCCCTCTTTCTCTATGTGATCGGCCTCGTCGCCGCCGTGCTGCACGTGTTGCCCGGGCGCCAGGGGTTCTGGCTCGAAACGGCGCTATTGCTGGCCGGCGCCTATTTCGTGGCCTGCGGGCTGGGCTGCATGTTGCGCTCCGTGTTCGGCGGATCGCGTTCGGCGGGCCCAGCGCCGGAATTGTCCGGTCTGGCCGAGGCGCCCAAGGTTTCCGCCGATCCCGTTTTGCAAGCGGCGACCGCGGCGGCGACATCAAGCGTGGGGCCGGCAATTTTGACAGAGGAGGCCGCGACTTCAGGGACCGCTCCGGCAGCGTCAGCGCCGGATTTGGCCGACAGCATAAAAACTCTGGCTGGCCACGCGGCGGAATTGGCTGCGGCGGCGCCGGCCGCGCTGGCGGCGTCGAGCGCGGCGCAGGGGCTTTTGACCGGCGAAGCTGCGGTTGCGGCGACGGCTCCGGCTGCGGCGCCCCCGAATTTGGCGGAAAGCGTGAAAACCTTGGCTGGCCACGCGGCGGAACTGGCTGCGGCGGCGCCGGCCGCGCTGGCGGCGTCGAGCGCGGCGCAGGCGCTTTTGACGGGCGAAGCTCCTATTGCGGCGACGGCTCCGGCTGCGGCGCCCCCGAATTTGGCGGAGAGCGTGAAAACCTTGGCTGGCCACGCTGCGGAACTGGCTGCGGCGGCGCCGGCCGCGCTGGCGGCGTCGAGCGCGGCGCAGGCGCTTTTGACCGGCGAAGCTGCTGTTGCGGCGACGGCTCCGGTAGCGGCGGCGCCAAATCTGGCGGAGAGCGTGAAAACCTTGGCTGGCCACGCGGCGGAACTGGCTGCGGCCGCGCCGGCGGCCTTGGCGGCGTCGAGCGCGGCGCAGGCGCTTTTGACCGGCGAAGCTGCGGTTGCGGGAACTGCTCCGGTAGCGGCGGCGCCAAATCTGGCGGACAGCGGG
>CAVXVL010000086.1:0-11066 GCA_963765085.1 Terriglobia bacterium | reverse complement strand
CAGGATTGCTCCCTTTCTCGTGCGACTTGCATGTGTTAAGCGCGCCGCCAGCGTTGATTCTGAGCCGGGATCAAACTCTCGTTTGAACCGTGTGGACAAGATCCATCGCTAGACTGCCGACGCTCACCGAATTGTTTGATTCGCTTCAGTATTAACTCAGATTACTGACGAACTTCTGCTTGGCAGAGATGACTCTTCTCGAAACCCCGCTCAAATTTCCGATGTGGCTCCGTTAAAAACAAAGGCATTCTCTGTTTCGCGTCCAACCAGATTTTCAAAGATCTGCGCAGTGGAATCAGCGATCTTGCGAAAGCGAATTCGCTGCCGGCCTCGAAAGCCGTTCGGACAACAAAAACCCCCTTGCACCGGAAAATTACAGCCGGCAAAGGATAGTTCCCCTATCCAGAAATTATTGGGAGCCTGAAAGAACCTACTCGTAAATGCGCACGACAAACTCGCCATGACGCTTCTTTTCAGCTGGAGGCTATCGGGACTTCAGTGAAGAACTTATTTGAAGAAGATCCAAAACCGCGTCTCGCTGCCTACCCACCCTGCACTCGGGCTACTTACTTACCAAGTGCACATCGTCTAGCCTATCAAACCGTGGACCGTTTCGCAAGAGGGAGAGTCAAACTTTTTTGCTCGACCCCGGAAAACCACTCTCGCGAACTTCGCCTTCGGGGCTCTAACTTGCTGTCCTCCGGAAGATTCGGTTGCGGCGACGACAAAGGTAGAATACCAATCCGGGGTAGGATGCGCAAGTGGGTTTTGAAAGATAGTTGAAGAAATATAGTTTATGTCTAGTCAAGTTGTTGATTCCGGCTCAATTATTTTGTTACAGGTTGGGTCTCCGCGCGCGTCGTTGTCTTACACGATCAATGGTCTCGGGAAGGTTTTCGCAGTTTCCGTAGCAACGCCGTCCGCATTCTCTCTCCTAACTGGGGCTGCTCTTTGGACGTGATGGAGGACAACCTTTTTGGTCACAGCCGATACCGCAATCGGGCGACCAGCGAGAAGGCATAGAGATTTGGCCGTCAGTCTCAAGATTAGCGGTCCACTCTTGTCTCGGTTGCGATGAGGAGCACAGTCTCCCATTTTGATTGCAACTTCTATTCTAGGCATCGCCCCGAAGCTAATGAACGAGCGGATCGCTCGTCCCGGGCAACAGCCGCTAGCTCCCAAGCCGCGCTCCCCCATTAATGCACGCGGGAGGATGTTTTTGAAACTCGATACAAAGTTCCCGGGCCGAAACGACATCGCTTAACCGGCCGCTCCGCCATTTGTCTTCTTGGTCCAGCTGAAGCGCAGCTCTTGCTCGCTAGCAGCTCGACGGTCTCCCACCTGCGCAATGCGTTCGGGGTTCCAGCCCAGTGCGCGAAGTCCACCAACCTCATCGTCGCTCGGACCTCGGAGGGCCGAACGATCGAGTAGGCGATTTGCATGCGTAACGAGGTCCTCGCAGGCCTGCCTCTCAGGTATCTCTGAGACATCATCCGCTTCACCCTTCGGAGACACTTTGACCCGGAAACCACCCGCTAGACCGATCGAATGGAGCACGCCTCTCCCGATCAGGGGAAGCGGGTGAATCCGACTCGGAGTCGCTGCGAAGCGGTCCAGCACAGCGTTGAGTTCCAACCTCATCACAGCCGCGCGGCCGAGGAGCGACGCGAAGTCCGTAAGCTCCTCCATTACATCCGCAATCGCATGGCGTTGCGCCGGGTCTTTTCTTGAGCATTTCAAGGTAATGCGTAGCCGACAGTACGAATAATGCCTTCCCGGTGGCTCGGGCAGAACGGCACGCATCGAGTACGTTGGCGACCAGTCTGCCTAGTTTGTGGCCTGTAGATGCCTGGGCCAGTCGTATCCAATGATTTAAGTCGAGATACACGGTCTTCGGGCTTTCCGGCGGCAGCTGCAAAAGCGGCGGCCAAATGAGAGCAGGGGCGTCGTCTTTCACCTTCGTCTCCGTTAAGGGGCCTACAGCCCTTGTGCGTCGGCTTGCCAAGTTCGAGCATAGCGATAGAATGACGGAAATGGATAGCGAACGGTCCGAATCGACTGATTGAGGGAACTAACAGCAGATCCCTCACCGATGCGGGTTCGGGATGACGGTTCTGTGGGTTATTGTGCGGAATCGGACGCGGCGCTGACGCGCGGCGATCTTTGAATGCGCGGCTCGAAAGATGCGCGGCTGAGAAGACCGCGCGTCCGCGCCGGACCCCACAAAAAACAGCAGCCGCGTTCGGCCTCGTGCGAGGAGTCTGCTCGGAACTCGTGAGATTGAGCCGCACGAGGGTCCCTCGGCTGGCGCTCGGGATGACTTGAGTTCGAGATGGGCGGAATAATGGGACAGACAGCCATTTTCGCAGCGCGGCGTGGCCCCTGGCGAATCGATTCTCATGGAAGCGAAAAAGGTGTCTGTCCCTATTTTCCGCAGTGTCGTTGGCGGAAGGTCGCAAAGACTGCCGACTTCAGCAGACCTGGCTCCGGAACGGACGCGAAAGCCACGCGGGTCCGCGCCACGTCGGCGGGCGATTTGCCGGGGCGGAACAGCAGGTCCCTCACCCGATGCGGGTTCGGGATGACGGTTTTATGGGTTAGCTGCGGCGGATAGGGCACTACGCTGGCGCGCGGCGATCTTTGAATGCGCGGCTGAAGCCGCGCGTCCGCGCCGGACCCCACAAAAACAGCAGCCGCGTTCGGCCTCGTGCGAAAAGTCTGCTCGGAACTCTTGAGGTTGAGCCGCACGAGGGTCCCTCGGCTCGCGCTCGGGATGACTTGGGTTCGAGATGGGCGGAAAAATGGGACAGACAGCCATTTTCGCAGCGCGGCGTGGCCTCTGGCGAATCGATTCTCATGGAAGCGAAAAAGGTGTCTGTCCCTATTTTCCGCAGTGTCGTTGGCGGAAGAGTCGGCACGACTGCCGACTCAGCAGGCCTGGCTCCGGAACGGACGCGAAAGCCACGCGGGTCCGCGCCACGTCGGCGGGCGATTTGCCGGGGCGGAACAGCAGGTCCCTCACCCGATGCGGGTTCGGGATGACGGTTCTTGTGGTGATTGTGCGGGGGCGGGAGGTCGAGCTGGACGGACGGCGATCTTTAGAATGCGCGGCTGAAGGCCGCCACACACGAAGACTCGATTTACTCGCCTGCGGCCAAAGCGGGCACGATCGGCATTCATGCATAAGGGCAGGCCTCGGAACTCTTGAGGTTGAGGAAAACGAGGTTCCGTTGGCGCACGCTCGGGATGACACGCTCAGGGGTTGCGGAAAAATGGGACAGACAGCCATTTTCGCAGCGCGGCGTGGCCCCTGGCGAATCGATTCTCATGGAAGCGAAAAAGGTGTCTGTCCCTATTTTCCGCACGGGAAGACGAGCGGGTGTTGTTGGCGGAAGAGTCGGCACGACTGCCGACTCAGCAGGCCTGGCTCCGGAACGGACGCGAAAATTATGCGGGTCGGCGGCACGCCTTTGCAGCCATTATCTGTCGGTCAGGAAACAGCAGGTCCCTCACCCGATGCGGGTTCGGGATGACGTTCTCTGAATGATCACGAGTGTCCGCTGCCGACTATCAAATGCTAGTGTCTTGGAGCGGAGTTGTGTGATATTCTGCCGTCAAATCCTTTCTGGGACGCGGCATTGTGGAACCCAAGACGCCTCCTGCCGTTCGTTCCGATGCTGGCCCACCAATCGAAAAACGGAGGTCGACCGCAGTGCACGTTGCCGATCACAAAAAGTTCCAGGTTTCCACCCACAACACTTCTGCCCACAACAACAAGCCCCAAGCTGACGCATGGGGCCGGCGCAATCTGCTGTTCCAAACCATCCTGATGGTTATCCCGGTGGCGAGCGTGCTCGCACAGACGCCGGCGCTGCAGATGAACACGATGTATCAATGCCCGGCCGTGCGGGCAACCATGATCGTGTATTCGTGCGCGGGACCGGCGGCGGGAGATTGGTGCGACGTTCAGACCGCTCCGGCGGGTCGGCCAGCGATGCGCGGGAAGTCGACGCGCGCGCAGATCAACGGGCTGCTCGCGATTTGTCACGTGCAGACTCCGGCAGAGGCGAAGGCGATGGCGAGTGGAGCGGCTGCTGCTCCTGGAAACCCGGGTGCGATCCAGGCGGCTGGGAACGCCGGTGGAGCGGGACCCGGAGGATTCAAGGCCGGCGACACGGTTCGTATCTTGTCGGACGGCTGGCAGGACGCGAAGGTTTTGCAGGTGCGCGGGAACTCGTATTTCGTGCAGATGGGAAACGGCGTTCAGGTGTCGAAGATCTGGCCGATGGAGGTGCGCCGCGAAGGCAAGCTCACGGCCGAGGATCACGCGGCCGGGCAATACGATCGCGACGATCGGGTGCAGGTGCTGGTGAACGGGCGGTGGATGGAGGGCAACGTTCGTGGGCAGAATCTCAATATGTATCAGATCAAAGTGGCGGGCGTGGATACGGGATTCGGCTCGGACATTGTAGACACGACGCCGGAGAATATTCGCATGTCGACGACGCCGGCGCCGGCGGGTCCTGCGAAGCGCGCGGCGGGACAGGCTCCCAAGGCGGGGATGGCGAGTTGCGCGGGCAAATACGAAGGCCGATGGGAGAGCACGACGGGGATGGCGGGGAATCGATTCGTGTTCCGGTCGGGGAAGGTGGCGGTGACCGAGGGGCTCAGTAACCCGATCGAGTACGAGTGCTTCATGGGCGGGGGGCAGGTGGTGTTGTATGGGGCAGGGTCGTTCAAGGCGGCCGAGACGCTCGAAATCAATAATGACGGGACGTTGCAGACGGAGCTCGGGGCGATTAAGAAGATGGGGAATTGAAAAACCACCGATAGCACGGCTGCAAGAATGCGCGGCTAAAGCCGCGCGCAGCCTGAAGGCCACCCCACCCATTGAGCGTTAATCTGTTTTAGGCGAGTTGCCTTTTCCCGCGAGGAAGTTCGACAAGCTGCCGGCGATGTGGACGAACTCGGCGGGCATCATGATGACGGTGGTGCTGTTGTTCTCGGCGCCGACTTCGGCGACCATCTGCATGCGGCGCAGTTCGAGCGCGGCGGGATTTCCGACCATGAGCTGCGCGGCGTCGGCTAATTTCTTGGAGGCTTCGAGCTCGGCGTCGGCCTTGATGATGCGGGCGCGCTTTTCACGCATCGCTTCGGCTTCCATGGCCATGACGCGCTGCATGTCCTGAGGAATTTCGACGTCCTTCATTTCGAGCAACTCGACGTGGACGCCCCACGGCTTGGTGGTTTCGGTGACGTTCTTCTGGAGAAGAGTGTTGATTTTGTCGCGCTCCTTGAGGACTTCGTCGAGATCGTGCTGGCCGATCACGTTGCGCAGGCTGGTGAGCGCCACCTGCTGCACGGCGATGCGATAGTTTTCGACGGTGAGCACGGCTTTCTCCGAATCCTCGACGCGAAACCAGAGCACGGCGTTGACCTTGACGGTGACGCTATCGCGCGTGATGGTCTCCTGCTGCTCGATGGGATTGGTGACGATGCGCAGACCGACGCGCGTTTCGTTTTCGATGCCGAAGGGGATGAGGAAGAACAGGCCGGGCCCCCGCAGTCCGACAAAACGCCCGAGGCGGAAGACGACGGCGCGTTCGTATTCGCGGGCGATGCGGAGGCTCGTGAAGATGAGGATCAGGATCAGCGCGGTGAGGACCAGCAGTCCGATGGGCATGCCGCTAGCGTACTACTTCGCGATGTCGGGAGCCTGCACTCCACGCGGTTTGCTTCCACAGTCTAGAATCGTAAGATGGCAACGGCGCCCGCGGAAGTTCAGTTTCACACGTCGGGACTGGTGCGATTGACGAAACCGCAGTTGGTGGGAACACTGCTGGGGTTGATGTTGACGATGCTGCTTGCGGCGCTCGACCAGACGATCGTCGGAACAGCGGAGCCGCGGATCATCGCGAGCTTATCGGGCTTCGACCGGTATCCGTGGGTGGCGACAACCTATATGTTGACGTCGACCATGTCGATCCCGATCGGCGCGAGGCTATCGGATTTGTACGGGCGCAAGTGGTTCTTCCTAGGGGGCGCGGCGCTGTTCGTCACGGCGTCGGCGCTGTGCGGCGCGGCGGGCACGATGAATTTCACGGGCCTGGACGGCATGAACCAATTGATTCTGTTCCGAGGGATTCAAGGAATCGGCGCGGGCGTGATCATGGCGCTGGTGTTCACGATCGTCGCCGATGTATTCGCTCCGGCCGAACGTGGCCGCTATCAGGGATTCTTTTCGGGAGTGTGGGGATGCGCGGCGATCTTCGGGCCGACGCTCGGCGGCTGGCTGACGGATCACGTTTCGTGGCGCGCGACGTTTTACGTAAACCTTCCGGTGGGATTGATCGCTTTGGCCGTCACGTATTTTCTGTTTCCGAATATTCACGTCAACAAAGGCAAGCGAAAGATCGACTGGTGGGGCATTCTGACGCTAACGGGGTCGATCGTGCCGCTGCTGCTCGCGCTGACGTGGGTGACGGAATACGGATGGGCGTCGGCGCGCGTCGAAGGATTGCTCGCGTGGTCGATCGCGGTGCTGGGCGCTTTCCTTTATGTAGAGACGAAGGCGAGCGAGCCGCTGATCCCGCTGACGCTGTTTCGGGAGCCGGTGATCAGCACGTGCTCGATTTGTATTTTCGTGCTGGGCATGGGGATGTTCGGGGTCATCATTTATTTCCCGCTGTTCATGCAGGGCGTGCTGAACGTTTCGGCGACGGAATCGGGGACGCTGCTGACGCCGATGATGCTGGGGACGGTGTGCGGGACGTTTTTGGGTGGGCAGGCCACGTATCGGTTGAGGGGCTATAAAATTCCGGGCGTGCTGGGGTCAACTTTAGTCGTGATCGGGATGATCGCGTTCGCGCAGATGACGCCGACGACGGCGCATTGGCGTGTGGAATTCGGGATGGTGCTCGCGGGGCTGGGAATGGGACTGCTGATGCCGGTGTATACGGTGGCGGTGCAGAACGTGGCGCCGCGGCATCAGATGGGCGCGGCGACGGCATCGACGACGTTTTTTCGCTCGATCGGGAGCACGGTGGGGGTTGCGGTGTTCGGCAGCATTCTGCTGACGAATTATAATCGCGATTTCGCGCGTGCGGCTCCGGCGGATTTGCCGAAAAATGAACTTGCGTTTTTTCGAATCCGCTGATGCTGGCGCAGAATCTCCCGCAGATGCGGGCGGTGTTCTCGCAGACGGCGGACGGGATCGCTACGATGGAACGCCTGATGGGCGTGGTGCGGCTCGCTCTGGTACACGGATTACACTTGATCTTTCTTACGAGCTCCATCATGATGATCGGAGCGCTGGTGCTGAACATTTTCCTGAAGAGTGTTCCGCTGAAGGCGCACCACGAGGCTCCGCCGGCGGCGGAGCCTCCGGCACATTAGACACTTCGAGGAAGGTTTAACCGCTCCTTTTAGTCGCGGCTCTGGTGGGTGCTTTCTCGATGGCGCGAACCGCGAGCGATCACAAATTCCGACCCGAGCCGGGACCGGAGCAGGGTCAAACTGCTCGCCCGTCGGCTCATTTGAAGGCGCACCACGAGGCTCCGCCGGCGGCGGAGCCTCCGGCACATTAGACACTTCGAGGAAGGTTTAACCGCTCCTTTTAGTCGCGGCTCTGGTGGGTGCTTTCTCGATGGCGCGAACCGCGAGCGATCACAAATTCCGACCCGAGCCGGGACCGGAGCAGGGTCAAACTGCTCGCCCGTCGGCTCATTTGAAGGCGCACCACGAGGCTCCGCCGGCGGCGGAGCCTCCGGCACATTAGACACTTCGAGGAAGGTTTAACCGCTCCTTTTAGTCGCGGCTCTGGTGGGTGCTTTCTCGATGGCGCGAACCGCGAGCGATCACAAATTCCGACCCGAGCCGGGACCGGAGCAGGGTCAAACTGCTCGCCCGTCGGCTCATTTGAAGGCGCACCACGAGGCTCCGCCGGCGGCGGAGCCTCCGGCATATTAGACACTTCGAGGAAGGTTTGACCGCTCCTTTTAGTCGCGGCTCTGGTGGGTGCTTTCTCGATGGCGCGAACCGCGAGCGATCACAAATTCCGACCCGAGCCGGGACCGGAGCAGGGTCAAACTGCTCGCCCGTCGGCTCATTTGAAGACGCACCACGAGGCTCCGCCGGCGGCGGAGCCTCCGGCATATTAGACACTTCGAGGAAGGTTTGACCGCTCCTTTTAGTCGCGGCTCTGGTGGGTGCTTTCTCGATGGCGCGAACCGCGAGCGATCACAAATTCCGACCCGAGCCGAGACCAGAGCAGGGTCAAACTGCTCGCCCGTCGGCTCATTTGAAGACGCACCACGAGGCTCCGCCGGCGGCGGAGCCTCCGGCACATTAGACACTTCGAGGAAGGTTTAACCGCTCCTTTCAGTCGCGGCTCTGGTGGGTGCTTTCTCGATGGCGCGAACCGCGAGCGATCACAAATTCCGACCGCTCCTTTAGTCGCGGCTCTGGTGGGTGCTTTCTCGACGGCGCGAACCGCAGCATCACAAATTCCGACCCGAGCCGGGACCAGAGCAGGGTCAAACTGCTCGCCCGTCGGCTCATTTCCATTCGTGGGTTTGGGAACTGCGCCGATAAGCAGGGCACGGCGAGATGGGCACGTGCATCGCACGCTTGCCTACTGGTTTCCTTTCCCAAGACGATAAGCGCACTGTCGGCAGGGCTAACGCGCTCGCCTCCCTTTCTACGAATGTTCGCCATTATCGGTATTGTTGTCGTACTGGGAGCCGTGGCCGGCGGTTACCTGATGGAGCACGGAAAGCTGCTCGTGCTGATGCAGCCGGCTGAGCTCATCATCATCGGCGGCGCGGCGCTTGGCACGCTGCTGATCGCGAACCCTTTGCCCGTGCTCATGCAGATCGTCAAGGGAATGCTCGGAGTTTTGAAGGGCAGTCCGCACACGAAGGCCGGGTATTTGGAAACGCTGAAAATGTTGAGCGACCTGTTCATGGTGGCGCGCAAAAACGGCATGGTGAAGCTGGAGGAAGATATCGAAAATCCCGAAAAAGTCAGGTGTTTTCGAAGTACCCGAAGTTTTTGGCGAATCATCATGCGGTCGCATTCGTGTGCGATACGCTGCGCATGTCGATCTCCGGAGGCGTGCCGGCGTTCGATCTCGACCAGATGATGGAAATGGATATGGACGTCCATCATCATGAGTTGTCGGTGCCGGTGGGCGCCCTGTCCACGGTGGCGGATGCGCTGCCCGGACTGGGGATCGTCGCGGCGGTCCTCGGCGTGGTGATCACGATGGGGGCTCTCGGGGGACCTCCGGAAGAGATTGGCCACAAGGTCGCCGCGGCGTTGGTGGGAACGTTTCTGGGAATCCTGTTGTGCTACGGATTCCTAGGACCGCTGGCTTCTTTTATGAGCAAGGTGAACGATGCCGAAGCCGACTACTATCGCTGCCTGCGCAAGGGGTGATCGCGTTTGTGAAAGGCACGGCGCCCGCGCTGGCGATCGAATTCGCGCGCCGCAGCATTCCGGGCGAGGTTCGCCCGACCTTCCAGGAAATGGAGGCGGCGTGCAAGGGCGGAGCGGCGGCCGCGGCCACGCCACAGGCCGCCTAGGTTTTGGCTTGACTTCATAAGCGATCATGAATGCACCAAACGGACCACCGATCATCATCATTCGCAAGAAGGTCGGCGCACGCCGGCCATCACGGCGGGGCGTGGAAGGTCGCCTACGCCGATTTCGTCACCGCCATGATGGCGCTGTTCATCGTGCTGTGGCTGCTGAATTCGAGCGTGCAGGTGCGCAAGGCGATCAGTTCTTACTTCCGCGATCCATCGGGGAGCGGAAAACTTTCGGGAAGCGCGAGCGCGGGAACCGGAGAAACGGTGTCCGTCAGTGCGGATAACATGCAGGACCTCAAGGAAAAGTTGGAACAGGCGGTGAAGAAGCGTCCGGAATTCGAAAAGCTGAAAGACTACGTTCAATTGAGCGTCACGGGAGAAGGTTTGCGCGTGGAATTGCTTGAGAGTGAAAAAGGAATTTTCTTCGATTCGGGGAGCGCCACGCCGAGTGAAATGGGCGAGGCGCTGATCAGCAAGCTGGCAGAGCAACTGGCGAAGCTTCCGAACAGCCTGATGATCGAAGGGCACACCGATTCGCGTCCTTTCGGCGGCAAGAGGGACTACACGAATTGGGAGCTTTCCGTGGATCGCGCCAACGCCGCGCGGCGGATTATTGAAGCGCATGGAACCAGGCCCGATCAGATCGTGCAGGTACGGGGCTTCGCCGATCAGAATTTACGCGATCGGGAGAATCCGGAAGCGGCGTCGAATCGGCGGATTTCGGTGATCGTGCGCTATCAGAATGCGACGGCGCAGGACGCGGCGGCGGAGGCTCCGGCAGATGCGGCAGGCTCGGGAAAGGAGAACGGGAAGGCGGCGGAAAAGGGCTCGCCGACGGAGAAAGTCAAACCCGAGGCGGGAACAAAGTCCGGAAAATAGCTCGCGGAAGAGGCGCGAAGACTCTCGACTCAGCAGGGCTGGCGCCCCGCGCCACGTCGACGTCGAACGGCGAGAGAGTTTGCGGGGCCGAAGGAGCCGGCTCGAAAGCCGGCTGCGGCCTCGAAAGGCCGTCCCCACGAGGCAGCAAGCTTCGGCGGAAGCTCCGGCGCGCTCGGGCGGGCCGCATTCCGGAACGTCTGCGGGAAAAAGTCGAGATGACTCTCGACTCAGCAGGGCTGGCGCCCCGCGCCACGTCGACGTCGAAAGGCGAGAACATTCCGGCGCCCCGCGCCACGTCCGTGGACCGCTTCCTCTGGTCGCGGCTCGGGTCGGATGCGTTCCGCGAACGAAATGATTATAAAGTGCGCGGTGCATTCCGACGACCGGGGAATGAAACCCGGCAACCAGATTATTAGCCGCGGCCAATGAACGGCATCTTCGTCGCCATCACGGTGAGGTATTGCACGTTGGCGTCGAGCGGCAAGCTCGCCATGTAAACGACGGCGTCGGCGACGGGTTTCAGATCCATGCGCGCTTCCGCCCGCACCGATCCATCGGCCTGCAAAATTCCGGCGCCCATGCGCTCGGTGCCCTGCG
>CAVXVL010000085.1:0-61099 GCA_963765085.1 Terriglobia bacterium | reverse complement strand
AGTAAATCCTCGACCACGTGAAGCTGCCCTTGGCTTCGAGCATGGCGCCGCGGGCGGGGCCGACGCCCTTGACGTACATCAGTGGGGTGGAAAGGTCCAAAGCTAAGAAAGGCGTTCGCCGTTTGAAAAGAGGACAGACCGCTCTGTCCACTCCCATGCGCTTACTTGGGATCTGACGCAGTAAGGGACAGAGCAGTCTGTCCCCCGTCATTCTACAACGGAGGCGCGACGTTCCTAGTGTACAATGCGGTTTCATGCCTCAATTAATGGAAGGAAAAACGGCCCTGATTCTGGGTGTCGCGAACCGTTGGAGTCTGGCTTACGCCATCGCGCAAGCGTATCAACGGGAGGGCGCGCGGCATCCTGCTGACGTATCAGGGCGAGCGTTTCAGGAAGACCGGTGGAAGATTTAGGAGCGTCGCTCGGCGCGGCGCGGATATCGAATGCGACGTGTCGCGGGATGAGGATCTCGCACGTTTGAGCGAAGCGCTCGAAGGCGAACAGTCTCGATGCCGTGGTCCATAGCATTGCGTTCGCGAATGCCGAAGATCTGAGCCGGCCGTTTCTGGAAACTTCCCGCGATGGATATTTGCTCGCGCAAAACGTGAGTGCCTATTCGCTGGTCGCGGTCGCTCGCGCGACGGCTCCCCGCATGACGGAAGGAGGGGCGATCGTCACGCTGACTTATCTCGGAGCGACCCGCGTGGTCGCGAACTACAACGTGATGGGCGTCGCGAAGGCGGCTTTGGAATCCGTCGTGCGATATCTCGCGAGTGAGCTCGGTGCGCAGAAGATCCGCGTGAATGCGATTTCGGCGGGTCCCGTGAAGACGGCGGCGGCGCGAGGAATTAGGATCTCTCGACCGTGTTGGAAAAGGTCGCGGCACACGCGCCGATGCGACGAAACGTCACCCCCGCCGAGGTTGGCGACGTGGCCGTGTTCCTGGCGAGCGATTTAGGCCGCGGCGTGACGGGCGACGTGCATTTCGTCGACGCCGGATATCACATCATGGGGCTGTAGTCGCGCATTTCGAAAATGCTTGCCGCCGCACGACTGTCGCGGCGCCGCTGTGTGGCGCACGCCCCTGGCGTGCCGCATCGACACTAATGTCGATGCCCGAGTTATTTCAAGAAGCCTGCCAGGCGTCCAGAAAATCTCGACGCGGCACGCGTGGGCGCGTGCGCCACATCCGCGGCGGCTAGGACTTTGTACGCGGCTTCACAATTGCGTAGATCAGATCCGGCTTCTTGTCGTCGCGTTCCAAGTGAGGATACTTTTCGCCGCCGTGGTATTCCAGTGTGAACGTTTTCGTGGTGCCCGCATTTTTTGACGGTGATATCGATGGGATCGTCGAGCGCCGTCGCGGCGTTGATCGCGTCGCGCAGCGAATCCAGGGAGAACGCACGCGCGCCGATGTAGGTGATCGTGGAGCCGGGCGCGACGCCCGCCTTCTGCGCGGGACTGCCGATGGTCACGTCTTTCACCGATCCATCGGCCTTCACGATCATGCCGAGTGAAAAGACCAGATCGGCCGTTTTACGGTCCTCTTCGGAAGCGGTCCAGACGTCTGTTCGCTTTTCTCCGAACGCCAGTTTCCAACCGGCGTTGACGATGCCCGCGCGGAGCGTCCGGCTTGCGGTCGAATCGACGCGCTGTTCGAAGAATCCGTTCCAATCGTAGGGCTGAACCGCATTTAGAGTCGCTACGAGCGACTCACGGGTATAGGGATTCAGGGCTTCGCCGCCCGAAGTGGTTGCATCGCTGGCACCAAAAAACGCACGGCAGAAATCGTCCAGCGATTTCGATCCGTGACTCAGATTCCGGATCAGCGTGTCGGCTTCCAACCATACAAGAGCGCCCTCCGAATAAAAATCGACGCCGCGCCGCAGCAAGGAATAATCGTCCCGCGCGCCGTACAGGATCTGGGCGGATATGGACGTATCCGTCAGCGATCTCCACTTGCGGCCGGAGGAAGCTTCACCAGCGCCGCATCGCGCGCGAGCCACTCCCGAAAACGTTCCGGCGTTCCCAAGCCGCTGCGCGTGGCGAGCACTTCGCCCAGATATTCGGTGAGCCCTTCGTACACCCATAGCAGATCGCCGCGCATCGGCTCGTTGTAATTGCTCGTGACCAGGCCGGATGGACGGCGATACTTGCCATTCCACGAATGCACGAACTCATGCGAAAGCATGTCGGCGTTGTATTCGAGCAGGCCTTCATCGAGCAGCGTGCGTTCCGCGAGCCGGTCGTCGCTCGATTCGTGATGCTCCAGGCCGAAGTTGGCGACGTAATCGCTCAACGTTAACAAGAAGTGATATTCGTGATAATGCCGGGTGCCGAATAACGCGCCCGCTTCCGCGATGAGACGCTTGTGGCGCTCGATCCATTCGGGCTGCGCGGAGATGGCGCGATCGCTCATCGGCGACGATGTGCAGAAAATGCCGGGCGCCATCGGTGGTTCCCAAATCGACGTTCTTGAAATGCAAGCCGGAAATGACGGGCGAATCGATGAGCGTGACCAGGGAAACGGGCCGGAATTCGATTTCCGAAGTTCGTGTGTGCGCGACCGGAAGGGCCGTCCCGTACTGCCAGCCATTCGGAAGCTTCAGTCGTGCCTGATAACGCAGGTCGCCTGCGGACGTCCCCTGTGGATACAGCACGAACTGATTCCAGCTCAGCACGGCAAGTTCCGGCGTCATTGACGAACCTGACGAGAACCCTCCCGCGTCCGGCGGCGAAATAAAATCGAATGCCACGTCGAGAGATTTTCCCCCGGCGGGTACGTCCACATGAAAGGCGAACAGGTCCGCGGAATCGCGCCGCCACGCGATCGTCTGGCCGCCGACGCTGAAGCGCAGATCGACCAGATCCGCGATGGGTCCGGTGGGGCCATGTTCGCCGGGAATCCATTGCGGATAGAGCAAAGTGAGCGGCCCGGCCGCGGCGGGAAGCGTCAGATGGACGTGAATCAGGCGGCGCGGAGCGTCGGTGGCGTCCACTTCCACGCGCGCGGGATCTTGCGTTGCGATCCCGGCCGCGAGGGCGGGGGGGCGCACGCCGGTAAGCGCCACGAACAGCGCCACGAACGACGGGATCAGCGCTGCACGTCGCATCTTAACCAAATGGTAGCAACTCGCGACTTGGGGAAATCCGCGCACGCCAAGTCGCAGCCTGTTGAAACGGCCGGGGGGCGGTGCGTGTCACTTGGTTGCCGCGTGGAAGCCGGCGGATGGAAAAGAGCGTGAAACACTGAGCGGCGATTTCAGCTCTACCAGGAGTTGGAAACGCCGGTTTGTATGCAAAGTCCGTGAAATAGCTTGCTGACAGGATTGGTTTTGCTCGGCATTGGGCTTAGACTTTGCCTGAGCCTTTACTTTCGCGCTATGTGAGCCGCGGAGGGAAGAGAGCGACAAGGGTGAACGCCTCATTCTCCGTGCGACGGGAGAGGAGAAAGAGACCATGGCGGATTCGGTTCCCTACGGTCGCGTGACGCAGAAGCCCCCGGCAGTTTCCGACGTCCATGTCATCTGGATGACGGCCGGGCTCAGCTGCGACGGAGATTCGGTCTCGATTACGGCGGCCACCCAACCGAGCATTGAGGACGTTGTTCTCGGCGCGATTCCGGGGCTTCCCAAGGTGCACCTGCACAACGCGGTTCTCGCGTACGAAACCGGCGACGACTTCATGAAGTATTGGTATCTTGCCGAGCAAGGCAAGATCGATCCTTTCGTGCTGGTCGTCGAAGGCTCCGTTCCCAACGAAAAAATCAAGAGCGAGGGTTACTGGGCGGCGATGGGCACCGATCCGCACACGCATCAGCCCATCACGACCAACGAATGGATCGACCGGCTCGCGCCCAAGGCGCTGGCAGTGATCGGCGCGGGGACCTGCGCGGCCTACGGCGGAATTCATGCGATGGCCGGGAATCCGACGGGTGCCATGGGTCTCAACGATTATCTCGGCAAGCACTGGAAATCGAAGGCCGGTCTTCCGGTGGTGAACGTGCCGGGGTGTCCCGTGCAGCCGGACAACTTCATGGAGACTCTGCTGTACCTGTTATTCCAGGTGGCAGGGTTGGCGCCGATGATCGACCTGGACGAGTTGGGACGGCCGAAGTGGCTTTTCGGTAAGACGGTTCACGAAGGCTGCGATCGCGCGGGCTATTACGAACAGGCTGATTTCGCCGACGAATATGGATCGCCGAAATGCATCGTAAAGATGGGCTGCTGGGGTCCGGTGGTGAATTGCAACGTGACAAAGCGCGGCTGGATGGCGGGCATCGGCGGGTGTCCCAACGTCGGCGGGATCTGCATCGGATGCACCATGCCCGGTTTCCCGGATAAATTCATGCCTTTCATGGACGAGCCTCCCGGCGGAAGATTATCCACGACGGCGGTGGGCCTGTACGGAAGGACGATCAAGGCGCTGCGCAGTCACACCAACACCATCGTGAACAAGGAACCCAAATGGCGTCATCCGACACCGACGCTGAATACCGGCTACCAGGCAAGGAACTACTAGACGAAGGAAAGAATTACCATGAGCACCACGACAGCACCCGAAATAAAAGAACGTAATCCCTCTTCGCGCCTGGTCGAAATGAATTGGGACCCGATCACGCGCATCGTCGGCAGTCTCGGCATCTTCACCAAGATCGATTTCGCGAATCGCCAGGTGGCGGAATGCTTCAGCACCTCGTCGATTTTTCGCGGCTACAGCATTTTCATGAAGGGCAAAGATCCGCGCGACGCGCATTTCATCACCAGCCGCATTTGCGGAATTTGCGGCGACAATCATGCGACGTGCGCCACTTACGCGCAGAACATGGCGTTCGGCATTCGCAATACGCCCATGGCGGAGTGGATCATCAACCTGGGCGAAGCGGCCGAATACATGTTCGACCACAACATCTTCCAGGACAATCTAGTCGGCGTCGATTTCTGCGAGCAGATGGTGAAGGAAACGAATCCGGGCGTGTTTGATAAAGCGGAACAGACGGCCGCTCCGCACTCCAACATTCACGGCTTTCGCACCATCGCGGACATCATGCGGGCGCTGAATCCGTTCACCGGTTCGTTCTATAAGGAGACGCTGCAGGTCAGCCGGTACACGCGCGAGATGTTCTGTTTGATGGAGGGGCGTGATGTGCATCCTTCGACGCTCTACCCGGGCGGCGTCGGCACGGTGCCCACGGTTCAGCTTTTCACCGATTACATGGTGCGGCTGATGAAGTACGTGGAGTTCATGAAGAAGGTCGTTCCACTCCACGACGATCTGTTCGACTTTTTCTATTACGCTCTTCCGGGTTACGAAAAAGTCGGCCAGCGCCGCGTATTGCTGGGTTGCTGGGGTTCTTTTAACGATCCGGACCACTGCGATTATCGCTACGATCATATGACCAACTGGGGCCGCTCGATGTTCGTAACGCCCGGCGTCATTGTCGACGGTAAGCAGCTCACCACCGACTTGGTGGATATCAATTTAAACATTCGCATCCTGCTGGGGAGTTCCTATTACGACGATTGGCGCGGCAGTGAAACGTTCGTGCGCCACGATCCGCTGGGGAATCCGGTGGATCAGCGCCATCCGTGGAATCAGACGACCATCCCGAAACCGCAGAAGCGCGATTTCGCCGGCAATTACACATGGGTCATGTCGCCGCGGTGGTTCGAGAAAAATTCCAAGGATTACCTTGCGCTGGATACGGGCGGCGGTCCCATCGCGCGCTTGTGGTCCACGGCCCTGGCGGGGCTGGTGGATATCGGATATATAAAGTCGACGGGCAGTAGCGTGAAGATTTATCTGCCGAAGACTGCGAACCTGCCGGAGCAGGAGTTGGAGTGGAAGATTCCGAAATGGAGCAACGCGATTGAGCGGGATCGCGCGCGCAGCTACTTCCAGGCCTATGCCGCCGCGGCTGCGCTGCATTTCCTGGAGAAGGCCCTCGCCGAACTGCACGCGGGCAACACCAAAACGTGGAACGATTTCAAAGTTCCCGATGAGGCCATCGGCTGCGGCTTCCATGAAGCCGTGCGCGGCGTGCTCTCGCATCACGTGGTGATCCGGAACGGGAAGATCGCGAACTATCATCCCTATCCGCCGACGCCTTGGAACGCGAATCCGCGCGACGTCTACGGCACCCCCGGTCCTTACGAAGACGCCGTGCAGAATACGCCGATCTTCGAGGAAAACGGCCCGGAAAACTTCAAAGGCATCGACATCATGCGCGCGGTTCGCAGCTTCGATCCCTGTCTGCCGTGCGGCGTCCACATGTACCACGGCCGAGATAAACTGCTTGAGGTGCATCATAGTCCGATGTTCGGAGCACACGGATCTGGAGCAGTACAGACGGACTCCAGCGAGTAGATCATGACGGAAGATCAGGCATTCCAAGAACGGATGGCACGTGTGGAGGCGCTGATCCGGCAGCTGGAGAGGACCTCCGATCCAGCCGTGCGGGCGTCGGCGAAAGAGCTTATGCAAGCGGTCATGGACCTTCACGGAACCGCCGTGAACCGCATGCTCGAGATCATTCACGAATGCGGAGACGAAGGCTCTCGAATCATCGACTCGATGGGCGAAGATCCTCTTGCGGGCAGTCTTCTAATCCTTTACGGATTGCATCCTCAGGATCTGTCCGCTCGGGTGGATCATGCCATGGAGAAGTTGGCACCCATGTTTCGCAAGCACGGTGCCGACGTGCAACTGGAGGGCCTGCAAGAGGGCGTCGTGCGATTGCGCATTGAAGGCGTTCACAACGCGACCGTTGGGCGTGCCCTCAAAACGGCGATTGAAGAGCAGATCTACGCCCTGGCTCCGGATGTAACGCGCGTCGAGGGCCTCAGCGCCCTCGGCGCGTCCGATTTTGTGGAAATCCAGAACGCGGCGGCGCCGCTGGCCCACGTGGGCGCGCCAGGTTCGAACGGCACGGCCGCCGTTGCGATCGGGGAAGGCGGGGACTAGAGGCGCACGCCGCATCTCGCCCAACTATGGGAGTTCATTCATCGCAGGACGGAAAAAACGCGTTTCAGGCGCTCCGCGAATTTATTCGACCAAAAACATCGCGGGAGAGTTGTGATTTATGCTCCACGCCGGTCGCCCTCGCTCATGAGCATTTGCTCAATCCAAAAACTCGCACGCTGTTCTGTGCTTGCCCCTCTTGCGCCATCCTGTTTAGCACGCCTGCTTCGAAATATCGCAGGGTGCCGCGATACATCCGCCAGCTTCGCGATTTTCAACTCGCCGACGGGTTGTGGGAGGACCTCGCAATTCCCATCAATATGGCGTATTTTTATCGCGACAGCGCGGCCGGGCGTCCCCAAGCGTCCTATCCGAGCCCGGCCGGAGCCACCGAATCGCTGCTTTCGCTCGAAGCCTGGCAGGATCTGGAGGCCGCGAATCCCATCCTTGCGGGCATGGAACCGGACGTCGAAGCGTTGCTGGTGAATCGTCTCGGTTTGCAATCGGGCCATGATGGCGCGGAATATTTCCTCTTGCCGATCGATGAATGTTTCAAGCTGGTAGGCTTGATTCGCACACGCTGGCGAGGATTATCGGGCGGCACCGAAGTATGGCAGGAGTTGACGCAATACTTCGCGCATTTGCGCCAGCGGGCGACGATAGTGGAGGCGGCTCGTGTCTAATCTGAATTTCAAAGTGACGAGCGCCGCGCCCGTGATTTCCGCGGGCGTGCCGACGCTCGGATTCCAACTGGAAGTGCACAACGCCGTTGTGGGCGGCGAGGATGAGCAGATCCACAGCGTCGCTCTGCGCTGTCAGCTTCAGCTGGAAGTCGCGCGCCGGAATTACGCGCCGGCGGAGAAAGAGAAACTCGCCGATCTTTTCGGCGAACCCGCCCGCTGGGGCCAAACCCTGCGGCCCATGCTGTGGACGCATGTTCAAACCGTTATCCCACCGTTCCGGGGCCGGACCGCGATCGAGCTCGCCGTGCCGTGTAGCTTCGATTTCAACGTCGCCGCGACTAAATATTTTTACGGTTTGGAAGATGGCGAAATTCCGGTATCGCTGCTGTTCAGCGGGACGGTTTTCCAGGCCGATCCCAGCGGGATCTTGCAGGTGGCGCCGATACCGTGGGACAAAGAGACTCGCTTGCGCCTGCCCGTGCGCGTATGGCGCGAAATGATGGATTCCTATTATCCGAACACCGCGTGGATCTGTTTGCGCCGCGATGTGTTCGACCGTGTCCACCAATATAAAATCCAGAACGGCATTCCTACCTGGGAGCAAGCATTGGAGCGGCTGTTGGCGGAGCAGCCCGTGGCAAAGGGGAAAGCTGTGCCGGTATGAACCTGGCTGCGGTGGACCGCATCGCGAATGCGCTGTTGTACGAAGGATACATTCTGTACCCGTATCGCGCGTCGGCGGTGAAAAATAAGCTGCGCTTTAATTTCGGAGTTGTGTATCCGCGAACGTACGCGGAAGCGCAATCCGGCAATGACGCCTGGAAGATGCAGACGCAATGCCTGGCCGAGGGTGGCCCCGATGCATCTCTCCAAATCCGCGTCCGATTTTTACGCATCGTCGATCGCGCGGCCGGTGAAGCCGGAGAAGAAAACTGGCAGGAGGCTGTCGAGTGCCGCGTGGATCTTCCTATTTCCTCGCTTGCGTCCTTGTGCGCGACGCCGCTCAACCACCAGTTCGTTTTTCCTCGTGAGGAGCAACGCGAAATCGGGCGCAATCGGCCGGGACAAGCCGTGGGAGCGGTTGTGCGAACGCGCGAAGAGATCCGCGGCATCGTGGAAGCTCGCGCCGAAGGGTTGCGGGACGGAGTGTGGCGCATCACGGTTCGCATCGTAAATTGCACTCAGCTTCCCGATGGAAGCGAGACTCTCCGCGAGGCCGCTCTCGGGCGGTCCTTCATCTCGACGCATACGATCTTAGGAATCGAGCAGGGTGCGTTCATTTCTCTTCTGGAACCTCCTGCGCTTCTGCACGAGGCGGCCGCTCAGTGCCGCAACGAAGGCGCATGGCCCGTGCTTGTGGGGGACGCCGCGGAGAGGAATACCGTGCTCTCGTCGCCCATCATCCTTTACGACTACCCGGCCATCGCACCGGAGAGTCCCGGAGAACTGTTCGACAGTACCGAAATCGACGAGATCCTGACGTTGCGCGTACTCACGATGACCGATGAAGAGAAGGCCGAGGCGAGACGCACCGACGAGCGAGCCCGGCGCATCATTGAGCGCGCGGAGGCGCTCGGTCCCGAACAATTCGCGAAGCTCCATGGGACGTTTCGCGCGGGAGGCGCGATGTGAGAAAAGTCACCGGACGTGCGTTCCATGAATGAAATGGATTGGAATCTTCTCGAAGAACGGATGCCGCTTGAATTCATCGAAGTCGCAGGCGTGAAAGTACGTCCCGGCAGCCGCGTTCGGCTGCGGCCCCGCCAGGGCGGCGATATCCTCGATCTCGCGCTGAAGGGGCAGATCGCGCTGGTGGAAAGCCTGGAAGAAGATTATGAAGGTCGGCGGCACGTCGCGGTGGTGATCGAAGACGATCCCGGACGCGATCTGGGCATGCTTCGCCAGCCGGGTCACCGTTTCTTTTTCGCGCCGGAGGAAATCGAGCCTCTGCCCGATGCCGGCGAATGAGATAAGTCAGTCATGAATCGCCCCGATATTCTCGTCGCCGCGGTCGGCAACATCTTTCTGGGTGACGACGCGTTTGGGATCGAAGTGGTCCAACGTTTGGCCGCGCGTCCTCTACCTCCCGAGGTTCAGGTCCACGATTTTGGAATCCGCGGTTTCGATCTGGCGTTTGCGCTCGATAGTGCCAATACGATCATCCTCGTGGATGCGGTTTCCCGGGGGCAGGCTCCAGGCACCCTTTACACCATCGAACCAGACATCGAGAATCTGGATGAGGACAATGCAAGCGATGCGCAACTTCCGAACGGTCACGCCATGGATCCCGTGCAAGTGCTGCGGCTGGCCAAGCAGTTGGAAGTGCTGCCGGGACGAATTTTGCTGGTCGGATGCGAGCCGGAAACATTCGGTCCGGAGAATGAAGGCGTAATGGGTTTGAGCGCGCCCGTGGAAGCGGCGGTGGACCGGGCGGTCGAACTAATCGAATCATTGATCGCGAAGTTGCGCACGGAAGAGCCGGCCGGGGAGCGAGAGCCGGTATTTCTTGAAGAGGAGCTTTATCATGGCCGTGCCGATGTATAGAAAGATGGAAGACTCGAACGAGGAAAACGAATCGGGAGGAACGCTCGCCGTAGTCGCCGGCGTTTCCTTCATGGTCTTCGGTGCAGGCTTGCTGATGTCAAACCCGGCCGTGCGCCGTCACGTAAGCCGGATAAATCTCCGCGACGTCGCCAACGCGGCGCGGGCCGTTCTCCCGGACCTGGAACGCTATTTGCGGCTCCGGGCGATGTAGAGGTCGAGGACCGAATGCAACTCAGAATTCATTTATACTCCGAGCATCTATACTCCGAGCGCCGTCATTCATGGCATCAAGGCGAACGCGGCGCGAAAGAAGGAAGCTGATCATGTGTCTCGCGATTCCCGGTAAAATCGTCGAGCTTGAACCTGGATCCGAACCCTGGGCCATCGTGGATGTGGTGGGCCTGCGCCGGCGCGTGGACATCAGTCTCGTCTCCGAAGAAGGAGTTGCTCCTGGCGACTGGGTGTTGATCCATGTTGGCTTCGCGATGAGCAAGATCAGCGAAAGCGCGGCCATCGAGCAAATGCAAATGTTGGAGATGCTGGGAGAGGCCGCTTCCGCCTTGGAAGAAGTGCATGGATATGGGAGGACCGATCCACCGGAGAGGTGGCCCGGCGGTCCGCCGGATTCCTGACAAGCGGGGAACTATGAAATTTGTCGATGAGTTTCGCGAACCCGAGTTGATTACTCGCACTGCCGCTGAAATCCGCCGCCTGGCGGATCCGCAGCGTCATTATCGCTTGATGGAGGTGTGCGGCGGCCATACGCACGCCATCTATCGCTTCGGCCTGAAGGATCTGCTGCCGGAAAATATCGAACTGGTGCACGGTCCCGGATGTCCCGTCTGCGTGCTCCCCATGGGACGCATCGACGACGGGCTTGCGATCGCCAGCGATCCGAATGTCATCTTTACGGCCTTCGGTGACATGATGCGCGTCCCCGGCGCGCACGGCAGTCCGCTGCAACATAAGGCGCGCGGCGTGGATATTCGAATCGTGTATTCGCCGGCCGACGCTCTCAAATTGGCGCAGGCGAACCCGTCGCGTCACGTGATGTTCTTCGCGATCGGATTCGAAACCACGGCGCCTTCCACGGCGCTGACGCTCCTGCGCGCCCGCGCCCTCGGCCTGCGCAATTTTTCAATTTTCTCCAATCACGTGACCATCATTCCCGCGATGCGCGCGATTCTCGATTCTCCAGACATGCGCATCGACGCGTTTATCGGGCCCGGCCACGTCTCGACGGTGATTGGATGCCGCCCCTACGAATGGATTGCGGCGAACGAACACAAGCCGGTGGTGGTGAGCGGATTTGAACCGCTCGACATTTTGCAATCCATCGTCATGATTTTGCGTCAGCTCAACGACGGACGCGCGGAAGTGGAGAATCAGTACAAGCGCGTGGTGCCGTGGGAAGGGAATCGTGCCGCATTGAAGGCGATCCACGAAGTCTTCGAGCTGCGCTCCTATTTTGAATGGCGGGGACTGGGATTTATCTCCCAATCGGCGCTGGCGCTGCGCGATTCTTCGCGGAATGGGATGCCGAACGGATTTCCGGACGCCGGGCCTGCGCGTGACCGATCCGAAAGCCGCCCAATGCGGCGAGGTGCTGAAGGGTGTGTTGAAACCTTCGCAATGCAAATTGTTCGGAAAGGAATGCACGCCGGAAATGCCGGTGGGCGCTTTGATGGTTTCCTCCGAGGGGGCCTGCGCCGCCTGCTATACCTACGAGCGGCGAAAGTACGATCTCGTCACCGTCGGCGCGTGAAGATACCGTGTCGAATCGCGTGCCGGATATAGATTCCGCGATGGACTCCACCCTAAAGATCCGCTTTCGAGATCCGCAGATCGAGATGGCGCACGGCGCGGGTGGCACGGCGAGCCGCCGCCTGATCGATCATCTATTCGCGCCTTTGCTCCTGGGCAACGGGACGGATCCTCTGCCGGACGCGGCTACCGTGGATTTCGGCGGAACGCCGGTGGCTTTCACCGCGGATAGTTTTGTCGTCAAACCGCTCCGTTTTCCGGGCGGCTCGATCGGCGAGTTGGCGGTGAATGGAACCGTAAACGATCTTGCGGTTTCGGGAGCACGAGCGGTCGCGTTGGTGGTCACCTACATTTTGGAGGCGGGTCTTCCGGGCGAAGTTCTCGAGAAGGAAGTCCGCGCCATGAGCTGCGCCGCGCGCGCGGCGGGCGTCGCGATTGTCGGCGGCGATACCAAAGTCGTCGAGAACGGCAAGGCCGACGGGATGTATGTCACGACGGCGGGGATCGGGAGCCCGATTCCGGGCCTGGCATTATCGGCGCGCTCGGTTCAGCCCGGGGACAAGGTGCTGCTCTCGGGCTACATCGCGGATCACGGCATCACGATTCTTCTCGCGCGCGGCGAACTCGACTTCGATGCAGAGATCTTTTCCGACACGCGCTCCGTTCTGCCTTTTGTGGAAGCGCTCGCCCGCAACGCAGGGCCGGGCCTTCGCTGGATGCGCGATCCGACGCGCGGCGGCGTCGCTACTTCCCTGAACGAGCTCGCGCGCGATTGCCGCCTGGCCATTCACCTTTCGGGAGCAGGAAATTCCGGTTCGCGATGCCGTGCGCGGCGCGTGCGAACTGCTGGGCCTGGACCCGTTGCACATCGCGAATGAAGGACAATTACTCGCGGTGGTCGCGCCCGAGCACGCCGACGCAGCGCTGGAAGTATTGCAGGCGACACCCGGCGGAGCGGCCGCCTGCATCATCGGCGAAGTGCGGGAGCAACCGGCCGCCACGGTGATTTGCGCGACTTCGTACGGAGGGACGCGTGTCGTCGATATGCTCGTCGGCGATCCGCTGCCGAGGATTTGCTGATGATCGCTGCCGAAAACGCTGTCGCCATCGAAAATGTCCGTCAGCAATTACGGAGGCGCAATTCGCTGTGCGAAACCTTTCTGCACGCGGAAGCCCCGCGTCTTGCGCTCGCCTGCGAACAAATGGCAAGGCGCTTCCACGATGGCGGCCGGCTTTTGGCGGTTGGCCGTGGTCCCTGCCTCAGCGATGCACAACACGTCTCGGTGGAGTTCGTGCACCCGGTGATCGTCGGCAAGCGTGCTTTGCCCGCCCTCGATATTTCCAGTTTCATCGGTCCCGGGCTGTCCGCCCTGATCGAGCCGGCCGATATGGTGATGGGCTTCGGGCCTCCCTCGGGAGATTCGGAAATCGCGGCAATTTTGCGCGCCGGGCGTGATCGTGGTGCGATGACGATCGCGCTGCCGGGCAGCGAAGGCGACTATTATTGCCGCGAAGCCACGGACGATCCACTCGTCCACCAGGAGATCGTCGAGATTCTGTATCACACGCTGTGGGAGACGGTCCACGTTTTCCTGGAGCGGCGAGAGCTCGGATTCGACGCCGGTGAATCGGGTTTTCTGTATCCGTTTCTGGGGCAAAAGCCGCAGGAGCAAGGCAATTTGGTGAACGAAGTCGCGGCGTCGATCCGCCTGAAAGTCGATGAAGATTCCGCTCTGCGGAATCGCGTGGCTGAGGAAGAAGCCGGCATCATCGTACAAGCGGCGCAAGCAATTCGCGAACGCCTCGACCGTGGCGGGCGGCTCCTGCTTTTCGGAAACGGTGGTTCCGCGACCGATGCCAACGATTTCGCATTCGACTGCCTGCTGCCCCCCTCGGGTTTTCGTCCGATTCCCGCGATTTCTTTTTCACTGGAGCCCGCCAATATCACGGCGATCGCGAACGACGTGGGAGTGGAGACGATTTTTCTACGGCAGTTGATCGCGCACGCCCGTCCCGCCGACGTCGCGATCGGAATTTCGACCAGCGGCGGATCGGCCAACGTGATCGCCGCGCTGGCCGAGGCGCGGAAGCGCGGACTCCTGACCCTCGCTCTGCTCGGTTATGACGGCGGAGAAATCGCACGGCGCAAGCTCGCGGACTTCGCGATCGTGGTCCGCTCGGATTACATTCCGCGCATCCAGGAAGTGCAGGCCTCGGTCTATCACATCCTGCGCGAACTGCTGGAGGAGAAGAATCATGCCGGGATTTGATGCGCCTCGCCTGGAGCTTTACGGCACTCAGCGCTGCCCGTACACACACGAAATGCGCGAGTGGCTTGAATTTCAGGGACGCGAGTTTATGGAATACGACGTGGAAGAGGATCGCGCGGCGCTGGCCCGGATACGCGCCATCGCGCCCGGTCCGCAGATGGTACCGGTGCTCGTGGAAGATGGGAAAATCGTGCAGGCCGGATGGAAAGGGCGCGGCTGCATGGTGGGCGTTCCTGAGCCGCCGGCGTGAAAACAAATGCACGAGCTATCCATTGCCATCAGCCTGATCGAAGCGGCGGAAGAAGAAATCGGACGTCTTGGCGATGTCAAGGTGCAAGCGATTCACGTCAGGCTCGGACGGCTTTCGGGCGTGGTGCGGGAGGCGCTCGAATTTTCGTATGAGGTCGCGTCGCAGAATACACCGCTGGAAGGGTCGCGACTGATGATTGAAGACATTCCGGTACTGATCGACTGCCCAGTGTGCAAGGCGCCGCGTCAAGTCGTATCGCTCGAATCGTTTTGCTGCGCGATGTGCGGTGCGGCCGGCGGCGAGGTGCTGCAGGGTCGCGAACTGCAGGTATCCGGTCTCGAAATTATTGAGGAGGCGCTGTTGCGCTCATGAGCCCGGAACCTCGCCTCGTCGAAGTTCGCAAGAATATTTTGAAGCACAACGATGTGCTGGCTCGCGAATTGCGCCAGCGCTATCGAGCCGCCGGCGTCCTCACCGTCAGCCTTGTGTCCAGTCCCGGAGCGGGAAAAACGGCGTTTCTGGAAGAGACTCTGCGCCGGCTGCGCCAGGATTATGCGGTCGCCGCGCTGGTCGGCGATCTTGCGACGGAAAACGATTGCGCGCGTCTCGCCCGCAGCGGCGCGCCCGTGAAGCAGATCGTCACCGGTACCGTATGCCACCTGGACGCGAGCATGGTGGATCGCGCGCTCGAAGAATGGAGACTCGAAGATCTCGATTTTCTGTTTATCGAAAACGTCGGGAATCTGGTTTGCCCCGCCTCCTACGACTTGGGAGAAGACCTGCGGCTGGTTCTTCTTTCCGTCACGGAAGGGGAAGACAAACCTCTGAAGTATCCGACCATCTTTCATAGCGCCGATGTCGCGGTGATCACGAAAACCGATCTCGCTGAAGCCGTCGAGTTCGATCGTCCAGCGGCGCTTGCGAATATCGACTCGGTGCGGCCGGGGCTGAAGGTCCTGGAAGTATCGGTCAAGAAGGGTGGGGGAATGACCGACTGGATCGACTTCCTGCGAACGGCGTTCGAGACGCGGCGCGCTACGGCGAGCCTGGACAGCGTCTAGCTTTCTTCGGAATTCTTTAGAAGCGTGTTGCACGCCACGCGTCCTTGCTTGATATGCGCCTGTGCTTGATATACCCGGGAGTGCCAGTCATTTCTTGGACGGTTCGTCCTGCGCGCTGGAGTGGCGGAACTGGACGCGCGCCTCGATACGCTGTTCCTCGCGATGCCGATCTCTTGGAAGGGAACGCTTCAGCAGTATGCCGGGCGACTTCATCGACTTCACGACGCCAAGCGAGTCGTTGAGGTCTATGACTACGTCGATGCCGACGTCCTGATGCTGGCGCGAATGTACGGTCGCCGATTGAAGGGATACGGCGACATGGGCTACAAAATCGCTGCCGATTCGCAGCAGCGGCTGAATATCTAGCTTTCGCGCCGATCAGGCAATTGCCAGTTCTCGAAGGGGTCGAAGGCATCATGGTTGGCTAACGCCGCAGTACCTCACTCGTTGACCTTCACCCTTAACGCAGCGCGCGGACTAGCGTTGCTGGCAGGCCGGGAGTCGGCATGGAATCAGGTGTGGCATCTGCCAACGGCCCCTGATCCGCCGACCGGCCGGGAGTTCATCGCAATGGCCGCTCACTCCTACGATCACCGCGCGATTCTGCTCGTACTTGGCAAGGTCACGCTGGAAATTATGCGCTTCGATCGTGCAGCCGGGTGTTTGGTCTTTGGGATAGAAGTAGAGCACGACCCATTTCCCTTTGAAGTCATGAAGGCTGATCTTACTTCCATCCTGGGACGGCAGCGTGAAATCAGGGGCGGGTTGACCAGCCTGCGGTACGGGGTCCGCGGCAAATAAGCTCATGGCCAGAAGTAAGACGCTAAGCACGGAAGTTTTCATCGGGTCCTTTCTCACAATAACGCTTGGTCGTCTGATGGCGTTCGCGAAACATCTGACGCAGGCCGAGTTGCACGGCCCATCCAAACAGACGGTTCACCCATATGCCTCCAGGCAGTCGATACTCAACGCGGTCGGTTAAGCGCGTCGCTTGGTCCACCGATTCAAATTCGTGGCGGTGAACCCATTTCGCAAACGGTCCCTGAACCTGTTCGTCGGCAAACAGGCGGTTCTTTTCATAAGCCGTGTGGAGGGCGGTCCACAGAAACGGTCCGATCTTGAGTTCCACTCTCGAACCAGGCTTGATGCCGGCGGTCTTCCGAATCACCCGGAGCGGAGGGAACCTTGGACTCAAGAGTCGCAGGGCGTCTTCCCGTTCATGGAAGCCGAATACGGTTTCCACCGGTGCTTCGACGACAATGCTTTTGAGAAAAGTGGGCATGCGCTCAGTCGTTGCTTTGGCCTTTGGCCGCAATGCCATGGAGCATTCCGCCGAAAACGAACTGATGCAGAGGAAAAACGGAGTACCAGTATGCGCGGCCCAGCAGCCCTTTGGCATCGAACGTGGCTGTTTGCCGGATGATTGAACCGGTGGCATCGCGCGTCACTTCAAATTCCAGCCAGGCGCGGCCCGGCAGCTTCATCTCCGCAGTCAGACGCAGACGGCGATCGGGCTCCATCGCTTCCACGCGCCAGAAGTCCACGGTGTCGCCAACGCGAAGAGAATCCGGATCGCGGCGACCGCGGCGAAGTCCGACGCCGCCGAAGAGCCGATCCAGCAACCCGCGAAGCTGCCACAGCCAGTTCGCGTAGTACCAGCCTTTCTTACCGCCGATCCGGCGGATCGGAGCGAAAGCATCCTGTGGAGAAGCAGTTACGTGGATCGTCCGGGAATCGACCATCAGATGCCGTCCATCCGCGTTGAGGGCTCCCGCGATCGCTTCACGATACCCGCAAGGCCGCATCTTAAACTGTGTGAGAGCCGTCTGATCTTCCACAATCGTGGCGTGGCAGATGCTGTCGATCAATTTGCGGCCCACGCGGACGTAAAGAGGAGTGACCAGGCCAAGCCAAAGGCTGGACAAACGTGGCGTCAGCAAGGGGACCGAGATCACGAGGCGTTTTAATCCCCGTTGCCTTGCGTACTCCTTCATCAAGCCGCCGTAGGACACTTGATCCGAGCCACCGATTTCGAAGATCCGGTTGCCGTCGAGCGGCAGGTCCGGGGCCGCGAGCAGGTAGGAAAGCAAGTCGGCAATCGCGATCGGTTGAGCGGCAACCGAAACCCAGCGCGGCGCGATCATGACCGGTAGTCGCTCTACAAGCGCGCGGATCATTTCAAAGGACAGACTTCCGGACCCGATTACCACCGACGCGCGAAATTCAACGACCGGAACGCCCGTCGATCTGAGAACCTCGCCTACTTCATGGCGGCTACGCAGATGCGCGGAGAGCTTTTCCGCACCGTGCCCTAGCCCGCCGAGATAGATGATCCGCCGAACTCCTGCGTCCCTGACGGCGTCGGCGAAGTTTTGCGCTGCGGTACGATCCTGCTCCTCAAAGGATTCGGTCGAGCCCATCGAGTGCACCAGATAGTAAGCGGTTTCGACTCCAGCCATTGCGCTGCGCACGGATGCGGCATCGAGCACATCTCCTGCGACGACCTCAACGCCGGAGAGCCCTTTGGCTCTCAGAGCGTCTGGACGCCGCGCCAAACAGCGCACCGGATATCCCCCGGCCAGAAGGGCTTTCAGTAACTCTCCCCCCACGTAACCAGTGGCTCCGGTAATCAGAATCAGTGGTTTCAAGTTGCAGCTCTCCTATGTTCTGCGAACAACTCATGAATGCGTTGGCGCCGGTAGTCGAAGATCCGCCGCACGTCGCCGCGAACCTTCAACGCATGAACCAGTCGCCCCAGGACGCCAAACGGCAGCCGGTATCGCACCACATCGATCATCTTGGTTCGACCCTCGTGCGCTTCAAAGCGGTGCGTGTGGTGCCAAAGTGTGTACGGTCCCGATCTCTGCACGTCGACGAAGCGGTGCGGAGCGGCCCACCGGCGGATCTCGGTCCTCCAGTGAATCGGAATGCCATGCAATCGCAGACGGTAACGAATCTCCGTACCTTCCGAAATGGAGCCGGAGTCCATTGCGAGAATCCGGAAGCCCAGCCAAGGCGGAGTGATCTCCTCAAGATTGCGGGCGTCGGCAAAAAAGCCGAAGACCTCTTCAATGGGTCGTGGGATCCACTGTTCTCGTCGCAGTGTATGAAACTTGACGCTCATATTTGCTGGCAACCAGCGCTGGCATTATTGACCGCGCCGGACAGGGCCGCCGGGACCCCGACGCGGTAGGAAGGATAAGTCAGCTTAATACCGAGAGCATTTCGAATTGCGGAGCCATCGACGCGGCGGTTGTTCGCAAATCGCGGCATCCGGTCCGGTCGCTCGTGTCTGGTGCCTGTTACAGGAACGTTCAGTAGCTGTGCGCAAAACTCCGCTATGTCGCGCGAGGTACAGGGTTCCTCGTCGGCGACGGGATAGGCTCCGCTGATTGTGGAAAGCAGCGCAGCCTCGGCATGGGCCGCAAGATCGTCCACATGAATCCGGCTCACAAACCTGTCGCTGAGGCTGTGCTCTCCGCGCTGGATTGACTCCTGAACGCCGCGTCCCGGCCCATAGATCGCCGCCGGGCGCAGAATCAGCGACGACCAAGGCCCTGCCGCAATAGCCCGCTCTGCTTCCAGGCGTGCTCTCGCCCGTTCCGTACTCTCGTCTGCGGGCGTGCTTTCATTCACGAGACTGGCCGCGCCGTAGACTGCGGTCGAGGACAGATACACGAGCCGCCGCGCCCTATTCCTCAGCTGATCGAGCAAGCCCGCCGGGCCGTCGGGCGGAATGGAATGAAGAACCAGCATCCCTGGACGAACGTGCTTCGGCAAGTCGCCCATACCGATAATCTCAGCCCCCAGACCGGCCAGTCGCGGGGGATTCCGTGTGGTCGCGGTCACGTGGGCTCCCATGGTCAGGAAGCGTTTCGCCACACGCTGACCGGTGTAGCCGCAACCGAGGATCAGGATGTCTAATGCCCTTTCCATTTCCTTAGCCCGATGGAATCAAGCCGACGCCTGCTCTCTCGAACAGGTAGTGCGAAACGATCCATTCGGCGCCACCCTGGTAGCCCCATAGCTCGGCGCAGGCCATGAAGAAGATGCGCCAGCGAACGAACCACTTCAGCGCCTCGTTCTTGCCATAAACACCGGAGAACAATTTCAGCAATGCGTCTCGACGCCGATCCATATTTACGAGCCACGCTTCGGCGGTCTTCTGGTAGTGTTGGCCGTTCACCACCCAGTGATTGCGGATCTTAACGTCTTTCTGGAAATAGAGCAGCAGGTCGTCGCTGGGCATCTGGCCGCCAGTGAAAAAGTGCTGCGCCATCCAATCGCTCGAATCCCGGACCTCGAAGGGGTACGCGAATCGGTGATGGGTAAATATGTGGACGAACAATAAGCCCTCGGGATTCATCCACGAAGCGACCTTTTGAAGCAGGCGCTGATAGTTCCGCACGTGCTCCATCATTTCGACGGAAACGACCCGGTCAAACGCTGCTCCGCTTGGAAATCGTTGATGTCGGCGGTGACGATGCGGAGGTTGGTAAGACCACGTTCGAGAGCTTGGCTTCTCGATGTACTGGCGCTGGGAGTGCGAGTTAGACAGACCCACGACGGTACTGTTCGGAAACCGCGTCGCGGCGTACAGCGAAAACGCGCCCCATCCGCATCCGAGATCGAGGATGGAATGTCCGTCTTCGATGTGTGCACGCTCCGCAGTCAGGTCGAGCATGCGGCGCTCCGCTGTATCGAGCGAGTCGCCCTCTTGCCAATAGCAGCAACTGTATTTACGATGGCTTCCCAGGACTGAGGCGAAGAACTCCGCCGGAACCTCGTAATGCTGCAGATTTGCGGCAGGCGTATGGATGGCAATCGGGCTGGCTTTCAATTGCTCGACATAGCTCATCAAGTGAGCCTGCTGCTTTTCCGGATCGCCCTTGTCTTCGTCGCGGAGACGCTGCGCAACAAGACGCCGGATTCCGGCCCGCAAAATCCAATCCGGCACAAGATCGCGTTCGACCAGCGGTTCGTACCATGCGGCCTTAGGTTGCCGAATGCTTTGTTCGGCTGTGAGGGTGGAGGCTTCCATTATGTCTTCTCCTACGGAATTGCCTTCGGGAACCACGGCACGAAGGCGCTGGTGGTCTGTTGGTAGCGCCGGTATTCTTCGCCGCGTGTCCGGATCGCCTGAGCTTCGGTCGCCGGGATACCCGTGACGCGAAGCACGAAGTATAAGATGAGCGCAGGGGAGAGCAATCCCCAGAACCCGCCGGGGGAACCCAGGGCAAACATAGCGAAAGCCACCCAGATCAGCCATTCGAAGAAATAGTTCGGGTGGCGCGAGTAGCGCCACAATCCCACTCGGCAGGTGCGACCTTTATTGGATGGGTCGGATTTGAACGTGTTGAGTTGCGCATCGGCGACGGCCTCACCAGCCATCGCCAGAGTCCAGAGAGCTGCGGCGGCCCCTTCGAGCGGAGAAATCCTAGGGTCCGGGTTGCGCGAGGCCATCAGAAATGGCATCGCAAGCGCAACGCATAACAGCGCCTGGAATTCGTAGAACAAAAGAAACTTGAACGGGATGTTTGTCTTCCACTGCCTTCGCAGTTCCTGATAGCGTCCCTCCTCCGGATGCCCGATGATGCGCGTGGTGAGTAGGTAGATGGCCAGCCTCAGTCCCCAGATTGCCGACATCGTGCCGATTAGCGCGGAGCGAAGCCAGAATCCTCCACCCAACGCAGCGTAGAGCAGTCCAAGGAGAGCGAGCCCTCCCGCCCAACCGGCGTCGACAATTGCCGCGTTGCCGGTTCGCAAATGAATCAACCACAACAGCAGCATTAATACCGCTACGCTTGCGGCACCGATGATCACTAGCGTGAGCCCGTCATTCATCGCCGGAGCAATGCCTCCGCAGATTGCTCCGGTTTCAGTCGAAAGAGCTGGATGAGGACGTAGAGCGACATCGCGATGTTGCCCAGGCCAAGAATCAGGATCAGCCACAACACACGCGACCAGAGGGTGTTTTCTTTGTAAGCCACCCATACCCAGAAGGTGATGAAGCCGAAATAGGCGTCGTAGAGGGTCGCGACGGCCCAGGGATTGGCGGCATAGGAGTCCCAAGCGCTCCAAAGGCTGACCGCCAGACTGGTGCGGATCGTGAGCACGGTCATCCATAGGAAAATCGCCCGCGAACAGAAGCTTGAGCGCCGTCTTCATAAATCAGTTCCTCCAGCGGCGGCACTCGTTTTCGAAAGCCGGAAGATCCTTTATCCATGCAGTCTTACGCCCGAGATGGGTGAGGTCCAGATCGGCACTGCCCGCGCCCCCGACCCAAAGCTCGGCGTCCTCCGGCATGGCTGCCGCGAGGGCGTTGAGTTCCTCCTGCGTGGTCTCGGACGGGAATGTGATGCTCAGAGCCACCACCTTCGCGGATGTCCTCCGCGCGGCATCCGCAATCTCGCGTGCCGGCAAGTTTGGACCCAGGTAGACCGGTTCCACTCCCGCGAGGGAAGCCAGCATTGCAGCGGCGAGGATGGCGAACTCGTGCGATTCGCCGGCGGGTGTTGACAGAACCATCGTCATCGCTGGGTTCGGTGGCCGGAACAGACGCATCATGCTTCCCAGGAGCGTACGCAGCATCTGCGAGACCAGATGCTCCTGGGCGATGGCTAGCGTTCCGTTGTGCCAGCGGATTCCCACTTCGCGCATCAGTGGAACCGCAACCTGGTAGACCAAGTCGCGGGGGCTAAGAACGGCCGCCAAACGGCTGAGTTCGTCGCTCGCACGAAGGTTGTCGAAACTCTCGATCGCCGCCAGAATCGGGGCCAGCATGTCCGCCGGTGGGGTCGGCCCCGAGGCTGGTTGGCTAGGCTGCTGGGTCAGAAGACCCCGCAGCTCTTCATCGGACCGCGACGCAATCCCACCGATCGCGTGCCCCTTTTGCACTAACTGGTTCAGCAGCAGCAGGCGCTCGATGTGCTCCGGGCCGTATTGGCGTCCCCGGTCCGAGCGCTCCGGCACCACTGCTTTGTAGCGCCGCTCCCAAGCTCGCAGCGTGTCCAGGCTCAATGCCGGTAATTTTCGCTACGGCTCGAATCGGGTAACGGGTCTTCATCCGTAACTACTATAACTAGGAGCGGTTTTAGTTGTCAATCATTTGTCATGGACAAAAGATTGACAATAGGATGGAGCTTTGATAATACTTAGGTCGTGACCTCCTTCGTGCTCCAAACCGAAATACCAATTCGGGGCGGTTTTCTTCTTCCTGTTGATCCACACCGGAGTACTGGCTATATGGTGGACTCCGCCGACGATGTCCCTTCTGGCTTGGCTCGCCATGACCTACTCGATCCGCATGTTTGGAGTGACGGCAGGCTATCACCGGTACTTCGGGCACCGGAGTTACAAGCTCGGCCGGATTGCGCAGTTCGTGATGGCCTTCCTGGCGCAGAGTTCGGCGCAAAAGGGAGTCTTGTGGTGGGCGGCGCATCATCGCCTGCACCATCGGGAGTCGGATCGGGATCGGGATGTCCACTCACCCACACTTCGCGGTTTCTGGTGGGCGCATGTGGGATGGGTGATCTCCAATGACTTCGACGAATACGATCCGCGGTCAGTGAATGAGTTTCTTCGGTTCCCGGAAATCCGTTGGCTGGACCGGCACCACTGGATCCCGACGGTGACGTTTGGCGCGGTCGTGGCCCTGATCGGCGGATGGCCGGCTTTCTGTGGGGCTATGTGGTTTCGACAGTCGTGCTCTACCACTGCACCTTCGCCATCAACTCGCTGGCCCACCTTTGGGGCACGCGCCGCTTCGATACTCCGGACGAAAGCCGCAACAACTTTTGGCTGGCGCTGATTACCTTCGGTGAAGGATGGCACAACAATCACCACTACTCGCCCGGAAGCTGCCGTCAGGGAGAGCACTGGTGGGAACTCGATATCACCTACATGCTCCTCAAGGCTCTCAGTTGGTTCGGCATCGTGCGAGACTTGCGGCCGTTCCGCCGAATATCGCCGGGCGCAGAGATTCCAGATGTCCCCGTCAAGGCGGCGGTTTGAAGGTGAGAACGTGAAGCGCATCGCCGTGGTCGGCTCCGGCATCTCGGGATTATCGGCAGCGTATTATCTGAGCCGCCGGCATGAAGTACACGTGTTCGAACGCGACAATCGCCTAGGTGGCCACACGCACACCATGATGGTGGAGTCTGACCGGGGACCAATCCCAGTGGACACCGGTTTTATTGTTCATAATGACCACACCTATCCAAATTTCTGCCGGCTGATGGCCGAGTTAGGCGTGGAGACGCAGCCGAGTGACATGTCATTCGCGGTAACCGGACTCGACGGAGCGTTTGAATATTCGAGTCGCGGCCTGAGCGGCTTTTTCGCGCAGAAGCGCAACTATTTTTCGCGAGACCACTACACGCTGTTGCGGGAAATTCTGCGCTTCAATCGGGAGGCCCCTGAAGATACTCGACGATCCAGCTGCCGAGGGCATGACGCTCAGCGAGTTTCTCGACGCTGGGAGGTACTCGCCGGTCTTTGTGGATCGTTATCTAGTTCCGATGGCGGGCGCGGTCTGGTCCATGGCGCCCGAAGTGATGCCCATGTTTCCGGCAGTGACGCTGATCCGCTTCATGCAAAATCACGGCATGCTGGGGATCAACACGCACCCGCAGTGGAAAGTGATTCGCGGCGGCAGCCATTCCTATATTGCGCCGCTCACGTCGCGCTTCCGTGAGCGTATCTGCAAAACCACCATCATTCAATCGGTGGTGCGTTCGGAGCGCGGCGTGACACTTCGATTCCATGATCGACCGGCGGAGAATTTCGACGAAGTCGTGTTCGCCTGCCACGGCGACCAGATTCTGCCGCTCCTCGCGCAGCCAACCGAGGTGGAACGGAAAGTTCTAAGCTGCTTCACTACGAGCCGGAACGAAACGTGTCTGCACACCGATTACACGCTGCTCCCCAAGCGGGCGGCAGCAAGGGCTTCCTGGAATTATCTGTTGGGGGATTCAGGCAAGGTCACTATGACCTATCACATGAACCGGCTCCAGTCGCTCAACACGGCGGAGGACTATTGCGTCACATTGAACGCGAACGGCCACGTCAATCCCGGACGGGCGCTGCGCAGGATGGTTTATGAGCATCCGCTATACACAAGGGCGGCTATTCGCGCGCAAGAACAGTGGGCCGACATCAGCGGGAAAAACCACACGCACTTCTGCGGGGCGTACTGGTTTTACGGCTTCCACGAGGACGGCGTTCGGAGCGGCATGCGGGTGGCTGAAGCTTTGGGGGTCTCTTGTCTATGATTCCCGAACCCGGCCTCTACACGGGCACGCTACGGCACCGCCGCTTCCGTCCGCGTGAGCATGAGTTCACCTATAAGCTCTTCATGGCGTGGCTCGATATCGACCGAATTCCCGAGTTGATGGCGAAATCACCATGGACCAGTTACAACCGCTTCAACTGGGCAAGCTTTGAAGAACGGGATCACTTTGGCGATCCCCGGCTACCCCTGCGCGAGCGCGTGGCCCAAGATGCCCGCACCCACGGAGTGCCATTGCCCGAGGGTCCGATCTTTCTGCTGACGCACCTACGCTATCTGGGTTACTGCTTCAATCCAATTTCGTTTTACTTCTGCTATGACGGAAGCGGGCACCTCGATGCGATTTTGGCCGAAGTGAACAGCACTTTCGGAGAGAGCCGCAACTACTGGCTGTGGCCAAAGAACCGGCAATCCTCGGCAAACTCACTGCATTACCGCTGCCCCAAGACCATGCACGTGTCGCCGTTCATGGACCTGAATCTGGATTACGAATTCGTGCTCACCAAACCGGGTGAGAAGCTCGTGGCTCACATGAATACCATCGAGCGCGGACCGGCATTTGACTCTCTTAAGCCTTTCTTTGACGCGACGCTCGCGCTCGAACGCGAGCCCTGGACTGCACGAAATCTTGGCCGCGTCCTGCTGCGCTACCCGTGGATGACCGCCCAGGTGATCGGTGCGATTCATTGGCAGGCGCTTCGTCTTTTCTTGAAGCGAGTCCCTGTGTATACCCACCCGGCCCGAGTTCGGCCGCCCGTTCAGGAGGCAACGAAACGAACATGAGCATGAGTTTTGCGCGGAAAGCTGTATTCCGGATGCTGGAGAACGTGCGTCACGGCGCACTCGAACTGATCTGCCCTGGGGATGCCCCGAAACAAGCCCGGACCTACCTCTTTGGCGAAGCGGGCACGGGCTTGCGGGCCTCGATCGCCGTACACAACGAGCGTTTCTTTTCGCGAGTGCTGTGGGGTGGCGACGATGCCGCCGGAGATTCCTACGTCGACGGCGACTGGTCGTCGCCAGACCCTGTCGCAGTGGTGCGCCTGGCCGCACGTAATCTTTCGGAGCTTGAGGGCGGCAACCCTGTTCTTTCGCTCGCCAACCGCCTCTTCCACCGGTTGCGCCATCGGATGAACCGCAATACGGTTGTGGGCAGCCGCCGCAATATTCAGGCGCACTATGATTTGAGCAACGATTTCTTCCGCCTGTTCCTGGATCGCAATATGGTCTATTCGAGCGCGGTCTACCGGCATGCCGACGATTCGCTCGAACAAGCCCAGATCGAGAAGCTCGATCGGATCTGCCGCAAATTGCGGCTGGGCCCTGAAGATCACGTCCTCGAAATTGGCACGGGCTGGGGCGCATTTGCCCTGCATGCTTCGCGGAACTACGGGTGCCGGATTACCACCACCACCATCAGCCGCGAGCAGCATGACGAAGCCCGGCAGTTATTCGCCGGCGCCGGAGAGGCGGGAGCCCGGATCAACCTGCTGCTGGAGGACTATCGGAATCTGCAGGGCTCGTTCAACAAGCTGGTGAGCATTGAGATGTTCGAAGCGGTTGGCCTAGACTACTACGACGCTTTTTTCTCCACCTGCGACCGCCTGCTGACCCCGGACGGTTCCATGGTGATGCAGGCCATCACCATGAACGAACACCGCTTCGATGCTTACAGGAAGCAGAGCGACTGGATTCAGCGGCGTATTTTCCCGGGCGCACAGTTGGCCTCGATCCGGGAGATTCTAAACTCCCTGGTCCGTTCGACGCGGCTTTCGCTCTATCACGTCGAGGACATCGGGCTGCACTACGCCTATACACTGGCGGAGTGGCGGCGGCGATTCCACGAATCGATCGATGAAGTTCGCGCACTGGGCTTCGACGAAGCATTTTGCCGGATGTGGGACTACTATCTGGCCTACTGCGAGGGCGCCTTCCGTGAACGCCACATCAGTGACGTGCAGTTGATGCTCACCAAGAACGCCAACCCTTCGATTCTCTATGGCGAGCCGTGGAAGCATAACGGGGAAAGCGAAGTGCTGGCTGCACCCGAGTTGACGCTGGCCATCTGGAAACGGGCCAGCCACTGAAGGTGGGCGTATGATTCGCCGCATCCTGTCCATTGCACTGGTGACCGCCATGGCCTCTTTATCATCTGCGGCGAGTGAGTTGACGGTCGGCGAGAACATGCCCGAACTTAGAGGCGAGTATCTCAGCGGGCGAAAAGCGATTCTGCCGAAAGACGCCTCTGGCCGCGTAGCACTGCTGCTGTTCGGCTTCACCTATCAGTCGCGATTCGCGGTGGAAGCCTGGACCAAACGTTTTCGCGGAGATTTTGAGAAGAATCCTCAGGTCACCTTCTACGAAATCCCGATGATCGGCGGCATGGCCCGCTTGGGAAAGTGGTTCATCGATAGCGGCATGCGGCGCGGGACCCCGAAAGCCGATCACGAAAACGTGATCACGGTTTACGGCGGCACGGAACCGTGGAAGCAGCGGCTTGGAGTCAAAGCAGAGGACTCTGCTTATCTAGTCGTTGCTCGACCAGAAGGGGAAAGTCGCTTGGCGTCACGCAGGACCGTTCGAGGAAACTTCGTATCAGGCTCTTGCCGCGCAAGTCCGTAAGCTGGCTTCCGCGCAATGACGGCCAGGGACCCCGTATCGAACCACCGTTGGCTGAAGCCCTTCATCCAGCTACTACGCCAAGGTGTATCGCCGGAGAAGATCGCGCTTACGATCGCGCTGGGAATCATTCTGGGCGTCACGCCGGTGCTGGGTTCGACCATGCTTTTGTGCACTCTGGCGGCTATCCTGCTTCGACTGAATCTTCCCGCAGTTCAATTGGTGAATGGCGTGGTCTATCCCTTGCAGTTCATCCTGCTGGTTCCTTTCTACCGGCTGGGTGCCTGGCTGTTTCGAGCGGACGCTTCGGCAATTTCGCTCGGCGGCGTCACGGCGCTGATCCGGGAGGGCGTGGGGCACGCGATTCGAACTTTGTGGGTGGTCACGATGCACGCACTACTTGCATGGCTGGTGTTGGGAATGGTGGCTCTCGCCATCCTTTATGCAGTGCTTGTTCCTTTGGTGCGTCAACTGTGGAGAAGAGTCCATCCAAGCGTGAGTCCGCTTTATGGCCGCTGAAATCGCACTCCCGCCGGCGGCACCCTCGGGGAGGGGTAAAGCAAGAGGCCTGAATGAAGCCCCAACTTTAGTTTGGTTCCGGCGGGATCTGCGCTTATCGGACAATCCCGCCCTGGCCGCCGCAGTCGATCGGGGCGGTCCAGTAATTCCGGTGTTTGTCTGGGCGCCAGAGGAGGAAGGTGCCTGGCGGCCAGGTGCAGCCTCCCAGTGGTGGCTGAGCCGCTCGCTTGCCGCTCTCAAGGCGGAACTCGAAAAGCGCGGTTCGCGTTTGATCATTCGCCGCGGTCCAACAGGCAACGCATTAAATGATCTGTTGGCCGAATCGGGCGCATCCGCTATATTTTGGAATCGCCGTTACGAGCCAGCCGCCGTCGCCCGAGATGCCGATTTAAAGTCGCACTTTCGAGAGCGCGATATCGCTGCGGAAAGTTTCAATGGCAATCTGCTGTTTGAACCGTGGACGATTCGAAATGGCAGCGGGCAGCCCTTTCGCGTCTTTACTGCATTCTGGCGAGCTTGTCTCACCAAGCCCGTCGCGCCACCTTCCAAAGACGCCCCAAGGAAGCTTCGCGCGCCTGAAAACTGGCCACACTCATTGGAGCTTTCAGCACTAGAGCTCGAACCCACCGTCGATTGGGCAGGCGGTCTTCGTGAGACTTGGCAACCTGGCGAATCCGGAGCCAAGAGCCTACTGAAACGCTTTCAGAAAGAAGCCATCCAAGAATATCCGGGGGAAGGGATAAGCCTTGCGTTGTTGGCACATCCCGACTTTCACCACACCTGCACTTCGGTGAGATTAGTCCCGGACAGGTTTGGCGCGCCGTCCTTGGCATGATGAACGACGGAGCCGTCGGCAGTCACGGTGCGTGCGAGGCCTATCTTCGGCAAATTGGCTGGCGCGAATTTGCCCACCAACTTCTATATCATCATCCCGAATCTCCGGAGCAGGCGCTTCGACAGGAGTTTGCGGCTTTTCCTTGGAAGACCGATCCTCGAACGCTACGAGCTTGGACCCAAGGCAAGACTGGTTATCCGCTCGTCGATGCGGGCATGCGTGAGCTATGGCACACCGGCTGGATGCACAACCGGGTCCGAATGGTAGTCGCCTCGTTCCTCGTCAAACACTTGTTGATTGGCTGGCAGGAAGGGGCGGCTTGGTTCTGGGACACGCTGGTCGATGCGGATCTGGCCAACAACACACTGGGATGGCAGTGGGTCGCGGGTTGCGGCGCTGACGCGGCTCCCTATTTCAGAATCTTCAATCCAGTCCTTCAGGGCGAGAAGTTCGATCCCGCCGGCGAATACGTCCGTCACTGGGTTCCCGAGTTGTCGCGTTACCCGATGAATGGATACACAAGCCCTGGAAGGCACCAGCATCAATCCTCGAAAAGGCTGGCGTGGAGCTTGGGAAAACATACCCGTCTCCCATCATCGATCATGAAGCCGCCCGCGAACGTGCATTGGCAGCCCTGAGGGGCATTAAAGGATAGTCGGGCGGGATCCCCATGCGCGGGAGGAATGGAATCGATGGATATGGTAGCGGGCGAGGGACTTGAACCCCCATGACCTTGCGGTCGGACGATTTTGAGCCGTCTGCGTCTGCCAGTTCCGCCAGCCCGCCACAGCAGTTCTGCGCTCCTCCACTTTAACATTACGAAGCGGCGCTTGGATGCCTGGATTCTGATTTCACAGTCGTAACGTATCATTTTTCGATCCTTTACGCATGTGATTTGTAAGCTTTGCACGGGTTATCAGAGGGAACGTCCCCGGAACCCCTTGAGTCTATGAGGGTACGCCATAAGTTACACAGTTAATTACACATTTCCACATTTCTAAAATATAAGTGACTTGGAAACATTCAGATACAAGCAAAATCGTAGGACTCAAAATCCTGCTGGCCTTCGGGTCACGAGGGTTCGACCCCCTCCTTCAGCACCACTTTTTATCGCAATAATCCTTCTACGATTCGAGGCACTGCTTCGCGTACGCGAGGCACTTCGCGATCTCGGCGGGAGAACTTGAGCCCGCCGGAATCGGATATCCGAGTTCAAAGTTCGCCGGGAACGAATACTTTTCGGCGCGCAGGAGCCGCAGCACTTCCTTGATGGGCGTTTCGCCTTGCCCCCACGGCATATTCGGACCGTTATTCTTCTTGCGATCCTCGAATTGAAGATTCGTGACGCGCGCGTGATTCTTCTGGATGAACGCGACGGCGTCCAAATTGGCCGCGGTCATGTGCCCGATGTCGAGATTCGCGCCGATATATTTGCTGAGCGAAAGAATCGTTTCGAAGGATTCCAGAGAAGCGAATTCGTTCGGGTCGTTCACCGCCGCGTCATTATGGCCGGCCCATACGATCTTATATTTTCGGCAACCGGCACCACGCGGCTCGCCACCGCCACGGTGCTAGTGGAAGAAATCGCGTGGAACTTCAGCGCTCGCGCCGCCGCTTTGGGCCGAAGATTTCGAACCGATAAGTGTTCTTACGCCCCGCGCTGACCTGGCTGACGGTAGAGCATCCGCGCGTGCGCTCGCCCATGTGAAACATTACAGCCGCGTAGTCTTCCCGTTATCGATCTCGACATCCTCATAGTCTTCGGGCCCAAGCGCTTTTCCCGAGAACGTATGGACGGCCCGCTTGGCCCTCTTGCGGGTGGGGTAAAGCGTTTGGATATCGGCGTACACCGACGTGATGCGCCTGCCGGTGATGTGTTCCACTCCGTCGCACCAGTGCGAGCCGATATCGGCGAGGCAGCGCGATCGCCCGCCTTCCGCCGAAATGAGCCGCCAGTTCCAAGCCGCTTTGGAAAGCCCTTCCTCGGCCGACATAAAGCTATCTTCATGCTCGATCGAGAGCACGTAGCATCCAGGAGCGCGAATTCCGGGGGCCCGGAATCGGCACGCCGGTCGAAAAAAACCAAGAAGAATATGGAATTCATGAAACGCAGCTTGGAATCTTAGGACGAATATGGGCAGGCACGAGGTCCGGTAGCGTTAGAATGAAATCGTGGAAATTGAAGTTGTGCTCCGAGATTTCGATGGCTCCCGGACGATCATCCGACCGAGTTGCCGCTCAAAGAGATCATCCATACCGCCGAGACGGAAGACCTCGACACCGTCGTCGGGAAGATCTACGTCAAGACCGAGGAAAAGGACGAGCACGGCCGGATCATCTACGGCGAGCGGCGCTAAAGCCGCGGGAGCCATTTGACCCCGGCCCCCGCACTGCGATAGCATAATAATTCGAATGGCTAATACTGTTAGCGCGCTGAAGCGCGTACGCATCACCGAACGCCGCACTGCGGTGAATCAACCCGCAAGACACGGCTTCGTCACGGAATTCGCAAAATGCGCCGGTTGCTTGAAGCGAAGGACGCCAAGGGCGCCTCCGAGAACGTGCCGAAGACGTTTTCCTTGATCGACCGCGCCGCGAAGTGGGGCATTATCAAAAAGAACACGGCCGCTCGTTTAAGAGCCGCCTGACTCTGCGCCTCCGCAAGCTCGCGTCGGCATAATCGATCGCGCGTCTTCTTTTACTCGTCTACGGTTCAACTTCTCCGAAGCGCTGGTACGTGCGCTCGAATTCCGCCTTGAGGATCGGGTTCGGTGAACTCAAGGCCTCCACCACCTGTTTGCCCCAATCGAAATATTGCTTCTTGCGTTCGTAATCCCACTTCGCCGGCGGGCTAACGAGAATCGACTGAAGGTTGGAGATCTTATCGGCGAGCTTAATGATCTGCGCCCGGACGGACATGCTCGGCGCATGTTCCACCTGTAGCCGTTTCCGCTCCTTCTTCGGCAGCGATTTATCGTCGGTCATCTCCATCACCAGATTCGTGACGTCCTGACCGAACTGCCGTCTCATCTCCGCGGCGGTGACCTCGGTGTCTTCGAGGACGTCATGCAGCAACGCGGCGATAACCACGTTCGCGTCGTCGGGAACGACGTTGGAAACCAGGTGTGCGACTTCGATGACATGGTTTATGTACGGTTCGCCCGCTTCGCCCTTGCGTTTCTGGCTGGCGTGCTTTTCGGCGGCGTATTGAGCCGCGGCCAGGATGCGTGCGGTTTCGTTGAGAAGCATCGGTTCTACCATTCTCCTTACGCGGTCAGCTCCAGGATCATTTCTTCCATCACAATACGATCGTCCGGACGGGCATCGCGTAACGCCCGGTCGGCAGCGAACAGTTTCCCGATCGCCCGTTGCAGTTTTTCTTTCGAAAACGCGTTCACGGTCTGCTCGATCTGCCGCGCCCGCTCAGGCCATACGCGCGCACCCAGCTTCGTGAAATGCGCCTGAATCTGTTGCGAATTGCGCAGATTGGCTTCGCGCGCCACCAGCGCCATGCGGAATTGCGTGGCCAAAAACGTCAGCGCGAGCGGCATGTACTCGCCTTCGCGCGCGAGCGTGTCGAGAATCTCCAGGGCGCGCACGCGATCGTTCCGGCCCAGCGCGGCGACCAAGACAAAAATCGTCGTTTGCTGGGCATTTGCCACTAACGACGCGATATCTTCGGCGGTTACTTTCCGGGTTCCACCGGTTAGCAAACGCAGCTTTTCGATCTCCACGGACAGACGAGCGGCCTCTCCGCCGGTGGCGTCCAAAAGCAAAGCGAGTTCCGCGAGTCCCAGCATCAAGCCGGATTCCTTGGCGAGCCCCTGCGCCAGAGATCGCGCGGCCTCCGGCGTGTACGGCCGGAACTCTACCTGTTGCGGGATCGCCGCATAGAACTTCTGCGAGCGTTCGATCTTGGCTTTGTCCTCGCCGTCGAATCCATAGCGGGTCGCTTCGAACACGACCACCGTGCCGGGCGTCGGCGACTTGAGGTACGAGGCAAGGTTGGAGACATCGCCGCCTTCTTCTCCGTCGTCGTCGGTTGCCGCGGCTCGCGTTCGACGCAGAGCCGCTTCCGCGTTGGCGATCCAGATTAAACGCCGGGAAGCGAAAAGCGACATGGCGCGCGCGTCGTCGAGGGCGGCCGCGAGCGTTCCTTCACTCAGGTCATGATGAGCAAAGCCATTTTCGCGATCCTCGGGATCGTCTCCGAGCACGGCGCGAATCAATTCGCGGCGGCAACGCTCGCGCTGAAAGGCCTCAGGGCCCAGGAAAAGATAGGCCGGCGCGGGGCCGTTTTTCTGCAGGCTGGTGGAGAACTGTTCGGGCGACATTTAAGCTAAAAGGCTTCGAGTATCGCGGAAACCACCTGTTGCGCGGTCTGTTCGCTCGCGCGCTTTAGCGCGTCATCGCTCTCTTCGAAGAACGCGCCGGGTGAAAGCGACACCTGATAGCGTTCGCGAACTTCCATCAACGGCCGCGAGAACAGGATCTTTCCCGTCGCACGATCTTCCAGTGTCAGGCGCAGGTAGACGTGAAGATCCACAGCGCTGCCGCGACCCGTAGTCGGATCGACGACCGCCACGCCGGCGAAATAGTTGGTGATCGTGCCGCGCAGGACGGCGTCGGCGGCCTCCGGATTCGGGACGATCTTATAGCGGGTGCGCGAGATGAATTCGCGCGTGAGAGCCTCCGGCATTCCATCCGTGATCTTGTAGCGCGTGGTTCCGTTCAGGAAGGGCGGGATCGCGATGCTCTGAATCGTGGAGGGGATCAAATCCCCGCGTCCGCCCGTGTGATATCCGCAAGAGGACGCGGATAACCCGATGGACAAAAGCACGATGAACAGCGCGCACGGTGATGCGCCCAGGGGAAGGCCCGGTCTCATCCTAGAAACTCCTGAGCAACGGCGACCGCGTTTTCCGCCGCCAGCCGAAAATTATCCGCGACGGCCCACATCCAGGCGGCGCGAGGCTGATTGGAATCGATCGCAAGGGCGCCCGCGCTCACACCGCTTTGTCCGGCGATGTTCGCATTTGAGGGAGGGTCGTCGGGGCGGACGTCGATCCCCGCCTCTTGCAATATTTCCGCCAGCGCGGCGATACCAGGATTCTCGGCGAACTCCACCCACATCGAAAAACTGTAGCCGTGGAAAACCGGCGCCTGGATCAGGCGCAGCGAAGGCATCGGAATAGCAGGATACGCGGATAGAAGCGACGCAACGTTTTTTTCGATTCGCTGTTCGACGCCTTCGATCGGCTCCATCGCCTCTTCTCCGTAGCGAGCGAGTAGATTGAAGCTGAGCTGCGCGTCGAACACGGCAGTCTTCAATTTTTGGAAATTGAGGACGGCGACAGTTTGCTGCTGTAACTCGTCGACGCCTTTTTTGCCGCGTTCGCTGGCGGGTTCGAAGATGTGGACCAACGATCTCCGAATGGTCGTGCGCCGCACCAGTGCCGCGAGCAGCATGCAAATCGCGATCGCGGCCGGATGCGCGATCACATGCACGGTGTCGCGTTTACCGGTCGCGCTTTCGACGGCTGCCGTAGCCTCGATTTTGTGAACCGGCTCCGCCGAAGGAGCTCGCAAGCGCGCCTGCGGCTGATCTTCCAAAGCGCCGGTCACATCGATCAGAACAGGACCGCCCGGAGGATTGAGGCGGAGAGCTTTGCGACTCGAAGCGAGCGATCCCGCCAAGAATGCCACTCCGGCGCCCGCCAGGCTGGCTGCCGTCAAGGGGCTCAGCGGAATTGCTTCTTCGAGATCGCCGCCGAGGACGACTGCGCCCTCGCTTGCCGATGAGATCAGTTCGATGCTGGGCGCGGGCTTCGATTCTTCGAGCAGTTCCTGGATATCGCGCGCCAGCAGGGAATCGCCGCCGACTACCGCCACGCGTTGCGGACGAGTACGCGCTTCAGCCAACTTGGTGCTCCGGATGCGAGGGCGGCTGGCGCCAGCGCCGCAGCATCCCGCCGACGCGAATCGCAATACCGCTGCCAACGTAGCAGGTGGCCATCGCCAACAGCACGGGTTGCGAGAAATTCCAGATGAGATAAATCAGGCTGCCTAGGAGTACGAACATGAGAGGCGAGCGCGGCTTCATCAGATTCAGATCCTTGAAGCTCGGATAGCGCCACGTGCTCACCATCAGAAACGAAAGCAGTGCCAGCAGACCCAGCCACACCACCGAAATGATCCAGTTATGCACCGGCTCGCTTTCAAGGCCTTGCGCTGCGTAGACGATCGACGCCACCATGCCGGCCGCCGCCGGAATCGGCAATCCGACGAAATATTTCCGATCGGGAGGCCCTGGATTCGAAGGCACGGGATTTTTTTGAATGTTGAAACGCGCCAGACGCATGGCGCCGCACAAGAGGAAGAGGAATGCGATGAAATAACCAGTTCGATGCAGGTATTCGAGGATCGTTCGATCCAAATTGGGATCGACGAACTGGACGCCCCAAGCAAAACCCAGTACCGCCGGTGCGATGCCAAAGGCGATCACGTCGGCCAGCGAATCCAGCTCGCGTCCAAAATCGCTCACTGTGTTCGTCATGCGTGCGATGCGTCCATCGAGGCCGTCGAAAAACGTAGCCGCGCCGATCGCCATAGAGGCGATTTTAAAATGATTAATGCCGCCCGACGTCGACGCAGGAACTTGCATCGCGGCCTGAAACGTTTCAATGATCGCGTAAAATCCCAGAAAAACATTCCCAGCGGTGAACAATGTGGGCAACGCGTACGCCGCCCGCCGCGGCCTACGATCCGGGGAACGGGGATCGATCAGGCGATCTTTCCAGAAAGGCTTCGGGCTGCGCTCCACCGGACTCATGCGGCGCCTCCCGAGACGGCCCGGAAACGCGCCAAAACACTCGATCCGCAGCTCACACGATCCCCCGCATGCACCACGATTTCCCACTCGGGACCCAGGAAAACGTCGACGCGCGAGCCAAACTTGATCAGGCCGACGCGCTCGCCGGCTTTCAATATGTCACCGACTTTCTTGTAGCAGATGATCCGGCGCGCAATCAGTCCGGCGATCTGCGAAAACACGACGCGCGTAGCCTGTCCCCCGAATTCGCCGTCTACCGTGAAAACATTTTGTTCGTTCAAATGACTGGCGCCTTCGCGGCTGGCGACGAGAAACTCGCCCTTTTTATATTGAATGGCGGCAATGCGGCCGGGGATGGGCGTCCGGTTTACGTGCACGTCGAATACATTGAGAAAAATGCTGATGCGGCTTCCTCCGGCGTCATCGGCCTTGATGGCGACGACTTTGCCGTCGGCCGGCGATACGGCCACCGCGCCGCCCGGAACCTCGCGCTCCGGATCGCGGAAGAAATTGAGGCAAAAAAGCGCCAATAGATAAAACGGAATCGCGTACGGCCACCCGGCCAGCCACGTGATCGCCGCGCCGCCGGCCATGAGACCAAGCGCATAATATATGCCGTAAACAACCATCCTTATAACTTCATTGTCGCACCAGCACGATCCCGCTACGCCACTTGAGTGAACAACGATGTCAGATTTCGATCACGGTTGGATGACAATCGCGCTAACGCTTGGACAAAATATCGTCGGGGAGCACGACGCGAACCGGCGTCTGGGCCAGTTTTTGCGAAAACGTCTCTTCGCCCGTAGAGGTCCGTACCCAGATCGTTTGCGGCGCAGCCTTGGCAAACTGGACTTCTACCGGCACGTCCACCGAGAAGTCCGGATCGACGCCGCTTTGCACCACGGTTCCTGAGAGTGTCACCGAAGTGCCGGCGCCCGTTATTTTGTAATCGAGCTTCAGACTGGGAATGCCCGTCGCATAAACCCAGTTATCGAAAAACGTGTCGATGGACTCGGCCGTTACGCCGCGCGGGCGAAACTCCTGGACCAGCGCCCGCAAACTTTCCGTCGTGACCACCCGGAACTCGTAGCGCTTGCGCAACTCGGCGAGCATCGCCAGAAACTTCTCGTCTCCCATGCGCCGGCGCAGCATGTGCAGAATCCATACGCCCTTGCCGTAGGTGATCGCCCGCCAAGCATTCGAACTATCCGTGGTCACGAGCCGCTGGCCCCATACGATCGGGCCGGTCGATTCGGCTGTCTTGCCGCCCGCTTCGGCCAGGAGTTCGTCGCGATAACCATCCAGAACCGGCAGCGCTGCCTTCCACCCTTTTTTCTTTTCCAGCCACATCAGCGCCGAATAGTTCGCCAGGCCTTCGATGATCCACGAATCCTCGTCGCGTTCTACGGAAGTCACCGCGCCCCACCATTGATGAGCGGTTTCGTGCGCGGCGAGAAGATCGGAGAAAAATACTTCCAGGCTGGCATTGCGTAACGCGGCCGGCCGCTCGCGCGGATCCAGATAGGCGAACGTCGAGAGGTACAAAAGGCCGGGGAAGCCCTGGCCGAACGTCCCCGGAATCGGTGCGACGGTCAGAGTTTTCAGCGCGGGTGGGCCGAACAGCCCGGAGTAGAAATCGACGGCCGAGGAAACATCGGCGGCGACCGCCTTCAGCCTCGCGAGGGGATCGGGCGCGGGCTGCGCAGCGGCGACTGCCTGCGGAACCAGAGGGCCGCGCCTCCGTCCGTGAGCTTCCAAGCCTGATTGCGGCTGCAGCACCAGTTCCGGCGGCGGTTTCAAGGAATCCTGCAGATGGCGATTGCCATAGACATCGATGGAAACCCCGCTGGCCAGCACGGAAATCTTTTGGTAATCGCCGAGATTGAATCCAGCGGAACTCACCGGAACCGCGATGCGCCGGTGCGTGGTCCGCCATTCGCCTTCCGTGCGATCGCTGATCAGATCGCCCGCGTTCACCAGCGTAAACTGCCGTGGGTAGCGAAACGTAACATCGAAGGTCGCGCCCCCGGTGGGAAGATGCGGATACCAACTGGCGCGGTCTTCTACGAAAAAAACTCCTTCACCGGCCACTTGGACGACGCCGCCTTCGTGATCGAACTCGATCGTATGTTCGCTGCCGGGGGCGAGCGATGCCGAGGGTAGCACCAGAATCGCGGATTCCTCATCGTTCAGCGCAACCCGGCTCTCCTCTTTATCGCCGCGGAGGAATTCCACGGGAGCGCCATCCAGACGTACGGCCGTGACTTGCATCTTCTGCGCGATCAGCAGCGCCAGCGTGGCGCACGGGTCCGACCCCACGCGCAGCACGGCTGAAGTCGTCGCCTTCAGGCGTAGATCGTTATCCAGGCTCGCGTCGATTCGATAGCTGGAAAAAGAAAAATCGGGTTTAGGCGGAGCGCTCGCGGCGGTGCGCGCGCTGCGCGCCGGGAAACTGGTCCACACGTCGTAGGCGGCTGCTTTCTCGCGCTCGGCGCGGCGGCGGATTTCGACCCGCGCTCCATTGCGAGGTTCGACGATAATGTCGAAGTTCGCGAGTGTTTTTCCGCTCACCGCGAGAAACGCCAGTCCGCGGCCCGGGTGCGCCGGAGCGAGCGCATCCTGCACCAGACGCAAGGCCATCGGTCCTGCAATATTCTCAGCCATGGGAGACCATTGCGAGGCCAGCAGCGCGCCGATTTCGGGAGCTCGTTTGCCGGCGCCTTCGGTCTCGATTTGCCGGATCAGTTCCTCGGCGGTGCCGTCGGCGAAGACGAAAAAACTGGAGCGGATATGTTCGTCCAAATTGGGCAACGTCGCGAAACGCGCCAAGGATTCCCGCTCGCTGCGCGTGGGAGGCAGCACGATCACTTCCCCGTCGCCGCCCTCCACATCGGAGGAAAAGAGCGCCCCGGTCCGCCGTCCTGCCACCGGCTTCGTGAATATGAGATAGCCTTCGTTGAAATAAACGCGGACGTCTTCTTTGGCGAAGCTGAGATCGCGGACGCGATAACACGCGGTGGGATCGAGACCGTTCTCTCGAATGGCGCGCAGAAGCTCGGCAGCCGGAGCCGCCGCGAGGACTCGGAAGGGGCTTAGACAGCCGGCAGCGCGAAAAGAAAAAAGGCGAAAGACAGACGAGATCGCACGACATCAACCAGTCTAACGCCGCGCGCGCTGTTCGCGCGGGCAAGGGTTCACGGAACCGTAGTGATATGCTCCAGGTAGGTGTATGAAGGTCCGCACGCGCACATTGCTGCTGACTTCGGCGCGATCCTGATTGCGATCGCCTGCGTCCCCGCGGTGTTTGCGTTTCAGCGCGAGTTTCGCGTCTACACCAGTCTCGAAGGCTACGATAATATTCCTCTTGCCCGAGGATTATAAGGTTCCCGGGGAATGGGTTTTCGCGCGGCTCATGTATCCTCCGCATCCGCATGCGCGTTTCAGCCGGCCGTTTCGCTTCGGTGTCGGCATCGATTGGCGCGAAGGCGGAAGCAGTTGGTCGCAGGATTATCCGCGCGCCGATCGCCATTTCGCGCAGGCCATGCGCAGGCTTACGCGTGTGAACGCCCGTTCCGTGGAGCAGCCCGTTAATCTCGACGACGGCGACGACGTTTACAACTGGCCGTGGCTCTGCGCCGGCGAAATGGGCGATTGGAAGCTCACCGACGATCAGGTCGAATAGCTTCGCGATTACCTGCTGCGCGGCGGCTTCCTGATGCTCGACGACTTCTGGGGCACCGAAGAATGGAATCGCTTCAAGGAGACCATGAAGCCCGTGTTTCCGGACCGCCCGATTGTGGAAATCGATAACGACGACGCCATCTTTCATTCGTTTACGATCTGGACGATCGCTATCAGATCCCCGGGGCAGTGGGCGCTCGCGCGCGGCACACCTATCGGAACGACGGCTACCGCATGCCTACTGGCGCGGCATTTACGACGACAACAATCGCCTGATGGTGGCGATGTGCTTCAACTCCGACGTCGGGGATTCATGGGAGTGGGCGGATGAACCGCGCTACGACGAGAAATATTCGGCCCTGGGCATTGCATCGTGCGTGAACTACGTCGTGTATTCGATGACCCACTGAAGCCCAAGCCGGGCTACCTTAAACAATGTTTAATAGAAACCGATGGAACCACTTCCGCGAGTCGGACATCTTTAATGTTGTCGATGGGAGATCGATCACGAAAAAACACATGTCCCGTATAGCTTTCCTGCTTTTTTCGAGCTTTAGACTCTCGTGAGTTTGGCTTTAGGTCAGACTGCGGCTCCCAGTCAGGCTCCCTCCGCGGCGAAGCCCCCTTCTCCCAATGAGTTAACGCCGCAGATGCTCGGAGCGATGCTCCAGTCGGCCGCGACTTTTCGATGACTCGTGGAGAACCTGAATCTCAAGGAAGTCCTTTGGCACGGATGAACATGTGCAGGGCTCCGACGGGCAATTCCACCATTCCATGGAAAGAACGGCGCAAACGATTGGCGCCGGCGCGGGCGCGGGAGCCGCCGTCGGCGCGATGACCCACAGCCAGAACGGCGTCCTGTTCGGAGCCCTGGTGGGTGGCGCGAGCGGCCTGATTATCGATGAGATCCTGAAGCACCGGGAAGAAGCCGCGGCACAGGCGGAGCGCAATGCGGCGTCCCAGGACACGAACTATGCTCCTCGCGAGTTCAAGCAGCGCGATCCTGGGTCAGGTTCGGCAGACCAACTAAGCGAATCGCATTCAATCGTCCTTGCCCCTGTTTTCCCTGCAGGTTCTCCCTCCAGCGAACCGGCGTCGCGGGTTTGCTATACTAAAACTTCTATTCTGACCTTGGCGCCTCCGCTTTCGGCGTTGTGCGCGTATAACGAACGAAGGAAACGCAGATGCCGAAACGTACATTTCAGCCCAATAATCGCAAGCGCGCGAAAACGCATGGGTTCCGTGAGCGCATGAAAACCAAGGATGGACGCGCGGTGCTCGCCCGGCGTCGCGCCCGCGGCCGTCATAAGTTGACGGTCAGCGATGAGAGAGCCGTCCGAAACGCCAACTAAATCCGCGATCGGCGTCACACAAGGGTTTCCGAAATCTTCCCGGATCCTGCGGGCTGCCGAATTCCGCGCCATCTATGACCACGGCCTTCGCATCTCGGGTCCCCTGTTCGCCGCCTTCTGTAGACAGCGGACAGCAGAGGAGCCGGAGAGCCCTATGCTCGATGGCGCCCGACTCGGGCTTACCGTCCCGCGCGCGATCGGCAAAGCGGTGGTTCGAAATCGCATTAAGCGTCGGCTTCGCGCGGCATTTCGATTGCACCGTGCAGATTCGGAGCGCAATGGGACATCGTGCTCAATCCCCGGCGCGCCGCGCTCGATGCGGATTTTACGCGCGATCGAGAGGGCTCTGGGCCGAGTGATCGAAAAATGCGGACCCTGACGATAGCCATTCTGCGTACTTATAAACGGTGGGTGTCTCCGTGTCTGCCTTCGGCGTGCCGGTTTCATCCGACGTGCTCGGAATACATGCTGCAATCGGTGGAAAAATACGGCGCCGCCCGCGGGATTTGGATGGGCCTCGGCCGTCTGTTGAAGTGCCACCCCTTTCATGAAGGAGGGTTCGATCCGGTCCGCTAGGTAACAGGAAAAGAGGGACAGGCTGCTCCGTCCCCGTCCGAGGAATTTCGGCCTCCCGTCGGCGGGTGGCCGTGGACAGAGTCGTCTGTCCGGTTTTTCCGAATCGACTTCACACATGAAAAAAGAATTGTCCATGGAGGCTCGGCTCCTCCTCGCGTTCCTGCTGATGGGAGTGGTGCTGCTGGTCAGCCAATATTTCATCAAGCCGGCGCCCGCGCCCGTCGCGACCAAAGCCGGCGCGCAAGCCGAACGCCCGGCCGGTACCCGCCTCCGACGGCTCAGGCCCCTCCGCCTTCCGCTCCCATTCCCGTCTCCCAAAGGAGCCGAAGCCGGCGCACAGGTGCAGGGCTACACCGAGCAAACCTCCGAGGTCGATACCGATCTGTTCCACGTCGTCTTTACGAATCGCGGCGCGGTGGTTCGCAGCTGATTCTCAAAGACTATAAGGATCACAACGGCAAGCCGCTGGAACTGGTGAATCAGCGCGCGCTCGCGAAAGTTCCGGCTCCGTTCTCGCTGGCGTTCCAGGGAACCTCGCCCGCGACCGATCCGAACACGCGCGCTGTTTAAGGAAGATCGGCTCCCATGGCGGATTGACCTTGAACTTCGAGTTTTCCGACGGCGCGCGCTCACCAAGAACATTTGAGTTCGATCAGAAGAGCTACCTGGTCCGCGTCACCACCGAGGTCTCGCAGAATGGCGTGCTTCTGCCGCATGAGATCGCGTGGCGCGGAGGCTTTGGCGACGCCGGCGTGGTTAATCCGCTGCACCGTGCAGCATGCGATTTATTACGACCCCGCCGCCCAAGGCGGTTTCCTCGGACTGGGTTCCAAGCTCCAGGTAAAGACCGCCAAAGACGCCAAGAGCGGTCCTGTTTCCGCGACCGCGCCATTTTCCTTCGTGGGTATTGAGGACAGTTATTTCGCCGCGGCATTCCTGCCGGGCGGTAAATCCTCGGTGGAAGAGACAACCTACGCGGACAACGTTCCGGACGCCAAAGGAGCCGACGAGCAGCGCGTCGGCGTCGGCGTCGGCGGCCAGGGCGTGAATTCGTTCTCCCTGTTCGTCGGCCCGAAAGACACGGATCTTCTGCGCAAGGTCGATCCGAAACTGGAGCAGGTCGTCGATTGGGGCTGGTTCTGGTTCCTGGCGCAGCCGCTGTTTACCGCGCTAACTGGACCACCGATCATCTGGTGCACAACTACGGATGGTCGATCGTCCTGGTGACCGTCATCATTAACCTGATTCTGTTCCCTCTGCGGCTGACCAGCATGAAATCGTCGCGGAAGATGCAGTCGCTGCAGCCGCAGATCAACGCGATCAACGAGAAATATAAGGGCTATCCGATTCGCGATCCGCGGCAATCCGACAAAAACCAAGAGATCATGGATCTCTACAAGAAGAACGACGTGAATCCCGTCGGCGGCTGCCTGCCCATGATTTTGCAGCTTCCCTTCCTGTGGGCGTTCTATAAGGTGCTCGCGGTTTCCATCGAAATGCGCGGCGCGCATTGGCTGTGGGTCACCGATCTTTCGCAGCCAGAAGCGCTTGCCATCCACATGCTGCCGGTGCTGCTGATCGTCACTCAGTTCCTCACGCAGCGCATGACGCCGAGCCCGGGCATGGATCCATCGCAGCAAAAAATGATGATGGTCATGCCTCTCATCTTCGGATACATGTTCTATTTCGCGTCGTCGGGATTGGTACTATACTGGTTGACCGGCAACGTCGTCGCCGTGGCGCAGCAATGGGCGCTGAACCGTATTTCTCCGCCGCCGGCCGTGGTCAAGCCGGTGCCCAAGAAGAGCAGGAGCTGAACTTGTCCGACAAGAAATATACCGTTGCCGAAACCGGCCCACTCATTGAAGATTTCCTCGAGCCCGTCTTGGACGCCGCCGACTTCGACGTCGAATATGTGGTGGCCGAAGGGGAAACTCCGCATCCCGATTTCGAAAATCCCGACGTGATGGTGAAGTTCTCAGGTCCCGACGTCGACCTGCTGCTCGCCAACAAAGGCGAAGTGCTGCTCGCGCTGGAACAGCTTACGCAGGAAGCTCTGCGCATGCCATCGGACGATCATTCGAAGATCTGCTTCGACGCCAACGACCGCCGTGCGCTGCGCATCGAAGAACTGCGCATGAGCGCGCAAGCCGCCGCCGAACGCGTCCGCAAAACGCACGCGCCATTTCATTTCAGCCCGCTGAACAGCCGCGAACGCCGCATTTTGCACCTGGCGCTCCGCGACGAAAAAGACGTTCGCAGCGAGAGCGTCGGTGAAGGGCCGATCCGTCAGGTCGTCATCGTTCCCGCCGACATGAAAACTCTTCCGGAGCCCGTGATTCCTCCGCGCCCGCGTCCTGAAGACGACGCCGGACGTCCGCGTTTTGGCGGCCGCGGTGGAGATCGGGGCGGTGGCCGCGATCGTCGTGGTGGACCTCCGCGCGGCGGACGGGGCGGAGCGGCGGTGGCCGCGGTGGAGATCGCGGCGGACACGGTGGACCTCCGCGCGGCGATCGTCCCCGCCACTAACAACAACCATAAGACGGGTCGTCCCGATCCCGAGGTTCGTCTCAATCCCACGGGTCGTCCCCAAACCAACGGGTCATCCCGAACGCAGAGAGGGATCTGCTTTTCCAAGGCCGTGAATCTCCGCGATAACATTGCCGCCATCTCCACGCCGCCTGGACGAGGCGGTCTCGGCATCATCCGGATTTCCGGTACCGAAGCGCGTACGATCTCGCAACACATCTTGAAATTCCACGCGAACTTCGCCTGGACCCCGTGGACCGCCGCGCTCGCCGAACTCACCGACGTTCAAGGCCACACCATCGATCACGTCGTCGTGACGTTCTTCGCCGCCCCTCGTTCCTATACGGCCGACGATGTCGTCGAGATCTCCTGTCATGGATCGCCGGTAGTTCTGCGTCACGCGTTGGAGCGAGCTTGCGCCGCCGGCGCGCGTCTCGCTGAACCCGGGGAATTTACGTTACGCGCGTACTTGAACGGCCGCATCGATCTCCCTCGCGCCGAAGCCGTCCGCGATCTTATTGATGCAACCACGTTGTATCAGGCGCGCATCGCCGCGCAACAAATCGAAGGCTCCGTCTCGCGCCGCCTGAAGCCGATGAAGGAGCAGTTGCTCGAATTGATCGCGCTGCTCGAAGCCGGGATCGATTTCGCGGAAGACGATCTGAGCGTCGCGTCCACGGGAGAAATCCTGCGCCGCCTGCAGCCGATTCAAGATTCGGTACGCACGCTCGCCGCCAGCTTCGCCTACGGCAAACTGGTACACGACGGCTTCACACTCGCCATCGTTGGACGTCCCAACGTCGGCAAGAGCAGTTTGTTCAATCGCCTCTTGGAGCAGGACCGCGCCATCGTCACTGATATTCCCGGCACCACGCGCGACCTGGTTTCCGAGCATGCGTCGCTCGAAGGCATCCCCGTAAAGTTCGTCGATACGGCTGGTATTCGGGAAGGTCTCGATCTCGTCGAAAAACTCGGCATCGAGCGCAGCTTCGGCGCGATGGCCGACGCGGACGTGACGCTCGTCCTGATCGATCTCTCGTCGCCTTTGGAAAAACAGGATATCGACCTCATCGAAAAGGCGCAAGCACAAGGCAAGTGCGTTATTGCGGGAAATAAATCCGATCTTCCGTGCATCGCGGAATTCCCTGGGGACTTCGGAGAGGTTGTTGCTGTCTCCGCTCTCACCGGCCAAGGCCTGTCCGAACTGCGCCGCGAACTGGTCGACACCATCGCGCCGCGCGGACAACTGGAACAGGAAGGCGGATTCATCACGAGCCTCCGTCACGAGCAGCTTCTTCGTGAATCCGGCGAAGCGCTGGAACAAGCGCATCGCGCCGCGGAAGTCGGCATTCCGCACGAGATGTTGTTGCTCGATCTCTACGCCGCATTGCGGCCCATCGATGCGATCACCGGTGCGACCACCGCCGACGATATCCTGAATCGCATCTTTTCCACGTTTTGCATCGGCAAATGAACTGCATCACAGAATGAAGATTGACCGGATCGATCTGCGGTCCATGCTCGTGCTCGCCGCGCCCCTCGTCCTGGCAGAGTTCGGCTGGATGGCCATGGGCATCGAAGACACCATGTTCGTCGGCCGCATCGGCGCGGAGGCGATCGGCGCGATCAGCGTCGGCACGACGATTTTTTACACCATCGCGATCCTGGGCGGCGGACTTCTGCTGGGCCTCGACACCCTGATTTCACAGGCCACCGGTGCAGGAGACCCGGGGGATCGGCGTCGCTCGCTGGTCAACGGCATGTGGCTCACGCTTGCGCTGATCCCAATCGTCATGCTTGCGGTTTACTGGATGCTTCCCGTGCTCGGAATCTTCGGCGTGAATCCCGCCGTGCTCGCTCGCGTCGTCCCGTACATGCACACTCTGAACTGGAGCACGCCACCTCTGCTTCTGTTTTTCTGCGCGCGGCGCTATCTGCAAGCGATCGGACGGCCCGTCCCGTCATGATCGCGATCGTCGCGGCAAACGCATTAAACATCGCGAGCAATTGGATCCTTGTTTTCGGCAATCTGGGAGCCCCGCGATTGGGCGCGGTCGGATCGGCATGGTCCACCGTGATGGCGCGCACGCTCATGCTCCTGATCGCGTTCGTCGCTCTGCTGCGCGCGGAACCCGGACTCTTTCATTTCGATTGGCGGCCGAATCTGCGCCGGTTGCGCGAGCTTCTGAAATTAGGCGCGCCGGCCGCGGGACAAATGGGAACCGAGATGTTCGTGTGGACCGCCGCGACGGTGCTTGCGGGAAGGCTCGCGGCCGATAGCCTCGCCGGACATCAGATCGCGATGACTGTGGTTTCCACCACGTTCATGCTGCCTCTGGGCATCAGCTCGGCAGCGGCGGTGCGCGTGGGAAACGGCATCGGACGCGGAGACCCTCAAGGAGCGGCGCGCTCGGGATGGATGGCGCTGGGGCTCGGCGCCGCAGTGATGTCGATCTGCGCCCTCGCGCTCCTGCTTGCGCCGCGATTTATAGCCCGACTGTTCACGCCCGACGTCGCGATCATCGCGGCGGCAGCCCCGCTCTTGCGGCTGGCCGCATTTTTCCAACTCTTCGATGGTCTTCAAGTGGTGACGACCGGAGCCTTGCGCGGCGCCGGCAACACCGCAACGCCCATGATCTGTCACATCGTCGGCTATGGCGTGATCGGATTGCCGCTCGGCGCGATCCTGTGTTTCCGCGAAGGCATGGGAGCGATCGGATTGTGGATCGGACTTTCCACCGGACTGATCCTGATCGGCATTGCACTGGTGACATTCTGGCGTGGAGCCGCACGAAAAATCGCGGCGTCTCTTCCTCAAACGGCTCCGATCATTCGTCCGGCAAGTTGAAGCCCCGGCCCTCCGACGCGTATTTTTCGAGCAGCGGCGCCGGTTCCCACGATGCCGATCCATGCTGCTTCTCGAACTCTCGAACACGTGCGAGCACCTTCGGCAATCCCATCGTGTCGGCGTAGAACATCGGCCCTCCGCGCCACGATGGGAACCCGTAGCCGGTCATATACACGACGTCGATATCGACGGCTCGCAGAGCGACGCCTTCTTCGAGTACGCGCGCGCCTTCATTGACCAGTGCGAGAATGCAGCGGTCCACGATTTCTTCCTTGGAAACGGTACGACGGTCGATGCCCGCTTCTTTCGCGCAACGTTCGATCAGTGCGGCAACTTCCGGATCGGGAACCGGCTTGCGGTTCTCGTCGAACTTCGCGAACCCGGCGGCGCCTTTTTGTCCGAGCCTTCCCATTGCGACAAGTCTTTCCATGACGAGCGGCCGCCTCGCAGGTTCCTTTTCAAATCGGCGTGCTTCGATTTCGACATGCAGCGCCACGTCCAGGCCGACTTGATCGTACATCGCGAGCGGTCCCATCGCCATGCCGAAATCGACCAGCGCGTTGTTTACGTCTTCAATGGACGCGCCTTCTTCCAGCAGCAATTGGGCCTCGCGTGCGTACGGCAGCATGATGCGATTGCCGATGAAGCCGAAGCGATTCGCGGAGAGTACACCGATCTTGCCGAGTTTCCTCGCGAGCGTCATCGCTGTGGCAAGAACATCCACCGCGGTTTGCTTGCCGCGCACGATCTCGACCAGGCGCATCAAATTCGCGGGACTGAAAAAGTGTACGCCGACCACGGATTCCGGCCGCGAAGTTGACGCGGCGATCTCGTCGACATCGAGAGAAGAAGTATTCGTCGCCAGAATGCAGCCGGGTTTCGCCACGCGATCGAGATCCGCAAAAACCTTCTTCTTCACTTCCATGTTTTCGAATACGGCTTCGATGATGAGATCTGCGTTTTCGAATCCATCGAAGGCGAGCGTCCCTTGGATGCGCCCGATTCGCTGCTCCATCACCTCCCCCGTGATCCGGCCGCTCTTGAGCGAACGCCCGTAGTTGGCGAGGATCGTCTTCATCCCGCGCTCCAGCGCCTCAGCGGACGTCTCGCGAATCACGACCGGAAATCCCGCGTCGGCGAATACCATCGCGATCCCTCCGCCCATGGTGCCCGCACCGACGATCGCCACGCGTTCGAGGTTGCGAGCCAAGGTCGATGCCGGAGCGTCCGGAATTTTGCCCACCGCTCGCTCGCCGAGAAAGGCGTGAATCAACGATTTCGACTCGTTCGACACGCGGCAGCGCTCGAATAGCTCGGCCTCGTATCGCAAGCCTTCTTCGAACGGAAGTTTCGCGGCCGCTTCCACGGCGACGATCGCGAAAAGCGGGGCGGGCTGACCGCGCATCCTTTTGCGAGCCTGATCGGGAGCCCGTTGAAAAAGATCGGCGAAGAGTTGCGGATCGATATTCGCGAGCTTTTCGTTGCGCGCGCGAGTTCGCCGAATCGGTTGACTCATGACTTCGCGCGCGAATGCCAATGCGGCTTCGAGAAGCTCGTCTCCCGATTTCACGTCGATCACGCGATCGACGATTCCCTCGGCGAGAGCATCCTTCGCTCCGAGCGTTCCGCCGAACGCGCACATCTCGACCGCTTTCTCAATTCCGGCGAGACGTAGCAGCCGCTGCGTTCCTCCCGCGCCTGGAATCAAGCCGATCTTCACTTCCGGCTGGCCGATCTGCGCGTTCGCGGCGATCAAGCGATAATGCGCCGCCATCGCTGTTTCCAGTCCTCCACCGAGTGCCGCTCCATGAATCGCCGCGATCACCGGCTTCGAACAGTTTTCGATGGCTCCGAGAGCCGCGCCCAGCGCGGCCGCCACGCGAGCGCCGTCGGGACGTCCGAATTCACGAATGTCGGCACCCGCGATGAAGTTGCGTCCCGCGCCGATCAGGATGATCGCGCGCACATCGGGATCGGCTTCGGCCGTGCGCACGTGCGCCAAGAGCTCGTTGGAAACGGCGAAACTGAGCGCGTTTACGGGAGGATTGTCGATCGTAAGGACGGCGACGTCGCCGTGGCGGGTGAAGCGTACGAGTTCAGGCATCACTCCTTAAGATTAATCGCCTTCAAGACCGCGGTTGTGCAGAGAACCGCGAATGTCAATGAGCGGGCCGACGAAGCGTCCGCAAATGCAAGAAGACCGCTCGTCAGACCTCAAAAACTTTTCGGCCCGCTCGATCACTCTCGCGGTTCCATAGGAGCGCATCGACCCTTAGCGGCGGAATCGTGATCATCCCGGTGCGAAGGAGCGGGCCGACGAAGCATCCGCAAATGCAAGAAGACCGCTCGTCAGACCCAAAAGCTTTTCGGCTCGCTCGATTACTCTCGCGGTTCCATAGGAGCGCATCGACCCTTAGCGGGGGAACCGTGATCATCCCGGTGCGAAGGAGCGGGCCGACGAAGCGTCCGCAAATGCAAGAAGACCGCTCGTCAGACCTCAAAAACTTTTCGGCCCGCTCGATTACTCTCGCGGTTCCCCCAAAATACCCAGATCGAGTCCTGTTGCGGCTCAGCTATGCTCGTGCCGCTTTCAACGCACGAGCCATCTTCACCAATGCGGAACCATGCCGGCGAACCGCGTCCTGCGGATCTTCGGAAGTCGGCGGGGGAACCATGATCATCCCCGTGCGTGCAATCGCAGCGTATAGCGAGCCCAGCGCTTCTTCCTGATTTGTGGTCGCGATCGGCGCGGCGATTTTTCCGGCGAGAGATCCATCCGTTGCCAGCGATTGTATGTACGTCGCGACTTCGATAGTTTCATCTCCCGGAGTGAGCAGCACCAGTACGTCCGCGATTTTCGGATCTCCAGGGCGCGGCGCGACGTATTCGATCTTGAACCGCTGGAGATTCGTCTTCCAGCGCTCATCCGCTTCGATGGTTTCCGGCGGCGTCAGATCCGCCAGACGCCGGAAGCGCGGTGTGGCGCGAGCCTGCAGAACGCCGAGACCCAAATTCAGCGCGAGCTTTTCGGTTTCGCAGTAGCGAGAGTAAAACGCGATGACCACATTGACGGGTTGCATGGAGGGATCAGGCCAGATCGAAGAGCAGGAACTCTCCGCCCATATCGCCATCGCCGTAAAACGTCAAAGTCTTTTCTTCGTTTACGGCCGCGCCATCGCCTTCCTTGAAGGAGACTCCGTTCACCGTCATATTTCCTTCCGCCATTTGAATCCATGCGTAGCGGCCTTCCGGGATGTCGTACTTCACGCTCCCGCCCGGCATCAGCACACAAGCGTAAATTCTTGCATCCTGATTGATTTTCGCGACTCCCGCTTCGACGCTGCCGTCGGGGCTCGCGATCAAGCGGAGCCGCTGCAGCTTCGAAGCGGGATCGTAGGCGAATTGCTGATACGAGGGACGCAGATCTTCCTCGTTAGGCACGATCCAGATTTGCAGGAAGTGAACCGGCTCGGTCGGCGAGCCGTTGAATTCCGAATGGATGACCCCGGTCCCCGCCGACATCACCTGCACTTCGTTCGGGCCGAGCACGGCGTTCTCCCCGGTGCTGTCTTTGTGCGCGACCTTGCCTTCGAGCACATAAGAGAGGATCTCCATGTCGCGATGGCCATGCGCCCCGAAGCCCATGCCGGCGGCGACGCGGTCGTCGTTCAGCACGCGCAGCGAGCGAAACCCCATTTGCTTGGGATCGTAATAATCGGCGAATGAAAAAGTGTGGAAGCTGTTCAGCCAGCCGTGATTTCCATGGCCGCGTTCTTCGGCCCGGCGCAACGTAATCATGCTTCCATCCTACGCCAGGCGTCAAGTGCTGCAAGCGAAGGGAGGGTGCGCGTCGAACGCTTAGTTCTGCGGATCCAGTTTGATCTCGCGGGTGCCTTCGTCCAGGCCGTAGATCTTGATGACGCGCGGTCCAGCGGGCTTGGGAGGTGGCGCGGCGGCGCGGGGAGACGCTCCCGCAGCCGCACCCGGCGTGAGCCCGGCGATGGCCGTTTTTCCGGAAGTGTGCGAGGCCCTTTGCTCCTGCATCATGTGGATATTTTCTTGCAGTTCTTCTTTGGTGAGCGCGATCTGCAGTTCCATGCGTTTTCCGTCCGTGCCCACCTTCACTTTGCGCCAGAAATCCGCAGCCTTTTCGCCCTTCAATTTCCCGTTGACGGCGGCCTGCATTTGCGTCATCAGCAATTGAGTGAGCGCCCGCGCGCCGGCCTCGGTCTTCGTATTCAGGCCGAAGTCGAAATTGAACCCGGTGCGCGCGGAAAGGCCGAAATCCACGCCTTCGATTTCCGAGGCGAACATCTGGGCGGCGGGCGCTGTCGCCTGTGCCGAAACCTTTTGCAGCGAGCCGGACGGGTCGTTCGCGACCATCCAAATGTCGTTCGAGGCCGCCAGCACCTGGGCGCGCGCCAGCAGCGGTCCTCCGGCCTTGACGCCGAGCGCTTTGCGGTCGATGGCGCGATACAGCGACCTGTCGTCGCCGATCAACAGCGTATGTTCATCCAGCACCGCGATGCTCACGCCGTTGCCGCCCGTGCCGCGATAAACGTTCACGGTCTTATACACCGCATGCGTTCCCTTCAACAACGGACGCAGGTGCGCCTCGGGGAACGTGCCGCTCAGGACTAGCACGAACGGTGGTTGGTTCTTCGCGGGAGTTGCTCCGGCCTTCGTCGCCGCCACGGGCACAAGTTTGGACGTCGCCACGTTGCCGCTCGAGGCCAGGAACACGCTGTCGATGTCATCGAGCAACTCGATTCCCGGCACATGGACCAGCGCCATCGCCGCCTGCATTTGCGCCCGGCTTTCGGGAGGCATCGACTCGGACAGCGAAGAATTTCGCAAGCCGCGGACGTCCGCGCCGACCAGGATCTTTGCATCCGGAGGAGCCAGCTCCCAGGCAGGTTGGGCGGCGAACGCGAGCGCCGCCGTAAAGTACGCGCAAATAATGGACACTTTTATACGCATGGATAGACTCGTGCCACCATGCTAAAGCGATTGCACCATCGTCGGAATCGAGTAAACGCCTTACTTGGGCCCGGGATCAAGTCCTTAGAACAAGGGCATTTTCGACACCGGATCCCCCGCGAACGAGCCCGGCAATTAGTCGAAATAACACAGCGGATGCGCCTGAAGCCTTAGCGTAATTCCGTCGTATATCGAGTAAGCTTGGGCTAACCCGCATATGCTCCTCTCGGTAGGCGATCAACTCGGTTCCTATGAAGTCCTCGCACTTGTCGGCAAGGGCAGCCGCGGTGAGGTCTATCGTGCACGGGATTCCCGTCTGAAACGGGACGTCGCGATCAAAGTCTCCACCACCCCTTATAGCGAACGCTACATCCAGGAGGCTCGCTCGCTGGCGGCGCTCAGCCATGCGAACGTCTGCCGCCTCTACGACGTGGGTCCGGATTACCTGGTGATGGAGTTTATCGAAGGCCAGGACCTGTCTGGTCCGCTGCCTTGGGAGAAGGCGCTGCCGGTCATTCAGCAGTTCATCGATGGCATGGAAGCCGCGCACGATAAGAATATCCTCCACGGCGGTTTGGCGCCCTCCAAGATCAAAATCACGCCGGAGGGAGTCGTCAAAATTCTAGACTTCGGGCTGGCGAAAACGTACGACGGAGCTCCCGGCAACGAGGGCGATCCGGAGAATCGACCGGCATCGGCCACCGGCAACGGCCGCAGCGCCGCTGTCGCGGAACGAGTTTCCGAACGAATCGCGGTTCCCCAGTCCGTCGCGTACAGGGCGCCCGAACAGATCAAGGGCTGGGCGGCGGACAAACGAACCGACATTTGGTCGTTCGGAATTATTCTTTACGAGCTTCTCACGGAGAAACAAGTGTTCCGCGGCGATTCGCCGGAGGAAATTATGGAGGCTGTCGTCAGCCGGCCACCGGATATCTCCGCCGCTCCGCCGCGCGTTCGGAGGCTCCTGCGCTGGTGCCTGGAAAAAGATCGCAAACTGCGGCTCGCGTCCATCAGCGACGCGCGCGGGTTGCTGGCCGAAGATCTCGCGCCCGCGCCGATCGTCGTGGCCGCGTCGCCAGCCGGCAAGCCCAAGCTGGTTTGGGGGATTTCCGCGCTCGCCGCCGTGGCCGTCCTGATGTTCCTGTGGGGCCGGCCCACTCCGACTGTGGCGTCCACCACTCGCCTGGCGATCCCTATGCCCGCGGGTCAGGAAATAGCCGATTATCCGGCGATATCCGCCGATGGCCAAACGCTCGCGTACGTGACGCAGCGCGGCGCGGAAAATCCTCAGCTCTATTTGCGCGACCTCGGTTCCTTCGACGCTCGCCCGGTACCCGGGTCGGGCGGCGCGCAGAAACCGTTCTTTTCGCCCGACGGAAAATGGGTGGCGTTTTTCGCCCAAGGACAATTGCAGAAAGCGGATGTAAGCGGCGGTGCACCCCTCCCCATCGCCGACGCCACGTCGCCCTATGGCGGAACGTGGAACGAGGACAACACGATCATTTATGTTCCCTCGCTCGGCGCGGGTCTGCTGCGCGTACCCGCGAATGGAGGGACGCCGGAAACTCTGGCCAGGCCGGATGTATCTGGGAATGGGAAAGGCTCCGCCTACTTCTTTCCCCAAGCGCTCCCCGGGGGCCACTCGATCCTTTTCACCATTTGGGGCCAGACGCCCGGAAGCGCTGTTCTCTCCCTCGATTCCCGTAAGTGGGAGTTATCGTTGCCGGCGCAGACTGGTGCGGCCCTTTTCGACCACGCCGCGGGACAACCCACCGGGCATCTGCTGATCGCCGACGATGCAGCCTCCATCAAATCCGCGCCCTTCGACGCCTCGCATCCCGGGCATACGGCCGCCGAGGCTTCCGTTCTGTCAAACGTCTATTCGACCGAGACCGATCAACGGGCGTGGCTCGCCGTTTCGAACACCGGCACCGCCGTCTATGCGTCCGGCAATCCGGCCAAAAGGTCGCTCGCGTGGGTCGACCAGGAGGGCCAGGTTGAACCGCTTCCGATCGCCCAGGATCTGTTCGGCGAGTTGGCTCTTTCTCCGGACGGAACCAAGGCCGTCGTTCGCCAGGGATTCGATCTGTGGATTCACGACTTGTTGCGGCGCACGCGAAACCGCCTCACTTCGGGTGACCAGATCAACATGCAGCCGGTGTGGAGCACCGATGGCACGCGGATTTTTTTCGCTTCGAATCGCGCCGGCGATTGGGACATTTATTCGCAGGTCGCCGACGCGTCCGCGCCGGCCCAGGTGCTGTTAAAGCTGCCCGCCGACCAGTTCCCGCTTTCCGTGCTGCCCGACGGTACGCTGCTCTATAGTGAAATCCACCCGAAGACCGGCAGCGACCTGTGGACGCTCTCGCCCGACGGCACGACGACGCCTGTGCGCGTCACTCCCAACAACGAGACGGACGGCCAGTTCTCGCCCGGGCCGGAAGGCGCGTCGCACTGGCTTGCCTATTCGTCGGATGAATCGGGAAGGCCCGAAATTTACGTGCAGTCGTATCCCAGCGGAGCGAACCGGATCCAGGTTTCAAACGGCGGCGGAATCATGCCTCACTGGTCGTCCGACGGCAAGGAACTGTACTACGTCACCAACGACTCTTTCATGGCTGTGTCCGTCAAATCCGACGGATCGCTAGGGCCCCAGCGCAAACTGTTCGACCGCTCCAATTTCCTAATTCGATTTCGTGGCTACGACGTCTCGGCCGGCGGCCGGTTCATGATGATCCAGCGCGATCCCGCCTCCATTCCGCGCCAGCTCAACGTCATTCTGAACTGGTCCGAGGAATCCGAAGCTGCCGCGCCCGTGAAGCCGTAGAAAGTCACTTTCAGTTCCTCGCTCGACGCCGCAAACCCTATCGCGAACAGTCCCGACCCGAGCCGCGACCAGAGGAAGCGGTCATCCTATCCGAAAAACGCCCGCTGGATGAACCAATAAGCAGCGAGCACCGCAATTGCGATCGAGATCGCGGGGCGTAGCCACGTCCAGCCGCGCTTCATCAAATCGTCCAGCGCGGGAAACAGAAGAACCACGAAAATTACCTGACCCAGTTCCACGCCCACGTTAAAAGAGAACAGCGATAGAGCCAGATTCGTGCGCGGCAGTTGCATCTCGCGGAGCACATTAGAAAATCCGAATCCATGGACCAGACCGAAAAGAAACGTGATGCGCCACCGTTCGATGGTGCGCTTGCGGATCAGATTCTCGGCCGCTACATAAAGGATGCTCAGCGCGATCATGCTCTCGGTGAAGCGTGAAGGCAGGATGACGATATCGAACGTGGCAAGCGCCAGCGTAATGCTGTGCGCGATGGTGAACGACGTAATCGTCTTGATGAGCGAACGGAGCGACGCCGTCGCGATCAGAAGTCCCAGCAGGAACGCCAAGTGATCGTAACCTGTAGCGATGTGCTGGACGCCCAGCCACACGAAGCGGAGGAACGTCTGCAGATTCGATCCGCTGGTCTGCGTGAAAAATGCATCTTCATGGCCTTCGGTGAGAATCGCCTCCTGAACGCGCCCATTGAGAATGAAGGTCACTAAGTGGATGTGGCTCTTGCCCAATACTTCGCTCAACGTCGAACGCACCTTCAGCCCCAAAACGTCCTGCGGGAACGTGTACGTAATCGTCAGATCCAGCACGTGATCGTCGAACAGGCGATCGTGATCCCGTGTAACTCGCGAAGGCGGACCCGAGCTGTCCAGCGAAAAATGCTGGAGGACCGTCTGATATACGCGCTCGAACGACGCGTCGAACTCCTGCTGTGAAACAATCTTGTCGCCGTTCCGATCCACGCCTGGAAAATCCAGCAGATTAAACGTGAACGACGCGCGCACCTCCCGGCCGTGGACTTCGAGCCGCGATTCACTGCGGTACAGATCGTGCGCGTGCGCGGGCAGAACCGCCAGAAGGGCGAGGGCCAGCCTCAAAAGCCAGCAGAGCGATAACCGATTCTGCGGCCATCTCAGACGCCGGGCCTCCCGGGCGGACGTGAACGGCAATGAATTTGATAGGCGCGAAAACACGAGGGAAGGTCGCCCCGGCGGCGACAAGTTCTTAGTGTACCCTTCCGCGGCACTTCTTCATCCCGCTTTTCACCGCCCCACGCGTGATCCCAGATGAGGCGTCGAGCAGGACGTCTTGTATGAGAACCAGAGTCTTGTATACTGGACAATATGGGTCAAAAAGCGAGCAAGAACTTCCTCTCTGTAGCGGTATGTCTGGCGCTGTTTTCGATCGCGATGCCTGTGGCATCGGCACAAGTCGGGGCCGCGCTATCCGGGGTTGTGACGGATCCCTCCCACGCGGTTATTTCCGACGCGACGGTGACTGTGAAGAACTCCGAAACGGGAGCCTCCCGCGGCACCATGACGGATAGCCAAGGCTATTACCAGTTCGTTCAACTTCCGGTCGGGAATTACGAGATTCATGTTTCGAAGGCCGGCTTCGCGGAGGCCACGCGTACCGGAATCCATCTGGTGGTCGGGCAAGACGCGGAAGACGTGAGCTTGAATCTGAGTTCGGTGAATACGCAGGTCTCGGTCAGCGCCGACGCCCCGGCCGTTAGCGTTTCGACCAACGACATCTCCGGTCTGGTCGGTGAGCAGCAGGTGAAAAATCTTCCGTTGAACGGGCGAAGTTTTGACGAGCTTCTGACGCTGAATCCCGGGGTCGTCAATTTCACGTGGGAAAAAACGGGCGGCATCGGCGTTTCGAATTCCACCATGGGAAATAATTTCGCCGTATCGGGCAATCGCCCGCAGCAGAATCTGTTTCTGCTGAACGGCGTCGAGTTCACGGGCGCGGCTGAAAACAATATGCAGCCGGGAGGCACCAGCCAGCAAGTGATCGGCGTGGACGCCGTGCAGGAGTTTAACGTCCTGCGCGATTCTTATTCGGCGGATTACGGCAAGCGGCCCGGCGCGCAGGTGTCGATCGTGACCAGCAACGGGACCAATCAGCTGCATGGCTCGCTTTACGAGTTCTTGCGGAACAGCGCCTTCGATGCCCGCAATTTCTTCGACGGTAACTCGGTCCCTGGGTTTGAACGGAACCAGTTTGGCGGCCGCTTCGGCGGTCCGATCAAGAAAGACCAGACCTTTTTCTTCCTCAACGCGGAGGATTTGGAGCAGCATCTGCATCAGACCGGCGTGGATACCGTGCCCGACACCAACATGCGCAACGGCTATCTGCCCTGCAAGCTGATCAGTCCGGCGCCGACCGCCTGTCCGGCGAATGGATTGGAATTCGTCGGCGTGTCGCCGTTGATCAATCTGTGGCCCGCGCCGAGCCCCGGCGCTCCCGATTTCGGCGGTGTTTCCGAGGCCTTCAATACGCCGCTGCAAACCATCCGCGACACCTTCGGAACCATGCGCATCGATCACACTTTCTCGGATAAGAATTCCTTGAACGTGGTCTATACGATCGACGATAGCAACGATTTCACGCCCACCAATTTCAACTCGTATTCGACGGATGTCGATACGCTTCGCGAGCAGGTGTTGAGCGCCGAAGAAACGCATATTTTTTCTCCGACCTGGTCGAATGTCGGTCGCATCGGCTTTTCGCGCGCCGGATGGTTTTTCACGGGCGAGCCTACGCCGGGAACTCCGGCAGCGAGCTTGCCCGGCTTCCTGCTCGGGGATCAGGTCGGCGTTGCGGTTGTGGGAGGAAGCGCCGCCTCGAACCCCCGCGGCAACCCTCGCGACCAATGGCAGCAACAACGGGAGCAATCTCCACCTGGCGCGCAACGTCTTCACGTATGAGGATCGCGTGTCCATCACCGCGGGCCGGCATCTGATCAGCGCGGGCGCGTGGTTCCAGCGAGTGGATTCGAACGAAGAACTCGCGCTCAGCCAGTATGGCCAGGCGACCTTCACCAGCCTGCAGACGTTCCTGCAAGGGACCGCGAGCTCGCTGCTCTTCGATCCGTCGCCGACGCCGTTGGGCTGGCGCACGTGGTTGGGAGCCCTCTACGCCGAGGATGCGATCCGTTTCGGATCGAATCTCAAGCTGACCATCGGCTTCCGTGACGAGTTTACGTCCGGATGGAACGAAGCGCATGGACGCGCGGCGAACTATACCTATCCGGGCGGAATTATTTCGAATGCGCCGCAGATCGGCTCCTCCGACCTGACGGTAAACAACGCGAAGTTCCTTCCGGAGCCGAGGCTGGGTCTGGCGTGGAGCCCGTTCGGTTCGAAAAAGACCGTACTGCGCGCGGGCTTCGGCATGTACAACGATCTGCAAGATTCGCTCGGCTATCGCACCGATCAGAACGCGCCATTCAATCCGACCTATAGTCTGGCGAACGCGACGGTTTCGTCGCTCCCGATCAACCCGCTCGCCATCCCGGCCGCCGCGAAGCTTTTTCCCGGAGGAATTCAACCGGATCTGCAAACGCCGACGTTGATTTCCTGGTCGCTGCGCGTGCAGCAACAACTTACTGGGAACACGACGTTAAGTCTCGGCTACGTCGGCTCGCACGGGTATCACGAGCTGCTCGGCGTCAACGCGAATGAACCGTTTCCGGTGATCTGCCCGGCCTCGCCTTGCCCCGCAACTTATCCGTCTACGTTTCCCGCGGGTCTCGCTGGAGCCCCGGTGCCTGCGGGATCTTATTATGTGCCGACGGCGACCCGAGCGAATCCCAACCTGGTGGGCACGTGGACTTATTTTTCGGAAGGCAGCAGCACTTACCATGCCCTCCAGGTCGATCTGAATCACCGCTTCAGCGGCGGCCTGGTGTTGCGCGGCGTTTATACGTGGTCCAAGACGATTGACGATGGCGATTCTCTGAACTCAACGACATCAGGAAGCGAGCCGGCGCTGGTCGCGAATCCGTTCAACCTCGCCGCCGACAAGGGACTCGCGAATTTCGACGTTCGCAACGCGGCCGTGATCAGCGCATCCTATGCGTTGCCGTTCGGTCCGGGAAAACATTTCCTGCAAAGCGCGTCGGGCGCCGGGAAATTTCTGGTCAGCGGCTGGACGGTCAACTCCATCGTCACGCTGCAAGGAGGCTTTCCGTTCACGCCGCAGCTCAGCTACAACCCATCCAACAATGGCGACGGCAAGAACCCCGTTCGTCCTTTCGTGAATCCGAACTTTACCGGTCCCGTGATTCTGGGAAATCCGAACCAATGGTTCAATCCGGCCGCGTTTCTGGCGTATCCGACCAGCGGATTCTACGGCAACCTGGGGAGAGACACGCTGGAAGGCCCCGGCCTGGCCACGTGGGATTTTTCGGCGACGAAGGACACTCAGCTCCGGGAACGACTGAGGCTGCAATTCCGCGCCGAGTTCTTCAACCTGCTGAACCGGGCGAACTTCAGTTTCCCCAATCCAGTCGCGTTTTCGACCTCGGGAGTTTCGCCCACGGCAGGACTGATCACAGGCACGTCGACGACATCGCGCCAAATCCAGCTTAGTTTGAAATTGCTGTTTTAAGCCGGAGCAGATCCCTCGGCTCACGCTCGGGATGACGGACTCGGGTTCCGTTACTTCTTGAGGTGCACGACGCCTAAGCGGGTCAGCATCCGCACCGATCGAGCGCCCGGCTTATCGCTCGCGACCACCAGCCGAAATGGACCTTGCTCCGCCGCGAGCGGTTTGCCGTCCAGCGTATCGGCGACCAGAATGTCGCCTTTGGTGAACGACGGATCCAGTTCGCCGAGCGAAAAGAGGACTGCATATCCATCCTTCGCCTCGGCCAGTACGTAACTTGCGAGCGCCTTGCCCCGCAGGCGTTCGCCTTGCGGCACACCCGCTTTCTCCAAAATGTCGTGCAGCCAGACGCCCTGATAGACGCTCGTGACGCCGCTCACCAGGGTCACCGTGGCGCGCGGCAGCTTGGCTAGATCGGCGGCGGTTAGCGTGAGCTTGGTCTGCACGTCGCCGGTGACTTCGATCGCCGACGCCGCTTCCTGCGCGTGACACAGGGAACCGGCCAGGAAAAAGATGGTCGGGAACAGCGCGGCCCGGAAGTAACTCATACAAGACATTGTATCTCCCTCATGACGACCGCCCGGAGGGCTTCCTCCGCCTGCGGTCACACTCATAGAAACGATATTCTAAAAAGGTGAGCGCATCGACCATTCCGGCGGTTCAGGGAGCGGGCCAAAGCCGCACAGCCTATCCGGTTCTGGGGACGATCAGCGTCTGCCATTTCCTGAACGACTTGATCCAGTCGCTGCTGCCGGCCATCTATCCGCTGCTGAAGAATAACTATCATCTGGACTTCGGACAAATCGGCCTGATTACGTTCACCACCCAATTCGTCGCGTCCGTGCTGCAGCCGGTCGTCGGTTTATTCACCGACAAGCGGCCGCAGCCTTATTCGCTGCCGATCGGCATGGGGTTTTCGCTGAGCGGTTTGCTGTTGCTCTCCACGGCGTCGAGTTACCCGGCGATTCTGTTGGCGGTCGCGCTGGTGGGCGTGGGTTCTTCCGTCTTCCATCCCGAATCGTCGCGCGTGGCGCGTATGGCGGCGGGTCCGAAGCCGGGATTCGCGCAGGCGATTTTCCAGGTCGGCGGCAACGCCGGTACTGCGACCGGACCTTTACTGGCCGCGTTCATCGTCACCGAACGAGGGCAGAGTAGCGTCGCGTGGTTCTCGATCGCGGCGTTGATCGCGATCATATTGATGATCCGCATCAGCAACTGGGCGATTCACTATCGCAAAGCGAAGGCTAAACTGCCGGTCTCGCATCATGAGCGCGAGGGTCACGATCTGCCGCCGAAGAAAGTTGCATTGGCGATCGGCGTCCTGGTGATGTTGATGTTCTCGAAGTTCATCTACATGGCCAGCCTGACCAGCTATTTCACGTTTTATTTGATCAGCAAATTCCACGTCTCGGTGAAGACCTCCGAGCTGTTTCTGTTCATCTTCCTGGGCTCGGTCGCATTAGGGACGATTCTCGGCGGGCCTTTCGGCGACCGCGTGGGACGCAAGTACGTCATCTGGTTTTCGATCCTGGGCGCGCTGCCCTTCACACTGGCGCTGCCTTACGTGAATCTGATGTGGACTGGAATCTTCGCCGGACTCGTGGGATTGGTGCTGGGCTCGGCGTTTCCGGCGATCGTTGTCTTCGCGCAGGAGTTAATGCCGGGCAAGGTCGGCATGATCTCGGGATTGTTCTTTGGACTTGCGTTCGGAACCGGCGGCATCGCGGCTGCGCTGCTCGGCGCGCTGGCTGATCACACGAGCATTAGCTTCGTTTACAGCGTGTGTTCGTTCCTGCCGATGCTCGGATTACTGACGGCGTTCCTGCCCAATATGGCGGAAGCGCGGCATTCGAAAGCGCACGCCTAGACGAGAAGTGGAATCACGGAGCGCAGTGAAGCCGGTTGCGGCATTTACTGGCCCGACCGGGAGGAAGACGCGAGTATGGAAGGCTCACTGCGCGGGCGCCGGCTGCCCGCGAATCTTCCGCTGTGCGTTAGATCACGCCAATCCCGCGACCGGCCTCCTTCGCGCCGCTTTGCGAATTGCT
>CAVXVL010000084.1:0-47204 GCA_963765085.1 Terriglobia bacterium | reverse complement strand
CCAACAAAACATCTAGAATTGCGCAGTCGATGTCTTCCAGGTCATCCCTGAGCCCACTGAAAATGATGTCGAGCTTGCCGTCGTGAGTACCCGTGGCAGAATCAACTTCAAATCCGGTGAACACGCAGATTCGCTGAATGAAATCTTCCACGTCAATCTTTCGATGATTCATTAGCCGAGTAACGTACCGCTTCCGACCATCGAGAGTCTTTTGGTTCTTCATGTTTTGAGTAGTTGTTTGGTCCCAGCCACTCACAGTCGCAAAACTAGCCTCTCACGAAAGTTGGTTTTTTCAGCCAGCCGAACGCCCGTTCCGATACGCAGGTTACGCAGCCAAGAATTTCATGATCTTCGCTTCCGCGGCCCGGCGGTCTGTTCCCCATCGTTCCAGGGAATGCTTTATCAATTTCGTCGGCCTGGCTTCATCCCCGCGCCGGGAGATGGGTGGGGCGGCTTTCACCATGCGGACGATAGGATTATCGTTCTGGAAACTCCGCAGGTAGAAATGGTACCTGGGAAGATCGGTAATGTTCGCTGCGATATCGTGGCCCCAGTTCTTCGCCATAAGCTCCGCATCTTCGCCTGATGCGTTCAGGATGATCTGGTTTCCGCAGTTTGCGAGAAGATCCCGCGCGAAAGGCAATTGGTACATTCCCTGCGTGGCGCTCACGACGGAGACACCGTATTTGCGCCCCTCTGCCAAAAGTGAACTGAACCTTCCACCGTGGACGAAATTATGCGTTTCATCGACCACGATTAAAATGGCGGCCGGTCTTTTTGCTTTTCCCGCCGGAGCGCGGCTATCGAGATCATGGACACGATGAGAGAACCCAAAATCTGCGCGATCTCTTCCCCCAGCCTGCCTTTCGACAACCTGCACACGACCACGCTCCGTTTGTTCATGATGTCGAGGAAGTCCAACGATTTCGCCTGGCCGATGATCGGAAGGATGGACGGGCGCATGATCTTGCCACTTTGTTAATCGGCGGGCTGAATTTCGCCATCTGGTCGCGGTCGGGAGTTTCTCATCATACTGTTCACGGAACATCTTGAGCAGCGGATTGTCGGTTTCCGCCAACACCTTTTTCCGGAACTGGTCATCCGCTAGGAACCTGAAGACATGCACCGGTGACGGGTGGGCGAACTTCGCGCATACGGCGTCAATGGCATTGATGATGACGCGGGCGGATTCATCACCCCACGCCGAACCTGCCATCGCTTTCAAGATCGTGAAGAACGCCTCCTTTGCGAGTTCCAACTCTTCCGGGGTTTTGAAATGGAACGGGTTAAGCGGGATCGACTTCTTCGCATCCGGATCGAGCCAGATGAAATCCCATAACCGGCTCTTGGGCATCATGGTCGTTACGAGGTCTGCAACATCGCCGTGGGGATCGATCAAAATTCCCCCACCGCCATTGCGTACCCAATCGATGAAAAGGTTAGCGATTATGGAACTTTTCCCCATGCCGGAACCGCCCTCGATATTCGTGTGTTTCGTGAGGTCTATCGATACGTCTTTGCCGTTGAAATAATCGGTGCCGATGTTCATTGCAGACGCGGGAGGAATCGAACCTCTCCAACGGAATTTGGAGTTCCGCTCGCCACCCTTGGAACATGCGCGTCTAATGCCCTCGGGGACACCCAAAACCGGCCAATGTGGCACCTGAAAACCGGCCAACGAGATAGCTGAGTCAGGACATTGACTGTGACGGGAGGGTTACCCTCCGTCGACGTGAGCAATGTCTTGAGCGAAGAAAAGAAACAGCAAGTCATCGCGCTGGGCCGGCTGGGCTGGTCGTTGCGGCGCATCGAGAGAGCGGACCGGCATCCGCCGCGAGACCGCCGGGGCATATCTGAAAGCGGCGGGGATCGCGGTGCGGCCACCGCGGCGGTGGGGACGCGGATGCCGGCAAAACCGGCCATTGAGGTGACCACCGACTTTGGCGCGGAGTTCGACCGGCCAATAAGCTGGCCCCGATCGGCAGCCGCGAGCCCGGTCGCAGCCCATCGGCCAGCGCCTGCGAGCCCTACCGGGAGTCATCGAGCTGGGCTGTCGCGGGGCCGCAACGCCATGGCGATCTGGCAGGACCTGGTCGACGACCACGGTTTCACGCGGCGGCTATCACAGCGTCAAGCGCTTCGTGCGCAAGCTGCGCGGGCAGCCGCACGCCGGAAGCCTGCGCGGTGATCGACACCGCGCCCGGCGAAGAAGCGCAGGTCGACTACGGCACCGGCCCCATGGTGCGCGATCCGCAGACCGGCAAGTTACCGGCGCACGCGGCTGTTCGTGCTGACGCTGGGCTACAGCCGGAAATCGCGTTCGGCTGCTGGTGTTCCGTTCCAGTACGCAGATCTGGGCCGAGTTGCACGAGAAGGCCTTTCGCCGACTGGGCGGAGCCACGCGCATCGTGGTGCTCGACAATCTGCGCGAAGGCGTGCTCACGCCCGACATCTACGATCCCACGCTCAACCCGCTGTATCGCGACGTGCTCGCAGCATTACGGCGCCGTCGCGCTGCCCTGCCGCGTGCGAGATCCGGATCGCAAAGGCAAGGTCGAATCCGGCGTCGGCCATGCGCAGAAGACGCCGCTGAAAGGCCAGCGCTTCGAGAGCCTGGAAGAAGCGCAGGCCTATCTGGATCGCTGGGAAGAGCGCTGGGCCGACACGCGCATTCACGGCACCACCAAACGGCAGGTCGCGGCCATGTTCGCCGAAGAGAAACCGGCGCTGCTGCCGCTGCCGCGTCGAGCCCTTCCGCTATTACCAATACGGCGAGCGCACCGTGCATCTGGATGGCTGCGTCGAAGTCGAAGCCGCCTACTATAGCGCGCCGCCGGGCTGGATCGGCCGCCGCGTTCAAGGTGCAGTGGAATGCCGCGCACGTGCGCCTGCTCGATCCCCTCACCGGCCAACTGCTGCGCGAGCACCTGCGCCAACAGCGCGGCCGCCATCGCATCCAAGACGAAGATCGTCCCACGACGAACACCGCTCGGCACGCAACAGCTGCTGCGCCGCGCCGAAAAGCCGGACCGCACATCGGCGCGCTGTGCCAGGCCATGCATCGCAAGCATGGGCGAAGTCGCCGTGCGCCGCATCCTGGGCGTGCTCGTCCTGGCCAAAAAGTATGGCGTCGCGTCCACCGACGAGCCTGCGCCGCCGCGCTGGAAACCGGCGCCAGCGAATACCACTTCGTGCGCCGCTATCTGGAACGCAACCCGCAACTGCCGCTGAGCTCTGCGCCAGGTCGATCCGCTGATCCGCCAACTCACGCTGTACCGCGACCTCATCGAAACACGAACCCAAAACCAAAAGGAGAACAACCCATGAACCTCATCGAACTACAACGCGCGCTCCGCCAACTCCGCCTCGGCGGCATGGCCGCCGTGCTCGAAACCCGCCTGCGCCAAGCACAAGCCGAACCCATGGCGCCCATCGATCTGATCTCGTGCCTGGTCTCCGACGAACTCACTCGCCGCACCGACCGGCTGCTGGAACGCCGCCGCAAACAGGCCGCCTTTCGCGATCCCAACCAGACGCTCGATAACTTCGACTTCACCTTCAATCCGAAGATGAATCGCAGTCTGGTCTTCGACCTGGCCACCGGCGCCTTCATCAGCAAGCGCGAAGACGCGTTGTTTCTCGGCCCCGGCGGAACCGGCAAAAGCCACCTGGCGCAGGCCATCGGCCAGGCGGCCATTCAGCAAGGCTACAAAGTGCTGTATCGCGAAACGCACGTGCTGCTGGATGAACTGGCCGAGGCCGTCGCCGACGGCACGCGCAAAGAGTACATGGAATCGGTGGCCACCGTGCCGCTGCTCATCATCGACGACTTCGGCATGCGCAAGCTCCCGCACACCGCCGCCGAGGATCTGCTGGAAATCATCATGCGCCGCTACGAACGCGCCAGCACGCTGCTCACTTCCAATCGTCCGGTCGAAGACTGGGGCAAACTGCTGGGCGATGTCGCCGCGGTCAGCGCCATGCTCGACCGCCTGCTGCATCACGGCCATGTGCTCAAGTGCGGCCCGCGCAGCTGGCGCACCAAAACCGCCGCGGCTTCGTAAGGAAGAAAGCTCTCTTCACTGCGAGGGCTCTGCCCTCGCGCACCCGGGATTTATCGCTTTCCCGCCAGAATTCCTGGGCGAGGAGAGCGAGCTGGTGGAGTGACTCGCCCTCCGATTCCGGCCCCTGGATCGGCGCTCCGGTCGCATCCCTGCGGAGCCGTACCCTCCGTCCAGGTTCCGCCAGTATAAGCCCATGCAACTCCGCCATGTGAAAAATTTTGCAAAATCACCTGGCTCCAGGGTATAAATACTCTTGTCCTGGCTCCGCTCCGTTGGCCGGTTTTGAAGTGTCCCCATTGGCCGGTTTTCAGGTGACCACCGAGGTTGACCCGCCAACCCTCCTCCCATCTGAGCGTGGATTACACGCTGAGAGAGGAGGGTTCTCGGAATTGCAGGGGCGTTAGCCCGCTGCCCCGCTCTTGCAAGCGATTCTGATAACTATAAATCCGAAAGGGAAAACGTGTCGCCCTTGGGTGTGTGGAAGACGGCGGCCGAAACGTCCCTCTTGTAGTCCTTTTCGGTCACAAGCCAAAACATCCGATGCTGGAAATTCCTGACGAGTTGGGAGAGGATCGTCCGTTGGCGGGTCGGTTGGTCTATCCCGAATGAGACGAGGATCACACGGAAAGTTTTGAATCCCCAATCCTTTTCACACTCGGGTGGAATTGTAGTAATCGTAAAACGTCCCGAGCTTCCGAGTCACGCTGTAGTTCCCATCCTTGTCCGGCTTGCTGAGCTTCGCCCGCTCAAGTTCGAGGAAGAAATGGTTGGTGTTCTTTCCTTCCCTTCTTGGATCGGTGATCGAGAAATAGGCGTCGGGATCGATATGCTTTTTCTTGAGGTTCGTTGCTGCCAGCGAAGTTCTAACCCGCGGTGCGCGCAATACTCTTGGAGGGCGATGTGAAATAGAGGAATCTTCCAGCTCATGGTCGAGGGTCCGTTCCGAATGCTCGTCAAAGGTCTTTCCTGGCCGCAAAAACGTACCCCGGCGTCCGACAGGCCACAGCGTATGGCCACGCCTGTTATCCGAAAGATCAAGATACTTATCCGGTGTACGAGGCCCGCGCGGTTAGAAGCAGCAGGGTTCGGTTTACGGTCCGATGTCGTTTTTCGTGGGAACCCGTTTGCGGATGAGTTTTGCCACTTCCTTGCTGCGGAGGACGAAATAGTAAGGCCAGGACTTCACCAACACCGCCCGCTTTGAGCGGGTCATGCGTAGGTTCGGGTTTCGTTTGGCTGCTGCTTGCCATCCCTGAAGTATGTGGCTTTGGCGCAGTTTTGCAAGAGTACAAAGCGAGCGTGCGTTTCCTGATGTAATCTGCGCGAGAGTCTTTGGCCGATGGCGGTGGTGGTGGCGTCGTCTTAATGACAGACTCTTGCCCCGGCGACTTTGTATAACGCATGGTACTTCGGAAGTTGGGATAGCTTTCTCACTATTGGGGATGTTCTCCAAATGTTGGGCATCGTCCTGGGAAACGCAGAAGACGATGAACGATCCGACGTTGCCGAAGATGGAATCCCGGATATTAGAATCGAGTTGGCCGATAAATTGGTTTGCTAGTGTAAGCCGTAGGCCGTACCCACCCGCGAACGAAAGAATCTGGTCAAAGTCGGAGGTCTGGAAGAATTCGAATTCGTCAACGTCGATGAAGAACGGAATGCGCAGCGGCTCTGGGATGTTATGCCGCCTGAACGCGACTTGGCGCATCTTGGCGATCAGCAGGGTCGCGAATATTTTTGTGGATTCGGAAATGCCACCCAGGTTACTAAAAGGATTTTCCGGTTGTTCATGAACTCGGCGATGTTCAGCTGAGGATCGGGACAGTCGAATAATTTCCGAAGGGACGGATTGCGGATGAATGGCGTCATGCGAGTAATAGTGGGAACACATTCCTTGGGATGCGGAAAGTTTTTTTTCCATCGTTTTTTAGTTCGGCGTCGGTTACAAATTCGAGGATTCTGGCGCGGCGGTTGTCGTCCGCTAGGAAGCGGTAAATGTCAATGAAGGTCGCGCGTTCTGCCGCCGGCATCGCGGGATTTTCATTGGCGTTGAAAAAGCGTATAGAGAAGGTCCGTCATGATGGCATCCATGAGCGGCGCTTCTTTTGCGCCCATACCGCGAGTAATTACGTACTTCAGTTCACCAACAAGCGTTTCCTTCTCATCATCATTCCGGTAATCCATGAAATCGATGGGAACCGGATCTTGCGGAGAGAGATATACGCAATAATTGTCCCGGGATTCAGGGACGTGGTGGATCAATGAATTGACGAGATCGCCTTTCGGGTCGATGACGCAAACCCCGGCACCGTTCTGGATATCCTGGAGCGCCATCGAATGGAACAACGTCGATTTGCCGTGCCGCGTTTTTCCCGGAACGTATACGTGCTGGTTTCGGACGGGGTATGGGATCAGCACCGAAGTATCAAATACGGGCGGCTCAAAATGCTTTTGGACGGCCAATTCGATTGTCTCTAATGTTTGATGTTTGTCGGGAGCCGGTTCGAAACCATATTTCGATCTATACATAGAAGCCCCTGGGCTTTTCGGGATGCACGTGGATGGCAAGGGGCACATCCACGCGGAGCACCTCGGCATTATTCTCGTCCTGAAACTGCACAAGAGTTCACGGCGAAGATGCTCTTCGATTTCGGCGTAGGAAGGTGGATCGGTGAATCCCTGCGTGTACCTCACCAGTTTCGCCTCGGTGGCACGGGTCACTTTGTCGACAAAATGGGAATCTTGAGGATTGCCGCCGTATGGGGAGGAATACGCGACGACGTTCAAATCGCGAGGCACTTGAAAATGGAGTGAAACGCGAAGCGTTGAGCGGTCGGCGAGCGGGCAGGTGACCTCGATCGTGTAAGCGTCGAGAAACACCTGTCGATTGACCTCTTCGCGTGTTTTGTCGAGTTCTGCCTGGGTGTCTTTGAAGTAGGCGTAATATGCCCCGACGCCGGTGAGGATGAACATAATTACGCCACCGAAGTTTTCGAGTGCCATTGACCCAAGTATGCCCACGAGTAAGATTGCACCACTCAGTAGCGCTATCGCATTGAAATCCGAACACTTGTATCTTGTAGGCCTCTATCACGGCACGCCTTGATAGAGGGGGATTATCGCCTCTGATCTTAGGGATGGGATTTGGGTTGTTGTCGTCCCCGCGCTTAATCATCGATGGAGCCTGTTTTTTTGAGGCGGTCTTCCTCTTCGAGTGTGTCAGCATACGTTTTCACGCGTTGCGTTAGTCGATCTATAAAATTCAACGCCGCCCGTCCTTGCGATAGCAACCCGATAGGGCGAGCGCAGCGACGGGCAATTCTCGTCGGCGATAGCCAGCCCGATAGGGTCTTCTGAACGATGAGCGAATAACGAAGAGTGAAGAAGAACGAGAATTGCCCGTCGTAGACGAGGGACGGGCGGCGCACCGGCATGCCTCGCTAGAGCGTTGGAAACACGGGCATGGCGACCGGGCGGCGCGTCCGCGCGCGAATTTTTTTGGCGTACCTATCGGGGATCTACGCAGGTACTCGAACATGGCTACCGGTTGGACGCATAATATATCACCTCTTGTCGAAAGACAAGGGGGACGCGTAATGGTGAACTGCCTTTAGCAGGGCCTGAGACGCGGCTCTTCAGTACTCGCTTTGGCAAGTGGTGGAAGAACTTGAGGAGTTAGTTATGTTGCTGAGCATCAAAGAAGCTGCTGGTGAACTGTGCATCAGCCGGGATTCGGTCGGGCGGCTCATCGATCGCGGTGAGCTGGCATGTATCGAGTTTCCCGAATGGGCGGGAAGGGCAGAAACCGGAAGCGGATGATCCCCAGGGAAGAAATCGAACGCTCAACGGAACGGAGGGAGGGCATAAGCCCTCCCTTTTAAAGTTTGGAGGGAACAAAATGGACGAAGTGGCGCTGGATGATGCGAAGCGGATTTTGATTGCTGGGATGGCAGGTGTATTTGTTGAGACTGACGACGAGAAATATTTGCGCAGGTTGTTTGATGAATGCATTCCCAATGCGATGGACGGATACGCGAAGGAACTGAACGCGACAATACGCCGTCGAAACGAAGGTCTGCACCTTTGACGGGGCCTGCTGTTCACACGCCAATATTGGATAGGGATGATATCAAAGATCTACGCGATTTTTGGCGAAAAAGGGGCGCGGGACATGTTCGAAGCGATGCTCGAACGCGTTAAGGCAGAGACACTCACGCGCGAACAGCGGCGCAAGGAAGCCGGAAAGTCTAAGAAGCTTCCAACCTTTTCATTTCTTCACGAGCGCGAGCTTCGGCTCCCACGTCTTTTTGAGCATCGCATCCAAGGCATCCTGCCGCGATTTGATCCACTGCGAATAATGCTTCATCACAATGCCCGGACTGTTGCCGAGGATCGCTGCGACCTGTTCGACGGTGGCACCTTTGGTGAGAAGATCGGCCGCTAGGCTGTGCCGGAACCGGTGCGGATGATCCGGAACAATCTTGAGCGTTTTGCAAATCGCCTTGATGCGTTTGCGCCAGAGATCGGAAGCAGTATGCGGATGCGTCGATTCGCCCCGGAGGAAAAAATATCCGCCGCTTGGCTGAAGTTTTTTCAAGAGCCCTACCAGCGTTCCAGGAAGTAGGATGCTGACCGGGATGCCGGCTTTCGCTGGTGTAGAGATGGAGGCGATTTTCCTCAGAGGTGACGATGTCTTGAGGAGGCGAGAGTGTCGCCAATACGTAAACCCGTAATGCCTGAGCGTGAGTAGGAACGCCAGTTCCCTGGTCGTCTTCCGCTTTCGAGAGGATATTTTGGATTTCCTTTTCACTGAAAGGGAGGCGTCGGGATTTCTTTGAGCTTCGGCGGCCGGATCGCCTTGGCTGGATTTTTGACGATCCAATCGTTGTTGATGCAGAACGTGAAGAGACGCGAAGAGGAATCCGATTTCTTTCGAAGCGGTGAGTGGTGAGAATTTCCAGTCCGCACGGAACCCGCTACAGACGGTTGCCGTTTTCCAATCGACGAGGTTTTTCGGCCCTGTTCCCTTTTCAACAAATTCGTTGATCCTGCTTTGGAGCCGCTCGTATTTTTTAAGAGTTCCTTGTGAGAGATTCCTCTTTTGGGAATCCTTGATGTACGTGTCGAGCGCCTCGGCAATGGTGACGTTTTTCGGTTGTTGTGCGGGGCGTGATCCATTTTCTATTTCGCGTTTAATCTTCTCCGCGCGGTCCCAATTCCCGGGTCTTGAGGGATTTGCGGTAGGGCTTCGATTCAAGAGTTCCCGTGGCCCAGATCTGGCACCGGCACTTCTTGGAAATGCGGTCTTCTGCCTTTTTTGCACTTCGGTCGATGGCGGCGGTAAATCGAAAGCACTGACCTAATCCTTGTACAAAATCGTGTACACGTCAATGCGCAGGTTGCGAACTTGTTGATTCTAAAATAGATAGATGGCGGAGAGAGAGGGATTCGAACCCTCGTTAGAGTTTCCCCTAAACACGCTTTCCAAGCGTGCGCCTTCAACCACTCGGCCATCTCTCCGCAGGGCGAATTTATAGTCTAACATCCGCGCTTCGGTTCGTCGCCCGATTGCGCCGCCGATGGCGACGAAGTGCGAAAAAGGTGACAATGCTTTTGAGGAATGCGAGCGTGAAACGCTAGCCATGACCGCTGCTACCATCGAGGTCAGCGTTCGTAACGATCTTCGCGAGGTCTCGCGGACCAGCGAGATCCTATCGGCTTTCTGGGCCGAGCATCATTTGCCGGCCGAAGCGGAGATGGATGCGACGCTCGCGCTCGAGGAAATCCTGAGCAACGTAATTCGCCATGGTTGCGACAAAGGCCGCGACTACGATATCCGGGTCCGCATTTCGCTGGAGAATGCGTCTTACGAACTGGAGATTTCCGACGACGCGACGCCCTACAATCCGCTCCTGCGGCCGGATCCGAATCTAGACCTTCCGCTGGAGCAGCGCACACCCGGCGGTCTTGGAGTTTTTCTAGTCAAGCAGATCGCCGACGAACTCCACTACGAATTTCAAAATGGGCGCAACGTCTTAATCTTCCGAAAGAAAATTGCCCGCGCGATTCTTTAGAAGCCGCGACCGCGAGCCGTCATTTGATCTGCAAACTGTCAATATAGTTGGCCAGCGTTACGATCCGGTAAGTCGCCGCCTTGTCATCGCCAATCTGGCGGAAAAACGTCCCCCACACCGGCATCTCTCGCGAGCCGTGCGCCGGAGCCACGGCCACGCCCTCGATGTAATTGCGCACTCTCTCCGTCGGAAACTTCCCGCCGTTTTTCTTGGTCAGTTGCGTTAGGTCCGTCGGACGGGTTTTCAGATCGGATGCCGCAGGACCATCGCCCTTTCCCGCTGTTCCGTGGCAGGACGCGCACCAGGTCTTATACATCTCGCTTCCGGTGAGGGAAAACGTGACGGGGAGCGGCTTCTCCTCTTTGTCTTGTGCCAGCCCGCTCAAGGCGGAAGCCGCCGTCACCGCCAAAATTACGAATAGACGCATAGATTGCTCCTCTCCTGCTCAAACACAACCAATGGGTGAAACGAGCCCTATGACTGCAATTCGCGCTCCGTGAAATGCCGTCATTTTGCAGCAACTTGCGGTGAAAGAGCGTCGTTCTGCGTTGTTTCCCCCACCCCACAGCGTTATGCTGAGAGCGTGGACCCCCACCGACATGAGCGCGTCCGGGAAATCATACGGGAAGAACTCGATGAGCTTATCGGCTACGAGCTTCCGATCCTCGCGTTGGCTCCGCGACCGTGACCGAAGTGCGTGCTCTCGCCGGATTATAAACACGCCCACATCCGCCTCGCGCTCATGGCGACGTCACCGAGCAGAAAGCACGCTGGAAGCCCTGGAGCATGCTAAGTCTTATTTACGCAACCAGTTAGCGGAGCGCCTAGAGCTTTTCAAAACGCCCGAATTACACTTCGATGCCGATATGCCCGCCAAAATCGGGCGAAAGCGCCCCAATTATTGAAACGGATCCGGCGCGGGCGCCCCGAAGTCATAGACCACGCATAAAAAAACAGGACCGTGCCGCAACCGGTGTGCTAAGTTTGATTTGGGAGCCATCCGAGACGGCTCCGTATCCGGAAAGCCTGGCGCGGGACTCCTTCGGGAGGCCAATTTCGGGTAAACCCAATAAAATAATTATGTTGCGTGATGCAGCTCAACGGGAGTGGATGACATGCGCGTGGCTCCAATGAACAGCCGCTTTCTGGATGCTTGCCGCCGCCGGCCGACCGATGTTCGGCCGGTCTGGTTTATGCGGCAGGCCGGCCGTTATATGAAGCAATACCGCGACATCCGCGCCAAGCACGGGATCCTGGAAATCTGCAAGCGTCCCGATCTGGCCGCCAGGTGACGCTTGCAGCCGGTGGAAATCCTGGACGTGGACGCGGCCATCATTTTCGCCGACCTGCTGTTGCCGGTCGAGCCCATGGGCCTGAAGCTGCGCTTCGCCGATGGCGAAGGTCCGGTCATCGAGAATCCGGTGCGTACGGCCAACGATATCGACAGCCTGTCGATTTCCAACACCGACGATCTCGGCTATGTCGGCGAAACCATCCAGATGGTGTACGCGCGCTGGCAGGACGCGTGCCGGTGATCGGATTCGTGGGCGCGCCGTTCACCATGGCAAGCTACATGATCGAAGGCGGGCCGTCGCGCAACTTCATCAGAACGAAAGCAGCATGATGTATCGCGACGAGACTCTGTGGCGGCGTCTGATGGGCAAGTTGGTCGACGTGCTCGGCGCTTTCGCCGTCATGCAAGTGGCCGCGGGCGCCCGCATCGTTCAGGTTTTCGATAGCTGGGTAGGAGCGCTTGGGCCCGACGATTACGTCCGCTACGTGGCTCCTTATTCGCGCGCGCTGATCGAACGCATCCGCGGCGCAGGCGTCCCGGTGATCCACTTCGGCACGGGCGCGGCGGGATTCTTCCGTGAACTGCACGCGGCCGGTGGCGACGTGATGGGCGTCGACTGGCGCGTGAACATCGATCAAGCCTGGATGGACATCAGCTATCGCTCGGCCGTGCAGGGCAATCTGGACCCGGCCGTGCTCCTCGCGCCGATTCCGGAATTGCGTATGCGCGTTCACGAACTATTGAAGCGCACCGGCTCGCGTCCGGGACATATTTTCAACCTCGGCCACGGGATTCTTCCTGAAACACCGGTCGAGAACGTGAAAGCCTGCGTCGACATCGTGCGCGAATTCAAGTTATGAAAAAGGGGACAGACTACTCTGTCCCGTGCACGAAGCCTCTCGTTTCCCCAGCCAACCTGAGAGGGGACAGAGCTCTCTGTCCCCTTTTTCGGCATTCCCTTGCGCGATGGTGACGGATGCCCAACGCGTCATCGTGGTAGGCGCCGGGATCTCCGGGCTCGCCGCGGCTTACGATCTTACGCGCGCCGGAATCGCCACAACCGTCTTCGACAAACGTCCCCGAGCGGGCGGCGTCATCGACACCCGCATCGCCGACGGCTGCACGCTCGAATGCGGTCCCGATAGTTTCCTATCCGCCAAGCCCGAAGCCGTCGCCCTGATCAAGGAACTCGGCTGTGGCGACGACGTCATCGGTTCGAACGACCACCAGCGCACCACCTATATATGGAAGGGCGGACGCCTGGTCCCACTGCCCGAAGGCATCATGATGATCGTTCCTTCGCGCGTGATGCCGATGGTGAAGACGTCGCTGGTCGGTTGGGGAACGAAGATCCGTATGGGTCTGGAGTATTTCCGCAAGCCCAATGATGAAAATGGTCGAGGGCAGGACCGCAGCGTCGCCGATTTCGTCACCGATCACTTTGGATCGGAAACGCTCGATTATCTGGCCGAACCATTGCTCTCGGGCGTGTATGGCGGCGATCCCGCGCAGCTCAGCGTGGCGAGCGTTCTGCCGCGCTTCGTCGACATGGAGAAGAAGTACGGGAGCCTCGTGAAAGGCGTGCTGGCTTCGCGACGCGCGAGTCCTCGTCCAAACGGAGCCGCTCCCGCACCGCTTTTTCAAACACTGAAAACGGGTCTAGGAAAATTAGTAGATGCACTCGCGTCGCGTGTGCAGATCGGTCACGGCGCGGTCGAAAGCATCGAGCGCGTCGACTCCGGATTTCGCGTACGTGTCGACGGCGAGTGGATTTCCGCCGATCGAGTGGTGCTCGCCTGCCCAGCGTGGGCGGCGGGGCAGCTTGTGAAGGGTATCGATCCCAAGCTGGGCGAACTTCTCGGCGGAATCGATTACAGCTCGTCGATCACGCTTTCACTAATTTATCGTGCTAGCGATTTCGACGGCCGCCGCGCCGGCTTTGGCTTTCTGGTTCCAAAGAAGGAGCGCCAGCGTTTGGCCGCTTGTACCTTCGTCGGAACAAAATTCGCCTATCGCATTCCCGACGAAAAAATCGCTCTGCGCTGTTTCTTCGGAGGCATCGGCGACGCTGCAATCCTCAACGAATCGGACGACACAATCGTCGAGATTGCGCGGGAAGAACTCGACCGCATTCTCGGATTACATGCCCCGCCCGTCTCGCACGTAATCGCGCGCTGGCCGAGATCGATGGCGCAATACACGGTCGGCCACGGGCCTCGCATTGCCGAGATTCGCCAGCGTGCGGCTTCGCTCGGCGGGATTTATCTTGCGGGAAACGCCTACGAGGGCATCGGCATTTCAGATTGCATCCGCACGGGCCGCGCGGCGGCGAAATCAATCATTGCAGGCGCCTAGGCTGACGGCGCAGGCTGGTCAACCGATGTGGCGCGGGCGGCCACGCCTGCTGAGTCGAGAGTCATCTCGACTCTTCCAACCGGACCGGACGCATGCCAGCAGAGCGAATTTTATGCCGCCACCTTCCCGCCATCAGCCGCGATCGACGCGCCCGTGAGAAACGACGCTTTATCCGAAGCAAGAAACAAAATGACGTCCGCCATTTCTTCAGGCGTGCCCGCTCGCTTGAGCGGAACACCTGAAATCAGCCCGGCTTTTCTTTCTGCGGTGCCAGTGAAGCGCGTCAACATTGGGGTTTCGATGGGACCGGGAGCGATGGCGTTGACTCGGACACCATAGGGTGCTGCTTCGAGCGCCGCCGATTTCGTCAATCCTTCCACGGCGTGCTTGCTTGCGGTGTAGACCGACGCTCCAGGCGCGCCGATCCGCCCGACGACCGACGAGATGTTCACGATACTGCCGCTCTTTTGCGCCAGCATCACCCGAAACTCATGCTTCATGCTGAGCAGCGTGCCGAGCACGTTCGAGTCGAACGTGGCCGCGTAAGTTTCGGCGGTTTGCTCCGTTACGGGCCCGGGCTGCCCCTCGGTGCCCGCGGCATTCACCGCAACGTCCAGCCGCCCGAAACGGGCGACCGTTTTATCCACCAGATTTCGCACGTCGTCCTCATGGCGAACATCGGCCCGGACGAATTCGGCCTCCGCGCCATGGGAGCGGAGCTCAGCCACAAGTTTCTGCCCAGCCTCGTCGTTCCGGCCGGAAACAACGACGCGGGCACCTTGTTGAGCGAAGGCTATTGCGGTAGCGCGCCCGATGCCGGTCAGGGCGCCCGTAATCAGAACAACGTTGCTATTCACTTGAGTTCTCCTTGCGAGGTTCACAAACGCCACCTACATGAGGACTGATGCACGGCGTCGCATCCGCGATGCACGCTTGTTCTTCAAAGATCTGTGTTTTCTCACTACTTACGGCGCAAATGCGCCACCGTTTCCAGGTGATACGTCTGCGGGAAAAGATCCACGAGCGTCAATTTCTCGATCTCGTAATCTTTCAGCGTCGCGAGATCTCTCGCCAGCGTCGCGGGATCGCAGGAAACGATTGTCATTCGCGGCGGCGCGAGATGCGCCAGACGCGCACTGACCGATTTCCCTAGTCCCGCGCGCGGCGGATCGGCCACTATGAAATCGAATTCGCCGGGTTGAAACTGTTCCGAGATCAGGAAATCTTCGACCCGTGTATGCGCGACACGTATCGTCACACCGGCGCGTTGCGCGTTAAACTCGATATCCCGTACAGCTCCGGAATTCGCCTCGACCGCCGTGACTTGCCCGAAGCGTTTCGCAAGCGGCAGTGCGAACAAGCCAACTCCCGAAAAGAGATCGAGCGCGGAGCCGGCGGAAACGTCACCAATCGCCGCTTCCACCAGCTTCTCGATCAAGAATCGATTCGTCTGGAAGAACGATCGCGGCCCGACACGAAACGCTCCGAGGCCGGTCTGGTAATCGATCGCTTCGACGGAGGTCGGCCACTCAGGAAACCACTGATCGAAAAACCATCGAGCCACACGTTTATCCGATTCCACGATGTTCACCTGAACGTCGGTTTCATTCGTGAACAACTCGATGGATTTCACGAAGCGCGGGAACTGTGGATCGCGAACTTTCTCACGGAGTAAGGCGAGCGCCTCATTCAACTTTGGCGATGCCACCGGACAATCCCCCGTCACCGGAACCAGCGTGTGAGAACGCGCTGCCAGGTATCCGATGCGGCCTTCGCTCACGTGAAACTGTGCGCGATTCCGATACTGGAACGGCTCACTGCTGATGGTTTCGATCTCACCCGAGTACTCGATCTTGCCGACACGCTTCAGTTGCTCGCGCAGGATTTCGGCTTTGCGTGCCAATTGAAACTCATACGAGGCGTGCTGATAGTGGCAGCCGCCGCACTTCTCGAATAAAGGACAGGGAGGCGCGACCCGATCCGGCGAAGCGGACACAACCTCGATCAATTCGGCGTGGATATCCGAGCCCACCTTCAACTGCGCGGTCTCCCCCGGCAACACGAACGGCGCGAAAACAACGCGGCCGTCCAGGCGCGCGAGAGCTTCGCCGCCATAAACCCATTTCTCTATGGGCACTAATACCTTCGAGGCCGGAACTTCACCCCGATTACGGCGCTGCACATCGTTTACGATAGTAATTTCCCCCAAACTCCATGAGAGCACGAGTCCTTTCCGGCATTCAGCCCACCGGCAGCCCGCACATCGGTAATTATCTCGGAGCGCTGAAGAACTGGGCCAAAATCCAGTACGACTTCGAGAGCATCTATTGCATCGTCGACCTGCACGCGGTCACCGTCTACCAGGACCCCGCCGAGCTGCGTTCCCGAATTCTGGAACTGGCCGGGATGCTGCTGGCCATCGGCATCGATCCCGAGCATTCCTCGCTGGTCGTGCAGTCTTCCATTCCCGAGCACGCGGAGCTCGCCTGGATGCTCACCTGCGTGACGCCCGTCGGCTGGCTGGAGCGCATGACGCAGTACAAGGCTAAGACCGAGGCTCAGGAAACGATTAGCGACGGCCTCCTGCAATATCCCGTTCTGATGGCCGCCGACATCTTACTGTATCAGGCCGCCATCGTTCCCGTCGGCGACGATCAGCGCCAGCATCTCGAACTCGCCCGCGATATCGCGCAACGCTTCAATTCGCTTTACGGCGAAACGTTCACGATGCCGGAGACGCGGTTGCCCACCGTCGGCGCGCGCATCATGGGACTCGACGATCCCGAGAAGAAAATGAGCAAGTCCGTTTCAGCGTCGGGGCACGCGATCAGCCTGCTCGATCCTCCCGGCACCATTCGCAAGAAGATCATGCGCGCCACCACCGATTCCAATCCGGCCGTGGATTTCGAAACCATGGGCGCGGGCGTCCGCAATCTGCTCGCGATCCATCAGGCCTTCACCGGCTGGACCGACGATCAGATGAAAACGCATTTCGCGGGCATGCGCTACGGTGATTTAAAGAAGCAGGTGGCCGAATCCGTGGTCGCCGCACTGGAACCAATCCAGCAGCGCTACCGCGAGATCACGGCAGACGCGGGGTACATCGCCCGTGTACTGCAGCAGGGCGCCGAACGCGTAACGCCTTTCGCGCGCGATACCGTGGAGAAGGTGAAGCGTTGCATGGGCCTTTACACAAAGTAGAATGCGCCGCGAGCCGGACCATTTCGGGGACGATCAGGAACTGGAGCTCATCTTCGTGGCGAAGCGTTTGAAAGAGGCTTTACGTTTGGAAGAAGTGCTGACGCAAGCGGAGATCGATTACCTGGTGGAACCGGACCGCTACAGCGGCGGAATCATTTTTCGCTCGGAGCGGGTGGGCGCGTTCTTCTACGTCGCCCCTGACCACGCTTCCGCCGCTCGCGAAGTTATGATGAGCGCGGGCTTCCGCCCGTACGAACTTGGCCACTGACTCATTCCAGAAGCGAATTACTGCGTAACCACAGGTGAGCCGATGGGGATCGTCACGATGTTGCTCGCGTTAAACGACTGCTGAATGAACGCTTGCGTAAACGGATTCGCGGTCAGCGAACTCGGCAACTGAATCACGATCTGGTAGATGCCGACGGTTCCGGGGACGATTCCCGTGGAAACAATCGTCGCCGCACCTCCTCCCACGGTCGCATTGACTGGCACTTCGGGAAGCGCATCCCAAGGCCCGTTGTAGGCGGTTCCCGTGATCAGCGCGTCCTTCGCCGGATCGGGCGACGAGCAATTTCCCAGACCGTCGGTGCTGAGATCCGCCGACGTACAGATGAGGCCGATCCCGGTCGCGAGGAAATAAATTGTTTCGCCCGGAACCGCCGGATTCAGCGTGGTTATGGGCCGGTTCACGACGCTCGCGCAGCACAGCACCGAATTGGTCGTTGTCAGCGTCAGAAGCGCTCCGGAGGTATTGGTGGTTGCGGTCGTCGTACTCGCGTACAGCACAATCCCGTTCCCCAACGGTCCGGGAAGCTTCGCGGTGACGATCAAGCCGTTTCCGGTCGGCAAAAAGCCGGCTGTGACGTTTACTTCCGGATCGGAGTTGATCAGGTTCACGAAGGCCGCGGTAATCGTGTACAAACTGTCGGTCGCCTGAACCGTATAGGTGTACGGCCGATCACCGATGACGATCGTCCCGGCGTCGCCGGCTTGAATGGTCGCGGAATTGAACGTAACGATGCCGCTCGCGAAACTGGACCCGTGATAGGCTTGGCCCACGCGTGGTTCGACGGTCCCGCTCGCCGCGTAAATTCCGGGTGCGCCCGGCAGCAGCGGAACGCCGATCGCATTAGTCACGGTGACACTGCCATCCGCGTGCGTGGTGCGCAAATAGACGCTCGTTGAATTCGAGCCGGCGAGCTCCCATGGAACTTGCGCAGTCACTTGCGTCGGCGAGACCGTGAGGAGCGGGCCCCGGTCGCCATCGAAATAAATTTCTGTACCGCCGAGCGAGAAGGGTAAATTCGCGGATTGTACGCCTCCCGGCGCCGCCGCCGTTACGTCCGACAAATTTGAACCGTTGATCGTAATCAACGTTCCGACGGCTACATTCCCCGCGCTTCCACCACTGCTCAGCGTGGCGCCGCTGGTTGTGCCTGTGATCGTCGCGCTACTGGAGACGGATGTCGCCAACGAGATATTGTCGCCGAGAGGTCCAGGGATCCGCGCCACGACCACGATCGTCGCCAGATTGATTTGATCGTAGACCAATACGTTGGGATCGCCCGCTCCCGAATTCGAGGCGTTGATCGCGCCAACAAGTCCTTGCGCCACGGTATCCACCGTGTCGGTCGAGAGCACTGTGTACGTATACGAGGCGGTCGTCGAAGAAGTGGGACTTCCGATCGTCATCGTCAGCACATCTTTCGCGGTGATGGTTCCGCCCACCACGACCGTTCCTTGCGCGAAAATCGCCTGACTGCCCGAGTTGACGATCCCGCTGATGGGAATGTTCGGCGTCGCCGGCGTGAAGACGAGAATTCGGAAGTCGCTCGGATCCGCCACGTATAGATTCGTCCCATCCCATGCGAGCGAGGTCGGCGTCGGCGTAACATTCGCTGCCGATTGCACCAAGGGCGCCCCGGTCGAAAGAACCGACGTCGTACTGCTGACGACGTTGCTGAACGCGTCCGGCTCGCCTAAGACAGCGTCGGCCGCCGCGGTATTTGCCGTGGGGATCGTATTAAACACGAGGACACGGTCATTGCCCCCGTCTGCGATGAACAAGCGCGTGCCATCGGAGAGTGCGAAGCGCGGGAACTGCATGGTGCTCGCGCAGAGGTTCGGGTACGTCGGATTGCCGCTGCTATCGGTCCCATTGGAGGCGCACAATTCCGCGGTGTCGTTGGGGATCGAATTCTGCATGTTCAACTGCCCGACTTCCACATCCGCCGGCTGCTGATTGTGGGTCGGGATCGAGTTCCAGATCAGGACGCGATTGAAGCCGAGATCCGCAACGAACACGTGCGTTCCGTCGCTGGTCACCGATGTCGGGCTCGCCATCAACGACGCAGCCGTGGCCAGCGACAAATTGGTCAGGTCGAATTGTCCGCCGCTGGTGAAATTCGCCTGCCCAAGAACCAGATTCGCGGGCTGATTATTGCTAGTGGGAATCGAATTCCAGATCAGGATGCGGTTGTTTCCGGTGTCGGCAACAAAGAGCATGTTGCCTTGGATCCACACTCCCTGCGGGCCGCGCATGGAACTCGCCGTCGGAGAACCCGCCGCGTAAGAAGTGAAGTTCGGCTGACCGAGCACTAAGTCGGCGGGCTGCCCCGTCGTGGCGGGCATGGACTTCCAGATCAAAATACGATTGTTGTCCGTATCCGCAACCGCCAACATCGTCCCGTTGGAAGCCATTCCGAGCGGCACCCGCATGCTCGCCGCCGTCGGCGGATTCAGAGCCGAGACCGTGGCAATGTCCGGCTCACCCAAAATAATGTCCGCCTGGCCGCCGCACAGTGGGCAGCGCGCCGTGTAGGGCGAGATTTCGGTCGACGGGCCCGGAAACAACTGTCCGACGTTATTGAAAATCAGAACGCGATTGTTGTTCGGAAGCAGCCCCAGCCCGTTGCTGTCGGCCACGAACAAGGAATTGCCCCCATAAGCAACTCCGCCCATCGCGCCGAACACGGTATCGCTCGCGGGAACTTGCACTCCCGGCAGGACAGTGGGGCTCGTCTGGGTGCAATTCGTGGACTGCGCAGTGGGGCAGGCAGCGGTCGAGTTCACGCCGCCCGCGTTTTGCTGGGTGAACGTCGGCTGTCCGATCACGGCGCGCGCGGCCTGTCCCGTCAGGAATACTTGGGCGCTGGCCACACCTGTGAACAGGCTGGTACACAGCGAGATAAGGACAAAGATTTTTTGCATTCGCGATGACTAAAAAAGCGTAGACCCTCAGTATAACAAGGTAATCGACGCACCACCGGCCCCGCGCGTTGCGAGGAATTGGCTGCGGCGATCTCTGGGGAACCGCGAATGTGAATGAGCGGGCTTCCGCGCCGCGCCACCGGGATGAGCGGTAACCGGTGCGGCTGGAGAACCGCGAATGTGAATGAGCGGGCTTCCGGGCCGCGCGACCGAGAAGAGCGGTATCCGGTGCGGCTGGAGAGCCGCGAATGTGAATGAGCGGGCTTCCGCGCCGCGCGACCGAGAAGAGCGGTATCCGGTGCGGCTGGAGAACCGCGAATGTGAATGAGCGGGCCGAAAAGTTCCGCTCCTTGAGGTACCCGCCTCCCGCCAGTTACCCGTCGGCCCGCTCGATGACTCTCGCGGTTCTCTGGGAGGCAGAGGAGCCCAACTCGCTAGTGAAAAAACCCTCGATAAAACAAATTCGCTCCGAGCAGCGCCATCGCTCCGGACAGCCCCATTCGTAAAGGCTTCGATGGCATGTGCCCCGCGAGATATGCGCCGCCGATCGCCCCCGGCACTCCTCCGACCAGCAACTGCACCAGGATGGCTTTATCGAGCGTTCCCATCGCAGCATTCACACCACCGCCGATCGACGAAACCACTAAGCCGAATACGAGGTCGGTTCCCACGACGGCCGCAGGCGCTAATTTCGTGAGACTCAGAAGAGAAAGCGCCCCGAGCGCTCCCGCACCCGCCGACGAAAACCCGACTTCCGTCCCGATCGGCAGTGCGATCAAAGCGAGCCATTTGGTTTTGTCGCGCCGGTGCTCAGGAGAAGGGCGGAACAAGTTGAAGACCGCGACCACCACGATCGTCGCGCCGATCACACCAGTGATGACTTTGCCGTCCACGCCGCGCAGGATAAAGACGCCGATCAGCACGCCCGGCACACCGCCCGCCAAAAGGTAACCGAGCGTCCGCCAATCCACCTGACGACGCGCCATATACACCGGCGACGTGATGATTTTCACAGCCGCCCCGAAAATGAGCGACGTGCCCACGGCGATTCTCGCGGGGACGCCGAGAGCCAAAATCAGGAGAGGAGTGGTGAGCGTTCCCGCGCCCACGCCAGTGAGCCCGATCGCGACCGCGATAACGAATCCGAGGACGTATGCCATGCGATTAGAAGGGCCTCTAATCGGCCTGGATGTGAATGCCGCACTCCAGCTTGGCCTTGCCTTGCCAGCGGCCCGAACGCGGGTTGTCAGGATCAAACGGAAGATTCGTGCACGGCTGGCAGCCAATGCTGGTGTAGCCCTGGTCGTACAGCGAGAGCGACGGAATCCCGTGCCGGTCCAGATAGTTCCACACGTCGCGATTGGTCCAGGCGGCGAGCGGACTCACTTTTTCGAGCACTTCACCGGTAGTCAACTTGAAAGGCTCGACGGTCTGCAGATTCGCGCGCGTGGGCGATTGTTCGCGCCGCAGCGCCGTAAACCAGATGTTGTAATGGGCGAGTCCGGCGAACAGCGGACCGACTTTGCGCAACGCGCAGCATTGATTCGGATTCGATTGATTCAGAATGCCGAACTGCGCCTCCTGATCGGCGACGCTTTGCTTCGCTTGCAGATTGATCAGATTGAGCTTCCACTCGCGCGTCATCTGGTCGCGATATGCGATGGTCTCCGGAAAGTGATATCCGGTTTCGAGAAACAACACCGGAACATCGGGACGCTTCCGCGTCACCATATGCACCAGCACGACGCACTCGGTTTGAAAACTCGACGTGACGCACGGCGCGCCGCGTCTTGGAAAGTTCTTCGGCGATCAGAGCCTCGGCTTCTTGAATTTTTTGATCGAGATCCGTCTTCACATTCACGTTTTCACTCATGGCGCAATAGTCCTTTGAACAACTCACGCAGTTGTTTCACGGCTGCCTCATCGTCGTCCGGCAGAGCCACACGAGCCCGCGCCGGAATCGCCGCCCGCACCAGCCGCACCAGCCGATCCGTCGCACTTTCCAACCCGGCCTGCACCGCCGAGACGATCATGCCGGCCGCGGCCGTCGCGTCGGTTTTCCTGTCTATTAAGATGAATGCGCCGACCCCGCGATTCTCCCGATATGGATCGAAGAACAACGGCCGCGCCGCCGTGATCCGCACCACGCCGACTTCGTTCATCGCGAGCGACGTCACCGATTCCGCGTGCAGCGTATTAATGTTGACGCGATAATCCACGCTTTCGACGCGCACCGGCACGATCTGCGAGCAGTGCTTCACCAGATAATCGCCGGCCAGATCGAGCGGTTTGCTATCGAACCACACCATCGTCGCCTCGAACGCGCGTGCCGAGGTCGGCTCCGGCCCGCTCGAAATCATATCGCCGCGGCTAATGTCGATTTCATCCGCCAGCGTCAGCGTCACAGAAAGAGGCGCATGCGCGGCGGGAAGATCGCCATCCCAAGTCACGATGCGTTCTACTTTCGAACGCCGTCCGGAGGGCTGCGCGAGCACAGTATCGCCCGCCTTCACCACGCCCGAAAGGATCTGCCCCGCGTAGCCGCGGAAGTTCATATCCGGACGCACCACGCGTTGCACGGCCATGCGAAACGGAGCGTCTAAAGAGGACGGCGTCGTGTCGACGGTTTCCAGATGATGCAGCAGACTATGCCCGTCGAACCACGGCATGTTCGTGCTGCGATCGACAACGTTGTCGCCTTTCAGCGCGCTCAGCGGCAGGAAATAAGCGTCGTTGACTCCCAAGCGCGCGAGGAACGGCGCGAATTCGGCGCGCAGGCGATGGAAAACCGCCTCATCGTAATTCGCCAGATCCATTTTATTCACGGCGATGATGAAGTGCGGAATACCCAGCAGCGACGCGATATACGCGTGCCGCATGGATTGCGTGGTGATCCCGCGCGAGGCGTCTAACAAGATGATGGCGAGATCGGCGGTCGAGGCGCCCGTCGCCATGTTGCGCGTGTACTGCTCGTGGCCGGGCGTGTCCGCCAAAATGAATTTGCGCTTCGGCGTCGCGAAATAGCGGTACGCGACGTCGATCGTAATGCCCTGCTCACGCTCGGCGCGCAAACCGTCGGTGAGCAGCGAAAAATCGATTTCGCCGCCGCGAATCGCCTGCTTCAATTGATCTTCGTAGGCGCCCTTCGCGTCGTGTAAAAGCCGGCCGATGAGCGTGCTTTTACCGTCGTCGACGCTGCCGGCGGTGGTGAAACGCAGCAGGTCTTTCGCCTGCTCATTGGCGAGAAACGCTTCGATATCGAAATCTTTGCTGAGCGCCGAAATCTCGTCGAAGCTGGGTTCGGTCTTCGCGTCGAATCCGTTGTCAAGAACGGCAGGGAGCTTAGAAGCGGCCGACATTTAGAAATAACCTTCCCGCTTCTTGATTTCCATCGAACCCTCGCGATCGTGATCGATCACGCGATTCTCGCGCTCGGATTTCTTCACGGCCACCAGTTCGGCAATGATCTTGGGAATCGTGTCGGCGTCCGATTCCACCGCGCCCGTGCACGGCGAACATCCCAGCGAACGCATGCGGAACTTCATCATCTGCGTCTTTTCGCCCGCGCGCGGCTGCATGAAACTCTGCTCCGGAATCACGATCGAATTGCCGCGCACCACAACTTCGCGTTCCTTGGCGTAATACAGCGGCACGATCGGAATCTTCTCCAGATGGATGTACTGCCAGACGTCCATCTCGGTCCAATTCGAAAGCGGAAACACGCGAATGCTCTCGCCCGGCGCGATTCGGCTATTAAATACGTTCCACAGTTCCGGCCGCTGATTCTTCGGATCCCATTGCCCCAGCGAATCGCGGAACGAATAAATCCGCTCCTTCGCGCGCGATTTCTCTTCATCGCGCCGCGCTCCGCCGAACGCCGCATCATAGTTGCCCGCGCGCAGCCCTTCGAGCAGTGCGGCCGTCTTCAAAAACCCGCAGCAGCGCTCCGTGCCCAATTTGATCGGATTCGCGCCTTCCTCGATTGCCTTCTTGTTCGTGTGCACGATCAGCTTCACGCCCAGCTCGGCCGTGTAACGATCGCGGAACTCGATCATTTCCTTGAACTTATAGGTGGTGTCGATATGCAGGAGGGGAAACGGGATCGGCCCCGGATAGAAAGCCTTCTGCGCCAGGCGCAGCATGACGGAGGAATCCTTGCCAATCGAGTACAGCATCACGGGACGCTGGAACTCGCTCGCGACTTCACGGATTATGTGGATGCTCTCGGCTTCGAGAACTTGTAAGTGGCTGATTTCCCACGCCATCGACCTAATATATCATTCGATGACGATATTGTCCATCAGGAAGTGGGGATTGGTTCGTAGCACTGCATATAGTGTGGATATCCTGTGGACTACCCAGATGTTGGGTTGGGTATCCGATTTCTTCTTGACAGTTGTGTGAACTTAAATTACCGTAAGTACGGTAAACTCTCGCGCCGTAAGTACGGTCCATTACGGCGGGTGAAAACCGCATCGGAGGATAATAGAAGATGGGTACAGGTGTTGCTATGAAGACCAAAATTTCCCGGAGGCCAATTCCGGTCGCTGAACGCGTAGGCATCGATTTCAGCCGTTATTTCACCTCCCATCTTGGGCCGGAGAAAACGCCCTACGACGAGGTTCAGTGGGAGCTTCGCACCGCCTCCATCGGCAACGATAAAGGCGCGGTCATCTTCGAGCAGCGCGATGTGGAAGTGCCCGCGGACTGGTCGCAGACGGCCACCAACATCGTCGTTTCGAAATATTTCTACGGCAAGATCGGAACTCCCGAGCGCGAATCCAGCGTCCGCGATCTGATCGGCCGCGTCGTGAATACGATCGCCGATTGGGGCAAGGGCCAGGGCTATTTCAAAACCCCCGAAGCCGCCGAGAACTTCCGCAGCGAGCTGGCGCACATCATGCTCACGCAGAAGGCCTGCTTCAATTCGCCCGTGTGGTTCAACGTCGGAGTGAAGGAGCCGCGCGGCTACGGCTGGTATTACGACGAAGCTGTGAACGATCTGAAGAAGGTGAATCCCACTGAGCTGCGTCCGCAGTGCTCGGCATGCTTCATCAATTCGGTGGGCGATACGCTCGAATCGATTCTCGATCTCGCGAAGACCGAAGGCATGTTGTTCAAGTGGGGCTCGGGCACCGGCACGAATCTGTCGACGCTGCGCGAGGGCGACGGCTTGCTCTCGAGCGGCGGCCGCGCCTCCGGGCCTTTGAGCTTCATGAAGGGCTTCGACGCCTTCGCCGGCGTGATCAAAAGCGGCGGCAAAACGCGCCGCGCGGCGAAGATGGTGATCCTGAACGCCGATCATCCCGATATCGAACATTTCGTGTGGTGCAAAGCGAAAGAAGAGAAGAAGGCGCATACGCTGATCGACGCCGGCTACGATTCCTCGCTCGACGGCGAAGCCTACAGCTCCATCTTCTTCCAGAACGCGAACAACAGCGTCCGCGTCACCGACGAATTCATGGAAGCGGTGGCCAGCGACGGCGACTGGTGGACCAAGTCGCGCGCAATGCAGCCGGTGAAGCGCCTGAAGGCCCGCGATCTGCTGCACGAGATTTCCGAAGCCACGTGGCAGTGCGGCGATCCTGGCATGCAGTTCGATACCACCATCAATCGCTGGCACACCTCGAAGAACACCGCGCGCATCAACGCGTCGAATCCGTGCTCGGAATATATGTTCCTGGACGATTCGGCCTGCAATCTGGCGTCGCTGAATCTGATGAAGTTCGTGAAGACCGACGGCTCGTTCGACGTGGAATCCTATCGCCGCGCGATCGACACGGTCATCATCGCGCAGGAAATCATCGTCGATAACGCGGCTATCCGACCGAGAAGATCGCCAAGAACTCGCACGATTATCGTCCGCTTGGCTTGGGCTACGCGAACCTCGGCGCGCTGCTGATGTGGATGGGCATTCCGTACGATAGCGATCACGGCCGCGATTGGGCCGCCGCGCTCACCGCCATCATGAGCGGTCAGGCGTACCTGACCAGCGCGCGCATCGCCGAAGGTTCCACCGGTCCTTGCGAAGGCTACGCCGTGAACGAAGAGCCGTTCCTCGACGTGATTCGCATGCATCGCGATTCCACTTCGCGCATCGATAGCCGCCGCGTTCCGCAACATGTGTATGAGAACGCCCGTCAGTGCTGGGAAGAGGCGTATGAACTCGGCAAAGTGGCCGGTTACCGCAATGCGCAGGTGACCGTGATCGCGCCCACCGGCACCATCGGCTTCATGATGGATTGCGATACTACGGGCATCGAGCCGGATCTCGCGCTCGTGAAATACAAGAAGCTGGTCGGCGGCGGCGTGATCAAGATCGTCAACAACACCGTGCCCGCCGCGCTCAGCAAGCTCGGCTACAATCCCGATCAGGTCAACGCGATTGTCGATCACATCGATTCGAGCGGCACCATCGAAGGCGCGCCGTATCTGAAGCCCGAGCACCTCGCCGTCTTCGATTGCAGCTTCCGCCCTCAGAACGGCTCGCGCTCGATCCACTATATGGGTCACGTGCGCATGATGGCCGCGACGCAGCCGTTTATTTCCGGCGCGATTTCGAAGACCATCAACATGCCGGAAGAGTCGACCGTCGACGACGTCATGAACGCCTACATGGAGAGCTGGAAGCTCGGCCTGAAAGCGGTGGCGATCTACCGCGATAATTCCAAGCGCGTGCAGCCGCTCAGCTCCGGCACGTCGAAGGGAGCCAAAGCGGCCAACGGTCCCGCGGCGGCGGAAGCGGAAAAGACGATCGAGAAGGTTGTCTATCGTCCGGTGCGCCGCAAGCTCCCCGACACATGCACTTCGATCCGCCACAAGTTCTCGATCGGCGGCCACGAGGGCTACATCATGGTTGGCCTCTACGAGGACGGCTCGCCCGGCGAGCTATTCATCACCATGGCGAAGGAAGGCTCCACGATTTCGGGCCTGATGGACAGCTTCGCCACGGCCATCAGCTACGCGCTGCAGTACGGCGTGCCGCTGAAATTCTTCGTCGACAAATTCAGCCACGTGCGTTTCGAGCCGAGCGGCTGGACGGGTAACCCGACGGTGCCCTACGCGAAATCCATCATGGATTACATTTTCCGCTGGCTCGGAGCCAAGTTCATCGGCGACGAATACGCGGCGGGTGAGGCAGGCGAGTCTCCCAAGCTCGCGGTGACGGAACCGGAGCCGCAACAGAAGCTCGCGTTCGCACCGGTGAGCGATGCTCCGACATGCTCGGAATGCGGCGGGTTGATGACGCGCAACGGCAGTTGCTATAAATGCGAAAACTGCGGCGGAACGAGCGGGTGCTCATAAACGCCCCCCCCCGTAGCAAATCGCGTTTGACGATAATAAGGGGCGGCTCTGGCAACAGACCGCCCTCTTTTTTTTTGGTCGATGGCAATGCAGAGACGCGCTTCACAATTCGGGAATGCTCGGGAAGCGAAGGAATTCCTGATCGGGAAGATCGCCGACGAAGCCAGGCGCGAAGGCGTCGCTCTTTCTGAGGTCGAGCGCAAGGAACTCTATCGCTCCGAAACGGGCTGGACGCTGCCCGACATGGAGGCCGTCAACCGGGAGTTCGACAGCGAATACGACCAGGGAGAGTATGAGGAGAAGATCAAGAAGTTAGTGCGCAGCGCGCGAATGAGAGCTCGCAAAACAGACCCTCAAGAGAGTCGAGCATGGTCTGACGCAATTCTCGTGCTCGCGAAAGAAGACCACTATTTATCCGTGATGCTCGGCCAGCCGAGCGCTCCTCGAAATCCAGCGGTTTACCTGCTGAGAATCGTCGTTGTCACTTTGGCGTTTCTACTGATCTTCGTGTTAGCGACCTTGTTCGTAGAGCCACTTTTAGAGTCGCAGTTCCCGGTTCTAATGAAGCGCACTCTGATCTCTCGCCCGCTCGAGCCGAGTCGGTCCATTTCGTACAGGCACGAGAATTTAGCTATCTTTCTGTGGTGCGTTGCTGTTGCGCTCTCCGTGTTGTATTTGCTTGCTCGCCTTGTGTTCGGGAAGGAAAAAGCCGACGCCTCTTTGGAGAAGATAATTGGCCCGCCGATTGAGCTTCTCATGCACCTTTTCCATTGGATGGGCGTTGACGAAAAATGAACGGAGAATGCCCCGACAGACGAAACTGTCCCCGATCGCCCCGGCGCTGGACCGCTCCCTGTGGTCGCGGCTCGGGTCGGTTTTGCATCGCGCGTCGGATAGATTCGTGGATCGCGCATAGGATTCGCGGCGTGAAATGAGCCACCGAATCGTCGATGAGAATTAGAGATTTTTTGTTCCGGCCGCCCACTCCTTTCCGTGGAGCGCTCTCAACCCGACCCGAGCCGCGACCACAGGGAGCGGTCCAACGTAAGATCTGGATCGCACGTCGGGCCAGTTCTGTAGGGGATGAGTCGCGGTGGGATTTGCCGTCGAATCGTCGGTCAGAAATTGGGGGAAACGGGGAAACGGGTGGGAAACGGGTCAGCCTGATCTTTCCCCTTTTCGGAAGTGAGATAAGGGGACGGAGCGTTCCGTCCCTTTCTTACCAAACGTCTTACTATCAACCGCTTGAAAAGCACGCGCGAAGAAATGAATAAAAGAGGCAGAGCTGACTGCCTCCTTTTCGTTTATCTAACGAACGGCCCACGCAAGAGCTGAACTGGAAAAACTGGGACAGACCCCTTTTTTCGCGTCAGGAACGACCCGATGAGGCAAGTTTGCTTCAGCGAAAAAAGGCTGGCTGTCCCGTTTTTCCGACCGCCGTCCGTGATGCGGACGCGCCACGGCGCCACGGAGCAGGCGACAGCCAGATTCTGCGGAGCGAAACCCGGGATTGGAACAATTTCCTGGGGGGGGGAAATCCGGGGAAAACGAGTCGGGGAAAACGGGTCGGAAAACGGGTCAGCCTGATCTTTCCCCTTTTCGGAAGTGAGATAAGGGGACGGAGCGTTCCGTCCCTTTCTTACCAAACGTCTTACTATCAACCGCTTGAAAAGCACGCGTGAAGAAATGAATAAAAGAGGCAAAGCTGACTGCCTCCTTTTCGTTTATCTAACGAACGGCCCACGCAAGAGCTGAACTGGAAAAACTGGGACAGACCCCTTTTTTCGCGTCAGGAACGACCCGATGAGGCAAGTTTGCTTCAGCGAATAAAGGCTGGCTGTCCCGTTTTTCCGACCGCCGTCCGTGGTGCGGACGCGCCACGGCGCCACGGAGCAGGCGGCAGCCAGATTCTGCGGAGCGAAACCCGGGATTGGAACAATTTCCTGGGGGGAAATCCGGGGGAAATCCGGGACGGACGGAACATTCCCCGATTTCCTGTCGCGCCGGACGGAGGAAATCCACGACCGGCGGAACCGTCCCGATTCCCGGCGTTAAAACCGCTCCCTATGGTCGCGGCTCGGGTCGGATTTGCATCGCGCGTCGGATAGATTCGTGGAACGTAAGATCTGGATCGCACGTCGGGCCGGTTCTGTAGGGGATGAGTCGCGGTGGGATTTGCCGGCGAATCGTCGATCAGAATTAGAGATTTTTTGTTCCGGCTGCCCACTCCTTTCCGTGGAGCGCTCTCAACCCGACCCGAGCCGCGACCATAGGGAGCGGTCCAACCTACCCCGTCCGAAAGCTCCACTGCCCGGCCCACCGTCACCGGACGAGAGTTTCAATTCGCAGCCGGCAACCTACCTAATCACCTTTTCCTGCTACGGCGCGCACATCCATGGCGACGACCCGTGGTCGATCGACCGAAAGCACAACCTTCCCGGCAGTCCGATGCTCGCGCCGAATCTCAACCGCTCATGCGCGGAGCGGCGGCTCATGGATCAGCACGCTTACAGAATGGATCATCCGCGCCGTAACGTTGTTCTCGCCGCGATCGTTGAACGTTGCGTCCAGCATCACTGGACGTTGCTGGCCGCGCACGTTCGCTCGAATCATGTTCACCTTGTTGTCACTTCGAACGCGTCCGCGGAGCGAATGATGACTGACGTTAAATCTTACGCGAGCCGATGTCTCAACCAAGCGGGATTTGACGAAACGCATCGAAAGCGATGGGCTCGCCACGGCAGTACACGCTCTCTCTTCGGACGCCAAAATGCGGACGCAGCGATTCGATACGTCCTTGAAAAACAGGGATCGCCGATGTCCATTTACGTGGCGACGATGTGAAGGACTGGGGTTTGAACCGCTTCCTCTGGTCGCGGCTCGGGTCCGATTTGCTCGCGCGTCGCGTCGGCTCTGAATCGGGGATCGGATTCGGAGGGAATCCGGCGAGGGAATCCGGGACAGGCGGACCTTTCCCGATTTTTTATCGCGCCCGGCTATCCGTTCGGCGGGCGAAGAAAACCACATCCCTCGCGGCGCTCGGGAAGACAAGCGAATGGGAAGGGAAATCCACGACGGATCAAAATCCACAACAGACCGAACCGTCTCCGATTTTCTCATTTCCCAAAAGGCAGATACACCAGAAACAGATATGAGCCTCGTCGAGCAGATCGAAGGACAGATCCAGCAGCTCACTGCCGAGGAGTTGGCACACCCGTGCGCGACTGGCTCGCCGCCTTCGACGCCGAGTCCTGGGATCGTCAATGGGAAGCCGACACCAGCGAAGGTATCGCCTGCTCCTTGGCAGCACCCAGGCCCGTTGTCAGTTTGTCGGGCGCATCAGATTGCCGTTGCTATTTCGGCGCCGTGAACGTCCCGTCCGGCTGGCGGATCAGCAGCAACCCCGAGCGAATGGCGAACCACGCTCCGTGCAGTTCCAGCTTGCCGGCGGCGACGCGTTCGGCGATCCACGGAAACGTCAGCAGATTCCCCAGCGAAATTTCCACCACCTGGCGTTCGCAGAATTCCTGGCGTTCCTCGGGCGACGCGATTTTGAGGGAGCGCACGCGCGCCGGCTCGGCGATCGACATCCACGGCGCGACGAATTCGTGGGCGCTCTCCGGCGCGCCATTGAGCAGCGCGCGCACGCCTCCGCACGATCCGTGGCCCAGCACCATGATCTGTTTCACCTGCAATACATTCACGCCGAACTCGAGCGCCGCGCTGGTGCTGTGATGCGCCGCATCGGGAGCATACGGAGGCACCAGATTCGCGACGTTGCGCACCGTGAGCACCTCACCCGGCGCGGTATCGAAAATCATCGCCGGGTCCACGCGGCTGTCGACGCAGGCAAGCACCAGCGCTTTCGGCGATTGCCCGTCCTTCGCCAGTTTCTCGAACGCTTTTCTTTGTTCCGGCCAGCCTTTGGTCCGGAAGCGATGATAACCCGCTATGAGAGTTTCCATAATTCGAACGACAAGACTCCTCGATGGATGGCCGTGGGTGTGCTTGTTTTTCAGAATAGCGTGTTGCGATCGGCCCGCACACGCGGTGGCGAGTTGATACACTGGCCTCGACTGGCGATCGTAAGGAGCGTGCGCGGCATGAGTTTGCGAACGAGAGCAATGAATCCGGTGCTGTGGACGCTGGTTGCGGCGATGTTCTTCGCGTCCCACGCGAGCGCGGCATCGGCGAAGTGCGACCGCGCATGTTTGGAGAAAACGCTCGATCAGTATCTGAACGCGTTGGTGAAGCACGATCCCGCCGCGGCTCCGCTGGATGCGACTTTCCGCTACACCGAAGACGCCATCGTAATGAAGCCGGGCGAGGGTTTGTGGAAGTCGGCGGCCGCGCTCGGCAAAATTCAACGCCGCTATCTCGATCCCATCAACGAATCGGCCGCTTATTTCGGCGACATCGAAGAGGGGAGTAAAGTCGGAATCGCGACGCTGCGCCTTCGCGTCGTGAATCGCAAAATCACCGAGGGCGAACTGGTCATGGGGCGGCCGGGCGAAGGGATCTTGAGCGTCGATGGTCTCACCGCCCATCCTCCTCCGCAAGGCCCGATCTCCAAAGGCCTACGATCCACACGCGAGGGAATGGTCGCCGCCGCGAATAGTTATTTCGATGGGTTGCAGAACCACGATGGATCGCACGTGCAACAAGTGAAAGGCTGCGTGCGCGTGGAGAACGGAGTGACCACGGCCGGACATCCCGTCGACGCTCCCGGCGCTCCGGCACTCGTTCCGGTGAAAGGCGCGCCGCCCATTTCCGACGATTGCGGCTCCGGCATGGAAGTTTTCAAAGCCACCATCGCGGCCATCGATCATCGCCGGTTCCCAGTGATCGACGAAGAAGCCGGCGTGGTGCTCGGGATGGTGGTGTTCAATCGCCCGCCTGGAGCGAAACGTCCCGACGGCACTCCCTTTCCGCGCAATCTACTGACGGAGATTTTCGCGATGGATCAGAATCGCGTCAAAGGAATTTACGCGGCCATGCATTACATGGTCCCGGATATCCCGGACGCTCCGGGTTGGTAGAAACAGGCCTTAAGAACCGCGAATGTGAATGAGCGGGCCGACGGGCGCTGCTCCCTGCGATCGAGCTGAATGGAACACTTCTCGGCCCGCTCGATGATTCTCGCGGTTCTCTGCGCGTCGCTTCACCACTCAATCGAATGTTCGATGCGCCGGTGTATTACTTCACCATGCCAAGGCGGTCGAGCGGCCAGTAGACGAACACGGCCTTCCCGTAAATGAATTTGCGCGGCACCGTGCCCCAACTGCGGCTGTCGTTCGACGAGCTGCGATGGTCGCCGAGCACGAAGAATTCGTCCTTCGGAACAGTGGTCAGCGCCATGGAGACGGCGTCGCGATACTCGGTAGGTACGTACGGCTCATCGAGCGCGTTGCCGTTCACAAACACCGTGCCTTCGACGACCTGGACCTTGTCGCCCGGCATTCCCACGACGCGCTTGATATAGGATTTGGTCGGATCGCCCGGATACCAGAACACCACCGTATCGCCGCGGCTGATGTCCGAAATGCCGAAGCGATACACGAACTTGTTGATGAAAATGCGCTCCTGATCCACCAGCGAAGGCATCATGCTGGTGCCTTCCACCTTTACCGGCTGATACAGAAACAGAATGATGACGATCGCGATCAGCACGCTGACGAACAGATCGCGCGCCCAGGAAATCGCGGCGAGTGCGTAGGAGGGCCGGCGAGGCGGCTCTGGAGCAGCGGTTACTGGTGCGAGCTCGTCGTCCATGGACAGCCTCTTCTACGATTATAGACGACGCAACCCGGCAAATCGCCCATATTTTCCAAAAGCGTGAGCGTGCGATGGCGCGGCTCTAATGACGCGCGATCACGACACTGCGCCACGCGGTTCTTCCCGCCGTGTCGGTCGCCAGGACCGTGACCGAATTCGATCCCGTAATCAGAGGGATCACAGCCGACCATGCCGTCGTTCCGGTCGCTTTCCCCGACTGTCCAAAGTTGGTCGACCAGGCGATCGACGCGATGCCCACCGCGTCGCTGGCCGTGCCGGAAACCGTGACCGAAGCGAGCGAGGTGGAATAAGTCGAAGCCGACGGAGACGTAATCGTCAAGGTAGGCGGAGCGCCGCCGGGTGTGGGCGTTGGTGCTGGTGTCGGTGCTGGTGTTGGTGTCGGTGCTGGTGTCGGTGTGGGTGTCGGTGTCGGTGCTGGAGTCGGCGGCGGCGTCACCACCGGAGGAGTGGGAGGCGCGGACGTCAGCGTCACGACCGGCGCGGGGTTGGTCGCCGCGGCATAAAGCGTCTGCACCGTGGCGATATCGAGCGGCGAGAGTCCGGTCACCATGTGATAGTACGGGTACATCACGGCCGAGGGATCGTCGGAATGTCCCAGGCCCAGTGCGTGGCCGAGTTCGTGCAGCGCCACGCTGAACACGTCGGTATTCGCGCCGATCGCCCAATGTTCCGAATCGTCGAAATGCATATCGCCGGCGATGGGTTCGGGGTTGGGCAGCGCGGGATAGAACGTGTGCGCCAGAATTCCACCAGGGCCGTCGAACGGATATCCGTCGCCATGGTCATACGTGGCCCACAGGATATTAACGGTTCGCGTGGCCGTCGAATTGGTTCCCTGCACCCACGTCACGGCGACCGCTTTCGACCACTGCTCCATAGCGTTCTCGATCGCCAGCTCGGCGGCCGCGGGCGCTAATTGCGAACTGATGTGGCTAAAAACGAAGCCGACTGTAGCCGCGCCTAATCCGGGGCCGTCCCATCCGGGACCGTAGGTCGGGATCAATTGGGAGACCGCGCCGTTGGTGGTCAGCGCGCCCGCGCACGGATTCATCGGCGTGCCGGCGGCCAATTCGGGAGCGGCGGGAAAAATGTAGGCAACTTCGTCGAGCCTGGAAACGGCGGTGGCGATCGCGAGCACTTGCTGAGGGGCCGCGACGATCATCAGATGAGTCGGCCCGAGATCGGGATTTTCCTGAAGGGTAATTCCGAGATTCAGAATCAGAGATCGTGCCGCGATCAAATTGACGTCACTGTAGAAATCCACCAGGAGATATCCGCTCTTCGTGGAGGGATCTCCTTCCGTGATCAGCGGACTAATCTTATCCGCTGGGGCAACGGGCTCGGCGTAGGTGACATTCAGATCCGACACATCCACTGGATGTCCGATAGCGACCAACAAACCGTTGACGGGAACGTCGCCGAGGATGCGAGCCCCGCGACCTTTCAAAGTGGTGACCGTGGCGGGCACGGGCGATGTTCCGAATTGAATGAGGTAGTGAACACGGCCGCTGCCCGGGGGTGCGATCTGAGTCACCGAACTAGTTGATTCTGTTGCGATGGTTCGACTTTTCAGGAAAAGAGGAGTCCGCGCAGGGAGCAGACTAGCCATCAGGAAAATTCCGGTCAGATAACGTCGAAATAGGAAAGCCATGTACAACTCATCGCTTCCCTTAGGGAGTTCCTGAGGAGTACAGAGGGCGAGGGCTCAGAAAAGTGCGTTATATGGCTACAGGAGTTTCCGTGGAATACTGGCAGCCCAGATATGCGCGTTACGACACGACGTATGAGAAATCGACTGAGGAATACGACGTCGGGATAGTTATTGCCGAAGAGAAATCCGTAGAGTATGTTCGGGAGGTGAGTGGTCTTTAACGCCCCGCGCGCCAGTCGGTGACTGCCAGAAACCCAGGATCCTCGCGCCAGTTCGAGCGCACTTTGACGAAGGTTTCGAGGAACACTTTCCGTCCGAACGCGCGCTCCATGTCCTGGCGGGCGAGCGTCCCGATCTTCTTCAACATGGCCCCGCCCGCGCCGATCAGAATCGCTTTTTGGCCCGGTTTCTCCACGTAGATGGTCGCGGCGATCCGCAGAAGCTTGGGAGTTTCTTCCCAATTTTCGATGGCGACCGCGACCGCGTGCGGAACCTCTTTGTCGGTGTGATGCAGCACCTTCTCGCGAATCATCTCGGCGGCCAGAAAACGCTCCGGCTGATCGGTCAAATGATCCTCGGGGAAAAGCGCTTTGCCCACCGGAAGATGCTTCACGATTTCCTGAATCAGCTCGTCGAGCCCTTCGCCGCGGCGCGCGGAAACCGGGATGAAAGCGGTGAAGTCGTACCACTCGCGATATTGTTCGATGAGCTTGAACAGCTTCGATTTGTCTTCGAGCCAGTCCACTTTGTTCAGCACGGCGATCACGGGCACGCCGGCTTTCTTCGCGAGATCGATGGCTTTCTGATCCTCCGCAATGGGCGGCGTCAGCGCGTCGATGACGAACAGCACGACATCGGGCGCTTCGGCCGCGGCACGCACGGCATCCATCATGCGGCGATTCAGTAGCGTATCGGATTTGTGAATGCCCGGCGTGTCGATGAAAATCATTTGCGCGCCCGGCACGGAACGAACTCCCTGAATAGAGGTTCGCGTGGTCTGCGGCTTCGCCGCGATGATGGCGAGTTTGGTGCCAAGCAGACCGTTGAGCAGCGTGGATTTTCCGGCGTTGGGACGGCCGAGAATGGCGACGAATCCAGCGCGATACTTCTTCCGGGGGGCTCCTGTCTTCATGGAGCCGCCGTTTTCGAAACACGCACCTGATCCACGCGCACCTGATTCGAAGCCAGCACTTGAATCGAGATGCCGTCGCGCTGCGTCTTTTCACCAGCCTTCGGAACATGACCGAGCCATTCGGTGACGAGGCCGCCGACCGTCGTTGACTCCGTATCTTCCTCGGGATGAAAATCGAGCAGATCGGCGAGACGACCCAGATCGAAGCTGCCGGAAATTACGTAGCTGCCGTCGGCCTCCTCCCGGAAGTCGCGGTCGGGTTCGTGCTCGTCGTGAATTTCGCCGACGATTTCCTCGACCATATCTTCCATGGTCACAATGCCCGCGGTCGCGCCGTATTCGTCGACCACGACGGCCATGTGCGCGCCTTCCTCCTGCATTTCGCGTAACAGATCGTTCACCCTTTTCGTTTCCGGAACGGCGCGAATGGGGCGCATGATCTCGCTCACCCGTCTTTTTGCCCGTTCCTCTTCGTCCATCTCAAACATGTCCCGCACGTGAATGAAGCCGCCGATCTGGTCGATCGATTCCTCGTAGACGGGAATGCGCGAATACTGCTCGTTGATCACCAGATCGCGCAGTTCCTCGAGCGTCGCGTCGCGGGCGATCGCCACGATGCGCGGGCGCGGCGTCATCACCTCGCGCACGGTTTTATCGCCGAAAGCCACCACGGATTGAATCAATTCGCGGTCGCCTTTCTCGATGATGCCCTCTTCTTCGCCCGCCGTGATCAGGGCGTCGATGTGCTCTTCGGGCGTGGGCTCCTGCGCGGAATGCTGCTTCTCATCGAGATTGAATAGCGACTGCAAAAATCCCAGGGCGCCGGTCAGTGGGCGCATGACGAAGGCCAGCGCGCGAAATAGCGGTACGAGCCTGAGCAGCCCGGTCCCATCGCTTTTCGTGTACACGATCTGCGGAATCAGATAGGTTCCGAGCACTGCATACAGCATCACCAATAAACAAGCCGCCGCCAGACCTTCCCAGCCCTCGGCATTCGGAAAAGTCGCAGCCAGCGTCAGGACTCCGACCACCGCGAGCCCGATATGCTTGACCAAGGAGAAAACCAGGGCGCCCTTCTCCGTCTCCAGGCCGATTTTAGACTCTATCGTTTCCTTGAAAAATTCGAGCGACGGGAGATCGCGCGCGCGGATCCGCTGCGATTCCAAATAGAGCACCTGAATGCAGGTTGCGAGCGTGACCAGCAGAGCGGCGATCAGATCGAGGAAGAGGAAAAGAAGCGTCATGCTTCCCCTCCGCTTCTTTCAATGAGGCCCGAAGGCAGCCCGAGCCTGCGGCGCCAGCGGGTTTCCGCTTTCGCCATTTCGCCCGCATCTTTCTCGTGATCCATGCCAGCCAGATGCAGTGCGCCGTGCAGCATCAGAATGCGCAATTCATCTTCCAGCGAATGCTTGTGCTCCGCGGCTTGCGCGCGGGCGCGATCGAGGGAAATGGCGAGATCACCGGCGAAACCGTTGTTTTCGGCGGAAGGAAACGAGAGCACGTCGGTGGCGCGATCCTTCTTCCGATACTGCCGGTTGAGACGGCGAAGTTCCGCGTCGGTCGTCACCAGGCATGCGATACTTCGGCCCCTCGTCACGCGGCGCGTCAACTCCGCGAGGAAGCGGCGCAATTCCGCCTTGCGCATCCGGGAGGATGGAGAAAATAAGAGCGGTATGTCGTCGTCGGAGGACATGGAAACCGCCTTAGGCGGCCGGTTGGACAGTCGGCGGGGAAGCCGGTTCGGCCTCTAGTGGCGCAGATGATTGCATCCCTGTTTGCGACGCTAGTTGCGACGCCGGTGATGGAGAAGCGGCGGGCTCGGTCGCATCGCTCAACTTCAAGGAAAGCTGGCGGCTCGCGCCGATGGCTTCGTTGTAGCGCTCGTATGCGCGTACGATTTTCTGAACCAGATTGTGACGCACCACGTCGCGGTCGTCGAACTGCACGAAGCTGACGCCCTCCACGCCGCGCAGCACGTCGATCACTTCGATCAATCCGCTGCGTTGGCCGCCCGGCAGATCGATCTGCGTGACGTCGCCGGTAACCACCATCTTCGAATTGAAGCCCTGGCGCGTCAGAATCATTTTCATCTGTTCGGGCGTGGTGTTCTGCGCCTCGTCCATGATGATGAAACTGTCGCTCAACGTGCGGCCGCGCATAAATGCGAGCGGCGCGACTTCAATCGTGTTGCGCTCCAGAAGCTTTTCGATCTTTTCGACCTCGATCATTTCGTACAGTGCGTCGTAGAGAGGACGCAGATAGGGGTCGACTTTTTCCTGCAAGGTTCCCGGCAAAAATCCGAGGCGTTCGCCGGCTTCGACGGCAGGGCGCGTAAGAATAATGCGGCTGACGCGCTTGGATAACAGCGCGGCCACGGCCATGGCGACGGCAAGATACGTTTTGCCGGTGCCCGCCGGACCGATGCCGAAGGCCAGGTCGTTGCGATCCATCGCTTCCATGTAGCGGCGCTGCTGCATGGTTTTCGGCGCGATCACCTTCTTGCCGAAGCTGCGCTGCTTGCCGCTTTCCACCAGACGGCGCAGGGTGGAACCCGGATCTTCCGTGACCACGCGCAGGTAGCTGTTGAGATCGCCGTTGTTGAACACGAAGCCTTCGCGGATGAGCGCGGCGTAATCCGAGAGGATCGAGACGGCGCGATCGACGCCCGGAGAATCACCCTCGATTTCGATGCAATCGTTGAGCAGACGCGTGCGCACGCTCAGACCGGTCTCGATCAGGCGCATATTTTCGTCGCGTGTCCCGAACAGGGACTCAATGCCACGGGTGATCTGTACGCTGGATTTCATTCGAGAGAACAAGGGTGGGCTGTGTTGCGACCGGACATCCGCAGGCGCGGAGGCAGGGTTAACATCTCACTTAAGAATATCAGAAAAACGCCGCTGGGGCTCTCCTGTGTATCCTCGAACAACTACCGAGCTTTCCCTGACGCGACGGCGGTGATGCGGCCTTCCTGATCGAGTTTCAATTGACGATCCCGCCAGATGACGGTGTCCCCGGATAATCCTGCGATCCACACGGCGAAGGCGAATAGATCGCGCGCCGGGACCAACCACCAGAGCTTCAAAACGTCGCGGCTGCGAAGCACAAACCAGCCCGACTGGATCGACATCCACAAACGCAGCGCCAGCACGATAGCCGCGAGATCCCAGCGGCCCAGCAAGCCGAGGACGACCGCCCACAGCGTTCCATTCGTAATCGGGATTCCCAAATATCCGCCGAATTTGGAAACGCGAATCGTGCGCGCCCACCGAACCTGGTGACGCCATACGTCGAGCCAATCGCCGCCAAGGCTCGTCTCGACGATGACATCCGACAGTACGCACTTCAATCCGAGAGCATGAATTTTATGCCCGAGCTGATAGTCGTCGGCGAGATAATCCGCGATGGCCGCGAAGCCTCCGATCCTGTCGAGATCCGCGCGGCGAAAAGCCAGCGTCGATCCCATGGCGAATTCGTCGACTCCGACCAGGCGCGCGACCAATGCCGAAGGCGCGAAGTCGGTGGAAACTCCTAGTCCCTCAAAGCGCGAAGCGAATGTAGTTCCCTGCGGACGGTACAGGCACGTGACCAGACCCACGGCTGGATCGTTCGAAGGCTCGGTGACGCGCGCGAGGTAATCGGGTTCGACGCGGATGTCGGCATCGTTCACGATGAGGAGGGGATAACGCGCGGCTGCCGCGAGATCCGCCAGCACGCCGACTTTCGCGTTGGCCGCCTTCGTCCGGCTTTCGATGACGCGCACGGAGGGAAATTGACGGAGGAGCGGAATGGCCGGATCATGCGGGCTCGAAACTCCGCACAAAAATTCGTACTCGCCGGAGAAGACTGTGTGCGAGCGGATGGCTTCGCGCAATGCCGGATCGTCGCCGTGCACCGGCTTCAAAATCGAAACTGGTTTCTGGCCTCCGCTGTCTGCTTGCCGGCCACCGGCCACTGGCCACTGGCCACCTGTTTCAGTGGCCCCTGTCCCCTGACCTCTTCTTCTAAAAAGACACGCCAGAATCGCGACGGTCTGATATGCGGCCGCTATCCCTGCAATCGCGAGCGCGATCACTGCGACAGCAGACCCACGCCGAACGCGACGAAGCACACGCCCCACCATCGCCAGGCGTCGACGCGTTCTTTTAGCAAAAGGCGCGCCAGAATCGTTTCGAACACGATGCTGAGAGCGGAGGCGGGAACGGCGAAGCTCGAGGTCGGCCGTCTGAACCAGCGTGATAAAGGCGAAAAACGAAAACGCCATGAAGACGATCGACAGGATGAGTATTTCTTGCGCGACATCGCGTGGAGCGCTCGTCCGATGCCGGAAGGGCCGAGATCGTGGATCTCGCCGTGCCGGTTTTCATTTCAAAGCTCGTGAGCAGATCGCTGGCGACGGTGCAACCGACGACGACGGCGAGCAGCAGCCATGCGCGCGTCACGATTTCGCTCCCGGTTTGATTCCCGGCGGAGTTCCATCCCCGGCACGCTGTCCCACAGCTTCAAACTCGGCTGAATGGATTTCCAGTTTTTCCAGCGAGGCAAGCGTAGTCGTCGTGCTGGGTCTTCCCAGGCCCACCAGCACCATGCCGAGCATGATGCAAATGGTTCCGCCCAACGCTGCGGCGTGATCCGCTCATTGAGAAAATAATGCCCCAGCACGACGCTGAGAACGTAGCCGAGCGAAGTGACAGGCATCATGCAACTAGATCCGCGAAGTCAGGAACATCATGGCCGGGTGACAGCCAGGCGATGACGAACAGCATGATCCCGAGCGTCACCCAGGGGGTGAAGATCGCGGCGAGAATATCGAGCGGTGCGCCTAACTCCGGTCGCCGCATTCCGCGCGCGATAAAGAAATTTCCGAACGCGTTCGTGAGAACGACGACCGCCACGAACAGCGGGGTCTTCCACTTGGACCTTGCCGTGGAGTTCGCGCCTGACGACATGGGCTTAGCCGAACCTTAAGGAATCAGACGCGTCCGCCGACCTGGTTCACGCTTCCGCTTTTTTGTCGGCCACGTAGACTTTCCGTTTGGCGCGCAGACTGAGGAACTCTTTCGCCTCTTTGTGCAGACGCTTGCGTTCCTTGCTGTTGAAAATCGCCTTGCGAACGATGCGCCAGGCGGCCTTCGGACGGAAATATTACTCTCCGTAGAAGCGCTCGACCCATTCGACCATTTCCCCTTCGTCGAGAATGCCGGGGTAGATCACATTCGGAAGCTGATGCCCTTCGTTGTCGGACATCGCGATGTTGACGAGCGCGTTTTTCTTGGCGTAATCGTAGAACTCGGTGCCCGGATAGGCGTGCGCGATGGAAACCTGAATCGTCTCGACGTCCAGGTGTTTGGCGAAATCGATGGTATTGCGCAGGGTATCGCGCGTTTCGCCCGGCAGCCCGACGATGAAATCGCCGTGAACGGTGAGCCCGAGTTTATGGCAGTTTTCGGTGAAGCGCATGGCCATGTCCACGGTCGCGCCCTTCTTGATGTTCTTCAAGATCTGCGCGTCGCCCGATTCATAGCCCACGATCAGGAGCCGGCGCCGGCATCCTTCATAGCTTTCAGCGTGTCGTAATCCGTAGTCACGCGCGAAGTGCACGACCACGTGAAGTCCAGCTTGCCGAGCTTTTCGCACAACTCCAGCGTGCGCGGCTTTTTGTAATTGAAAGTATCGTCGTCGAAGAAAACTTCCTTGAGTCCTGGGAAATTCTGCTTGACGTAGGCGCATTCGGCCGCGACGTCATCGGTCGACCGCAGTCTCCAGCGATGGCCCGAGTGCGTTTGGGGCCACAGACAGAAGGTACACATGGCCGGGCAGCCGCGCGAAGTGTACATCGAAATGTAAGGATTCAGCAGAAACGGAACGTTATAACGCGTGAAATCAAGATCGCGCTTATAAACTTTGCTACCCATGGAAGCTCGTCCAGATTCTCGATCTGCCCGCCCTCGGGGTTATGAATATTCTCGCCATTCCGACGGTAGCTGACCGAGGGGATGTCTCGAGCGGCACGCCTTTGGCGTAGTTGGCGATCTGATAATCGAACTCGCGGCGCACCACGAAATCGATGGCCTTGGTGGAATTCAGGGCCTTATCGGCTTCGATGGTGACGGGAGGTCCCACGAAGACGACCTCCAGCTTCGGATTCGAATCCTTCAGCATGCCGGCGATCTTCACGTCGACGTTGAAACCGGGGAAGACGTGTACAGCACGAGCAGTTCGTAGTCCTTGGCGATCTGCACCGTCTGCTCGATCGAAATCCCATGCGGCGGGGCGTCGAGCACACGGCTGCCTTCGAGCATCCCGGCGGGATAGCACAGCCATACGGGATACCAATAGGATTCAATTTCGCGCGTGGACGGCCACCGCGAACCTGCTCCGCCATCGAATCCCTCGAACGATGGAGGGTTCAGAAAAAGCGTCTTTTTCGGCAAACGATCTCCTTACGGGTTGGCCTCAGCCGAGGCGACTTCTTCGTCGCCCGACTGCCGTGTGAAATTACTAAAAATGACGTGCAATTCCGCCCTGCCGACTACGCGCGTATCGACCGTACTTTCGATGTGCGCCGGAATCGAGACGCCGTCCTGCATCTCGTAGTCGCGGACAAAAGCGATCTTTTTCAGAAATACGGACGGGGATTTCACGAACTGGCCGGATTCGCGGACCGGCATTCCGGTTTCGGCATCCACCCACAGTTCACCCTTGAATAATCCAATGGCCTTCTTGCGAGGCGTGATCTGCAAGATGTCCAGGCGGCGGCCGTTGCGAACCGTTTCCTGCTTCAGTTTGAATTTATAATTCGCGGGGGAAATCGCGATGGAGCCGTTCTCCCGGCCCTCGCTCTCGGCCGTGAGATAGCGAGTAATGACTTCCTGTTTCACGGTATTGTCGCCGGAGAATCCGAGCGCTTTATAAGTGATTACCCCGAGGCGGGAGATTTTGCGCAAAGCGAGTAAACGGCCGCGTTTTTCCAGGCTGGGAATCTTCGCGTCGATATCGACGTCCATCTGCGCCCCGCGCATGGTTTCCTGCTGGGTTGCGTGGCGTCGACATACTTGCTCACGATCGGCAGATTGTGATCTTCGGACGGTTCGAGCGAATCCGAAGACACCGCCGCTCCGGCAAAATCAGCAAAGCTAAAAAGGCAGTAGTTTTGATCGAAGGGAAATGCAACACGAATATCCTCGAGCCCGTTCCACTCCAGGTCCCCTTCAGTTTAGCAGGATTCCTCCCAATCGCAGTCAACGGCCTACGGAAATTGCCCAATCGAAGGCTCCGGCCGATGCTGTATCTCCCCACGCAGCCTCATCGAACCAAAGACTTACGCCGTCCGTGCGCGCTGTAACTAATCCGTCAAGATCGGTCCGAAGGATGGCGGCGCGGCGCGCGGCCAAGCGTGCAATCACGTCCTTGTGCGGGTGGCCAAAGGAATTCTCGAACCCGGCGGAGATGATGGCTATGGAAGGTGACGCGGCGTCCAGGAACTCCTGGGTGGTGGAGGTTTTCGAGCCGTGATGGCCCACTTTGAGAACGTCGGCATGTGAGAGGCGAGTTTTCGAAAGAATCCGCTGTTCCATCGGGCGCTCCATGTCTCCCGTGAGAAGGAAGGCGCGGGAGCCGTAGGCGATGCGAAAAGCCAGCGAATCGTTATTGCCGGGGCGAGGGTTAAGGTAATCGGAGGGAGGAGAAAGCGGCTCGATCATCGCGCCGCCGAATGGAAAAGGAGCTCCGGAGCGCATCGCGTCGACCGGAATGTGCAGCCGCGCGGCCGCGGCGAGGAAAGCTTGCGGCGGATTCGTGCCCACCCATATCCGGCTCGGGTGAAAGTTCTCCGCCAATGCGGCAGCGCCGCCCGAATGATCCTCATGTGCATGCGTCACGACCAATATGTCGATGCGGCGAATTCCGCGACTCCACAAATAAGGCGAAACCACATCTTCGCCCGTGTCGAGGCTCGCGTGCCGACGGCGAGTTCCATAGGAAAGCACACCACCACCGTCAATCACCATGACTTTGCCGTCGGGAAAAGTCACCAGAAGGCTATCGCCTTGTCCGACGTCGATGGCTGTCAGTTCAAGTTTTCCCCGGCCCACGTCGGAGGGCCATGGTTGCCCCAGCAGGATCGCGAAGGATCCGAGTACTGCAGCACCCGCGACCCAGCGCAGGATGTGGTGCTTCACCAGGATGGTCAGACCGATGAATGCCGCGACGAACGCCAACGCGAGCCACAGCGGAGGGCTCGTGATGCGCCAGGACGGCTCGATTTTTGCGTGCCAATCCGCGGTGCGCGCGGCGATCCCCAAGAGCATGGAGGCGAGCGCCGCGATCCAATGCCAGCCCGTGAAGATCGCGAGAAATCCCAGCGGGACGACAGCGCTGAGCAGGGGGACGATGATCAGATTCGCACTGAGGCCCGTGAACGACACACGATGGAAGTACTCGGCCATCGGCAGAGCGAGGCCTACTTGGATCACGAAGGAAATCAACGCCAGTTCCCAGGCAAATAAGGCCAAGCGCGCGATTGTAGCGATCGCGCTCGCGACCCAACGGGAACCGATCCCGGTCCACATTTGGATTGTCTCGGCGATGAGACGAATTTCCACTCGAAGCTGTGCGACGCCCGGCGGCAAATGCGGATCGGCCTCCACTTGAGAGATCCCACGCAAGCCGGAAAGGAACGGTCCAGAGGTGGCTTGCAAGATCGGCGCGGCCAGTGCGCCGATGGCGGCGACGGAGAGGAACGAAAGCTGGAAACTGGCGTCGAAGAGTTCCAAGGGATCGGCGAGGAAATAGACGATCGCGACCGCCGCCAGCAGGTTGATGACGCGTCCCCGCCGGAAGAAAAAGCGCGCAGCGAGGTACAGAGTGAATCCTCCGGCAGCGCGCCCCACCGGCGGCGAGAATCCGGTGATGAGCGCGTATAGCCACGCCATCGCCGCCGCGCACAGAAGACTGGGGATCTCCGGCATCGCGCATAGCCGTAAGAAAAAGAGGAGCACTCCCACCAGCACGGCCACGTGCGCTCCGGAAATCACCAGGGCGTGAAAGGTTCCCGTGCGCCGGAAGTTCTCGGTCCACACGCGTTCGAGCTTGGAAGTTTCTCCCAACAGAACCGCTTCCATCATTCCCATGTTGTATTCGTTGCCGGGATATAAGCGATCCAGGCGCGCGATCGCTGCCTCGCGCATGTCGAAAATCGCGCCCCACGCGCGATTTCCGCAGCGTCCAGGGAGAATTTTAGGCGAGCTCCCGCGCGTCATCGAAGCTGTCCAGAAGATCTTCTGGCGTGCGAGATATCCCGCGTAATCGAACGCTCCTGGATTTCGAAAATTGCGAGGTGGGCGAATGCGGGCTTCGATCTCCACGCGCTGGCCGTAGTGCAGCGGCTGAGGAGATGACGGCGGAGCGGGAGCGTCATCGTCGGTCGCGAGACTTACCCGCGCCCGAGCTCCCTCGGCGAGTTCAAGCGTAAACTGCTCGCGATTCGGCGAAAAAACGGTCGGCTCGACCACGCAACCTTCGAGAAGAACGATTTCACGAGAGCCCGCGTCGATGACCGGAGGACTGCCGGGGCGATGCCAGGCTTCACTGAGATCGCCGACGGATATCAGCGTGAGTGTCGCGCAAGTCCAGGAGAGCTTTCGGCGAGCGGCGAAGGCGGATATTGCCCATAGCGCCCCAAACGCCGCGATCGGCCAGACCGCTTGCGGAACACTGAACGGTATCCAGTGGCTGAAGAGAATGCCTGCGGTGACGGCCACCATCGGAAGAACCAATGGATCGCGCATCAGGGCAACTCGCGCATAGGCTACGAAGTAGTCGCGCGAGGATTAGGAAATTCTCACGGTAATTCTACGAGTGCGGCTTTATACGGGAGGGAACGGCGGACGAGCGAATCGGACAATCGGGAAAACAGGGGGCTAAAACGACGAACCGCGCCAAGACCCATGGGGCCCAGGCGCGGTAACAAGTCTGAGTCCTAGTACAAGGAGCGCTTGTCGGTACCGTCGGTGCCCTTCTTCTTGCCCTTCTTCTTTTTGGTGGTGTCGGTCTTGTCGGTGCCCTGCGCGAACGAAATGGTAACGACGCCCAACATCAGGGACAGGCCGAGCATAAGACTCATGAGTTTCTTCATCGGGGGTAATTCTCCTTGAAATATTGTGACGACCTGCGGCCGCCTTGGAATTATCATTGCAGTCACACATGAAGGCACCCTTAAGGGGGCATTAAAATGGATTAATTTACCCTCTCACTTCCGCTGTATGGGCGTAAACCTCGACAGAACAGAGGCTTACACCTTAGTTCTCGTGTCGAAGTCCATTCTGACCTGTACGATGGCCTTCGTGAGAAGACATGTGACGGGAACCTGTCCCGATCTAAAAAGGGAAGACCTGGCGCGCGCGCTTGCCGAACGAAGTCTTCTGACGCGGGAGGAAGCGCAGGATGAATTGGATCGGGTCGTGCACGGCGTGATCCAAAAGCTGCGGCGCGGAGGCGCGGCCGAGATGCCGGGCATCGGCAAGCTTACGTCGAAGCCTCCGATCCAAGGTGGGGTGACCGACGGCTGGCGCTCGAGCTTCATACCGCGGAGCACAAAAAAATGAAACGCTCCGACGCGCGGGATTGCATCGCCGAGATCGTACGCGAATCGCTGGCCGAGGGGCGCCCGGTCGAGATCGAAGGTTTGGGCACGTTTCGGGCCTCCCGTGCTGGATATGAGTTCGCTCCGCAGACCGGCGCGCAAGTGTTCGTCGCATACGCCGTCGAGGATTTGGCGATCGCGCGGCGACTGAGCGAGGCTCTGTGCGCGGAGGGATGCTCGCCCTGGCTCGATAAAGAAAAGTTGCTGGCCGGGCAAAACTGGCCGCGCGCGATCGAGCGAGCCATTGAAGTCTCGGATGTTTTCGTCGCGTGTTTCTCGAATCGATCCGTAGAGAAGAGGGGCATGTTCCAAGAGGAACTGCGTCACGCGCTGGCCTGCGCACGGCGCCGCCCACTGGACGATCCATTCGTGCTGCCGGTGCGTCTGGAGCAGTGCGAAGTTCCGCGCTCCATCGCGAATCATGTGCAGTACGTGGATCTTTTTCCCGATTGGGAGAAAGGAGTGCGGCGCCTGGCAAAA
>CAVXVL010000083.1:0-100423 GCA_963765085.1 Terriglobia bacterium | reverse complement strand
TTCTCGACGAGCGCGATCCGGCAATCGAAGAACTGCATGGCGCGAGCCTGATCCGCATAAAGAACGCTGGTGTACAACGCGGCGGCGACCGTCCGGCGGCCATGACGCCTAGATCCGCGAAGTAAAATTCGGCGCGCGTTTCCGATTGCAGGGCGATCATGGAGCCCTTCACCGCGCCGATGGTACTCAGACCGACAGCGGTCCATTGCACGATGTCGCGCAGTTCACTCCAGGTCCATTTCCGATATTCGCCGCCGCCCACGGGCGGCGGAGAGCGATTCGGCCGCCATGGGTCGCGGCCGTTTCCTCCAGAAGCGCATAGACCGTCCGTGAAGACATGATGTGATTTTAACTTGATCGGAGCATTTTAACGTGGAGTGCCGCGCAACTCCGGCGTTGTTTCAGAGCTTAGGTATTACAGAAGCGAACAGGATCGAAAAAAATAACGCTTTGGAGGAAAGGGACAAAACGATGAAACGCGTAATGATGGGATTACGATCGGAGCAATGTTGCTGGGGACGACGAGCGCCGTCTTCGCGAGAAGTGAAGTGGGCCAGCGTCAAGTGAATCAGCAAAGGCGCATCGGGAACGGCGTCGCCACGGGCCGGATGAACGCGCACCAGACAGCGCATGTGGAACATCAAGAAGCCAATCTGAACAAAGAAAGTTCGCACCGATCGTCAGGCGAATGGTGGGAAACTGACGCCCAGGAACATCAACAAGTGAATCAGCAGCAAAACGGGCTCAGCCGCGAAATCTACAACGACAAGCACTAAAGAAACCGATGCTCGACTTCCCGGGCGCTTTGAGTTTGCTCATGGAAAACGGAAAGTGCCTTCGGGAAATCGTTCGCTTTAGAGGATACAATCCGACCGCCTGTCTGCTCGGCGTCTCCCGCCGCAAGGTTTTTTGCCCAGTTCGGTACGCTCTCGCCGGTGCTCCGTCTGATAGGCTATAGCCGATGAAACCGCCTGCATCGGCCCTTATTCTTAGCATCAGCCTGTGCCTGAGCCAGGCCGGTTTTGCTCAATCGCCTGCTTCGGCGCCCACGAAAGTCACTTCCGTCGAAGGGATCACCGAATACCGGCTCGATAACGGCCTGAAGGTCCTGCTCTTCCCCGATAGCACGAAGCCGACGGTTACCGTGAATATCACGTACCTGGTCGGGTCTCGCCACGAAGGTTACGGCGAGTATGGGATGGCGCACCTGCTGGAACATATGATGTTCCGCGGGTCGACCAAACATCCGGATGTGAAGACGGAGATCCGCGATCATGGAGCGAACTTCAACGGGACTACGTCGTTCGATCGCACGAATTATTTCGAGACGCTCCCCGCCACCGACGAAAACATGCGCTGGGCGCTGGATATGGAATCCGACCGCATGATCCATTCGCGTGTTTCGCGCCAGGATCTGGATGCGGAGATGACCGTGGTTCGCAACGAGTTCGAGCGCGGCGAAAACAATAACGTCCGTGTGCTCGAAGAGCGTGGCTCCTCGGCGTCCTATTTGTGGCACGACTACGGCCACAGCACGATCGGTTCGCGCAGCGATATTGAAAAGGTGCCGATCGATCGCCTGCAGGCGTTCTATCGGAACTACTATCAGCCCGATAACGCGGTGCTGATCATCGCCGGCAAATTCGATCCGGCCAAGACCCTGCCCTTGATCCAGGAAACTTTCGGCGCGGTCCCCAAGCCCGAACGCAAGCTGCAAGTGACCTACACCGAGGAGCCGGTCCAAGACGGAGAACGCCAGGTGACGCTGCGCCGCGTCGGCGACATACAGGCGATTCTCATGGCCTTTCATGGTCCCGCGGGCTCAGGCGCGGATTCCGTGCCGCTGGAAGTTTTGGCCGGCATCATGGTAGACCCTCCTTCGGGCCGCCTGTATAAAGCGCTCGTCGAATCGAAGAAGGCGATTTCGGTGGCCGGCGAACACGACCAGTTGCACGATCCCGGCTACGTCGATTTCATGGCCGAAGTGCGCAAAGAAAATTCGCTGGACGATGTCCGCAAAATAATGCTCGACGTCATCGACGGCGTCGTGAAAGAACCGCCGAGCAAGAGCGAAGTCGACCGCATTCGGACCAAGCTGCTCAAGGAATTCGATCTGACGTTCAACAACACGCAACGCGTGGCGCTCGAACTAAGCGAATGGGCCTCCATGGGCGATTGGCGCTTGATGTTCCTGGATCGCGACCGGATTGAAAAAGTAACGCCGGAAGATGTGGCGCGCGTGGCGAAAACTTATCTCAAGGCGTCCAATCGCACGCTCGGCGAGTTTATCCCGACCGAGAATCCGGATCAGGATCGCACCGTCGTGCCGGCTCCTCCCAACGTCTCCGAGCTGCTGAAGGATTACAAAGGCAAGGCGGCCCTGGCGGAAGGCGAGGCGTTCGATCCATCGCCCGCGAACATCGACGCGCGCACGATTCGCATCACGCTCCCCAACGGCATGAAGCTCGCGCTGCTGCCGAAGAAAACGCGCGGCGGTTCCGTGACCGCGACCATCGCATTGCATTACGGCGACGAGAAGAGCGTTTTCGGACGCATCCCATCGGCGCAACTGGCCGGGGCCATGTTGATGCGCGGCACGCAGAAGCATACGCGTCAGGAATTGCAGGACGCGCTCGACAACTTGAAAACCCAGATGAACGCGAACGCGGGCGCCAACGAAGCGGGCGTGACCTTGAATTCCGTGCGCGAGAATTTTCCCGCGGCGCTCCGCCTGGCCGCCGAAGTTCTGAAGCAGCCGTCGTTCCCTGAAAACGAGTTCGAGCAGTTGCGGCAAGCGTCGCTCGGCCGTGTGGAGAATCTGCGCAGTGAGCCGCAGGCGCTCGCTCCGAACGCTTTGAATCGGCACTTCACGCAGTATCCGTCGGCCGACCCGCGCGGCGTGCCGACGTACGAAGAGGACATCGAGAATTATAAGAAAGCGACGCTCGCCGACGCGAAGAAATTCTACCAGGACTTCTTCGGCGCATCCAACGCAGAGCTCGCCATCGTCGGCGATTTCGATCCGGCCGAGGTTCGCAAAATCGCCGAGGAAGAGTTCGGAAACTGGAAAAGTCCGGCGGCTTACGCGGAAGTGCTGCGGACCTATCAGAAGCCCACGCCGGTGAATCAACTGATCGAAACGCCCGACAAAGCGAATGCCGTTTTCACGGCGGGCGTCGCGATGGCGCTCAACGAGGACGATCCCGATTATCCGGCACTGGTCCTCGCGAACCAGATGTTCGGCGGCGATTTGAAAAGCCGTCTGTTCCATCGCATCCGTGAGGTCGAAGGTTTGAGCTACGGCGTCGGCAGCGGTTTCGGCGCCGGCGTGAAATCCAAATATGCGCGCATCTTCGTGCAAGCGATCTGCGCTCCGCAAAATATTTTGAAAGTGGAAGCATCCTTCAACGACGAAGTCGCGAAACTGTTGAAAGACGGTTTCCGGGACGACGAAGTGGCGGCCGCGAAGAAGACCTATATGGACGATCGCGTTCTGGGACGTTCGCAGGATGCCGGTCTCGCGCGGGAATTGGCGCGCGAGGCGCAGTATGGATGGACCATGCAGCGGCAGGCGGATTTGGATCGAAGGATCTCGGCGCTGACCACCGGGCAACTGGATGCGACGGTTCGCCAGTACCTGGACCCGGCATCGATTTCTTATTTCAAGGCCGGCGATTTTAAGAAAGCTGGAATCGCTCAGTAGGCTGGCCTCTTGCTCATGGAGCGGCGAAGGATCGCCCAAGCTACCGATCTATGAGCCGGTGACGATCCCGTTTGCGCGGGCGCCTGGGAGCTTCACTCGCGATAAATCCAGATGCGGATGGCAGATGCCGCCCACGCGTCCCGCCTCATAAAGCTTTCGATCCACCCGCCCCAGGCTTCGTTCCACTGGTTTGGTCAGGATCTGCGTATGCGCGATCGTCACCAAATGCTCGGGGATGGCCCACACATCTTCGCGTGTCGCCATCCATTTCGTCGACCGGTCAAAACGAGCCAGGCTCACCGGCCTCGAATACGCGCGCAGCGTCTTCTCGCCCGCGGCGTTGTAATAGTGCTCGAAGTAGCTCAGCGCGAGCTCGCGGATGGAAGAATACACCGGCTCGCGCGAACGCAATCCCGCATAGTCGGATTTCCCGATGGCGCCCCAGCGTCCGTTCGCGCGATACACCGCGAGCACATGATCGGAATCGCGCACAGCTTCCAGATCGACGATCAACGGCGGATGACCCAACCTGCGCAGAGCCATCGCGGCGAGCAGCGCGCCTTCCATGCAGTGAGCGACCTTCGTTTCCAGCACGCGCCGTGGCGAATAGCAGGTTGCTCCGTGAGGCTCGGTGTTGTAACCGATTTCCTCATCGAGAAATTGCTGAATCTTCGCGGGCGAATTCATCTTCCGGAAAGCGGCGCGCTCGTGCGGATGGAGGTCGTCGGTCATGATTGTCAGGCTGTCGTTTGTCAGGCTTTCGTTTGTCAGGCTTTCGTTTGTCGAACTATCGTTTGTCAGGCTGCCGCTATTTTGTCAGACTGGCTGGTGTAAAGTATCATGGATCGGGAAACCCGATGCGGAACGACGAGATAAGGAGCGGCTCGATCATGAACTTGGCCAGCGTAACGCGATTGATGATAGGGGCGGCGGTCGCCGCGGGATGCTCCGTGGCATCGGCGCAGTCTCTCGACTACGACTTCTATAAAACGAAGGTCGAGCCGATCTTCTACAAGCATCGCGAAGGACACGCGCGCTGTGTCGCTTGCCATTCCGATTCGAACAACTCGTTCCATCTGCAATCGTGGACTCCCGAGTACGACGGCGTATACGGAAGAACAATCGCACGCGAATTTCGAAATGCTCTCGAAGCTGGTGAATAAGACCAATCCGGATAAGAGCATTCTGCTGCTCCATCCGCTGGCGAAAGAAGGTGGCGGCCAGGAATTTCACAGCGGCGGCAAGCAGTTCCCCACCAAGGACGATCCGGACTGGCAAGTTCTGAACGCCTGGGCCCACGGCGCGAAATAAGCGTTCTCGGATGAAGCTGTCATCCCGAGCGTAGTCGAGGGACCTGCCGTTCGTTCCTAGCGGCGCGATAATTGGATGCGTCCGCAAGATTCCAAGCTAAAGTTGTGGGCGCTTCGGGCCGCAGGCAGATGTGATGCGGGCCGCTGGCTTGCTGGAGTCGAGATTCCTCTCGACTCTTCTCTTCTACGCGTTTACGGCAGCACTGCGGTAATATTCCGCTTCGGAACCTGACCAACCGAGATCCGCGCGACTTCCTTCTTCTCCGTCAGATCCACAACGTACACGGCGTCCGACGCGGCGCAGGCCACATACGCCGTCTTGCCGTCCGGCGTGAGCGTCACCCAATCCGGCGATTTCCCGACTTCGATACTAGCCTGCAGCGCCAGATCCGGCAGGGAGTACAAATAAACGGAACTGTTCAGGCGGCTGTTGACCACCAGCGTCTTTTGATCCGGCGTGACCGCCATCCCGTGCGACTCGCTTCCGCCGAACATGTACTTCGATTTTCCCGCCGGCAGATCCGGAAGCGTGATCCGCTTGATCTCCTTGTGTGTGGCGAAGTCGATCACCACGAAGCCGTTGAAATCGGAGAGCTGCGCCAGCAGCCACTTCGTCGATTTATCGGGATTGGTCACAAACGCCATCGGACGAACACCCGCGTCCATCGGCACGGACCACACCGGTTCTTCCGTCTTCTGCGAAATCACAGTGATCAATTTTCCGACAATCGAGCCGGCAATGACATAGTTTCCATCGGGCGTGACATATGTGTTGTGCACGGCGCCCTTCATCGGGAGGGTCTTGACGCGTTCGAGCGAGACCGTATCCACCACGTCGACCGCCCCGGGGGCCTTCACGATCGCGACGTAAACGCGCTTGCCGTCCTTGCTGATCGAAATATTGTTGGGATGCCCGCTCAACGGAATGCTGTTGGTCACCTTCAGCGTCTTGGTATCCACCACTTCCAGCGTGCTGCGCGATTCGTTGCTGATGTAGTAGCGGCTTCCATCGGGAGCCGCGGCCGCGCCGTGGTTCACTTCGATGCCCTTGATGGTGCCGACAACCTTATTGGTGGCCGGGTCGATGATGGAGACGTTATCGCCCGCGCTGTTCGTCTGGATGATACGCACGCTTGCCGCAGACAGAGGCAAAGAAAGCGGCAGCGAAAGAAGCGCGATCAGGGATGATCTCACGACGGTAATCCTCCTTCGAATCAACGGGTTTACTTTACCGGGCTGAATACGGGAAAGTCAAGTACGGTCAGGATGTTATACTCACGGTCGTGCGGGGACTGCGTCTCGGCGATATCATCGACGACTGGTGCGTGAAGTGCCGCCGCATGACCAATCATGCGATCGTGTCGCTCGTGGAATCGGAAGCGGCCAAGGTCCGCTGCCGCAGCTGCTACTCCGATCACAACTACCTGCGCGAGATCGCGCCGCCCTCTAAGAAGGAATTGAAGCGCCTGGCCGACGCCGCGCTGTTGGGTGCGAGGCGGAGCCGAGCCCGCCGCCGAGCCAGCCAAAACGGAAGCCGAAGCTCAAGAAGAAACAGCTTAAGCGACGAAAACGCGCTTACGGCTTGCTCCCCACTTCGGATTTCACCTCCTGAGCCACTTGCCGTGCTTCGCTAGGTACTTCGCTGGCCGTGAAGTAGGCGCAATCGGGATGGTGGAACACCAGCGCGCTGACGCTAGCTTCCGGATCCATCATGAAGCCTTCGGTAAGCTGCACGCCGATTTCTTCCGGACGCAGCAGCTTCCACAAGCCTTCCTGATCCTCCAGATTCGGGCACGCGGGATAGCCGAAACTATAGCGTTTGCCGCGATATCGCGAGGTGAACCGCTCCTGCATGGTGAGAGTCGGCGGATCGGGAAAGCCCCAATCTTCGCGCATGCGGCGATGCAGCCACTCGGCGCAGGCCTCCGCGGTTTCGATCGCCAGAGCCTGAAGTTGCGTGCGCTTTGAAAAATTCGCCGCGCTCTTTCGCTTCTTCCGAATGCTGCGCGCACGCCTTCGCCCGCGGTCACGACGAACAATCCAATATGATCGCGCTGGGTCCTTCGTCCGCGGATCCAGGATGTAATCGCTCAGGCACAATCCGTCGGACTTCGGCTGGCGGCCGAACTGGAAAGTGTGGACGGGCTCGGCCGCGCCGGGCTGCGAACAGATGGATCGCATTTTCCTCGCGCTCGGCTTCGAAAAACTGCCACACCGCGCGAACCTTCAGGAACTCGCCGCGGCCTCCTGCTTCACCCTCTCCACGTCGGTGAAAGAGTTCCATCGCCTTCGGATCGCGTTCGGCCAGCAGCTTTTCGAAATTGCCCTTGAATCCGAGATGCCGGCCGTACAGCATGTACGGATTGATGTAGCTCCAGATTTCCGACAGATTCGGGACCTCGCCGCACGCGGCGATCGAGATAGGGCGCGGCGGGAATCGGAATATCCGTGCGCACTTTGGGGCTGCGCGCGGTGCCTGTGTTGATCGACCGGCGCGGCTTCCACGGCGCAGGTGCGCGACGCGGTCGCAAAAATGTGCGTGCTGATGACGACTCTCGCGCTGTTGCGGGGTCCATCAGCTCGTTCATGATGCGCAGCCCGGTCATCGCGTCCTTCGCGTAGAACGTCGGAGCCCCGTACGCTGGGCCGATGCGCGTGGTCGTGAATTTTTCCGACAGTGCCGCGCCGCCCACCAGCAGCGGGACGCCGCACGCCGTGATCTTTGAAATCGGACGCCGTCGTCACCATCTGATGCGCGCTCTTTACCAGCAAACCAGACAGCCCGATCGCGTCGGGTTGATGCTCCTGCCAGGCCCGGATCAGATCTTCCGGGCGGCACCTTGATGCCCAGGTTGATCACCTGATAGCCGTTGTTCGAAAGAATGATCTCGACCAGGTTCTTGCCGATATCGTGGACGTCGCCCTTCACCGTCGCGAGCACGATCTTGCCGCGCGCGGCGGTTCGGACTTCTCCATGAACTGTTCGAGATGATTCGACCGCGGCTTTCATCGCCTCGGCCGATTGCAGCACTTCGGCGACGATCAGTTCGTTGTTATTGAACAGCCGGCCGACTTCGGTCATGCCGGTCATCAGCGGCCCGTTGATGATATCGAGCGGATCGGCGCCTTCCGCGCGCTTGCAGTTCGAGATCGGCGATGAGGCCGTCCTTGGTGCCTTCGATGATGTAGTTCGCCAGGCGTTCATCGAGCGGCAGCTCGGCGGCTTTCTTCTTTTCCTTCTTACCGTCTTGCGGAAATAATCCGAGATCGCGGCGATGTGGAATTGATTGATCGCGGCCTTCTGCTCACGGGATTGCTGTCGCCAGTCACTTGAGCCGTCGCAGTAGGCCAGTGTTCCTCGCAGGGCTCAGTCGCCGATTTCGACTGGCGTCGGCGGCGTGTTGAACAGCAAACTCTCCGCCAGCCGGCGCTCCTCTACCGGGATCGACGCGAAGCGTTCCAGCTTCTGCGAATTGACGATCGCCAGATCGAGGCCGGCCTTCGTCGCGTAATACAGAAATACCGAGTTCACGACTTCGCGCGCCGACGCCGGCAGACCGAACGAAATGTTCGAAACGCCCAGAATCGTCTTGACGTAAGGGATTTCGCCTTGATCAGCCGGATGGCCTCGATGGTTTCGACCGCGCCGCCGATGTAGTTTTCGTCGCCGGTCGCGCACGGGAACACCAGCGGATCGATGATGATGTCCTCGGGCGCGATGCCGTATTTCTCGGTCAGCAATTTCAACCGAGCGTTGCGCCACGGCGAGCTTTCGCTCGCGCGTGAAGGCCTGGGCTTGCAGCTTGTCCTCGTCGATGGTTCCCACCACCAGCGCCGCGCCATAAGCCTTGGCGATCGGGCAGATCGCGTTCGAACTTCTCTTCGCCGTCTTCCAGGTTGATGGAATTGATGATGCTCTTGCCCTGGCACCAGGTGAGCGCGTGCTCCATGGCCTGCGGCATCGGTGGTGTCGATCATCACCGGCGCTTTGATCTTGGGCATCAGCTTCCGCGTAGAACGGATCGATGTCCTTCAGCTCTTCGCGATCGGAGGATTGCAGGCACACGTCGATGATGTGCGCGCCGTTCTTCACCTGCCAGCGCGCGATCTCGCTCGCCTCTTCCCACTTCTCGTCGGCGATCATCTCCTTGAACAGGCGCGAGCCGATGACGTTGGTGCGCTCGCCGACGATCAGCGGACGATTGCTATCTTCCGCTTCCACCAGTTCGATGCCCGAATAATAGGCGCGATGCGAGCGGCGGATTCACCACGTGCGGCGCGCGGCCTTCGGCCATCTGCGCGATGGCTCGAATGTGTGCCGGCGTGGTCCCGCAGCATCCGCCGACGATGTTCAACCAGCCGTGCTCGACGAATTTCTCGAGCTGCTTGGCGAGCGATTCCGGCGTTTCCAGATACTTGTCTTCTTCGTTCGGCAAGCCCGGCGTTCGGATAACAGGAGATGCGCGTTGACGCCATCTCGCGCCAGCGTGCGGATGTGATCCGTCATCAGGTCCGGACCGGTCGCGCAGTTGAGCCCGATCGACAGCAGATCGGCATGCGCCAGCGACGCGTAAAAAGCGTCCACCGGCTGCCCCGCGAGCATCGCGCCCCAGCGCTCGATCGTGCCCGAAACCATGGTGGGAATCCGCGATCCGAGTTCGCGTTCCAGTTGCTGGATCGCCAGAATCGCCGACTTCATGTTGCGCGTGTCGAAACCGGTTTCAATCAGCAGAATATCCGCGCCGCCTTCGATCAGGCCCTTGGCCTGCGCGTAATAACTGTCGCGTAACTCCTGGAAAGTGACGTCCCCGCGCAGAGTAATCGATTTCGTCGTCGGCCCGAGCGACCCAGCGACGAAACGCGGCTTTGCAGAGGTCGAAAATTCATCGGCCGCACGGCGCGCCAGTTGCGCTGCCAGGACATTGATCTCGTGGGACTTGTCCGCTAGTCCGAATTCGGCGAGAACGATCGGCGAACCTTGAAAGCTATTGGTTTCGATAATATCCGAACCGGCGGCAAGATACGCGCGATGAATATCGACGATCCACTCCGGGCGAGTGCGGCACAGATTCTCGTTGCAATTCTCGAGATGCACGCCCCCGAAATCCTCGGCGGTGGGTTGGTGCTCCTGGAGCATGGTCCCCATCGCCCCGTCTAAGATAAGGATGCGTGCGGCGAGCGCGTCTTCTAACTGCCGACGATTCTGTTGGCGACGATCATCCATCCTCTTTATCGTAACGTGAACCGGCGAGCGCTTCCCAGTTCGAAGGCACAGAAAGCGCGGCTGCGATGAGCTGAAACAACCGCTCGTCTTCTTGTTTGTTATTCATTCCAAGGAAGATTTTGCCGCATCTCCCGTCGTTGCCTGCTTGACACCGTCAAAGGGTTGAGAGTAACATCAGAAATTTGAAGTAGCCTGCCCTTATTCAAAATCAAGAGGAATTCAACATGAAACAAATCAACTTAGGCATTATCGGAACCGGCTGGTGCGGAGGCATCCGTGCCATCGCCGCAGCGAACAGCCCGTGGGTGAAAGATCTTCACATCGCGGAGATCAAGCCGGAGCGTCTCAAGGAGGTCACGGAGATGACCAATCCGAAGACCGCTTCGACGGATTATCGTCCCATCATCGCGGACAGTTCGATCGACGCCGTGATGATTTCCACGACGCCCGAGCCGACGCATTATCCGATTGCGAAGGAAGCACTGCTGGCGGGCAAGCACGTATTCCTCGAAAAGCCCATCGCCATGGAGATGTGGGAAGCCGACGATTTGATCGCAATTTCCAAGAAAAAGGGCCTTTTCTTCACCATCGGCTATTCGCAGCGGTTCAATCCCAAGTTCGCGTACGTGAAACGCTCGATCGAAGACGGCACCATCGGCGAGCCGGTGAGCGCTCTCGTCAGCCGTCACATTACTCGCGGACTCGGCAAGAAAATCGGCGGACGCGTGAAGCTTTCTCCCGCCGCCATGGAAGCGACGCACGACATCGATTTCGTGCTGTGGTGCCTGGCGCCGCGCAAGCCGATCCGTGTCTACGCGCAAGAAGTGAAGAAGATCATGAAGGGCGAGTTCAACGTTCCGGATTGCGTATGGATCGTCGTCACCATGGATGATGGCACCGCGTTCACCATCGGCGCGGGCTGGGTTCTGCCTCCCGCCTATCCGAATTTCTCTTCGACCTGGATCGAGTTCGTCGGCACCGAAGGCGCCGTGATGGTGGACGATACGCATCGCGACGTGTACACGACTACCTTGCAAAAAGGCATTCAATTCCCCATTTCGTCGATGCCCGGCGAGTTTGTGAATCACTCCTACGCCGGACCGATGGAGCGTGAAACGCTGCACTTCCTGGAGTGCATCGCGCTCGGCAAGCAGCCGCTGGTGACGGGCGATCAGGCCCGCCTCGCGATGCAGGTTTATCAGGCCGCCGACGTTTCGGTCGAGACGAACCAGCCGGTCGAACTGGTGCACGACGCGGTTGCGCAGCTGGTTTAAGAAGATCCGGAAAATCGGGAGCGAATGATTTGGCCTTACAACGCACTGGTGTGTCCGAGCCCGGGGTCGCGTCAGTCGCTCCCAATTCCGTAAATAGTAAGCCCACCAAAACCCGCTGGGGGGTCCTGATCCTGATCAGTGTGATGTACCTGATCTGCTACATGGACCGCAGCAACATCTCCGTCGCGCAACCGGAAATCGCCAAAGCCTTCGGCTTCAGCAAGGCTCAAATGGGCATCATTCTGGCCGCGTTCACCTGGGCCTACGCGTTGGGGCAGGTCCCCGCAGGATGGTTCGGGGATCGTTTCGGCCCGAAAAAAGTCTTGAGCGTCCTGGTGACGTGGCGGTCGACAGCGGCCATTGCTACGGGAGCGGCCCTCGGCTTTCCGACGCTGTTCGGTGCGCGCTTCCTGCTGGGCTTGGGCGAAGCGGGCGCGTTTCCCGTGGCCAGCCGCGCCATGCAAACGTGGTTTGCGAAATCCGAGCGCGGGCGCATTCAAGGCATTGTGCACTTCTTCAGCCGGTTCGCCTTGGCCATCACGCCGCTGGTTTCCGGAAGCATCCTGCTGGCGCTCGGATGGCGCTGGATTTTTTATATTTTCGGATCCATGGGGATTCTGTGGGCCGCGGTCTTTTTCACCATTTTCCGCGATCATCCGGAGGATCACCCGGGCGTGAATCAGGCGGAACTGGCGGAAATTCGCGGCTTGAACGCGGATGGCACGGTGAAGGCGCTGGATCGCTCGCGCCCGGCGACGCCCTGGAAGCACATTGTGTCATCCCCGAACATGTGGTTCATCGCGCTGGGTTACGGATGCTTCTTCTTCGGGTCGAATTTTTATCTCACGTGGTATCCCACGTATTTGCGCGAGTACCGGCACCTGTCCATCCAGTCGCTAGGATTGCTCGGCTCGCTGCCGCTCTTTATCGGCATGACGGGCGACGTGGTGGGCGGATGGCTCACCGACAAGATCTATCACAAGACCGGAAATGCTCGATTGGCGCGGCGCGCGGTGGCCGCTCCGGCATTTGTCCTGGCGGGCGCGTTTTCCATTCCAGCCGCGATGACCACCAACACGCTTACTTGCCTTCTGTTCATAGCCGCTTCGTTCTTTTCGCTGGAGATGGTGATCGGCCCGGCGTGGGCGGTCCCCATGGACGTGGGCGGTCAATTCAGCGGCACGGTCACCGGAATTATGAACATGTTCGGCGCGCTGGCGGCGTCGATGACGGCTCTGATCTACGGCTACATGTTCGGCAAAGAGATGTGGATTGCGCCGTTTATACTTTCCTCCGGGGTCATGGTGCTGGGGGCCTTGATTTGGATTTTCCTGATCGATCCCGAGAAATCGGTGGTCGGAGCGCGCAACCCGATATTGTGAAGCAAGGCATCTTTGTACCAAGCATTTCCGCCGTGTCACCTACGGATTTGCTCATGTGCAGGATGAAAAAGAAATCGATATAGTAAGAGGAGTCCCTATGTTAAAGCCACGTTGGGCGTCCCGCCCTCAGCTTGCCGCCATGGCGGCACTTTTAGTTTCTGCACTGCCCGCAGCCGCTCAGTTATCCGGTAAATGGGAACAAATCCCGGCCTTCCCCGAGCCGCACGAAGAAGTCTTCGGCGCGACGGCCAACGGCAAGATGTACGTGTTCGGCGGCTTCATTCCGTTCTGGAAAGTGGCCGGCGTCGTCTATGAATACGACCCCGCCACCAATAAATGGACGGAAAAAAAGCATATGGCGCGGCCCGCGCACCATTTGGCGCTGACCGGCTACAACGGCAAGGTCTATATTTTCGGCGGATTCGAACCGCCCAAGGGCACCACTCCAGGGTGGGTCCCGCTCAACACCGCGTGGGAATACGATCCGGTGGCCGATACGTGGAAGGCGCTCGCTCCCATGCCGATCGCGCGCGGAGCCGCCCAGGCCGCGGAAATCGACGGGAAAATTTATGTCATCGGCGGGGCGACGCTCGCTCCGGGAGCTCCGAAAGACTATCTTGATTTCCAGACGCCGCAGAATTCTCTGAACATCGTGCAGGCGTACGACGTCAAGACCAATACCTGGAGCACGCGCGCTCCCATGCCTACGCCGCGCAATCACGTGGCGATGGGCGCGATCAACGGAAAAATTTATGTCGCGGGCGGACGCGTCGGCGCGCCTTACATTTCTTTGGGCACCGACGTTGCGCTAGTGGAAGTCTACGATCCGGTGAAGGATTCCTGGTACGCCACGCTGCCGCAGCGTATGCCGACCGCGCGGAGCGGCGTCGGCTTCGGAGTTTACAACGGCCGCCTTTTGGTCGCCGGAGGCGAATTTCAGGACAGTATTCAGCAGACCGCGTTTCGTGCTTTCGAAGCCTACGATCCCGTGACCGACACCTGGCAATCGCTGCCTTCGATGGTGATCGCGCGGCATGGCGTCGCCAGCGCGGTGATTGGCGACAAGTTCTACGTAGTGAGTGGAGATATTCAGTCCTCGGGCAGCGGAATTCTGGCGTCAACGACCAGAGCCGATGCCTTTGTCTTTAGCAAATAAGGGTGATGCACAAGCTCCGCCGCGGTACAGCGGGTTGTGCTGCAGTTGCGCGCGGCAATCCAGCCCGTGCCCCCTTCGGCAGTACGGTTCGCGGATATTTTGATGTGCGGAGTCTTGCTCCGCTAAGGGTTTCAACACACGCAAGATTAATACCGACGTATTAAAACTTCCAAGGAAAAGGAAAACATGAGCTACGAATTAGATCAGTATTTCATTCAGCATCCGCACGAGTACGACCCGAAGCGGTTGTACAGCCAGAACAATGCGGACTGGCAGTATCGCGTCGACCACGACCGCATGCGCAAGGAGCGCCTCTCTAAACTTCAGGCGCAGCTCGAAGGCCCGCGACATCGGCGGCATGGTGGTCTACGCCGGCGCCAACGTGCGCTACGCGACCGGTTCCTATCAGGGCAACTGGAAGTACAACATCAACATCCGTTACGCCGTGGTTCCCGCGCAGGGCAGCCCGGTGCTGTTTGAAACCGCCGGATCGGATTTCCACTGCGCCCACATCGATCTCCCGTGGATGGGCAACAACAACATCCGTCCCGCGATGACGTGGCAGTGGGCCGAAGGCGCCGTGCCGCACATGGTCGGCAAAATGGTCGGCGGCATCGTCGATGTGCTCAAGGAAAACAATCTGATGAAGGAGCGCATCGCCATCGATAACCTCGATATGGCCGCCCTCCGCGGCTTCCAGGAAGCCGGCGTCAACATCGTCGACGGATGGCCGGTGATCTCCGCCGCGCGCGTGATCAAGACCCGCGACGAAATCGAATTGCTCAAGATGGCGTCCAGCATCGGCGACGCCGCCATGTGGAAGATCAAGCACGAATGGCTGAAGCCGGGCGTCCGGGAACGCGAGATCGAAGCCAAGGTGCACGAGTTCATGCTCGAGCGCGGCTGCGAAATCATCTACGACATCATCGTCGCCTCGGGCGGCAACACCAGCCCGTATCGCCGTTGGGCCACCGACAAGATGATCCGCCAGGGCGACCTCGTGATCGTCGACATCAACGCGGTTGGACCGGGCGGCTACTTCATCGACTTCGTCCGCAACTTCAAGTGCGCGGGCAAAATGAACCAGCAGGAAATCGATCTGTACAAGGAAGTTTACGATTCCATGTACGCCGGTATCGAGATGCTGAAGCCGGGCAACACCACCGCCGACGTGGTCGCGAAGTTCCCGCAGTACGACGACGACGTGTACGGCACTTGCACCCTGCAGCAGTTCGCGCACTCCATCGGCCTGACGCTGTATGAAGGCATGTGGATGTCCCGCGGCTATTCGCTGAAGTACCCGGCCGAAATCAAAGAGAACATGTACTTCGCCATCGAGACCTTCGCCGGCCACCCGGGCCTGCGCCAGACCTCGCGGCTTGAAGAGAACGTGCTGGTCAGCAAAGACGGCCCGGTGGTCTTCACGCAGATGGAACACATGGAAGAGACCGGCTGCAAGTGGGAGCCGACGCACGGCATCTATGCACCCGTGAACTTTGGACCTGAAGATGTGACGGTGGTCCCGAAAGATATCACATGGGTAAAAAAATAATCGCAGTTACCGATTCGCCGTTTCCGAATCTGGACCTCGCCAAAGCGGCGGTGGCCAAGATCGACGGCGAACTCGTACAAGCCAAGAACAACAGTCCCGAGGCGATCATCGAGGTCGCCCGGGATGCAGACGCCATCCTCACCACCTACGCCAAGGTCACCACGGAAGTGGTGTCGGCGCTGACCAAGTGCAAGATCATTGCGCGCTTCGGGATCGGCGTGGACAACGTCGATATCGACATGGCCACCAAGAAGGGGATCGTCGTCACCAAGGTTCCCGACTACTGCATCGACGAAGTTTCGGATCATGCGATGGCCCTGCTGCTCTCCATCGTGCGCAAGATTCCGTATTCGAACAAGCTGGTGCAGGCCGGCGACTGGCGCATGCCCGCCGTGGTGCCGATCGCGCGCTTGCGTGGACGGACGCTCGGCCTAGTGGGCTTCGGACGCATTCCGCAGCTGGTTGCTCCCAAGGCGCAGGCTTTCGGGATCAACGTCGTCACCTACGATCCTTTCGTTCCGAAGGAAGTTCTCGAAAAGGCCAACGTGAAACACGTCGAGCTTGAGGAACTTCTCAAGACGTCGGATTACGTTTCGCTGCACTGCCCGCTGATGCCGGAGACCAAGCACATCATGAGCGCGAAAACGTTCGCGATGATGAAGCCCGGCTCCTACCTCGTCAACACTGGCCGTGGCGCGTCTGGTGAACGAGGCCGCCCTCGCAGCGGCGCTCGACAAGGGCCAGCTCGCAGGCGCGGCGCTCGATGTGGTGGAGAAGGAACCGCCCACCGACTCGCCGATCATGGGACGCGATAACGTCATCATCACGCCCCACACTGCTTTCTATTCCGAAGAAGCGCTTTCCGATCTGCAGGCCAAAGCGGCCGAGGAAGTGGTGCGCGTGCTCTCCGGTCAGGCTCCCAAAAATCCCGTAAACCCCGAAGCCCTCAAGGCGGCGGGCTAGTTAAAATTTAAAAGCAGGAAGGAATCAAATAATGTCTCAACAAGAACCGTGGAAAACAGATAAGTGGTTTGTCAGCCCGTGGAATTTTGCGCCGGAAGTGCTCGCCCAACTGCACTTCCCGAAACAAGTCAAGTTCTACGACATCACGCTGCGTGATGGCGAACAGCAGACCGGCGTCATCTTCACCAAAGACGACAAGATCCGCATCGCGGAAGGGCTTGGCCGAAGCGGGCGTGCACCGCATCGAAGCCGGCATGCCCGTCGTATCGCCCGCCGATACGGCCGCGATCAAAGAAATCGTGAAGCGCAACCTGGGACCGCAGATTTTCGCGTTCTCGCGCTGCATGGTGGACGACGTGAAGCGCGCCGTGGATTGCGGCGTCTCGGGTATCGTCATGGAAGTTCCTTCCAGCCCGCACATCATTGAATACGCCTACAAGTGGCCGCTGCAGAAGGCCATCGATCTCTCGATCGAATCGACCGCGTACGCCAAGTCGCAGGGCCTGGAAGTCGTCTTCTTCCCGATCGACTTCAGCCGCGCCGGAAATCGAAGTGGGTGCTCGATCTGATCACGAAGGTCGCGAACGAAGGTCACATGGACGCACTGGCGCTGGTCGACACGTTCGGTGTGACTCTCGCCGCACGCCATGCAGTACCTGGTGCGCGAAGTGAAGAAGCGCGTCAACAAGCGTCTGGAAGCGCACTTCCACATGGATTTCGGCATGGGTATCGCGAACACCATCATGGCCTGGCCGAAGGCGTCGAAGTGATCCACTCCACCGTGCTCGGACTCGGCGAGCGCGCCGGCAATGTCCCGATGGAAGAGACCGCGATGGCGCTGCTGACGATGTACGGCGTCGACACCGGCATCAAATACGACAAGTTGTACGGCTTGGCCAAGCTCGTGGAGAAACTTTCCGGCCACAAGGTCGCGGGCAACCGTCCCGTGGTCGGCGACAGCTGTTCCACGATCGAGTCCGGCATCATCGCCAGCTGGTGGATGAACTGCGGCGACGACAAACCGACCGAACTGTTCCCGTTCACTGGGATGTGGTCGGCCAGCCCGCTCCGAAGATCGTCGTCGGCAAGGGCAGCGGCATCGACACGATCAAGGCGCGCCTCAAGGCCATGAAGATCACGGTGACCGACGAGGAAGCCATGAAGGTCGTGATGGCCGTGAAGGAACACTCCATGGAGACCAAAGCTCTTCTCACCGACGAAGAGTTCAATCAGGTGGTGAAAGCCACTCTGCCGCAAGCAGTCGCGACGGCGTAGAAAGAAAAGGGGACAGACTACGCGTTGTTTGCGTCCGTTCCGGACTCTGTCCCCTTCCTCTAAACGAGCCGCTTCGTAAAATCTGGAGCGGTGGACAGAGCGGTCTGTCCCCCTTTTCGAAAGTGAGCACCATGAAGGCAGTTATTTTAGGAGCCCCAGGTCAACTGGGGCTCGACTCTTTAGAACGCCCCGAGCCTGGGCCCAATCGTGTTTTAGTCCGCGTCACGCACTCGGGAATTTGCGGAACCGACCTGGGGATTTTCAGCGGCCGCATCCCGGTGAAGTATCCGCGCGTGATGGGTCATGAGATCGCGGGCGAAGTGATCGAAGGCGGCGATTCCCTCAAAGCCGGCACGCGCGTTGCTCGATCGATCCCGCGTTCAATTGCGGGACGTGTTTTTTCTGCAAAGAAGGCTTGTTTAATCTGTGTCCGAACGGTGGCTTGATCGGGCGCGATACCGACGGCGGCTTCGCTGAATACATCGCGGTGCCGCGCAAACTCGTGTTCCCTCTGCCGGATTCCGTGGCTAATGCCAACGCTCCTTTGATCCAGGTCTTGACCACCTGCTATCACGGCCAGCGCCGCATCACGATTCGGCCGAACGACACGGTCGTCGTGCTTGGTTTAGGCGTGGGCGGACAGCTTCACGTGCAATTGGCGAAAGCGGCGGGAGCGAAAGTGATCGGTGTCGCCCGCAGTGCATGGAAGCGCGGTCTTGCGGCCAAGCTCGGCGCGGACCTCGTCCTTCCGAGCGACGCGACCACCGTTGCCGCAGTGAAGGAAGCCACCGACGGACGCGGAGCCGATATCGTCATCGAATGCACGGGCAAGCTCCCGGTGCTCGCGGATGGGATCGCGATGGCTCGTCCCGGAGCGACGCTGCTGCTGTTCGGCATCACGTCAGCCAAGGAAGGCGCGCTGCCCTTCTACGATCTCTATTTTAAGGAACTCACCGTGCAAAACGGCCGAGCGGCCGTCGGCGCGGATTTCGAACCGTCCATCGCGCTCGCCGCCAGCGGGAAAGTCCAGCTCGATCCGCTGATCACGCATCGTCTGCCGATCACGGAAGCCGTCGAATCCATGAAAATGCTCGAGCAGGATGTGGATGGTCGAATGAAGATCATTTTGGAGAATACGTTCTAACGGCAGGCGCTCAGCGAATTAATTGCAGTCTGATCAAGTCTTGTTCGCTCCACCGCGCCTGCTCCAGCATGCTGCGTAGGGTCTTGATCTCGAACGTGTCTCCGGACGAGTGGAACGTGAGCGTCACCCTGCGCCCGTCTGGATGGATGTAGCGTTGGTGGCTGCCCTTTTGACGATTGAGTTTGAAACCATCCCGGAGGAGCGCATTCGCAGTCTCCCGCGCGGTGATGGACCGCAGCCGGCGATAATCGAGCGCCATCAGCGCTTGGCGAGGCTCTCCGTGGTCACGGATACTCTTGTTCCTTCGAACACGTCGACGTCTTCCTTGGGCGATTCGGGAATTGAAATTCCGTCTTCCTGAAGTTCCTCAACCACCATCTGCACCACTTCTTGAATGTGCGTGCGAGCTTCCTCTTCGGTGGTTCCCCACGTCGCAGCGCCGAAGGGTTTGAGTGCCGGGCAATAAGCATGCCAGCGATCACCATCGGGCTCGACGACGACTCTGAAGGTGTACGTCTTCATTCGGACAACCTACTAGTAGCGTATGTGGTTTCGAAAGAGGACGTCAACCGCGCGGCCTGTTTCCGCATCAGCCGGCTTCGCTGCAGCCGTTCTTGATGATGCCTACTTGCCACGCCACCCGTCGATCGAAAGCTTGTTGAGATCCTCACGCTTCGTCAGCAGGATGTAGTAAATCGCCGCGTAGATCAATTGCAGTCCAGCGATGTTCCAATCCTGAGCGAGGTTCGTACCGAAAGCCAGCGCCGCCAGCGTCAATGCTCCACCGATCATTGCGATGCGTGAAGCGAAGCCCAGCAGCAGCAGCGTGCCGAAGATCGCCTCCGCCCATGGCAGCACCACCGCAAAAGGCGGCAGCATCCACGCCGGCATCAGCGGCGTCTTCTCGAAATAGTGGGTCAAGTACCCGAGAAACGCGCCTTGCGGAGCTAACAGCCGGGTGACGCCGTGCAGCATGATGTTGATGCCGAAGATGAGGCGGAGCAAACCATACGCGAGCACTGCATCGGAGGTCGCGCGGCCGTGCGGCACGGTGGCGCTTTCGGTCTCGGGTCTTTTCATGGTGCTGGTGGGTTCAGACATACGGCCTCCTTCGAACACTCGGCGAACAGGGATCATTATGCCTGAAGTGCGGACCGCTTTGGGAAAGTGAAAATCTAACGTTGCACTCCCGCGACGTTCAAACGAATTTTATAAATGCTCGTGCGCGCGGTGATGTAGAGGGTTTTGCCGTCGGCATCTCCCCACGCGCAATTGGCGGGGATTTCTGGAGGCAGGATGGTTCCCAGACGTTTTCCATCGGGCGAAAAGATCTGCACGCCGGTGAGCGCCGTTCCATAGATATTTCCCGCGCGATCAACCTTCATCCCGTCGGGGACACCGTCGCCGGGCTCCTTCGTGACGTCGGCGAACTTGCGGCCATTGGCGATACTGCCGTCGGCTTTCACGTCGTACACCATCCAATATTTGTCGGGACGCGAACTGGATACGTAGAGCTTCTTCTCGTCGGGAGAAAACGCGATGCCGTTGGGATATTGAATCTCTTTCGTCAGCAGCTCCAGTTTGCCGGCGGCGGAAATGCGATACACGCCGTTGAAATCGAGCTCCTGTTTCGGCTTGTCCGGGCCATCTGGATAGGTGCGATACAAACCCGTGGGATCCGTGAAATATACGTCGCCGTTATTCTTGACGACCACGTCGTTGGGACTGTTCAATCGCTTGCCCTCGTACTTGTCCGCGAGCACCACGATCTTCCCGTCCTTCTCCCTGCGCGTGATCCGGCGTCCGCCGTGCTCGGCGGCCACTAAACGCCCCTGGGGATCGAGCGCCAGACCGTTCGTGCCGATTTGGACGCCATCGGGAAAAGATCCCTCGAAAACGGGCTTGCGAAAAACTTCCGGCATGCCGCCGGGCGTCCATTTCATGACAGCGTTGCTCGGCAGATCGCTGTAGAGCAGATAGCCGCTGGAGCGAACCCACACCGGACCTTCCGCGAAGCGAATGCCTCCGATCACCTTTTCGATCTTCGCGTCCTTGGGAACGATCTTATCGATCGCGGGATCGAGCCGCACGACCTCGCCGGTAGGGGCCTGCGCCACGAGCGTCAACGCCGCCGCCAAAAATACAACCGCACTTTTTCTGATCATGAATTCTCTTGGGCCGTATCGTACCACGGAAAAAGGGGGACAGACCGCTCTGTCCACGGTTCCGCTCGACGACGCGCACGGCGATTGCGACACGGGGGACAGAGTGGCCGTCACTTTTCCCGTTTGCGAATCGCATCTTGATCAGCGCGCTATTCTAGATGGAGTTTGTCTCTTGCCTCGAACCCAATCATCGTTCCTGAAATCGCCGAGCGCACGCGCCGGAAAATCACGCGCCGCCTGGTGCCGTTCCTTTTTGCGCTGTACATCATTTCCTACCTGGATCGCGTGAACCTGGGCTACGCCGCGCTCGACATGATGCGCGAGCTGAAATTCTCGAACGAGACTTTCGGCATCGGTGCCGGGATTTTCTTCATCGGTTATTTTCTGATCGAGATTCCGGCGACGGTAGTCGTGGAAGTATGGAGCGCCCGCAAATGGATCGCGCGCATCATGATCACCTGGGGCGTGCTCGCGTCGATGACCGGGCTGGTGCATTCGGGACGCCAGCTTTACTGGGCTCGATTTTTTCTGGGACTCGCCGAAGCGGGATTCTTTCCCGGCATGATCGTGTATCTGACGCACTGGTTTCGCGGAAAGGATCGCGCTCGCGCGGTCGCGCTCTTCATGACCGCCATTCCGATTTCGCAACTCATTGGCGCTCCGGTTTCCGGGCTTCTGATGCGCGTGCACTGGATGGGTCTGTCCGGTTGGCGCTGGCTGCTGATTCTGGAAGGCGTGCCCGCCGTCATCTTCGGCGTGCTCACGATTTTCGTTTTAACCGACTGGCCGCGCGAAGCCAAATGGCTCCAGGAAGACGAACGCGATTGGATTATGGGCGAACTGGAGCGCGAGAAGAACGCGAAGAAGGCCGTGAAATCGCTGACCGTATGGCAGGCCATGCGGAATCCCGACGTGATCAAATTGACGCTGGCGGCATTCTGCGGCCTCACGTCCATCTACGGCTTCGGATTCTGGCTGCCGAAAATCGTGCAGCGCGTGTCGGGCATGAGCACGCTGAAAGTCACGCTCATCGCCGGAATTCCTTATCTGCTGGCCTTTCCCGCGATGGTGTTGAACGCGTGGCATTCGGATCGTACCGGCGAGCGTCGCTGGCATACCGCGCTGGCTCTGGCGATCGGCGGGGTGCTCCTGGTCACGAGCACGGCGTTCAGCGGCAATTTGTTCATATCGATGCTGCTCTTTTCGCTCGCAGCGATGGCCTCGCACAGTTATATTCCGATTTTCTGGCAGCTCCCGACGAGTTTCCTGACGGAAGCGGCCGCGGCGGCGTGCATCGGCATGATCAATTCGTTCGGGAATCTGGGTGGATTCGCGGGGCCGTACGTGATTGGATTTTTGACCGACCGCACCGGAGGGTACGGAGCGGGAATCGCATATTTGGGGATGATGGGCGTGGCCGGCGCGGCGCTGGTATTATCGGTGAGCGCAGCTGGTTCGAGCCGGGGTGAGAGGAGCAACGCATGAGCGTCGAAGAAGAACTGCAGGAACACATGGAGCACGCCAAAGATCCATTCGATAAGAGGGTCGCCGGAAGCATGGCGATTCTCGCCGCGGGACTGGCGATCGTTTCGGTATTAGGGCATTTGGCGACGACGGAAGAAATCGTCAATCAAGCGAAGGCCTCCGACCAGTGGGCCTACTATCAGGCGAAATCGATTCGCCGCTACGAATCGGAAATCGCGCGCGACATTCTGGCGGCGCAGCCGGAAAAAATGGCCTCGTATCAGAAGAACGTCGAACGCTACACCAGAGAGGGCGAAGAAGTTCAGAAGGAAGCGCAGGGGCTGGAAGACGAGAGCCACTTAAAAGGCCGGCAGGCCGTGCGTCTGGAATTTTCCGAAGTGTTCTTCGAAGTGGCCATCGTGCTCGCGTCGCTCGCGATTCTGACCAAGTTGAAGCCGGTTTGGTGGATTTCGATCCTGACGGGATTGGGTGGAATCGCGGTCGCAGCCACCGTGAGCCTGATCAAATAAATTCCGAAAAACGAAAAAGGGCGGCGATATCGCAACAACGCTTGCGACCGCCGCCCTCACTCTTTACGCGCTCGCTACTCCGCGCGACGCGCGACGTTTGCTTCCGAACAGATCTCCATCACTTGCAGGAACTTCTGGTAGTTGCCCTGGCCGACGACGAACGGATTCGGTCCGCCCGGCTTGCGCGACTGCAATTCATCCAGCATCATCGGCAGCGGATACATCAGCGGATGATTTTGCAGGAGAGAATCGACCTTGGCCTTTTTCGCCTCGACTTCGAACTTCTTAACCGACTGCACATACAGTTTCAGGTTGTCGGTCGAGACCGGTCCGGGCGTGAGCACCGTGCCGCCGTAGATCGCGGCCATGTGAGGCTTCCCGTTGTCGGTGATCGGGAAGATATACGCCATCGCTCCCGGCGTGTGTCCCGGAATCGCGACCGGCGTCAGCTTGAAATCGCCGAGCACGATGGGCTCGCCTTCCTTCACGTCCATGTCATGCTTAGGCAGCACGACCGGCGGCCCTTTCTTCTTGCCCTGACCGGCCGGAGGATGCTCCATCATGTCCCAATCGGCGGCCGAAATATAAACTTTCGAACCGAAGTGGCTCTTGGAAATACGGCGAACCGCCGAAGTGATCGGCGTGGCCGTGGCCCATCACGATGATTTTCACGTCCGCGGGATTCAGGCCGAGCTCCTGGAAGCCGGGCAGCACCTGGCTCTCCACCTGATTGGCGGCCATCGCATCGATCATCAGTAAGCCCGCGGAGGTCTTGATGATGTACGCGGCCGTACCGGAATTGCCGATGATGTAGACGTTATCGAAAATCTTGGTCGCCGGAATCACCGGATCGTCGGCGCGATTGGCGCGAGGCGCTTCGCAGAAAAAGTGCGCTTCATCGCCCCACTTGCCCCGCCTACCTTCTTCGCTTTCTCGATCAGGGCCTTCACTTCCGGCGAATCCGGTTTGGCGGGCTCCGCGGGAGGCGCTTGCGCGAGCAGCACGCACGGCACCACGGCGGCTGCGAGTACGCTCGCAATTCGATTCAATGTCATAAGTACGATCCTTTCTGTTGCCATTGCCTTGCGTTTTAGGCTCGCGTCGAGACTTGACACGCGGCTGAATTCGTCGCAATGACCGATGGGCGCCCCGGCCAATGATTGTAGGCCTGCGGCGGGCTGGGCTGTCAACGCGAGCGATTGTCAGGTGCGGAGAATGTGAGCATTACCAGACGCGGCACGCGTGATCCGCTCACCATCGGCTGGCCCGCCTTGCAGCCGAACGCCTTCTGAAACTCCGGCATGTTCCGAGACCACGCCGTTCACGCGGAAATTGCCCGGGCGAGTGCGGATCGGTCTGCACGCGCAGGCGCGAAAACTTCCGGCCGCGGCTTCTCGCACCACATCTGCGCGAAGCCGAGGAAAAAGCGCTGGTCGGCGCGTGAAGCCGTCGATCTTCGGTGGCGGCTCCTTGCCGCCGAGGTGTCCATCAGCGCCATGTATGCGCAGACGCACGCCGCCGTTATCGGCCGTGTTTTCGCCCAGCGTCAGCTTGCCGTTCACTTGCACGTCGGCGACCACGGTGAAGCCGCCGTACTCATTCGACGATGCACGCCTCGCGCTGATCGAACGCCTTGGCGTCGCCGGAGTCCACCAGTCGCGCAGGTTGCCTTTCGCGTCGAACTGGCGGCCTTCGTCGTCGAAACCGTGCGTCAGCTCGTGGCCGATCACCGCGCCGATGCCGCCGTAGTTCACGGCGTCGTCCATGCGCGTTGTCGTAGAACGGCGGCTGCAGGATGCCGGCCGGGAAGTTGATGTTGTTCATGCTGCGGGTCGTAGTAGGCGTTGACCGTCGGCGGCGTCATCTCCCATTCCTTTTTATCCACGGGCTTGCCGATCTTGTCGAGCTGGCGCTGCACCTCGAACTGGTCGGCGCGCATGGCGTTGCCGAAGGCATCGTCGCGCGCGATCTTGACGCTCGTAGTCTCGCCACTTGTCCGGATAGCCGATCTTGTTGGTGACGCCGTGCAGCTTGATCACGGCCTGCTGCTTGGTCTTCGGCGTCATCCAGTCGAGCGTGTCGATGTCCTCGCCCATGGCCTTCTCGATCTCGTCCACCATCTTCTGCGTGCGCCGCATGCCTTCCTCGCCGAACGTGGTTTCGACGAAGCGCTGCCCAGCGCGTCGGGCAACTGCGCTTCGGTCAAATCTCACGCAGCGCTTCCAGCGCGGCCGCATCTCCTTGGCGCCCTGCAGCGTCTTGCCGTAGAAATCGAAGTTCTCCTCTTCGAACGCGGCGGGCAGCAGCGGCGCGCGGATCGTGCAGCAGGTTCCATGTCAGATACGCCTTCAAATCCTCCACGCGGTCTTGGCCAGCACGGCGTCCATGGACTTGAGAAATCCGGCACGTCCACGTTCATGCGCGCCATTTTCGGCGCGCCGATGCCGGGGAAAAATTTCGCCCAGCCGAAGCCCGGGCCGACGTTTCGATCTCGCTGCAGCATCATGAGGTGATACAGCTTGGTCGGGTCGCGCCGCGACACGCGGTCGAGCGAACCTTTGGCCAGTTCGGTTTCGATCGCCATCACCGCTTGGCCGCGCGGCGCGCGGCTTCGGCGCGGGACCGCCGATCAGCTCGAACATCTTCTGCACGTGCGCCACGTATTGCTTGCGCAGCTCCACGGATTTCTCGTCGGTCTTCAAATAATAATCGCGATCGGGCAGGCCCAGGCCGCCCTGGTCGAGATCGCGCGATCATCTGCGAGGAATTTTTTGCGTCCGGCTAGGGCCGAAGCGAAAGAACGGCGTGACGCCGTCGCGATACAGTCGATCATCGCGGCGGTGACCCCGGCGCGGTCTTTGATCGCGCGATGCGATCCAGCAGCGGCTTGAGAGGCGCGTGCCCTTGGCGTCGATCGCCGCCTCATCCATGCAGGCGGCGTAGAAATCGCCGATCTTTTGATCGAGCGGCGTCGCGATTCGCGGACACCACGGCAGCCTTCTCCAGAATCTGCCGGAGGATCTCGCGATTGCGTTCCTGCAGCGCGTCGAAGCGGCCCCAGCGCGATTGATCCGGCGGAATCGGATTGTTGGCGATCCAGTTGCCACAGGCGTACTGATAGAAATCCACGCAAGCGTTCGCGGAACGATCGATGGCGGCAGGATCGAATCCGGGAGCGTGTTGGGCGAAAGCGGTGCACGCGGCCAGGCCAAGGGCGAGAAGGAGGGTCCTCATAGCTCCATTGTAGGACTGGCGGGAGGCGCTTGCGCACCGTGGATTTACCCAGTAAGTAAAGGAATTTGAGCAATATCGGAGCTCGTCGAGCGCGATGTTATAATCGGGGCGCAGGCCTCGCAAGAGCGGACCATATGTTCATCCGGCTTTTTTCCTTCCGCAGATCCACGCAGATATTTTGGCTCCCGTGGCGGTTCTCGCCGCAGGTTTTTTGTTCAGCCCTACGCAGACCGTCGGCCCGTCCCGATTACACGCGTCGAACCAAGCAGGAATGCAGCTACTGTCATCTTCCGGGCGGTTGGTTTCTGAACGACGCCGGTAAGTATTTCGAGAAGAACCGCTCGCTGAACGGGTACAAACCTCCGGCGGACCCGCCGAAGCAGGCCACGACCGATCCCAAGGCAGCCAAACCCCGCGAATCAAAAGACCCCGTCCAAATGAGTTAGTGTGGACTCGCCTAGACACGGTGTAGCACTTTCCCCGAGCCGGTAATCGCGAGCGTCACGGCGCTTGCCATCGGTGTGCATCTGATCCTGCGCCGCTCGCTCCACCGCGGGCGCGGCACGTTACGCGAATTTCCCTTTGTTCGTTGCGCTCGCCGTGGGCGGAATTCCGCTCGTCATTACGCTTGCCAAGAAAGCCTGGGCTCGGGAATTCGGCAGCGATCTGCTTGCCGGAATCTCGATTGTGACGGCGGCGCTGCTGGGCCAATCTGCGTCGCCGACATCGTCATTCTGATGCTCGCCGGCGGCACCTCGCTCGAGCGCTTCGCACAGAGGCGCGCCTCATCAGTGCTGGAAGCTCTGGCGCGACGCATGCCGAGCGTAGCTCATCGAAAAACGGCCGCAGGCCTCGCCGACGTGGCTTTGAGCAAGATCCGCGTGGGCGACATTCTGGTCGTTCTACCGCATGAGATTTGCCCGGCGGATGGAACGGTTATCGAAGGCCGCGGCATGATGGACGAATCGTACCTGACGGGCGAGCCGTTTCTTAATCCGAAAACGGTGGGATCAGGCGTGCTTTTCGGGCGCGATCAATAGCGATGCCGCGCTGACGCTCCAAGCCGCGAAGCTACCGGTGGATTCGCGCTGCGCCCGCCAGCATCATGCGCGTGGTCGAAGAATCCCAACAGAGGAGGCCGCAATTGCGGCGCATAGGGGATCTGCTGGGAGCCTGGTATACGCCCGTGGCGGTTTCGGTCGGGATTGCCGCGTGGGCCGCGAGTGGAGAAGCCATGCGTTTCCTCGCCGTGATGGTGATCGCGACGCCGTGTCCTCTGCTGCTGGCGATTCCCGTCGCCGTGATCGGCGCGATCTCCGTGGCCAGCCGCAGCATCATTATTCGCAATCCGGCCGCCCTGGAATTAGCGGGTGAATGCCGCACGCTCCTGTTCGATAAAACCGGAACGTTGACCACCGGAAATCCGGTTCTGACGAACGTCCTCTGCGCCGGCGGCTCGCGCGTGTGGACGTCCTGCGGCTCGCGGGAGGGTTCGAGCGATGCTTCGAAACATCCACTGGCCGGAGCCGTGCTCCGCGCTATGAATAACGAGCGAATCACGCCGGCTGCCGTGGCGAGCATCAGCGAGAAATCCGGGGAGGGATTGCGCGGGATCGCGGAGGGCAAGCGAGTTCGAGATCAGCAGACGAAGCAACATTGCCGCAGGCCGCGGCTATCCGCTTCCGGAGGCGACCGAAGGCCTGGAATGCGTCCATGCTCGTCGACAATGTCTACGCGGCAACTCTTCGATTCCACGACGAGCCGCGGGCGGACAGCGCGGGCTTTATCGGGCATCTCTCGCCGCGCCACCGGGTGAACCGAATTCTGCTGGTGAGCGGAGATCGCGAATCCGAGGTACGTTACCTGGCGGCGGCGGTCGGCATCCAGGACGTATACGCGAGCCAGACTCCCGAACAGAAACTGGAGATTGTGATTCGGGAAACCGCTGGCGCGACGCTGTTCGTGGGCGACGGCATCAACGATGCTCCGGCGTTGATCGCCGCGACCGTGGGTGTCGCTTTCGGCGGCGCGAGCGATATTACGTCGGAAGCGGCCGATGCCGTGATTCTGGATCCTTCTCTAGGAAAGGTGGAAGAGCTGATTCACATCGGGAGGACGGATGCGGCACATCGCGCTGCAGAGTGCGCTCGGCGGCATGGCACTCAGCATGATTGGCATGGCGCTCGCCGCGTTCGGCTATCTTCCGCCAGTGGCAGGTGCGGTGGCGCAGGAAGTGATCGATCTCGCTGTGGTGCTGAATGCGGTTCGTGCGGCGTGGCGTCCACGCATGTTAACGAATTGTTCAAAGCTCCTCGCTGAAAGAGCGCGGCAACCGATGGCGGCGACGCATCCTTGTCCGTGTTTCTTTGCTAAAACTGCAAGCGCAGTCCTAATTGGATGCGGCGCGTATCGCCGTTACCGATGATCGGGCTCGAGTTGATGATATTCGGCGTTCCTGTGGAGGCGCCGAACTTGCCGGGCTGAGCCAGACTCGCTCCGTTGGTTGCGCTCAAAGGAGCGTCTGCGTGTTGTTCAACAGGTTATAGACTTCCACTCGGAACTGGGCAAAGTATCGCTCTTTGAATATCCAGCCCTTCATCAGCGATAGATCGATCGTGTTGAAGCCCTGCCCACGGAAGATGTTCCGGCCCATGGTGCCGAAGGTTCCCTGCGCCGGAGGTACGATGACCGAACTGCCCGACATGTAGCACCCATATTTGTTCAACTGCGCCAGGCCAGTCGTGCCGCCGGGACCGTTGGGAATGGAATTTGCCGCACTGATGCAAGCTTGCGGCAAGCCTGTGCTGCAACCGGCGGCGGCCGCGAAGGTGCTGCCCGCCGCGCCATAGCAGGGAACGGCCGTTCTCGCTCCGAAGCCGTTAAAGTCGCTGGCCTTGCCCATGAGATCCCAGCGATCCTGCAGCTCGCCGGTTCCGCTGATGTCGTTCGTGCCGTCCACCGGGTTATAGGGGAAAGCGCTCCAAACCTGCGAGGCGCCCGTGAGTTGCCATCCCTCCAGCAACTGACCGGGAACCTTTTTTCCGGGAAGGGCCCAGCGGCCCTGCACGGTAAAGCGATGGCGAACGTCCTGCAGGGCATTGCCGTAGTCGGCATTCGGATTGAGGCTGTTCATCGGGGCCACAGGGTTCACATCGGCCGACCCCATTTCCTGGGCGTGAGAGAAAGTATATCCGGCAGTGAAGTTCAGCCCGTGCGTGACGCGCTGTGTCAGCGTGGCCTGCAGGCCGTTGTAATTGGAGAACTGGACGCCTTGCCACACCTCGATCGAACTGAACCAGGGATATTGAGAGGCAAACGGGCGGCGCAGGTTTTCAGCCGCCGCACCCGCCGCTCCCGGCAGGGGTTGGTTCTGATCGAACAAATCGAATTCATGCTGGCCATGATTGCCGACGTAGGAAACATCCGCCGTCAAGCTATTGGTGATGGCGCGCTGAATGCCCAGGTTCCATTCGAAGAATTGCGGAGTCACGATCCTGGAATTCACACCCGCGATCTTGCAGGGAGCGGCTACCGTGCAGCTTCCCGTCACGCCAGCCGCAGTGTACGCCCCGAAGATCGGCACGTTCGGCAAAATCGCTGTCGGCGTGCTGATCGTAATCGAACCGAGATTGATGTTTCCGCCAGGAGTCGTGACCGTGCCGCCCGGCCCGACCAAATTAAATCCGGTCGGCATATTCTGCAGGCCAGGAGTTCCCGCGCCATTCGGCACGAACATCTGCGACGGATACTCGTTGTAGAAGATCCCGAAGCCCGCGCGCACCACCATGCGGCCCGTCCCCATCACATCCCAGGCCGTGCCGATGCGGGGAGCAAAGTTGAACGGATAGGTTCGATACAGCCCGGAACCGTTATCCTGCACCAGACCCGAGGCCGTACCGGGAGCGAAGTTGGCCAACTGGTCATTGGCGTCGTGGATGGCACCGCTGCGCTCATAGCGCAAGCCCAGATTGACGGTGAGGCGCGGAATGATGCGCCAGTCGTCCTGAGCGTAGACGGACATCTGGTTGTACGTGAGGGTTCGCAGCAGCGTACCAATCTGCAAAGCTTCGCTCGAGGGCACCATCGCCAGGAAATCCTGCAGAGGCGTCGCGCCCGTGAAGGCGGACGGACCCGCCGTGCCAAAGCTGATGGTCCCCTTGCTCGCGTTGACCCCGGTCTGAATGACGGCGATCTGGCGGGCGTATTCGCCGCCGAACTTGAAGTTATGCTTTCCGAGGTTGTAGGAAAGATTGTCGGCGAAGCGGAAATTCTCGGCTTTCGCCGAAATTCCTTGCGGCTGGCCGAGAGTCGGCGCCGTCGCCGAACCGTATCCGCTGATGACCGTTGTGGGGAACCCGCACACCTGGGCGCCGGAAATGAATCCGAGGCTCGCATAATTGGGCGCGCCGGAGCCCGCCGAACAATCGGGCGAGGCGTTGGCTTTCTGCAGCGAGTAGTCCCAGCCCGTGCGAACTTCGTTCACCCAGGTGGAACTCGGAACCATGATCCACACCGCGCGGGCGATTCCCACCGAGCCGTACAAGGGAGACGCCCAGTAGGGCTGCGTCACGTTCGACACCGGGGCGCTGACGTCTCCAATGCCGCGGAAGAAGTCCACGTTGAAATTGTTTTTATCGTTCACATGGTAGTCGAGCTTGGCGACGCCGTTCTGCGTTCCGCCGATGTCGGGGAAGGCCGTCGGCAAGCTGGTGGATTGCGTGCCGTTCGAAAACAGGCCTTTGCCCGGCGTGCAGGCCACCGTATAGCCGGTGCTCGAAAGTGTCGGCGTGCAACCCGCCAGGCCCAAGCCGAGCGCCATCGAGGTCGGCGTGTAGCCGTGATTGTTGAGCATATCGGCCGCCGCGTCCGCCAAACTTTGGGACTTGTTGCCGCCGAGCGAAGACGTGGTCGGAACGATCAGCGTCTTCGGGTTGCCGATGTCGTACAGCTGGCCCTCGAAGCCCGCGTAGTAGAAGATCTTGTCCTTCTTGATGGCGCCGCCGACCGTGGCGCCGTAGTTCTCAAACTCGGTATCGGGCTTTGCCGTGAAGAACGGGTTGCGCGTGATCATATCGGTGCTGCGGCCCAAGGCGAACGCCGTGCCGTGCATCATATTGGTGCCCGATTTTAAACCGATGTTTACCTGTCCACCGGGGCGCCAGCCATATTCGGCCTTTGCGTTTTCCACGAGGTTGAAGTCCTGCACCGCGTCCACCGGCAGGATCACGGATTCGTCAGGGCCGCCGGCGATGAAGCCGATGTTCAAGGGACCCGCCGTGCCGTATGAGTTGGTATCCGCCAAGCCGTCGAACACGAAAACGTTCCACTCGGCCCGCAGGCCGTTGCTGGTGGCCACGTTGCCGCCACCGGCGCCCGGCTTCACCTGCATTCCGGGACGATAACCGAGCGCATACACGAAGCTGCGTCCGGCGATCGGCAGGTCCGAGACCGCGGAGGCTTCGAGCTCGCCGCCCAACTGGGCGTTCGTCGTATTGATGGCCGGGGGCTCGCCCGACACGGTAACCGTCTGCGTTTGATCGCCCGGCTGCAAAGAAATGTCGACACGAACATCCTGACCGACGGCGACGTTGATGTCCTGGCGATTCACGGCGCGGAAGCCCGTGAAATCCACGTGAACCGTATAATTGCCCGGCGTCAGATTCGCCGCCGCGTAGACGCCCGCCGCGTCGGTGGTCAAGCTACGGGCGACGCCGCGCTCCACGTCTGTAACCGTGACGGTCGCGCCCACGATCGCACCGCCGCTCTGGTCCGTGATGGTTCCGCCGATACGTCCTTGATTGACTTGCGAAAAGACGGGCAGACAGGTCAGAAGTACGACTGCAAGACTGTGCTTTTTAAGCAGACTGGATCGATTCATTTCCCCTCGTTCGACTTGGAATTCCAACGCTGCCCCCAGGCCCCAAAATTCTCAAATTCAGGTGGAAGCGTCGCGCCCTAAAGCTCCATGATTTCTATCACGTTGGGACGTCGAGCACAAGGGTGGCTTCGCGAATTTCTTTGGAAGGCACGGACAGGCGCGGGTATAATCCTGGTTCCGTGGAGTTCGCAAGAAAATAAACGCTGACGGAATCAGGACCGCCTGTACCGGTCGCGAACACTTTCCGGATGTATACTAGGCTCTGGTTTTTCCAGGAGGAGCGCGCATGAAACAACGGAGCAGCTTTCTTTCAGCGAGTACTGCGATCGCGGCGGCGGGCGCATGGATGCTGGTTGTGAACATGGCCGCGCAGGCTCCAGACGCGTTCAAGAACAACGGCCTGCCGGCGTGGGCCTACAACGTTCCGGAAAAAGAGCAGCCGAAAGTCGAGGAGCGCAAAGGCCCCGTGCATCTTCCCGGCAGCACCAAAGAATACGACGCGGCCGAAACCGAAAGCGGCACGCATCCGCCGGATTGGTTTCCCGATGAGCACGGTCCCGCGCCGAAGATCGTGACGGGCGTTCCCGGTTCTAACTTCGCGGCGTGCGGCTCCTGCCATTTGATGTCGGGTCAGGGGCATCCCGAATCGACCGACATCGCCGGGATGCCGGCCGAGTATCTGATTCGCCAGATGGCGTACTTCAAAAGCGGCGCACGCAAAGATCCTGCTCGCATGAATCTGATCGCCAAGGCGACGTCGGAAGAAGACGCGCGTGCCGCCGCCGAATATTTTTCACAAAGTAAACCGATTCCGTGGGTGAAAGTGATCGAATCGGAAATGGCTCCGAAGACGTACGTGAGCAATCGCGGCCGCACGCGCCTGCTGCTTCCCGATGGTGGAATGGAGCCGATCGGGCATCGCATTATCGAAGTTCCGCAAGATGCGTTTCGCACGTTGAATCGCGATACGCATTCGCCCTTTTTCGCGTATGTTCCGCCGGGCAGCATCGCGAAAGGAGAGACGCTGGTGAAATCGGGCGGCGCCGGAAAGACGATTCAATGCGTCTTGTGCCATGGGGACGGATTGCACGGGCTGGGTGAAGTCCCGCGTATTGCCGGCTTGCAGCCTGTCTACATCGCACGCCAGTTGCTCGATATTCAGAACGGGACCAGCGGGGGGAAAGCCGTCGCGCTGATGAAGAACGTAGTCGCGAAGTTGAGCGAAGACGACGTCATCGCGATCTCGTCGTACGTGGGGACGCTCCCGCCTCAGTAGGGCAAGCGACCGCGTCTTCTTCCGCTCCCTTCCGTCCTGTAGGCTCAATTGGCGGGGAGTGGGGGCTAAAATAGTGGGTGCCGATGCGTCGAATCATCAGCGGCCGCGCCGAACGTACGGACCAGGTGGTGGTGCTGCCATCCTCGCTGGAGGATTCGACCAAATCGCCACCCGGAACCTACACGATCGCGCTGCTGACGCTGTGCATCTCGATCTTCGCGTTTTTCGCGGCCCTGATCGCCGCCTATATCTGGCGTTCCCGGACGCCGCCGTACTGGGATCCGATTCAAATTCCCGCGGTCCTGTGGCTGAGCACTGCGCTGATTATTGCGAGCAGCGTGACGTTCGAAGCGGCGCGGCGGTTTTACGGCAAAGGGGAGTGGCGCATCGCGTCTCGTCTGCTGCTGATCACGGCGACCATGGGCGCGGCCTTCGTCGCGAGTCAATTGACGGCGTGGCGGAAATTAATCCAGCAGGGCGCGTACCTGATGGAGAACCCTCACGGGTCGTTCTTCTACCTGTTCACGGGTCTGCATGCGCTCCATTTAATCGGAGGCATGGTGGCGCTGTTCTACGTGGTCCTGGGTCGCAACCGCCGGCGCGAGCTGGTCGACGTGGTCGCCTACTATTGGCATTTCCTGAGCCTGCTGTGGTTCGCATTATTCGGCGTTCTGTTGACGATATCCTAAAGCGGAACGCATGCCCATCGACCCTTCCGCTCAGATTGCGCCCACCGCTCGTGTCCATCCCGATGCCGTGATCGGCCCCGGCGTCATCATCGGAGAGTTCGCCATTATCGAACAGGACGTCGCGATCGGGGCGGGAACCAAACTCGAACCGTACGTATGGGTGAAGCGCTGGACCACGCTCGGCGAACGCAATGAAATTTCAGCCGGCACGGTGCTGGGGAGCGATCCGCTCGATAAGAATTTCACGGGTGAACGAAGTTACTTGCGGATCGGAAATGACAATGTGATTCGCGAACATTACACGATCTCGCGCGGCACGAAGCCGGAATCCGACACTGTGATCGGCGACGGCAACTACATCATGACGTCGGGGCATATCGCGCATAATTGCCGCATCGGCAATCGCACGGTGATCGCGAGCTGCGCGCTCATTGCCGGCTACGCCGATGTGGAAGACCAGGCTTTCATCTCCGGCGGCGTTGTGGTGCATCAATATTCGAAGATCGGGCGGCTGGCAATGGTGGGCGGAAATACGCGGGTGAACAAAGACGTGCCGCCGTTCCTGCTCTGCTCGGGCTTCGACGTGACGCCGGTCGGTCTGAATCTAGTGGGACTCAGGCGTGCGGGATTCGCGGCATCGGATATAAGAGTGCTGAAAAGCGCGTACAGAATTCTATATCGCTCGGGGTTGAAACTCGCCGACGCGCTGAACAAGATCGAAGCCGAGATAGCGACCGAACACACGCGGCATCTGGTAGCCTTCATCCGGTCGAGTAAGCGCGGCATCTGCCGAGAGAAGGGCCGTCACGAAGCGATGCCGGCCGAGTAATCTCGACCGAACAGGCACTTGCAGGTTTCGATCGCGCGGAAACTGCTAACGCGACTGATTCACTACAGTCGTGAGAGCACCGCGAGTATTGGCGAATCCGGCTTTCCGGCACCTGTGGATCGCGCAGGGAATCAGTGTTTTCGGCGATTACCTGGCGATGTTCGCCGTGCAGACGGCGATCGTTTTCCGCATGCACGGATCGGCGCGTGACGTCGGTGCGATGTTGCTCGCGTCGCTGTTACCGGGAGCCGCGATGGCGCCGCTGGCCGGGGTGTTCGCGGATCGATGGAATCCCCGGCGGACCATGGTGGCAAGCGACGGTCTCCGTGCGCTGTTGGTGGTTCTGCTCTTCGCGGCGCATCGGCTTTCTTGGATCTGCGCGATTTGCTTCGCGATAAGCTGCGTTTCCGCATTCTTCGTTCCCGCGCAGGCGGTTGCGATTCCCCTCGTCGTCGAGCGCGAAAGTTTACTCGCGGCGAGCGCCCTGATGCAGCAAACCTTGCAAGTCGCGAGGATCGCGAGTCCGGCGGCGGCCGTGGCGTTGGCAACGCACTTCGGCGAAAACGCCTGTTATGCGGCGGACGCGGCGAGCTTCGTTTTTTCCGCGGTCCTGCTGACGTCGATCCGCTGCGAGACTTCGAAAACGAAATGCGAGACCGCGCCGAGTTGTTTCTTCCGCGAATTGAGAGACGGGATTCAGAGGCTATTCGCAATTCCATCTTTGTCGTTCGCAGCCTTGTCGATGGCAGGAGGAACGTTCGCGGCAGGATGTTATTCGGCGCTCGCGGCGATTTACGTTCGCGACGTGTTGCATGCGGGAACGGCCGTGTACGGCGCGATGGGATCGCTGACGGCGCTCGGAACGCTCGCGGGGGCGGGGATGGTTGGCGGAATCGGGCAGCGACATGAACGGGAGACATTGATTGTGGCCGGAATGGGCGTTGTGGGAATTTGCATTTTGCTGCTGGCGGTCTTTGCTTCGGCCGTCGTGAGTATGCTGGCGGCGCTCGGGATCGGATTGGGAGCGGCGGTCGCGTTGGTGGCGTCGAGCGCGACGATCAGAGAACGGACGCCCGGGCCGTTGCGTGGCCGCATGAGTTCGGTGTCGCTGTCGTTGATGTCAGCGGCGCAGGCGTGCGCCATCCTAGGCGCGGGAAGTTATGCGGGATGGAATCCCAGGGCATCTGGAATCCGCACGGTGTATGCGCTCAGCGGGGCGATGCTACTCGCACAACCCGCTTGCCGATATTTTCTCCGCGGAACAATCCGATCAGCGCCGCCGGCATGTTTTCAAATCCGTCGATGACGTCTTCACGATACTTGAGTTGACCGGAAGCGATCCAACCCGCGAGATCTTTGAGCGCTTGTTCGTGGCGCGGCGCGAAATCCCAAACGAGAAAGCCCTGCATGCGAGCACGCGCGACCAGTAAATGCCGGTAATGCGGGGTCCGGACGATGGCGCGGCATCGTTCGCTTGCGAAATCTGGCCGCAGATTCCGATGCGCGCAAAGGTATTCAAATGCGCGAGCACCGCATCGGCAGTGGCTCCGCCGACGTTATCGAAATAGGCGTCGATGCGATTTGGGCAAGCGTCGCGAAGAGCCGCCGCGAGATCCGGAACGGCTTTATAATCGATCGCGGCGTCGAAACTTAATTCGTGCCGGATGTAATCGACTTTCGCCGCTCCGCCGACGATGCCGATGACGCGAGCGCCGCGAAGCTTGGCGATCTGCCCGGCGGCAGATCCCACGGCTCCGGCAGCACCGGAGACGACAAGCGTATCTCCCGGCTTTACGGCGCACACCTCGATCACGCCAAAGTAAGCAGTGAGGCCGGTCATGCCGAGGATTCCGACCGCCGTTGAGACGGGAGCGAGAGACGGATCCACTTTACGTACACCTTTGAGCGCGCCCGCGCCACCGTAGATCGCGTACTGCTGCCAGCCCATTTGCAGATTGACGATGTCGCCGGGATGGAAGACAGGGTCACGCGATTCGACGACTTCGGCGACGCCGCCTCCTTCCATCACCTGACCGATTTCGACGGGCGGCGCATAACTGCGCGCGGCATTCATGCGCCCGCGCATATACGGGTCGACGGAAAGATACAGCGCGCGTACGAGAATCTCGCCGTCGGCAAGGGACCGAAGGGGAGATTCCACCAGGCGGAAGTCGGATTCGCGAAGCATGCCTTGGGGGCGGGCGGCGAGCACAAATTGACGATTGACCATAAGGAAAAACTAACCTATTATCACGCCATGCCCCAAAAAGAACAGAACCTGGCGAATCACGCGAAAATCGATCCGGCATTTCACGGATTTCTTTTCATTGGTGGGTTGGCGATGCTGATTGGCTCGATCGTCCAGGAAGTGCGCTTCCCGGATTGGTGGGGTGCGCTGCGTATCTTCGGGGTGGTGTGGCTGCTGGTGCTGATGTTCAAAGTCCGTTTGTATTCGCTCAAAGTGCAGGATCGTGTGATCCGTCTGGAAGAACGGCTCCGTTTGCAGCAGATTCTTTCCGATCCGCTGCGCTCGCGCATCGGGGAGCTGGATGAGGGGCAACTGATCGCGCTGCGTTTTGCTTCCGATGGCGAAGTGACGGGTTTAGTGGAGAAGACGCTGGCGGGTAATCTGGATCGGAAAGCGATCAAGCAGTCGATTCGCGTGTGGCGTCCGGACTTTTGGAGGGTGTGACGAACGTCGGGCCGAGAGCCTGCCGCAGACGTCCTTAACCCCAAACTCGGGCCTGCCGACATCGGGGTACTTAGCGTACGGGAGTACTGGAACAAAGCCATCGGTCTGCGATTGTTCCGGCGCGAAGATCCGCGGTAACCTAACAATCAGCGTGTCTTCCTCCACCACTTCTTTAGTCGAAATCGCGACGCCGGAATGCGAAGCCGGGATCGGTAAGATTATTCGCACCCCGGAATCGGCCGACCTGATTGCGGGGGTTCGCGTCAAGGCGTATGACGTGTGGCCCGACGACCGCGGATATTTTTTGGAAGTCCAGCGGTTGGGACAGGGGCTTGCGGCGGATTTCCCGGCGGAGACGACCCAGATTTCGGCCGCGCTAAGCTATCCGGCGACGATCAAAGCTTTCCATTTTCATCTGCATCAAACGGATCTGTGGGTGCCCGCGCAAGGCGTGTTCCAGGTGGCGCTGGTGGATTTGCGGCCCGGTTCGGCGACCTATGGGCGCAAGAATACGTTGTACGTGGGACCGCTGAAGCCGTGGCAGATTCTAATTCCGCCCGGCGTGGGGCACGGCTACAAAGTGGTGGGAGAAGGTGTCGGCATGCTGGTGTACGTCACGAATCGTCTTTACAATCCGAACGACGAAGGACGCATCTCTCATAACGACGCTGCCATTGCGTATGACTGGGAGTTGCAGCACAAATGAAACGCCGCGCCTTTGCGCCGCTGCTGCCTGAACCCGACCCGAGCAAGGAATTCTTCTCCGCATGAAACTTCTGGTGACCGGAGGCGCTGGGTTCATCGGCAGCGCATTCGTCCGCATGATGCTCGGCGCGCGGGACACGACGCGTCTGATCAATTTCGACAAGTTGACGTACGCGGGGAATTTGGAAAATCTGCTGACGATTTCCGATGATCCGCGCTACCGCTTCGTGCACGGCGACATTTGCGACGCGAAGCTGGTCAACGAAGTCGTCGAAGAAGAGCGGCCGGACGCGATTGTTCATTTCGCCGCCGAATCTCACGTGGATCGCAGCATTCTCTCGCCGGCGCCGGTATTCGAAACCAATCTGCGGGGGACGTTCACGCTGCTGGAGGCCGCGCGGCTGCATAAGACGCCACGGTTTCTGCATGTTTCTACCGATGAAGTTTATGGCAGCATCGAGGCTCCGCACGATGCCGATGAGTATTATCCGCTGAAGGCGAGCAGCCCGTATTCGGCGTCGAAGGCCGGCTCGGATCTGCTGGCGTTGTCGTATTTCGTGACCTACAAACTGCCGGTGATCGTCACGCGGGCATCGAACAATTACGGTCCGTATCAGTTTCCCGAGAAACTGATTCCGCTGATGATCTCGAACGCGATCGAGGATCAGCCGCTGCCGATTTACGGCGACGGAATGCAGATCCGCGACTGGCTGTATGTCGACGATCATTGCCGCGCGATTCTCGCGGCGATTCGAGCACGGGCGCGCGGGCGAGATTTATAACATCGGTGGGAGCCGGGCGCTCCCAAATATCGAAGTGGTGCAGCGCATCCTGGATGCCGTCGGCAAGCCGTATTCGCTGATGCAGACGGTGAAGGATCGCCCGGGTCACGACCGGCGCTATGCGCTCTCCAGCGAAAAGATCATGCGCGAGACGGGATGGGAGGCCGAGCAGCCGTTCGAAGCCGGGCTGCAGGCGACCATCGAGTGGTATCGAGCGAATCCCGAGTGGGTCGCGCACGTGAAATCCGGCGAGTACCAGCGCTACTACGAACACAATTACGCCAATCGGGCGGTCTGAGTTTCCCCATGTTCTCCGCCTCCCTGCGCGACGGCTTTGCACTGCGGCTGCTGGAAGAACGCCATGCGCGGACTTTGTTCGTCGCCGTCGAACGCGAGCGCGAGCATTTGCGTCCATGGCTGCCGTGGGTGGATGCGACCCGCACGGAAGAAGACACCCTCAGCTTTATACGGTCGGTACTCGAACAATTTTCGGAGAATCGCGGATTCGCCGCCGGCATCTGGAACGGCCCGCGGCTGGCGGGAACGATCGGCGTGCATCGCATCGACTGGATCAACCGGCGGGTTGAGATCGGGTATTGGCTGGGCCGCGAGTACGAAGGGCGCGGCATCATGACCGACGCGTGCCGCGCGGTGCTCACGCACCTGTTTCGCGAGCTGGAACTGCATCGCGTCGAAATCCGCTGCGCCGCGACGAATCTACGAAGCGCGGCGATTCCCAAGCGCCTCGGCTTCACGCTGGACGGCACGCTGCGCGAGGCTCAATTCGTCGGCGGCCGTTATCACGATCTGCTGGTCTTCGGGATGTTGCGTCAGGACTGGACGCAATAACCTAATCGCTATTGCCCAGGTGTCCCGAAGGGGCTCGGGTTCGGCGCGAACGGATTTGTCGACGGCGTCGAGGAGCTGGGCATCGGAGAAGAATTCGGCGTTTGTCCGGTGCTCGGCGCGAACGGGTTCGGTGTTTGGCCGAAGGGACTGGCCCCCGAAGGAGTTCCGCTCGACTGCGCGGGCTGACCCAAGGGATTTTGTCCCGGAGTTGTCGATCCTGTGGGCGTATTCGTGGAAGGATCGTATACGAACTCCCACTCCTTATATTTGGAGCGCTTGTTATAGATCTTGATCCCGACCCCTTCGTAGGTGCTCGCGACGCCGGCGATTCCAGGGGCCGTCTGCGTGTTCGGATTGCCGCCGAGCGCCCCCGTCGGATTCGACAACTGACTGTTGATCGCCTGCAGCGCCGGATTCAGTGCAGTGGGATTCTGCTGGCCGGCCTGAGCGCCCGGCTGCGTTCCGGATTGCTGATTCGCGAAGGGATTCTGTGAAGGAACTCCCCCCGGCTGCTGGTTCGTGTTCGGCGCGAATGGATTCCCATTGAAGGGGAGGCCGTTGGTCACCGGCTGTGGATTCGCTCCGCCCAAGCCCGGCGATTGTCCTGGGATCCCCGAGTTCACGAGTGGCGGATTGGTCTGGCCGACGGCGCCATCGTTATTGGCGATTGGTTGGGTTCCGAACGGCAACGGCGTTGGCTGGACCTGTCCAGGAATCGGCTGTTGATTCGACGGTTGCTGCTGTTGCTGGTTCTGGTCGAAGGGAAGCGGTGTGACCTGCGTCCCCGGCTGTTGTCCCGCCAAGGTGTTCTGCCCTCCCGCGGGCTGGAGCTGACCGGGCTGTCCATTTTGGACCGGTTGTCCAGGCTGACCGGTTTGGCCCGCTGTCGGTGTCTGAATGGTAATCGGCGGCCAGGTGCTTGGATCGTTCGGATTGAACGTGGAGGGATTGTAGCCGGGCGGATAAACAGGGGCGGTGCCGTTGTCCTGCTGCGGATTCGCGGTTTGGGCGGTGGTGCCGTCGCCGGGAATGAGCCGGTCGCTGGGACGGCGCTGCGCGAAAGGATTCATGGGCGTCGGGATCGGGAGACCGGTGTTCGGATCGATGTTGGTTCCGGTTCCGTTCGTGCCGTTATTGTTATTCGCGGCGTTATTCGCAGCGGGCGTATTTCCGAACAGCCCGAGACCGCTTCCAGGAGCATTCGCTTGTCCCGGGGCATTCCCTTGACCAGGCGCGTTCGCCTGGCCGGGCTGCGAGTTCATATTATTGGTCCCGAGGGGGCCGGAACCGGGGAGAATTCCCTGGCCTGGAGTTCCATTCTGCGCGGTTTGGGCGGGAGGTTTCTGCACCAGCGAATCGGTCAGATACGATCCGTTGCTATGAATGATCCGCCACTCGTCTTTGCCCGTTAGCGGGTCCTTGTAGCGACGCCGCAAATAGCGCTTGTCGTTGGTATTTTCCAGATCCTCGAGGCGCGCCGGGTAGCGTTTGTTGTCGGCGTAGTAAACCTGAATCGCGCGTTTGTACTGATTGCCGCGATCCATCAGCAGCTGCTCTTTGTCGCGCATGCTCTCGAATCCCACACGCGGGAGCTGGACGTACAGGCTGAAGGCGACGGCCGCGGCCATGAGCATAACCAGGAGCAATGCGAAGCCGCGCTGGTTGGCGCGTTTGCTCGATCGCCGTATCATCCCGGGAGTTGCGCCATCCCGGCCACTCGTCCCATCCCGGCCACTCGTCCCATCCCGGCCACTCGTCCCATCCCGGCCACTCGTCTCATCCCGGCCACTCGTCTCATCCCGGCAACTCGTCTCATCCCGGCAACTCGTCTCATCCCGGCAACTCGTCTCATCCCGGCAACTCGTCTCATCCCGGCAACTCGTCTCATCCCGGCAATTCCTCGATCAGCGGGAGGGTTTGCTGATTCTTATTGGTGGTATCTTCCACGACGGCGGAATTCGCGTTGATGCGCAGAATTTTGTAGCGGCTGCTGATCACGTCGTTCTCGCCTGCTACAAATATATCCTCTCCCTGCAGGAAGAAGGCGCGGCGATGCGCGCCTACCGATTGATCCACGTAGCCGTAGAATTTCAATGGAATCGGAGGGATGGCCGGGGGGGGCGGCGGCTTCGTTGGGTCCACGGCCGCCGTGGGCGGTTTGACCACCGTCATCAAAGGCTTGATCGGGTGCACGACGGGCAGATCTTTCGGCGGCGGCGGAGTGCCAAAATCGAAAATACTGCGCTGGCCGCCTTCGAGGTCGAGCGTGCGGAGCTTGGCGATCTGATCGAGCCGCAGTGTCGGATCGATGCGGCTGACGTCGGTCCCGTCGGGCGGTTTCAACGACGGCTTGAAATCCTGAATCGAATTTTCGGAGGCCCGTTGGCTGCGCTGTGCGGGCCGGGGCGTCGCAACGTCGAGCCGTTCCGCGGGAGGAGCAGCCTGCGCGACCGGCTTCGGCGCGGTCTGAGTGGAGATGTTCGCCGCGGGCTCGGGAGAGCTCGGGTTGCGATTCAAAAAGTACACCACGACCAAGACGCTCAGGAGCACGCCCAGGAATATGAGTTTTTTGGGTTCGGCGCCTAAGCCCGAGGGAAGCAGCTTCATTCGGCGGGTGCCTCCAGGCCGCTGCCGTCCTCGCGCACGAACGCGTCCAGTTTCATGCTGATGCTCAAGGTCGCGTTGCCCTGTTGGGGAGCGGCGCTGAGCGCCTCGATAATCAACATGCGCGGCGAGCGGTCGATCTCATGCACGAAGCGCATCAGGTTCGCATAAGTGCCTTCGTAATTCGCCGTAATCGTCATCAGGCTGAGCGAATCGGAGCCCTCGATCGGCTCGGTGGCGTAGGCGTGTTCTTTCGGTTTGATCTTGGCTTCGTCGGCGGCGGCGACGAGCTCCGTGAGCAGGGTGGAATAAGCGGTGCGGCGCGCGAGGAAATAATCGCCCAGGAATTGATCCCCTTCCGCACGGCCTTTCGCGACGGCTGCGGCATGCTGCGCGGTTTGCGCGAGCTGCGCCTGTCGCGTGAGAGCCTGCGCCTGAAGGCTGATGCGCTGCTGCTCGAGATCGGCGGCGGACCCGCCGGGCGGATAGATCACGAGCGCGACCGCGACCAAGTTCGCGAGCAGTAAAACGCCCAGCACGATGCGCCAGACCGTCGCCGGCGCGCGCAGATTAGAGTTTCTGGGCATAGTTCACGCTCACGCGGTAGCGGTACAGCGGCTCGTTGTCGGTAGGCGCCGCGGAATTATGCACGGTCGCGGGACCGAAGCGCGGCGAGGCCTGCAGATTGCGAAGAAATTCGATCACCGGGCCGGGGCCTTGTGCGCCGATGACCATATCGAGGAGCACCTGATTGCGCGCATCGATCTGCGGGAGACGCACCTGAATCACACGCACGTTCAGCGGCAGCACTTTTTCCAGATCGGCGAAGATGCGCGTCCAGCTCACCGATTTCCGGTCCACGAGCGTGTTCAGCAGTAGGCTGCGTTCGAGGATAGACGCGTTCGCGGGCTGATGCAGCACGCCGTCCAGCCTGGCTTGTTCCGCAGCCATGGTGCGCACTTCATTCGTAAGGCGAGTAACGGCGACACGAGTGTGGGAGGCGCGGCGATGCTCGACGAGGACCAGGTACGTCGAGATTCCCAACAGCACCGTGAGCACCCCTGCGCACACGGCCGAGGCGACCACCATCGCCCGGTCGCGCCGGAACGGTTCGCTCGCGAGATTGATCGGGATGCGCATGCTAATTTCGCGCTCCTTCCAAATAACCGAGTAGTCCGGAGTTGAACGGCCCGCCGGTACCGAAACTGCCGCTCAATACTTCCGAGGGACGCCAGCCCGCGAGCGCGCCGCGGGGAAATCCGCACAGCACCAGCTGTGCTTCGGGCGCGGAGAGTTCATCCTCTACGTAGGCGAACGTCGGTTGCAGGACGCGGAGCACGTCATCCTCGGTGCCTTCTTCCATCTCCACGCAGCGGAACAGTTTCAGCGTGCCGCCCACCAGGGCCATCACGGTCAGCACGCGTCCGGCGATTTTGGCGATCACGGTCGGCCCTTCGGCGTGGAACATCCGAAGAGCGGCGAGAGCGGACGTTGTAATCTCACCGGGATGGAACGCGGCCGCGCGGAAAAGAGCTTCGTAGCGCGCGACGATTTCGAAAGCCACGGTGACGGCGACCACTTCGGCGCGATGAGGGGCATCGACGCTGGCAGAGGGTTGCACGAAATAACTGACAGCCGCCGAGTCGATATCGAAGGGCAGCGTTTTTTTCAGGCGGAAGCGGATCAACGCGAGTTGTTCCTCGGGCTTCGCGGGGAAAGCGTCGAAATCCAGAACCGTGACGCGCGCGGCGTAATCGGGAAGAATCACCGAGGCCGGCCGGCGCTTGCGGGCATCCTGGACCGGAGCGATGAACGCAATTTGCGCGGCGACCAGATCGGCGCGGCGCACGTTGTCTTCGATGGGCGAAACGGCGAGCGTTCCCGGCTCGAAGGGCGCGAATCCAGTTTCGAATTGCGCACCAGCGGGGCGAGCGTATGCGATACCGGCTTCGGAAAGCTCGAAGACATGGCTCGGCGGCGGTTCCTTCAGCAAATTCGTGATGTTCGTCAATAGGGACATGCTTGGCTTTCGCGTTTCAAGCCTCGATAAACGTGACCTTGTTGATCTCTTTCAGCGTGGTCACGCCTTCGCGCGCCTTGGTCAGCGCGGACTCGCGCAAAAACGTCATACCTTCCTCGCGCGCCACGCGGCGAATTTCCGAGGCCGGACGCTTGTCCAGGATCATTTCGCGAATACGCTCGGTAAGATCCAGCAGTTCGTGGATGGCGCTGCGGCCACGGAATCCAGTGCCACCGCATTCGAAGCATCCGGCGCCCTCGTAGAATGCGACGTCGCGCCACACACCCGGGTCCAGGCCGCTCTCGGTGAGATAGTGAATCGGGATATTTGCACGGCGCTTCTTGCAGTGTTCGCAAATCACGCGGACCAGCCTCTGCGCCAAAATGCAGTTCAGAGCCGACACAAAATTGTACGGCTCGACGCCCATGTTGAGAAATCGGCCCAGCACGTCGAGCACGTTGTTGGCGTGCACGGTGGTGAACACGAGGTGTCCGGTGAGGGCGGCATTGATGGCGATTTGCGCGGTTTCCTGATCGCGAATTTCGCCGACCATGATCTTGTCGGGATCGTGGCGCAGAATGGAACGTAAGCCGCGGGCGAACGTCAGACCCTTTTTCTCATTGACCGGAATCTGCGTGATGCCTTTGATCTGATATTCGACGGGATCTTCGATGGTGATGATCTTGTCTTCGTCGTTCTTGATTTCGCTGACCGCGGCGTAGAGCGTGGTGGTTTTGCCGGAACCGGTCGGACCGGTGACCAGCACCATGCCGTACGGCTCCTTGATATAGCGGCGGAATTTGACCAGGTCGGCGTCCGAGAATCCCACGACGTCGAGCGAAAGCTGCGCGAACTTCTCGCTCATCGATTCTTTATCGAGCACGCGAAGAACGGCGTCCTCGCCATGGATCGTCGGCATGATGGAGACGCGGAAATCGATCAGACGAGTTTTGTAGCGAACGCGGAAGCGGCCATCCTGCGGCACGCGCCGCTCGGCGATGTCGAGTTCGCCATGACCTTGATGCGGGAAATGATGGTCGAGTGCCAGTCCTTGGAAATCGGCGGCATGGCGTAGTGCAGAACGCCGTCGATGCGGTACTTGATAGCGACTTCCTGATCGCGGGTTTCGATGTGAATATCGCTGGCGCGCCGTTCGAGAGCGTTGAAGATCGTCGTATCCACCAGCTTGATGACGGGCGCGATATCGGAATCGCCGGCCGCGAGGCGATCGATCGACAGCGTTTCGTCGGAGTTTTCTTCTCGTTGACGACGTCGAGCGTGAAGCCTTCGGTGACTTCGTCGAGCACGCGTTGCGACTGCTCGGTTTTCTTGAGCAGATCGGAAATTTGCGAAAGCGTCGCGACCTTGACGCGCAGTTTCTTATCGAGCAGCACCGCCAGTTCGTCGATCAAATTCAAATTCCGCGGATCGGCCAGGGCGATTTCGAGCGATCCGTTTTCCGCGCGAATCGGCACGAAATTGTAGCGGAACATCAAATCCACGGGAACCGAATGGAACAGATCGTGATCGATGCGTTCGGACCTTCAGGTCGACGAACTCATGGAAGTAGCGTTGCGCTAAAGCGCGCGCGTTCGCGGCTTCGCGGGCGGGATCGGGAGGGAGGAAGATGTTTACGGTTGCCATGGATTCAACGAATCGTATCCGCTAAAGAGAAGATCGGAAGGTACAGAGAGATCAGGACGAAGGCCACGAAGATGCCCATCACGATCATGATGATCGGCTCGACCAGGCTCAAGAGCCGCGGTGGCGCTGTTGGCCACGTCGTCTTCATAAAATTCCGCGACGCTCGCGAGCATGGTGGGCAGAGCGCCGGTGGATTCGCCAACCTCGATCATGTCGATGGCAAGCGGAGGAAATATTTCACCCATAGCGCAGCGATCCCGAAAGCGACTGTCCTTCGCGCACCAATTTGCGACGCTTTATCGAGCACCTTCTTCAACACCTGGGTGCCCAGGGAATCGGACGACGTCACGAGCGCCTGCATCAGCGGGATGCCGCCGACCAAAAGCGTGCCGAGGACACGCGAAAATTGCGCCACCTGATACTTCAACCACACGTCGCCCGCGATCGGGATCTTTAACAAAACGCGATCGACGGCTTCTTTCCCGGAGGCAGTGCGATACCACATGCGGAAGGCTGCGATGCCCGCGATGAAAGCGGCAAATCCGGCGAGCACGTAGCTGCGGGCGGTGGTGCCGAGCGCGATCAGAAACAGCGTGGGCGCGGGCAACTGCGCGTGCATGCTGGAATACAGGTCGGCGAAGTTCGGAACCACGTAGGTGATCAGGAAGACGATGAGACAAATCACCAACACGACCAGCAGAGCGGGATACATCAGAGAAACTAATAATTTCTTGCGCACCGAATGCGAGAGCTTCTGATAGGTGATGAAGCGATCGAGCACATCCGGCAGCGCGCCGCTGCGCTCTCCGGCGAGAACGCTGGTGACGTAAATCGGTGGGAAAACGTGCTGGCGCGCGAAGGCGTCGGAGAGCATCGCTCCGTTGCGGACTTCGTCGCGCACGCCGCGAATATACTTCGAAAGTTTCGGGTCGGTGAGGCGGTCGGCCAGCATATCGAGCGCCTTCAAAATGGGCAGCCCGGCGCGGATCAGCGTCACGAACTGTTGATTGAAAATCAGGAACTTTTCAACGTTCAGCTTCTTGCGGGGCGCGCGAAATCCGGTGGCGATTCCCGCGATCTCCGAACGCGAGCGGATGGAATAAACCAGAAATCCCTGCTGGGTGTAGCGGTCGCGGAGTTCGCGCTCGGAGCCTGCCTCGGCCACCTGCTGGTGGATCTCCCCGCGTGTATCGGCGTATTTTAGCGTCCACTCAGCCATGCTGGGTCGTGTAACTAGTTGAATCCAATAGAGGTACTTCGAGCACAAGTGTGCTCTTACATATATTGACGCCGGTAGCCCTCCAGATGTGCAGGGCGGATATGGCCCCCGGGATCGGCTCCCATTGGATGGAACCGCCTCAGCCGTCGCCCTCTTCTGTCTCGCAGCCGATTACCCCGAAGCTTGCTTCCGTCCTTTCTATCTGGCCAACTCGCGTGAAGCAACTTAGGCGCGACAATAGTATCGTGCAAGCTCCAACCGGGTACGTCAATCAAGCTCAGCTTGGGGAGATTATCGCTCAGGCTGCGCAGCACCTCGGTCCCGAGGTAGTTCGCGTGGCGTACAGCCTCGCACCGGATTCGACGGGAGAACCGTCGCTGTTCTTCCGCATCCTGCTCGCCGATGCGTATATCCGCGAGGAGACCATCGCGGACCTAACGGGCCGAATTAGCGCGGCGCTTTTCGACGCCATACGACCCGTCGAGAATTGGGGCTTGCGGCCATATTTTAATTTCAGGAGCAAATCCGAACAGGATCGCCGCCGTGATCCTGACTGGGTGTAGATGGCGTATCATGACGACCTGCTGGCGCAGGCGCTACTGCTCATACACGTCACCCCGTCAACCCAACTGACGTTACGTCGCGTGGTGTCCGCAGCGTACTGCGCAGTATTTCATTATTTGATCGCGGAGGCCACGTCCAACTGGAGCAACGTACCGTTGCGCACGGCTCTCGGAAGAGCCTTTGACCACGGCACCATGAAGACCGCGTCCAATCGAATACTGAATTCAAAAGGATTTTCCGTATATTGGCGAGGACCTGAGGGTCGTCACCAGCCTTCGATTCGTTGCCCAAACCTTCATTCAGCTTCAGGAAGACCGGCACTTCGCCGACTATAACCTCACCAAGGATCTTGATCCTGTGGCACTGACGCAGGTAAAGTTAGCGGAGAAAATCTTCAACACATGGCCGACGATACGAAAAGAGCAAATCGCCCAAGCGTATCTTGTATCCCTGCTTGTGAAACGCTAGCGGCCAAACGAAAACATTTTGAGTGCGGTGTTTCAAAATGCTTCAGCGCCTGTCTGCTTTGGAGAAAGTCGACCTGATCCACCGTTGGACGTAAGGTAAGGCGACACGCCGAAACGCGCGACCCAAACTACCACTCGATAAAGTAGGCAAGCGCCAAGAGCTAGGTTAGATCCCCGAACCCGCGCTTTCGAGAATCATCTGCCACAGCAAACCCGCTCCATCTTCCACGTTCTTCGGAGCGATGCGTTCGTCGTTGCCATGGGCGCGATTGTCGAGAGTTTCGCGGGTAAAGATGGGCACTCCATAAACGGGAATGCCGTGCGCACGCAGGTAAGAACTGTCGGTGGTGCCGCGAGCGATGTAGGGCACGGCTACGTCGCGCGGATACATCCGCGTGATCGCGCGCTCCAGAGCGTGATAGAGAGTCGTCGTCGTGGGACTGGGCTCTGTGGTCGGCGGCTGTGGACCGGGCGCGACGCTTACGTCCACGGCGGGATCGTTGACCAATTGCCGGATGCGGTCGAGGACTTCGTCGCGCGTCTCGCCGGGCAAGCGGCGTACGTCCAGTTGCGCTTCCGCCGAACTCGGGATGGTATCGCTCTTAGCGCCCGCGCGAACCACCGTCGCCGAGATGGTCGTGCGCAGCAACGTATCGAGTTCCGGCTCATGCGCGCGGATTTGAGCGGCGGCGGCCTGGAGCGTCGCGGGATTATCCAGCTTGGGCAAAATCGGCGCCAGCCATGCATAGTCGGGAAGTTTGGAAATCTCGCGAAAATAGCGCCGCGCCACGGGATTCAAGTGTGCGGGCTCCTCGGCATCGGTAACGCGGATGACGGCGCGCGATAAACGCACGATTGGATTATCTTCCCGCGGAAGGGCTCCATGTCCGGCCGTTCCTTTGGCGGTCAGCAGGACGCGCAGCGGAACTTTCTCGGCCGTCTGGATCTGAAAAATCTTGGGACCGTCCTTGGTTTCGAGAATCGATCCGCCCTCGTTCAGGGCGAACTCGGCGTCGATTTTCTGCGGCGAATGCTGCAGCATCCATTGCACGCCGGCGCCGCTTTCCTCCTCGTCGGATTCGGAAAGCAGGATGATATCGCGGCTTAGCTTGATGTTGCGGCGCTTGATTTCCACCATGACAGCGAGTTCGGCCGCCAGCAGCGACTTGTCGTCCCACGTGCCACGGCCGTAGATGAAGCCATTGCGCAACTCGGCGGAGAACGGATCGACGGTCCACTGAGAACGATCCACCGGGACGACATCGGAGTGAGCCATGAGCAGCAATGGCCGATTTTTGCCGCTGCCCTTTAAGCGCGCGATGAAATTCAGACGGCGCGGGAATTCGCCGGCAAGATCGTTGGGAATGCCCTGGGAGTCGGCGACTTCCTTCAAATATTCCGCGACACGGGTTTCATTGCCCGGCGGATTGGAAGTATCCAGCCGGACCAGGTCGACGAGATATTGCCGAGCGTTGTCGCCGAGTGACCGGTTTTCCTGGGCTACCCCGCACATCGCCAGCACACACGCCAGAGCACAAACCCGGTGCAGCATTAAAAAAAGTTTACCATGCGGACGAGAAGTGAAGTGCTATCGTCCCCATTCGGTTAACTGCTGTAGAATCTGCTGGGCAGCCTTCTGGCCCGCGGATTTCTTAGACATCCCCTGTGCCTGACTGATCCAATCTTTGCCGAGGCGAACTTCAACCGTGAAGGTTTTTGCGTGCTCCGGACCATCCTCGGCGATGATGACGTAGCGTGGTGGCGGAAGCTTGAGGGCCTGCGCCGTTTCCTGCAGCGCGCTCTTGTGATCGGTTACCGCGCTTTCGATACCGCCATCTTCAGGAACCTGCAGTGCGCCCATGATTTGCTGCTCGATTAAAACCCGCACGACGTCGAGCCCGGCATCGATATAAAGTGCCGCGATCAATGCCTCCAGGGCGTCGGAAAGAAGGGCGCGCTTTTCGCGGCCTCCGCTCATTTCCTCGCCGCGCCCGAGCAGAAGGTGATCGCCCAGGTTGAGCTCCTGCGCGATTTCGTAGAGCCACGCGGCGCTCACCAGGTGAGCCTTCAATTTCGACAGGCGGCCCTCCGGGAAGGACGGAAAACGGCGCACCAAGGCCTCGCTGACGACGAAGCCGAGAATTGCGTCGCCCAGGAATTCGAGCTGCTCGTTGTCGTCGGAGGCGTTGCCGTCCGCCGACTTCTCGTAGATTCGGGATTTATGCGTCAGAGCGCGGGCCAGCAGATCGCGATCGCGAAACGTATGCCCCAGCGCCTGCTCGAGAACGGCCAGTTCGGCGTTCATGCAAGCCGTCCTCTCGCGACTACTTCTTCGCGGCTTTCATTTTCTCGGCGCGTGCTTTTTCGCTTTGGGCGGCCGTCACGATGGCCGGGTTCACGCCCGGAGCTGCGATCACCTTATCGAGGAGCGCGACGCCGTCATCGAATTTGCCCGAATCGTCGTAGACGGAGGCAAGGCGAACCGAAGTGGTCCAATCCGGAGTGCTCGCGCCGTCGATGGATGTCTTAAATTCGGTGATCGCGACGTCGTATTTCTTCTGCATCGCAGCGACCATACCCAGGCGGTCGTGAGCTTCGGCCATTTTATCCTTCTTGAATGCATTCCACTGGTCGTCGGGGACTTGCGGTCCGGGCTTTGCCGCCGCGCTAATCTGGGGGATCGCGTCGTTCGCTAGTTTTGTCGCGTGGGCGAGCTTTTCGTCTTTATCGAGATCGAATTCGCGCGTACCCCGCACCAACAAGCCGGAAACCAGCAGCAGAGCTTCGTAATATTTCGGGTCCGCTTCGAGCGCGCGGTTTCCATACGTGAGCGCGGCGATCGCGTCGCCCTTCTGCATCTCCGCACCGGCGGCCTGCGTCAGTGCGATGGCTTTAAATTCCGTGTCCTTGAACTTCGAAATCAGATCGTCCACGGCGGCGATTTTGGCGTCCGGCGTCTGCGCCTGAAAGACCGCGTTCACCGCTTGAATTTCTTTATTCGACTTCGGCTTTTGTCCCATGGCGAAGCCGGCCGTCAAGGCCAGCGCGATGGCAAAGTATTTCGTCCTCATTCCGGTCCTCACTCCTCAGTAATATTACTTGCCCGATTCCTTGCTAAATGTCGCTTCCAGACCTTTTTGGGCAGCCTGACGAACCGCATCCGGAGCACCCTGCACCGCTAAGGCTGCGTTGTAACGTTCCACCGCCTGGGGGCGATCCCCCTGCGAATCCGCCAGCCGGCCCAAATAAAGCAGGCTCCACGACTTGGTGTCCGCGTCGGGTTCCAGATCGAGGACCTTGCGAAACAGGTTGTCGCCGGTTTCGGGATCCTTCTGGAGCACGGCGATCCTTGCCAAACCATAATACGCTTTTGCTTGCAGCGATTTCTCGGAGGTTTCGTCGAGAACGCGCAGAAATGCAGCCTGGGCTTGCTCCAGATTGCGATCCGTGTAGAACTTGTCGGCGTCGGCGAGCGTCTTCTCCGCTCCCGTGAGTTCGGGCGGAGCGCTTTGCTTTTGTGCGGGACGAACGACGCGCGTCGTGGGCGCCAAGGCGAAGTCCACGCCCTGCATGCGCTTTTCCTCGCGTTTCAGATCCAGGCCGGAGAATAACGTGGGGAAGTATAAGCGCAAAGCGACTTCCTGCTTTTCGTAGGCGCCGAGTTGCTCGGCGAGTGCGGCCGTGAGCACGTAACCTTCACGCATGGCCTGATCCGCGAGTTCCGGTTTACGATCCATGCGACTTTCCGTGGCTTTGATGACGCACTCCGTGGCCAACAGAACGAAATCGGATTTATAGAAATCCGGAAGCACAGTGGCTCCTTGCGCATAGTCTCCCAGCGCGTGCTTCTTTTGAATCTCCTCGGCGAACTTGAATCCGAGAGGATCGATCAGATAGTGGAGATAGGCGTGACGGATGCCCTGGATTTGCGGCTCCTCGCTGGACGTCACGACCACGAATGTGTCATCCGCGTAGCTTCGTGTCTGCACCTGATTCGGGGCGCCGAGCAGATCGACATAGATTTGAAAGCGCCGTCCCAGGTAGCCGCTGGTTGTATTGCGTAAATACGCGTTAACGCCGAGGATAGCGCGCGCGACCGGCTCATGGTATTTACCGATGACCTGGTCGTAGGTGGGTTGAGCCTGCTGCCACCAGTCTTCGAGGTGCGCCTCCTGGTAAAAGGCGGCGAGTAGCGGCGAAAGACCTTCCAGAGAAGAAGCGTCGGCGGGGCGCACCATGTCCGGATCGCGATAACCGAAGTCGGGCGGGCCGTTGATCAGCAGAGCATAGGAGATATAACGGCTCAGCTCCGCCTTCGGATCGCGGAGCGCGTGGTCGCGATAAAAGCGCTTGAGCTCGTAAACGCTATTCAGATTTTCGGTCGCGAGCTGCGTGCGCAGCGTATGGCGCATGGCATTCGTCGAAGGCGAATCGATTTGGTCGTCATAGCCGGCTACATTCATCGCGGCCAGAACGGTAAAAAGAGCCTGATTGCCATCGAGTTGATTCTGCTCCGAAGGCGCCTGGGCCGCTTTCCGAAGCGGTGGACGGGTCTGCGGCGGAGGAGCTTGCGGAGAGAACTGCGACCAAGCCGGGAAACAGGTGAGGATCAGGAAAGGGCCGACAAAGCCGGCTCGCGCCGCGAGAGTCCGTCGAGGAGAGAAACTTTGCACAGAGCGTGACATCGTTGTGCGGGGTCGTGGGGCGCCGCAAGCGCCAGGCTATCTAATCGGCTCCTCATCGCCCAGTATATCCAGTGCGGCCTGTAACTCGCCCAAGGCGTGAGGATCGCGGGCGGCGTCCAAACCGCGCCGGTAATAACTCCTCGCTTCGTTGAGCCGCCCGAGTTTCTCGAAGGTTTGGCCGCCATGGTAGTAAGCCGCGGCATAGCCGGGATTGTGCTCTAAAAGAGCCTCGAATTCCGCGATGGCCCGCTCCAACTCGCCTTGTTGGACGTACGCCATCGCCAACCCGTAACGGGCAAACGTGCTCGCGGGGTCCTGGGCGAGCAACTGCTGTAATTGTTCGATCCGAGAAGATGCCAAACGCCAGGATAACGCAGCTCGAACGCAGCCGCTTACGATTCGAGACTCCAATGGCGATCGGTGACTTGTTCGACGCGGATACGCCGAAGACCGGCTTCGGCGGCAAGCTGGCGAACCTCTTTCAAGGACAAAGCCGCATGCAAGGAATCCACGAATAGCTTCCGCTGCAACGGGCTCCAGCCGGAGGCGTATTTATCAGCGATTTCGGCGAGTTGTCGCTTGCTCCCGGGACGAACCAGATCGCGAACCAGGATACGGCCATAGTCCCCTACCATGCGTGCGATTTCGCTAAATACGGAAAGGGGATCGGGAATGTGATGGATCAAGCTGTTCGAGATAACCAAGCTCGCCGAGCCATCCGCAATGGGCAGGTTCTTCGCATCGCCACGCAGGAGGACTACGCGCCGTGCGCCGTCCGGGCCGCTGGCACGATTTCGCGCCGCCACGGCGAGCATTTCATTCGACATTTCCACCGCGCAAACCGGAGATTCCGGCGCCAGAACGGCAATCGCGAGAGGGATCTTTGCGTTGCCGCAGCCGATATCGATGATCCAGCCGCCGGGGCGCGCGAGCTCGGCGGCACGCTGGGCGAATACGTTATCGGTGGCGCTAAAGTCCATCCGGTCGTATTCGGCGGCTTCCTCGGCTCCGGCCATTTCTTCGGGTTCAAGAACACGGGCAAGGGGCATAGGGATGGTGGAGAAAACAAGTTCAAATGTTACACTCGTAGTTTCCACTGAAAAACAAGCCCATGCAATCGATTTCAGAGCTGGTGGAGCGCGCCCAGGCGCAAATTCGTGCGGCGGCCACACCCGCCGAACTGGATCAGGCGCGCGTGCGCTACCTGGGCAAGTCGGGCGAGCTGACGTCGCAGATGAAGTCGCTGGGAAGTCTTCCCGCGGACGAGCGCAAGGCGTTCGGGCAATCGGTAAACAGCGCGAAAGCGGAACTCGAAGCGGCGATCGACGAACGCCGCGCCGGGCTGGAGCAATCGGCGAAGCCAGCGGGTCCGTCGCTCGATGTGACGTTACCGGGACGACGTCGATTCGCTGGACGTCCGCACCCGATGACCGTCACGGCGGAAGCCATGAAGCGCGTCTTGATCGGGCTGGGGTTCTCGTACGCGGATTTTCCGGACATCGAAACCGAATATTACAATTTCGACGCTTTGAATACGCCCGCCTGGCATCCCGCGCGCGATCTCCACGACACGTTTTACACCGACGGCCAACACCTCATGCGCACGCACACGACGGCTTTTCAAGGCCGCGTCATGCAGGCGAGCGGCGGGCAAGTTCCGATCCGCGCGATGACTACCGGCCGCTGTTATCGCAAAGACGATATCGATGCATCGCATTTCCCGATTTTTCAGCAGTTGGACGCGTTCTCCGTAGGACGCAATATCACCATGTCCGACCTGCGCTGGACGCTCACGGAACTTGTGAAGGGCCTCTTCGGAACGGAGGCCAAACTACGTTTCCGCCCCAGTTATTTTCCGTTCACGACGCCCAGCGCCGAAGTGGACATGAGCTGCATCATCTGCAAACAGCAGGGCTGCTCGTTGTGCTCGCGCACGGGATGGATCGAAGTGCTGGGCAGCGGCATGATGCGCCCGGAGGTGCTCCGGATGGGTGGCCTCGATCCGGAAAAACATCAAGGCTTCGCCTTCGGCATCGGCGTGGATCGCATTACGATGCTGCGCCACCAGATCAACGACATCCGGCACCTGTATCAGAATGAGGAAGCTTTCCTGCGGCAGTTTTGACCCCGCGCCGTCTTCCTAAACGAACATGATCGTCAACACCGAATGGCTGCTGGACTATCTGACGCCGCGATGCCCGCTGGCGGATCTGCTCGCCGCCTTGCCGCGCGTCGGCTTGGATATTGAAGCGGCCCACGTCCTGGAGCGCGAACTCGCGCCGGTGCGGGTTGGATTTATCCGCGCGAAAGAGCCGCTTGCCGGCAGCAGCGATAAATACGTTTGCCAGGTGGAAGTAGCGCCCGGCGACATCAAACAGATTGTGTGTGCGTCCGCACATCCCATCGAGGTCGGCTGGGGAGTGCCCGTCGCTCTGGCGGGGACCGATCTGCCTACCGGCGATTCGATTTACGATGAGACGCTGCACGGAGTTCTCTCCCAGGGCATGATCTGCCTGGATGGGGAACTCGGTTTGATCGCCAAGGGCAGCGGGCTACAGGTATTTCGCGATGAGGCGCTGCTCGGCAAAAGCATCACCGAGGCGATGAAGATCGACGAGGCGCTGGTGCATGTAAAGGTGTATCCCAATCGTCCCGATTGCCTGGGATTGATCGGCATTGCCCGCGAGCTCGCCGCGATGCTCGATCTGTCGTTGGTGCTGCCGGAAGCTCCCGCGCCACGCGAAATGACGGCCGATGCCGTTCCCGTCGATATCCGAGCGCCGTCGTTGTGCACACGCTATACCTGTCAGATCATCCGCGGAATTCGTATCGAGAAATCGCGTCCGTGGATGGCAAGCCGTCTTATGGCGGCCGGTCTGCGCCCGATCAACAACATTGTCGACATTACGAATTTCGTGATGCTCGAATGGGGTCAGCCGCTGCACGCGTTCGATCTGGATCGGGTTCGCGAAAAGATCGTGGTGCGCCGCTTTGCGCCCGGAGAAACGTTACGCCTGCTCGACGGCCGTTCCGTCGGAGAGTCTGGAGAGTATGCGCCGCTCGCGATCGCCGACGCTCGCGCTCCCATGGCGCTCGCCGGCATCATGGGCGGCGAAATGTCCGGGATTTCGGAAGATACGTCTGACGTGTTGCTCGAAGCCGCGCATTTCGAGCCTACGGGAATTCGGTTGAGCAGCCGGCGCCTGGGCGTCAGCAGCGATTCGGCGTATCGCTTCGAGCGCGGCACCGATCCCAATGAGTCACTGGATGGGGCGCGCGCTCGGGCCGCGGCGTTGCTGTTCTCGGAAGCCGCGGCGCGATCGGCCGGACCGGTGACCGACGCGTATCCGACGCGCGCGCATCGTGCGGTTTTCTCGTTACCGGCCGAACGCGTGAGCAGTTATTTGGGGATTCGGGTCACGCGCGAACAAGTTATCGCGTCGCTCACGAAACTGGGCTGCTCCTGTTCCGAAGATCTGATGCGGATTGAAGTCCCGACACGGCGCGTGGACGTGAACGACGCCGTGGTGCTGATCGAAGATGTCGCGCGAGTGCTCGGTTACGAGACGATCACGCCGTCCGCGAGTCCCGAAACGCCGACGGCAGGGAAGACGACCGCGCTCGATCAAGCGCGGGGCATGGCGCGCGCCGCGCTCACCGGTTCAGGATTTCTGGAAGTCCGCGGAGTGCCGCTCGAACCTCTGGAGAATGAGACGAGGTTCTCGCAGCTCGCCGGCGCTTCGGTGACGCTCGCCAATCCATTGAATGCCGACCTCGCGCGGCTGCGCCGGTCGCTGGTGCCTTTCCTCGTGAAGACCGCGATTTACAACGCATCGCGGCGCGCGGTGAACTTCCGGTATTTCGAGATCGATAAGATTTTTTCGCGTCCCGGCAAAGAGCCAGAGGAGCATTGGGCGCTCGGCATTCTGCTCGGCGGATCGCTGAATGACGCCGATTGGTCGACGCGCCGCGAATGCGACTTCTTCGATTTGAAGGGCGTCGTCGAAACCGTGTTCGAAACGCTTCACGCACCGCGACCTAAATTCGTACCGGTCGTGGTCGATGGCTATGCGGACAGCACGGCCGCACGGATCGTCGAGAACGATGCGCCGATCGGGATCATCGGCCAGGTTGCGCCGGAGCTGTTGGCGGCGGAACGAATTTATCAGCCTGTATTCGCGGCCGAAATCTTTCTCCAGCCGCTCCTCGAAGGATCGCGAACCTCCGCCATTTTTGAAGCGCTCCCGCGCTTTCCCGCCGTGTTTCGCGATATCTCTTTCGTGGTGAATCGAAGCGTGCCTTACGGCGAGTTGGAACGCGCGATTCGCGAAGCCGCGGGTGCGCAAATGGAATCGGTCGATTGCATCGATGTATTCGCCGGCAAGGGCATCGCCCCGGATCGCCGGAGCATTGCGGTATCGATGGTGTTCCGCGCGGGTGATCGCACGCTTTCTTCGGAAGAGGTAAGCGCCGCCGTCGATCGCATCGTCGAACGGCTGAGTAAGGAATTTTCCGCCGAACTGCGCAGCCGTTAACGAAGCCTCGGTGGCGCTCCGATTGCAACGCAACCGCTCCGGATGCCTCTGGTTCGGACGCGCGATTTCGGCGAGATTTCTTACGATCCCTTCGCGGAGCTCGCGTTCCCCTGCGGAATGCCGGGCTTCGACACCCAGCGCCGCTTTGTTTTGATCGAGCACCCGGCGCTTGCTCCCGTGATTCTTCTGCAAAGCGTCGACACGGCGTCGCTGTGTTTTCTTACCATTCCGGTTCCCATCGTGGACGACTCCTATCAAAGTGGGATTGCGCCCGAGGATTTGCGAATTCTCGGCTTAGACGACGCGCGTCAACCCGGACCTGGCGCCGACGTATTGTATTTGGCCATTCTCTCGCCATCGGGTCCGAGCTCCTTTACCGTGAATCTCCTCGCGCCCGTCGTGATCCACCATGTGGCCAACGGCAGCACTCGTTGTGCCGTCCAGGCCGTGCGCCATGATCGTATGTACTCGCATCGGCACCCGCTGCCGCCGGGACTTCTGGAGCACCTATGCTCGTGATCCGAAGGCGGGCGGGTGAGTCCTTCTTAATCGGGGACAACGTGGAAGTGGAGATCCTCGACATTGCTCCTTCGCAAGTGAAGATCGGCATACGAGCGCCGCGCGAGGTGGCCGTGCTGCGCAGGGAAATTTATTTAACCGCGGAACAAAATCGCTCGGCGTCGAATGTGCCGCAAACGGCCATGGATTCCCTGACGCGACACTTCCGCGCCATCAGGCCCGGAGATCGATCTTCGCCGCGCGAGGCGCCGCCGTCCGGGCAAGACCCATCTTGATCTGCTCGAGTTGACGGTGCTGGTCGCGAATCCGGCGTTTGATCCCTTTCAGGAGCATGCGGAGAGATTCGCCGTCGTTGAAGGCGGCCGCCAACTGAAACGGGGAAGCATCCGCCAAGGCGGCGCGCCTCTTCATCAGAGCCGTGTCCAGAGCGGCCATATCCCCAATGGATGCGGCACGCAACGCGTCGCGCGAGGCTTCGATCAGTGGGCCGCCTGGAATCATTGTTCGGATCGCCTCCCAAGAATCGATTTCCGCACTCGCCTAGCTTCCCGTTGGGTTTTGTCCGTAAAGCACATAGTTTAAGCCCACAAGGCTGGCATTCACGGTCGATTGTTGCGATTGCAGTTCCGCTTCCTGGGCGTCGGCTTGGGCCAATTGCAATTGCAAATTCGTTTGCAACGTATTGATGCGATCGATAAGCGTGGTGATCTGGCTTTGCAAATGCGTATCGGTGGCGCTATTACCCTGCTCCTCGGTGGCGATCATTCCGCTGACCGGATCGGTAAAGGACTGGAGTTGTGCGACGAAATTACCGGTTCCGGTGGTCAAAGAGTTGATAAAACTGAATCCGTCGCTGATTTGCTGGGAGCTCAGGGCGCTGAATGCGGTCTGATTGAAAGTCGCGGCGCCGGTCGCATCGGCGAAGGTCACGCCCAAATCACCCAGGTTCGTTACCGTGCCGCTGGTCGTGAAAAAAGCCGTGATCTGGCGCAGCGTCTGTTGGAGTTGCGTGACCACGGGATCTCCGTTCAACCCTCCCGTGTTCGCGCCCTCCTGCGCCGCGAGCGACTGTTCCAGCGCATTGTAATTCGTCACGAAAGTCTGTAGATCCGTAGAAAGTTGCGTGGGATTACTTTGTAACGAGACGGCGACCGGAGTGGTGCTTTTCTGCAGGAGCTGGAGAGTAACCCCCGGGATCACGGAATTTACCGTGTTACTCGACTGCTTGACATCGATATTGTTCAGGGAAAATTCGGCGTTGGTTCCTTGATTGGCCTGCGTCAGTAGTTCGGTGTTGGTTCCACCGGGATTGGTGGCGGTAACGGGATTGTCGAGGAGCTGTAGCGTGGTCGCACCGGTCGCGTTCGCGGTCACGGAAAGGTAGTTTCCATTGCTGGTCGTGAGAATGGAGGCGGTTACCGGAGCGCCCGACGAATTAATGGCGTCGCGCAGGCCGGTCAGATTATTGGTGGCCGGCGTCAGCGCGTAGTTCTGAGAGCCCACCGTTAATTGCAGAATTCCAGTGGACGACACGGTTGTGGACGAAGAATCCGCGTAGCTGTGAAGCGAGTCCTCCGAGGCCGCGCTGGCGATCGAGGTGACGGAATTGATGGTGTAGGTGTTCGGCGTCTTGGCGCCGGTCGCCGTCGCCGTCAGAATGGCGGAGTTGGAACTGGTCGCGCCGATGGCTTGACTGGCCGCGTCCGTACCCAGGGTTTGCAGGCTGGTGAAAAGATTCGTCGCGGCCGTCTCGATACCGGCGAGCGCCGCATTTTGCGCCAGCACATTGGAATCTTCCGTTTGCAGCTGGGTGAGCGGCTCCTCGGCGACCTGGACCGCCTGGTTCAGGACGTTCTGATAATCGCTCGAATACTGGCTGACGTTCGCTAAAGTAACGGGAGCAATTGTCGAATTGATGGGCGAGGAGACAGTCGACATAGTTGTTACTTTCCTCTGTGCCACATATCGTCCGTCCTGGAAGATTCCTGAATTCGGATTCTCCCGGGCTGATAATAAAAAGAGCGCATGGCCACTACCACGACAAAGAAGGCATTCATCTCTGGCGTTACAGGGCAGGATGGATCCTATCTGGCGGAGCTGCTGCTCGCCAAGGGTTACGAAGTTCATGGGATGATCCGCCGGACTTCGACTTTTAACACCGACCGGCTGGATCATCTCTACGTGGACCCGCACGATCGCGGCGGCCTGCGGCTGCACTACGGCGATCTGGCGAATGCCGCGCGCATCCGGCGTTTGCTCGGCGAGATTCAGCCCGACGAGGTTTATAACTTGGGCGCGCAGTCACACGTGCGCGTCAGCTTCGACCAGGCCGAGTATACGGCCGATATCGTGGCGACCGGCGCTCTGCGCATCCTCGAAGCATTTCGCGACTATGCCCAGGAGAGCGGTCGCAATCCGCGTTATTATCAGGCCGGTTCTTCAGAAATGTTCGGGGCGACGCCACCGCCGCAGAACGAGGACACGCCTTTCTATCCACGCAGTCCTTACGCGGTCAGCAAAGTCGCCGCGCATTGGTACGGCGTGAACCAGCGCGAGGCGTACGGACTGTTTATCAGCAACGGAATTCTCTTCAACCACGAATCGCCGCGGCGCGGCGAGACTTTCGTGACACGGAAGATTACGCGCGCGCTCGGCCGCATCAAGCTCGGGTTACAGGAAAAGTTGTACCTCGGCAACTTGGATGCCCGTCGTGACTGGGGCCATGCCGCTGATTACGTTCGCGCGATGTGGCTGATGCTACAACACGACGTGCCGGGCGATTTCGTGGTCGCGACCGGCGATAGCCACTCCGTCCGCGAGTTTTTGGAAAAAGCTGCCGACATCGCGGGCGTGAACTGGAAGACGTGCGTGGAAAAAGATCCGCGCTACTTCCGTCCCACCGAAGTTGACGCGCTGCAAGGCGATTCGAGCAAGGCCCGGAGCGCTCTCGGCTGGCGTCCCGAGATCAGTTTCGACGAACTGGTTCGATCGATGGTCGAGGCCGACATGGAGTTGGCTCGCCAGGAACTCACGCTCGCGCGCGCCGGTCACCTGGTGGCCCCGCGGGGAGGAGCGCATGGCTGAACGCTTGCAAACCGACAGCCGGATCTTTGTCGCCGGTCACAGGGGACTCGCCGGTTCAGCCATCGTGCGTCGCTTGGAGACGTTGGGTTGCCGGCAATTGCTGGCGCGTGGACGCGCGGAGCTCGACTTGCGGGATCAAGCGGCGGTCGAGCAATTTTTCGCGAAGGAGCGTCCCGAATTTGTTTTTCTCGCGGCGGCGAAGGTCGGAGGGATCATGGCGAACGCCACTCAGCCGGCCGAGTTCCTGTATGAAAACCTCGCGATTCAAACGAATGTGATTCATTCGGCATGGAAGAACGGCGCGCGCAAACTGGTGTTTCTCGGCTCGTCCTGTATTTATCCGAAGTTCGCGCCCCAGCCGATTCGAGAGGATTCATTGCTGACTGGACCGCTCGAACCGACCAACGAAGCGTACGCGATCGCAAAGATTGCGGGATTGAGGTTGTGCGCGGCCTACCGCTCGCAATACGGATTTCCCGCGATCAGCCTCATGCCCACCAACCTCTACGGCCCCGGAGACAATTTCGACCTCGCGAAATCCCACGTGCTGCCCGCGTTGATGCGGCGCTTTCACGAAGCGCGGATACACGGCGTTCCGGAAGTGACGCTGTGGGGCACGGGTACGCCCCGGCGTGAATTCCTGCACGTGGACGATCTGGCGGAGGCCGCCTGCTTCCTGATCGAGAACTATGATGGCGCGGAGCCCTTGAATGTCGGCACGGGCGTGGACGTGACCATCGCGGAACTCGCCGCGTTGGTCGCGCGCGTCGTCGGCTATCAGGGGAACATTGCTTACGATTCCTCGAAGCCTGACGGGACGCCGCGCAAACTGCTCGACGTGTCGCGCATCCACGCGCTCGGCTGGCACGCGCGCATTCCGCTCGCAGAGGGCATCGCGGCGACGTATCGATGGTATTGCGGACAAGGACCCGGCGCGCACAAGCCCACGGCGCACGAATCTGAAGCCCATGACCGTGAAGCGAAGGCGGGCTCGATTGTGGCAGGATGAGAGTTCATGCCAGACGCCACACGCCGTCAACGCTTACTCAACGTTCTTGGAAAAGTGACAACCGCGCAGCTGCCCGCCGATGACAGCGAGTCGTTGTTTGAAAGCGGTTTGCTCGATTCTTTTGCGCTGCCCGATCTGGTTTCCGCGATTGAAGACGAGTTCTCCATCAAGGTTCCCGATCGCGACTTGAATCCGCGCAAGTTCGATTCGATTGCTCGCATCGAAGCATACTTGGAAGAACACGGCGCCTAGGCAGCCCATGGCCGCTTTTCTTCACGCGTTCGGCGCGCATCTGCCGGAGCGGATTGTAACCAACCAAGAAATCGCCGCGCAAGTGGGCAAAGCGCCCGAATGGATCGAGAGCGTTTCGGGCATTCGCGAGCGCCGGTGGGCTGCCGCGGAAACGAGCGTCGCCGATCTGGCTGTCGCGGCCGCACGCGATTGTCTTGGCAACGCCAAACTTGAAGCGTCCACGCTTGGCATGATCGTCGTCGCGAGCGGCAGCGGAGCGCGTGGATTTCCTGGTCCGGCGGCAACAATCGCCGCACAATTAGGTCTGGAAGGAACCCCCGCGCTCGATATCCCAATGGCCAGCGCCGGATCGCTCTTCGGTCTGGCGATCGCCGCGAAGATGGCCGAATCTGTCGGCGATGTTTTAGTGATCGGCGCCGAGAAGATGTCGGCGGTTGTGGATGCAAACGACGCCAATACCGCCGTCCTGTTCGGCGACGGAGCCGGTGCGGCTCTCGTCAGTGCGCGACCCGGACCGTGGGAAATCCTGGATTCGGCGCTGCACACAGACGGCGAATTCCGCAACGATTTAGCTTGGGATGTTTCGTCACCCCTGCGCATGAGCGGTTTGAGCGTGATTATGCAGGCGTCGCGAAAAATCCCCGGCGCGATCTCCGAAGTACTTGCGCGGCAGAAGGTCGCCGCCGGCGACGTGCAGGTGTTCCTGTTGCATCAGGCGAATCAGAATCTATTGGTGCGCGTAGCGAAAGCGCTCGGCGTGGGACCTGAGAAAGTCTTCTCGAACGTGGCCCGCTATGGCAACACGTCTTCGGCGTCAATGCTGATCGCCGCTTCCGAATGGGCGGCGCAGGATCCGCCTGCCGGAGACATTGTCTTCGGAGCGTTCGGCGCGGGATTTCATTGGGGCGCGCTGCTCGCGCGTTCCTGTTCACTTCGCGAGACCGACTAACCGTCGGCGGCCTGTTTGCGTTCTTCCGGCGTGCGGCTCTGCGCCACCAGATTCGTCGCGCGCAGCAGCGATTCAAAGGTGCCCGCGTCCGTCCACCAGCCATCGACGTTCGAGTATGTCATAGTGCCTTCGCGAATATAGGCGTTGTTCACGTCGGTGATTTCCAGCTCGCCGCGGCCGCTGGGAACCAGCTTTTTGACCTTTTCGAACACCGAGCCGTCGTACATGTAGATGCCCGTGACGGCGCGGTCGGACTTCGGCTTCTTGGGTTTTTCCTCGATCCCGACGATGCGGGTGCCGTCCATTTCCGCGACGCCGAAGCGTTCGGCATCGGACACCTGCTTCAGTAGAATACGCGCGCCGCGCTCCTGCAGCTTGAACGCATCCACGGCGTCTTTAATCGGCTTCTCCATAATGTTGTCGCCCAGAATCACGCAAATCTTATCGCCGTCGGCGAAGTGTTCGGCCAGCGCGAGCGCATCGGCGATGCCGCCTTCGCCTTCCTGATAGGTGTAGTTGAAATGGGCCAATCCGAACTCTTTCCCATTCGCCAGCAACCGCAGGAAATCTCCGGAATTGCGCCCGCCGGTCACCAGCAGGATGTCGCGAATGCCCGCGTCCACCAGCGTTTGGATCGGGTAATAAATCATCGGCTTGTCGTAAATCGGCAGCAGATGTTTGTTGGTGATTTTGGTGAGCGGGAACAGACGGCTGCCGGTGCCGCCCGCGAGAACAATACCTTTCATCGACGCATCCTCGGTTTCCTCACGACGATTTGGCGGTAGCCGCCGCCCCGTGAATTTCCTGCAAGCTCCACACGCGCATCGGGATCCCGGCGGCGGGACGCCATCGCTTCGACGGCCGCGCGCGCGCCGCTCATGGTCGTGATGCATGGGACGCGATACAGTAACGGCATTGTCTGCGGATCGCCTTTTCGTCGCTGAACGCGTGCGCGCCGCTGGTGGCCGTGTAAATGATCAGATCGAGCGACCCGGCTTTCAGCAAATCCACCGCGTTGGGACGTCCTTCGTTCACCTTGAAAACCGTTTTCGACCGGGATGCCGGCGGCGCGAATCGCAGCAGCCGTGCCGCGCGTGGCCGTGACTTCGAAACCCAAATCGTGGAAGCGCTTGTGCCACCGCGACGGCGACCGGCCTTATCGCGATCGTTCACGCTGATGAACACCAGCCCGTGATCGGGCAGCGGCGTTCCCGCGCTGAACTGAGCCTTCGCGAACGCTTCGCCGAAATTCTCCCCGACGCCCATCACTTCGCCGGTCGAACGCATCTCCGGTCCGAGCGTCGGATCGACGCCCGGGAATTTATTGAACGGAAACACCGGCGATTTGACGAAATACTGCGGCACGGGCAGCACGCCGCGCTGCGTCCGTGAAATCCGAAATCTTCTTGCCCAGCATCAGCCCCCACGGCGATTTTCGGCAGCGCCACGCCCGTCGCTTTGCTCACATACGGCACCGTGCGCGAGGCGCGCGGATTTACTTCCAGTACGTAGACCTTGCCGTCTTTCACCGCGTACTGGACGTTCATCAGTCCGATCACGTTCAGCGCCCGCGCCAATTTCTCGGTGTAGGTTCGAATGGTCGCGACGACGTCGGGGGCCAGCGAAGTGGCGCGGCAGCACGCAGCTCGAATCGCCGGAATGCACGCCCGCTTCCTCGATATGCTCCATGATGCCGGCGATCAGCACCGCGCCGGTCGTATCGGCAAGCGCGTCGACGTCGACTTCGGTAGCGTCTTCCAGGAACCGGTCGATCAGCACGGGACGGCTTTGCGAGAACGACACGGCTTCCTGCATATAGCGCCGCACCGTGTCTTCGTCGTAGGCGATCACCATGGCGCGGCCGCCCAGCACGTAGCTGGGCCGCACCAGCACCGGATAGCCGATGGAACGCGCGATCGTGCACGCCTCTTCCGCATTCGTCGCCGAGCCGTTCTCCGGCGAAGGAATCTTCAGATCGTCCAGCAGCTTGCCGAAGCAGCTTGCGGTCCTCGGCCAGATCGATGTTCTCGGGATCGGTTCCGATGATCGGCACGCCCGCGTTCTTCAACGGAATCGCCAGCGTCAGCGGAGTCTGCCCGCCGAACTGCACGATCACGCCGTCGGGTTTTTCGGTGTCGCAGATGTTCAGTACTTCTTCGAGCGTCAGAGGCTCGAAGTACAAGCCGGTCGCTGGTGTCGTAGTCGGTCGACACGGTTTCCGGATTGCAATTGACCATGATCGATTCGATCGCCGAATTCCTGCAGCGCGAACGACGCATGGCAGCAGCAATAATCGAACTCGATTCCTTGGCCGATGCGATTCGGGCCGCTGCCCAGAATCATGATCTTCTTGCGCTTGGAGACATCGGCTTCGCACTCGGATTCGTAGCTCGAATAGAGATAAGGCGTGAAGCTCTCAAATTCGGCCGCGCACGTATCCACGCGGTTGAACACGGCCGTTACGCCCAGTCGCTTTGCGCTTCGCGCGCACGTTCATCGGCGTCGACATCCCAGCAGCGCGCAAGATAACTATCGGAGATGCCGTCGCGCTTGGCCTCAAGCAATTGCTCGCGCGTGATGTCTTCGAGCGTGATCGTCGCGAGCGTTTTCTCCAGATCCACCATTTCCCGCACCTGCCGCAGGAACCACGGGTCGATCGACGTCAGCTCGTGGACCTGCTCCTCGGTATAGCCGCGCTAGAAGGCGTAGCGAATGTAGCCGAGACGGTCGGGATTCGGCGTGATTAGACGCGCCTCGATCAACTCGTCGACGAACTTCACCGCGCCGTCGGCCTTGCCGGTTTCGAGGCTCCGCATTCCTTTGCCCAGCGCCTGCTTGAACGTGCGGCCGATCGCCATCACTTCGCCGACGCTCTTCATCTGCGTGCCCAGCACGGGCTCCGCGCCGGGGAATTTCTCGAACTGCCAGCGCGGAATTTTCGCGACCACGTAGTCGATGGTCGGTTCAAAACACGCGGGCGTCTTGCGGGTGATGTCGTTCTTGATCTCGTCCAGCCGATAGCCGACGGCGAGTTTCGCGGCGATCTTCGCGATGGGGAATCCGGTCGCTTTCGACGCCAGCGCGGAACTGCGCGACACGCGCGGATTCATCTCCACGATCACCATGCGTCCGGTCTTCGGATCGATGGCGAACTGTACGTTCGATCCGCCCGTATCCACGCCGATTTCACGCAAGCAGGCGAGCGCGGCATCGCGCATCATCTGATATTCGCGATCGGTCAGCGTCTGCGCCGGCGCCACCGTATCGAATCGCCCGTATGCACGCCCATGGGGTCGAAATTCTCGATGGAGCACACGATGATGGCAATTATCGGCCTGATCGCGCATCACCTCCAGCTCGAATTCTTTCCAACCCAGCACGCTTTCCTCGATCAGAACCTCATGGACCGGAGAAAGATCGATTCCGCGTTCCAGAATCTCTTCGGCTTCCTCGCGATTGTATGCGATGCCGCCGCCCGTTCCGCCCATCGTGAAACTGGGACGCAGGATGACCGGATATCCGATGCGAGCGGCGAACTCCAGGCCCTTGTCGATGGAATTAACCAGCTGCGATTGCGGAAGTTCCAGGCCGATCTTGCGCATCGCATCTTTGAACAGCAGCCGGTCTTCGGCCTTCTTGATGGAATCGAGCTTCGCACCGATCAGCTCCACGCCGTACTTCTCAAGTACCCCCGCTTCGGCAAGCGCGACGGAAAGATTTAACCCGGTCTGCCCGCCGACGGTGGAAAGCAGCGCGTCGGGACGCTCGCGGCGAATCACTTCCTCGGCGTATTCGACGCTCAGAGGCTCCACGTACGTTCGATCCGCCAGATTCGGATCCGTCATGATCGTGGCCGGATTGGAGTTGATCAGGATCACTTCATAGCCTTCGGCGCGCAGCGCTTTGCACGCCTGCGCGCCGGAATAATCGAATTCGCAGGCTTGGCCGATGATGATCGGCCCGCTGCCCACGATCAGAATGCGATGGATGTCGTTACGGCGAGGCATGATTTAAGGCGGGCCAATCCTCTCCATCAACTTGACGAAGTCATCGAAAAGATAGCGCGAATCGTGCGGGCCCGGGAGCGGCCTCGGGATGGTACTGCACGCAGAATACCGGATGGTTGCGATGACGGAAACCTTCGAGCGTTTCGTCGTTCAGATTCATGTGAGTGATTTCGAGATCGTTCAGGTTGAGCGAATCGGGATCGACCGCGAATCCATGATTGTGCGAGGTGATCTCCACTTTGCCGTGACTTTGTTCAGCACCGGATGATTGGCGCCGCGATGGCCGAACTTCAGCTTATACGTTTTGCCGCCGAGCGCGAGGCCCAGAATCTGGTGGCCCAGGCAGATGCCGAAAATCGGCACTTTGCCAACCATTTTCCGCACTTATGCGGCCTGATATGTCAGCGGCTCCGGATCGCCGGGACCGTTCGAAAGAAACACGCCGTCCGGTTTCAGCGCGAGCACATCCGCAGCCGAGGTCACCGCCGGAACCACCGTCAGCCGGCAGCCCGCATGCACCAGCCTGCGCAGGATGTTGCGCTTCATGCCGAAATCGTAGGCGACCACGTGAAAGCGGACCGGCGCGGCGTCCGTTCCAGTTCCGACGGCGAACACAGTCACGGATGTTCGTCCCATTGGTAAACCACCGGTGTCGACACGCGTGTCGCCAAGTCCAGGCCGGCCATGGAAGGCGAATTCTTCGCCTTGTCAATTAACCGCTTCGCGTCGGGGGCTTTCGCGTCCGGACCGGCGGCGTAGAGCACGCCGCGCATGACGCCCCGCGAACGCAGATGGCGGACCAATCGCGCGCGTATCGATCCCGGAAATCACCGGGATACGCCGATTTCGTCAGAAACTCCTGCGCGGTCTCATCGGCGCGCCAGTTACTCGAAAGCGGCGAGAACTCGCGCACCGCCAACCCTTCGATGTAACGGCTTGGCGGATTCGTTATCGCCGTCGTTCGCTCCGTAATTGCCGATCTGCGGATACGTCAGGACGACAATCTGGCCGGAATACGATGGATCGGTGAAAACTTCCTGATAGCCGGTGAGGGCTGTATTGAAAACGACTTCACCCGTTCGTTCTACGGGCGCACCAAAACTGAGTCCCTCGAAGACTGTGCCGTCTTCCAGGGCCAGGACTGCTGTGTTCAAGTGGGTATTGCCTCCAGGTCCGGGGGTAACTTCTATTTGACCACAGCACGGCACCTCGCATCCACCCTGTAAACTATTACTAAGCTCCCGTTTGATGATCACTCAGGCCACGATTGCCACTTTTGACTCCCTCGAACTCGATTGCGGGGTCACGCTCGCGCCCGTCAATGTGGCGTACGAGACCTACGGCGAGCTCAACGCCCAAAAAAGCAACGCCATCCTGATCGAGCACGCGTTTTCCGGAGACGCCCATGCGGCCGGCGACGGCGGATGGTGGTCCAATATGATCGGGCCTGGAAAAGGATTCGATACCGATCAATATTTCGTCATTTGCTCCAACGTTCTAAGCGGATGCCGCGGGAGCACCGGTCCGGGTTCCCTACATCCCGCCACCGGGTGCCCGTGGGCGATGTCGTTTCCGCCGATCACGATCACGGACATGGTGCGCCTGCAGAAAAAATTAATCGATCACTTGGGTATCGAACGGTTGCTGGCGGTCGCCGGTGGTTCCATGGGCGGTATGCAGGCTCTGGAATGGGCGGTCGCGTATCCCGACTGCGTGCTGGCAGCTCTCCCGATCGCCACGACGGCACGCCATAGCGCTCAGCAAATCGCCTTCAACGAGGTCGGACGCCAGGCCATCATGGCCGATCCCGATTGGAACGAAGGGAATTATTACGATCGCCGTCCTCCCGCGCGCGGACTTTCCGTCGCCCGCATGGTCGGCCACATCACGTACATGAGCGACGAAAGCATGCGCCAGAAGTTTGGACGGCGCTTACGCGCTGGACAGAATAAATTTGAGGTGGAAAGCTATCTGCATTATCGCGGCAGCCAATTTGTGGAGCGCTTCGATGCCAACTCGTATCTCTACATCACGCGCGCGATGGACAGCTATGATCTGACGCAGCGCGGTTCGCTGCCCAAACTTTTCGAAAACATCCGCACCCGTTTTCTGGTGCTGAGCTTCACGTCGGATTGGCTGTACCCGGCCTATCAATCGCTCGAAATCGTCAGCGCTCTGCGCAGCCGCAACTGCGACGTTGCGTATTGCAACTTGACCTCGCAGTATGGCCATGATGCGTTTCTCGTCGAGGTCGCCGAGCAAACCGGTTTGGTGCGCGGATTCCTAGCCAGCACGTTTCGGGAGGCTACGAGTTGAGGCGGGGTCTATTGAGGAATTACCTTGGGCGTTCGTGACATTTACGGGCGCAGCGACTACGCCATCATCGGGGAGTTGGTCGAACCCCGCACGCGCGTCCTCGACCTGGGCTGCGGCGCCGGTGAGTTGCTCGCCTGGATGAAAGAGAACAAAAAGGTCGACGGACGCGGCGTCGAAATGGTGAGCGCGGACGTGCAGAAGGCCATCGCCCGCGGGGTTTCGGTCTATCAGGGCGATCTCGAAGCGGCGCTCGAGGATTATCCGGACGGCGCCTTCGACTACGTGATTCTCAGCCAGACGCTGCAGCAAACGCAGCATCCCTTGAAAGTCCTGCGCAGCATGTTGCGCATCGGCCGCCGCGCCATCGTCGCGTTTCCGAATTTCGCGCACTGGCGCGTGCGCATATCGCATTTATCCAGTGGGCGCTCGCCCCGGACGGATTTGTTCCCCTACGATTGGTACGATTCGCCCAATATTCATTTCCTGACCGTGCTCGATTTTGAGCAGCTCGCGCAAACGGAAAACTGGAAAATCGAGCGGCGAGTCTTCCTCGCGGGACATAGCCGCGTCACCATGTTTCCAAATCTGATGGCCGAAGTCGCCGTCTTTTTGTTCTCCGCCAACGGCCAGAATGCGAATCACAGCGCGGTGTGACGCGCGTGCCTTTTGCCGCGCATCGTCATGAAGCACTCCTTTGAAGTAAGTTCCCGCGACACCGGCAAGCGTCTCGACCACTATCTGCAGGAGCACTTGCCGCAGTATAGCCGCTCGCGCCTCCAGAACTGGATAAAGGACGGACTTGTCCTGGTCAACGCTGCGGCGGCGAAAGCGTCGCTGACGTTGCGGGGCGGCGAGAATGTCGACGTGTCCACGGCGGAACTGCCTCCGTTGAACGCGGCTCCTGAAGATCTGCCGCTCGACATTCTTTATCAGGACGAAGCGGTCATCGGCATCGACAAACCCGCGGGCCTCGTGGTGCACGCGGGCGCGGGAAATCACGCCGGGACCATCGTCAACCGGCTGGTGCATCATTTCGCATCGCTTTCGAAAGTGGGCGGTGACGAGCGCCCCGGCATCGTCCATCGCCTCGATAAAGGAACCAGCGGCGTGCTGTTGGTCGCACGAACCGATGCCGCTCATCAAGCCTTGGCGGCGCAATTTTCGGGACGCACGGTGGAGAAAACGTATCTCGCGCTGGTGCACGGCAGCGTGCACGCCGACGCGGGACGAATCACGACGCCGATCGAGCGCGATTCACTGCGCCGCATCCGCATGACCACGAGAACCGGAGTGGGCCGCACGGCGATTACCGAATATCGCGTCCGTCAGCGCTTCGAGAAATTTACGTTTTTGGAAGTTCGCATCCACACCGGCCGCACACATCAAATACGCGTTCACCTTTCGAGCATCGGACACCCCGTCGCGGGGATCGCCTGTACGGCGGGCAAGCCGCACAGCGCGATTTTCCTGCATGCACTGGCGCATCGTCTTCACCAGTCCGGCGACCGGCGAACGCGTCACGGTGGAAGCGCCCTTGCCCGCCGAACTCACGGAGTGGCTCGCCGCGCTTTAAGCGCGCCAACAGCCGCCCAACGGCTATACCGTCGCGATTGATCCCGGGCCTATACCTCGCGAGCGCGTAAGCGCGAGCCTATCTATAATGGATATGCTTTCATGAAACACTCGCGGTTTATCCTATTGTTGGCAGCGCTTTCTTTGTTCGCGCAGGCTCCCTCCGCGGGTTCGCGGAAATCCCCGGCGCCAACGAACCAGGCATCTTCGCCCGACGAAGATCCCCGCAGCCGCATCACCCTCGACGTCACGCGCGTGAACATGTTGTTCACGGTCTCGGATAAGAAGGGCCGCTTCGTCACCAGTCTGTCCAAAGACGATTTTGAAATTACCGAGTCGAAAAAGCCGCAGAGCATCCTGGAGTTCACTGCCGACAGCGACCTGCCTCTCCGCATCGCCATCCTGATCGACACCAGCAACAGCATCCGCGACCGTTTCCGTTTCCAACAGGAAGCGGCCACCGACTTCGTGAACACGGTTCTTCGTCAGGGCCAGGATAAAGGGATGCTGGTGAGCTTCGACAACTCCGCGGAGCTGGTGCAGGACCTGACCGAAAGCGCGGAGACGCTCGGGAAAGCCATTCGCGGCCTGCGGCCCGGCGGCGGTACCGCGCTCTACGATGCGATTTATTTCGCGTGCCGTGAAAAACTCATGTCCGACGAGCCGCGCGACAAGACCCGCCGCGCCATGGTCATCTTGAGCGATGGCGAGGACAATGACAGCCGCTATTCGCGCGACCAGGCGCTCGAAATGGCGCACAAGGCCGACGTCGTGATTTATTCCATTTCGACGAACATCACGCACGACGCGACCGACGGCGACAAGGTCCTGCGCTATTTCGCCGAAGAAACCGGCGGATTGGCGTTTTTCCCGTTCAAGGCGATGGATCTGGCGCAATCCTTCGAGAACATCGCGAACGAGCTCCGTCATCAGTACAATCTTTTCTATCGCCCCGAGCCGCTCAGAACCGATGGCCTCTATCACACCGTCGACATTCGAGTGAAGGGCCGCAAGGATTTGATCGTCCGCGCACGGCACGGCTACTACGCGCCGAAGTTCTAACGGGAGAGCGCATTTCCGGCGCTAGAATAAAGTTGCCATGCGATACCTGGTCCGCGCGCGCGTGAAACCTGGCCGCGAACGAGCTCTTCTGGAAGCCATCGAGAAGGGGACTCTCGGCCGCGGCTCCGTCGCCGGCGACGAGTATTTTCGCAACATGGAACAGGCTCGCTTGTGCGAGGACGGCACCGCGCGCTGGGTAGAGGTTTGCTACTGCTACGAGCCTCTTAACGAAGAACGGCCTTATTGGGAGAAATTCTTCGATCTCACGCGCGTCCAGGATGCGCACGATCGCCGCAAGTGCCGCGATCGGAACGGCTCGGAACCATGGGCTTGCGAGGGGTGCGACTGCACCGTTCGGCTGGAGCAAAAGTTAGAAGAGACGGGTGAATCGTTTCTCGAATCGCTGCGGCGCGCCGTCGCGGAATGCGACGCGCTTACCGTGGAACGTACGGGTTCTTCAGATCGGCCTGCGAATCCGCTTCGGTCTTCGGCGGCGTGACTTTATCGGGATCGATCCGCACCATCAGATAACGGATGTGATCGTCGATCTTCGTGAACCAATGCCCGACGCCGGCCGGAATGATCACCACGTCGCCGGCCTTCAGATGATACGTTTTTCCGTTGCGGATCGTCTCGCCGTTGCCGCCGGGACCGTTCAGCAGCAGCACCGCGCGATCGTCGGCCGGACGCTTCCTTAAGTCGGTAATCTCGGGTCCCGTGACCAGCGTCGCTTCTCCGTCGATCACGTGGTACACCTCGCTCACCAGATCGTGCTCGGCGACGGCATTCGGTTTGGTAAATTTCGCACGATAAACTAAGCCGATATCAACGTTGGTATGACCGGCGTCCACCGCCCGCACTTGTTGGTCGGCGACGCCCACTTCCGGAGCAACCCGCTTAAAGTAGGCCTGAATTTCTTCGTTGCTGATGTAGGTGCCCTGGCATCGATTGCAGCTCGGCTTCGATTCCTGTCCGAACGCGATCACCGCGAACGCCGTTCCACCCAACATCGATAGAGCGAATATCTTTTTCATTTCATCCTCCCGAACCTTGCGGATCTTAGGTCCGCGAAAATGCCTGCACTTCTTTGGGAAACAATTCTTCCGCCGTCACGCGCCGCCCCGCCACTCCCTGTTCGAAGGCATATTGCAAAAAGGTGTCGAGCGTACGGCGATTCGCGTCGATCCCATAGGGCCAGAAATCCTCGCCGAAGACGCGTTTGGCCTCGCGCACGGCGTCGAACGCCCACGCGAAAGGTACGCGCGAGCTGTTCGCGCTGTCGATATGACGGAGCGTATTTGCCTTGGCCTGCTCAAACGTCTTATATAGATTCGTCGCGATCCACGGATGCCGATCCAGCACCGCGTTCTTGATCACGATTACATGCATGATCGGAAACACGCCGGTTTCGCGATAATACGCTTCCTCCAGCGCGCGCGTCTCCGGCCACATGCGCACGATGCGTGGATCTCCCGCTAGAAACGCGTCCGGTTCGCGCGCCGAAATCATCGCGTCGAGATCGCCCCTCAGCATCATCTCGTTGAGCGAACGATCGGCGACGTGTTCGATCTGAATGCCCGCTGGAAGCGAGAGCTTTACTTTCTCCTTGCGTCCTGGTTCGTTGACTCCCGCCTGCACCCAGCGCACATCTTCGAGCTTCAATCCCCAGTGATGCCGCAGATATCCGCGCGCATACGTGCATGCCGTCTGCGCCCATTCGGGAATACCGACGCGGCGGCCCGCGAGATCCTTGGGCTCGCGAATGTTTTTGTCCGCTCCCACATAAACGGCCGATTGCCGAAAGACCCGCGACGGGAAAACCGGGATCGCACGAAACGGCGCTGTGCCCGCGGCGACCAGAGACACATATTTGCCGAGCGCGAATTCGGAAACATCCCACTCCCCAAAATGCAGCATGCGGAAGAAAATCTCTTCCACGGGAAGCTGCAAAATGTTGAGATCGATGCCTTCGGGACGAACGCGTCCCCGCAGCACGTCACTGATGTGATCGAAATAGGTGACCGCCATGGTCAGCGGAATGTCGGGCACTCGGACTCCTTCGGGATGCGGCGGAAGAATGAACTTCGCGTCGGTCGTTATTGACTTTATCAGAAGGGAGGGAGCAAACACTGCGCCGAGGGAGGGCAGCTCCTGGAGCCGCAGCGGACCTTCGGTCCGTCTTTTCTGAAGCAGGCCGCAGTGAGGCGCCGCCTCACACGGGAATTGTCTAGCAGACGGCGAGCAATCGTTCCTTCAACGTCGCCTGCACTTCTTCGGAAAGTTTGTGACCATGCTGCGCCACGTAGAAGACGTCGATGGCGCGGTGCCCCTTGGTGTCGATCAGCACCACGTCGATGTTGCACGACGTCGAGGAAAACACCATCGCCAGGCTGTACAGCAATCCCGGCCGGTCGTCGGCGCTGATCTCGACCAGAGTCGCGGTATCGCAAGCCTCGGAGTCGAAGCCGACGCTCGGAGGAACCCCGCGGCGCTTTCCCTCGGTGTGAGGACGATTCCGCAACAGCCGCTGCACGTCCGTCTTTCCGGTGGCCACTTTGCGCAGCATGTCCTGCAGGCGGTCTGCCTCGCTCGGATTCAAATCCAGCGTGCGTTTCGGGTCGGAGAACACGAACGTGTCGAGAATGATTCCCTTGGTATTCGAAAACGCTTCCGCTTTCAAAATGTCCACGCCGAAACTGGACAACGCACCGGCCAGCGAGGCGAACAGAAAGGGCATGTCGCGCGCGACGACCGTCAGACGGTAGGCTCCTTCGGCGCGTTCCAACTTCAGAGCGACACCGGTTGGGCGGCTCGCCTGATATAACCCGAGATGTGTCGCGATTTCCGCGGACGAATGCGTGCGCAGATAGCGCACCGGGAAACCCTTGATAAATTCGGCCTGCTCCGGCAGTTCTGTCGGCACGGTTTGAATGCGTTCGGTTTCGAGCTCGCGCATCAACTCCTGCTGTGTGACGCGATACACGCGCCATAGTTGCTCCAGCCGCCACGGGGTCATCGCACCCGGATTTACCGCCGAAATATCCGCGTACGTCATCACCGTCAAAAGCTTCAACTGTTCGATGGTTCCCACCTTGTCCGCTACCGAACGCGCCGTGGTGGGATCGCCCAAATCGCGCGTGGTCATGACCTCGGAAAGCACCAGGTGATTGGCCACCAGGAATTCCACGGCGCGTTGTTCGTCGGCGGGCATCTGAATCCTCGCCATGACGCCCTGGGCCCATTCCACGGATACGCGCGAATGATCGCCGCTGAAGGCGCCTTTGCCGATGTCGTGAAACAGCAGCGCGAACAGCAGCACGCCTGGATTATCCACTTCCGCCAGCAGTCTCGCGAATGGTGTCAGTGCGGCGTCGTCGGTCTTGCGCAGTGCGCTGAGCCGCTCGATGGTCACGAGAGTGTGCTCGTCCACCGTGTAGCGATGATAGAAATCGCGGACCACCAGGCTGACGATGCTCTCCCATTCCGGGAACACGACCTGCATGTAACCGGTGTCCTGTAGCACCCGTAACGCGAGGCTTGCATGCGGGAGCGTCAGGATGTTCTTGAAAGTCTTCCACAGGGGACGCGGCGTAGCGCACCAGTGCGCGAACGATGGCCGTGCCGTTTCCAGCCGGCGCTCGGTTTCGGCCGCCGCCGGAATGCCGTGGCGCGCGACAAATTCAAGCAAACGGAATACGATCTCGGGATCGCTTTCGAGCAGCGCCGGCGTGCGCAGAAACACCCGCTCGCGCAGGACGCTGAACTCGGCGTTCGAAAGACGCGAGCGCCAGTCCCGGAAACTGGTCAGCAAGGAACTTTCATCGCGGTCGCAGGCGTCCAGCGTGCGCGTGGCTTCGCGGAAAATGACGCGCGCGTTGCGGAAATACTCGCGCATCCACAGCGGAGCGGTCTTCACCGGCGTGAACGCCTGCTCCGTGATGCTCTCCTGCGCCTCGAAATTCAGGATGTTACGGTCGCGCCCCGCCTGGTAGTGGAGGAAGCAACGGAGGGAGGAAAGAAACGCCGTCGCGTTCTCCATCACCGTTTCGCTGCGCTGCTCCGGACGCAGCCGCGCCAGCCAATTGATGAAATGTAAATCGCGCAGGCCGCCGGGCGTCTCCTTGACGTCCGGCTCCAGATGAAACAGCGTGTCTTGATATTTCGAATGACGCGCGTGCGTCAGCTCGCACAGATGCCGCCCCAGCTTCTGGCCGTTTTTCGAGAGAAATCCGGGGAAACGGGCTTCGACTTTCGCCGACACATCGTGATCGCCCGATAAAAACCGTCGATCCAGCAGACTGATGTTCAACTCGATGTTTTGTTCGTGTACTTCCAGGCATTCGTTCACTGTGTGAACCGAATGGCTCAGGCGCAGCCCGGCGTCCCACAGCAGGCGCACGAAGCTCGAGAGCGATTCCTTGATGTTGCCGGACAGCGCTTCGCTATCCAGCAAAATCATGATGTCGATATCCGAATAGGGAAAAAGTTCGCGGCGTCCGAAGCCGCCCACCGCCAGCATCGCCGCCCCTTTGGGAAACGTAACCGCGAGCGTCGACGCGTACGCATCCATCGCCAGACGATCGATGACCGCGGTCAGTCCGGCCTGCACCGCCGTCGCGTCTCCCGTGACAAAAAAATCGTCGCGGATTCGCTGCCAGTCCTCGCCGGTGTGCAATTTATCAAGGCCCTTCGGCAACACGCGCGACGTCGCCGAACTCGAACTGATTCCCATCTTTGCTCCCGGACTTCAGTATCCACTAACGTTGGGCGCGGCGGAAGTGAATCTCTGCGTATGAGGTCAATTGAAATTATCTATATCAAACGAGGTGCCGACATACGAGGGTGTGTCGTTTGCGGCCAATGGAGCGTCTGTAAGTAACTACAAACATTGGGCATCGGAGCGCTCGCCCTCCGCGCGATATGATAAAGCCTATGTTTACCCAGGAACAAGTCGATCAGGCCGCCAGGCACTTCGTCGAGGCGCGGCACAACCGAACGCCGGGTCCCCGTCTTCCCGAGACTTTCCGCCCGCCCGATGCGATCGCCGCGATCGCCATTCAGCAGCGCACTCTCGAACTGCTCGGGGAAAAAGTTGGCGGCTGGAAATGCGGCATCCCCACGCCCAACGGAGTGATGCTCGCGCCGATCCGGGCCTCCGCTGTTTCTAAAACCTTGCCCGCCGCTTTTCCCGGACCCAAGGCGACCATCGAGCCCGAGATCGCTTTCGTCATGGCGCGCGACCTTCCGCCTCGCGACACCGCCTACACCGATGCCGAAATCCGCGGCGCCATCCTCGAAGCCCGTTTCTGCCTCGAACTGATCAATACACGCTTCGCGAATAAAGGGGATGTGAGCTTCCTTGAAATTCTCGCCGACTGCTTCAACAACTGGGGATTGTTCGTCGGCCCCGTGGTTCCAAACGCCTTCACTCGCCCGCTCGAAAGGCTCCACGCTAAAATCACCACGCCTACTGCGACCATTTTCGACGATACGCGCGCGCACCCGAGCGGACATCCGCTCACATCCTTTACCTGGCTGGTGCATTATCTCAACGGCCGCGGCGAAGGGCTGAAAGCCGGTGAGATCGTGACGACCGGTTCTTACGCTGGTGTCGTCGACGTTCCCACGGGCCAGCCTTTGCGCGTGGAACTCGAAGGCATCGGCGTGATCGAAACTGAACTTATTTCCGCTTAATGCGTTCGATTTAAGACCCGGACGCGAGTCCGTATAAATGTTTTGACGCGTAAACTTTCCCGGTAAAGCTTACGGCGAGCGCATCGCCAGTACGTTCGTAAGCTGCTGACAGAGATAGGCTTATGGGATTGGTCCGAGGCTTGCTCCTTCTGCCGCCGGCGCTCACAAGCGCCCTGAGTGAAGAGGAGAAAAAATGTCGGACTTTAACGAGAACACGCAGCATGAATCCACGCACGAAGTGGTTGTAGAGCGTGGACCAGGCAGTCATTCGTTTATCGTCGCGGGCCTGACCGCGGGCCTGATTGTCGCACTCGCCGGCGACGGCTATCTGCTGATGCAATCCCGCGATCTGAAGCAGGATATCGCGCGAGTGGAAGACGGCGCGCACACGCAGATTTCCAAGCTCGGCGAAACGACCACCGGCCGCATGGACGAGCAGCAGAAGGCGTGGGACGATTTCGTCGCGCAAAAAGTGAAAGGCGTGAACGACAACGCCACGGCCGCCATTCGCCGCGCCCGCGCGGAAGCCGACAAGAAATCCGAAGAGCTCAGCCGCGAGATCGCCGACACGCACACCGCGGTTTCTTCCGAGCTCAGTCAGCTGAAGGACACGACCACATCGAAGTTCACGGAAGTTTCCACCGACGTGGATGGCGTCAAGTCGAACGTCGAGAATGTGAAATCGACGGCGGCCGCGACGCAGACGCAACTGGACGGAACCACCGCCGATCTGAAGCGCGTGGTCGGCGACATGGGCGTGATGAGCGGCCTCATCGCCACAAATTCGAAGGACCTGGATACGTTGCGCGCCCTCGGCGAGCGCAACTATTTCGAGTTCAAGTTAGCCAAGGGCGGAACGCAGAAGCTAGGCGACGTCACGCTGATGTTGAAAAAATCGGATGCGAAGCGCAGCCGCTATACGGTGGATGTCCTGGCCGACGATCGTCACGTCGAGAAGCGGGACAAGACCGTAAATGAGCCGATCCAACTGTACGTGGCCGGCAATTCGCAGCCTTATGAAATCGTCGTAAATCAAGTGAACAAGGATCAGATTTCCGGCTACTTGTCCACGCCCAAGATGAAGATCGCCCGCCGATAACCACCTCTCCTTTCCGGGAAAAGGCGGGCAGCGCGCGCACGGTAGCATGGCCGGGCGCGCGCTTTTTTTGTGCCCGCCGGCCGGGGAAATCCCGCTAATCGACGAAGCCCTTCCAGGTGGACCCGCGTTCATCCCGCAGCGTAACGGCGGTGCCGTCGGAGACTCCCGTGAGCGAGCGGCCGTTCCGGTCGCGAAAGCGGTACACGACGCTGTTATCGTCGGCCCGTAATGCCGACCCCAGCCACTCGTTGCCGTACTCGTCTTTGAGCTTGATGTGATCGCCGTACCCATACCCGGAGACGCGTGTCTTGGTTCGTTCTTCTTCCAGGTAAAAAAATCCACCCGGAACCTGCGCACGAATTCGGAGGCGAGCGTACATCTACATGGATTGTCGTTCCGCGCACCCGCGGTTGGCGATCAGGTGAAGTATCTAGTCGGAGCCCGCTTGTACCCTATGCTGGTAAACAGTCCCCATCATGCGAGCCGTCATTCAGCGCGTTTCGAGCGCCCGCGTCACTGCCGAGGTCAATACCGAACGCATCGTCACGGGAAACATCGGTAAAGGCTTGCTCGTTCTCCTCGGGGTGACGCATGCGGATATGGCCGGTGACGCCGAAGCCCTGGCCGACAAAATTGTTCAACTGCGCGTTTTCTCCGATGAAGCAGGCAAAATGAACCAAAGCTTGATGGACGTCGCAGGCGCGTTGCTCGTGGTTTCGCAATTTACCCTTTACGGCGATTGCCGTAAGGGACGCCGCCCCAGCTTCGACGCCGCGGCTCCCGCCGAAACGGCCCGCGCTCTGTACGAGCACTTCGTCGAAGCTGCGCGTCGCCGCGGAGTTCCTGTCGAAACCGGGGTGTTTCAGGCCCACATGGACGTGGAACTGACGAACGATGGGCCGGTCACTCTGATTCTCGAGACCACTGAAAGCGCTCGATAATTTCGCGCACGGGACCTTCTCCCACAATACGGCCGCGCTCGAAGAATACGGCGCGGGAAGCGAGAGCGGCGGCAAAACCGGCGTCGTGCGTTACCAGAATCTTGGCCTGCGGCAAGCCGCGCAAGAGACGAGACAGCTCCCCTTTGTCCCGGCGGATCGAGCGAGGTAGTCGGCTCATCCAGCACCAGAATTCGCGGCTGCATCGCGAGCACGCCGGCCAGCGCTACTCGCCGCTTTTCTCCGGCGCTCAAGTGATACGGGGCTTTCCCCGCGGCGTCGGACATCCCGACTTGATCCAGCGCCGCCCGCGCGCACGAAGCCGCTTCTTCCGGCGAGAATCCCAAATTCGCCGGACCGAACGCGACGTCTTCCAGAACCGTCGGCATGAACAACTGCTCGTCGGAATTCTGAAACACCAGGCCCACGTGAGCGCGTACTTTTGCGAGACCGTCCGCACCCGTCGATCCATCCAGCCGCACCCCGCAAACTTCGACGAATCCTTCGCCGCGCAGCAAGCCGTTCAAGTGAAGCGTAAATGTGGTCTTGCCCGAACCGTTGGGGCCGAACACCGCCACACACTCGCCGGGCTGCAATTGAAAATCAATATTCTCGAGCGCCTGCGTGCCGTCCGGATAGCAATACCGTAGACCCCGAACGTCGATGACCGGAGCGACGGCAGCCGACGCTGGACTCACCGCGGCAGGTTCGCGTCGCACATCCGCCGCGCCGACGAAGGTCGCTTGCTCCGTCGATACCTCACTGGACAGAACCGGCTTCATATGGTCAGACGAACGGACACGATCGCCACGACCGAGAGGCTAAGAAAAGCCGCGTCGCGAAGTTGAAAGGGCGTGCGCACGGGTCATGGCGGCCGATCCCAATGCCTATTACGCTGTCCAACAGCGGCGAGGATATGAACAGCGGCTATCGTCCTGGGCCCGGGCGACAAGATCCACGTCAGCGTCTTCGGCGAAGATGATCTGTCCGGCGAATATCAGATTGACGGTTCCGGCATGGTGCGGCTGCCCCTGATCGGCACCATGCGCGCGGCGGGTTTCACCGCGCCGGCGCTGGAGATCGGCATCGCCGGCGCGCTGGCACAGGGCTATCTGAAAAGCCCCAAGGTCAATGTCGAGAGTCACCGCCTATCGGCCTTTTTATATTATCGGCGCGGTCAACCGGCCCGGCGAATATCCCTATGTCGCCAACATGACGGCGCTGAATGCGGTGGCTTTTGGCGGCGGCTTTACCGACCAGGCGCGACAAAGCACCGTCTTTGTCCGCCATGAAGGCAGCACCCACGAAGACGAAGTGCCAGCCAACCAGATCACCCGCATTTATCCCGGGCGATGTGGTTCGGGTGAAGAACACCGTATTCTGGGACGCGATGGAGCGTGTTCTCGCCGCTGGCCGGTGCCCGCCGCCGTAGGCCGCGGCCGCGCCGCTGCTTTGCATTAACTCCAAAATCTTTACGCTGCGAACCCGCCGGGAGTAGGGAAGGGCCATGACGGTCCATGCCCCCACCCAGCCCAATACCGTGGTCAAGGCCGGCCATGTCGAAATCGGCAACAGCCAGAAGCTCACGCATCATCGCCGGGCCCTGCCAGCTGGAAAGCCGCGCCCATGCCTTCGACATGGCGGGCGCGCTGAAAGAGGCCTGCGACAAGGCGGGCGTCGGCCTGATCTACAAGACCAGCTTCGACAAGGCCAACCGCACCAGCGCCAATTCCGAGCGCGGGCTGGGGCTGGAACGCGCGCTGCCGATCTTCGCCGACATCCGTTCCAAGTTCGGGCTTGCCGGTCCTCACCGATGTGCATGAGCGCGACCAGTGCGCCGCCGTGGCGCAAGCGGTGGATATTCTGCAAATTCCCGCCTTCCTCAGCCGCCAGACCGATCTTCTGGTCGCCGCCGCCCATACCGGCAAGATCGTCAATGTGAAGAAGGGCCAGTTCCTCTCGCCCTAGGACATGAAGAATGTGATCGCCAAGATCACCGGCGCCGGCAATCCCAATGTGCTGGTGACCGAGCGCGGCGTCAGCTTCGGCTACAACACCCTGGTCAGCGACATGCGCAGCGCTGCCGATCATGGCGGCTTCGGCGCGCCGGTGGTGTTCGACGCCACCCATTCGGTGCAGCAGCCGGGCGGGCAGGGCGACCGTCCGGCGGCGACCGCGCCATGGTGCCCTATCTGGCGCGCGCCGCGGTGGCGGCGGGTGTCGCCGCGGTCTTCATGGAAGTGCACCAGGATCCCGACCATGCGCCGTCCGACGGGCCCAACATGGTCAAGCTCAAGGATTTCCCGGCGCTGCTGGAGCAGCTGGTCGAGATCGACGCGATCGTGAAGCGTTAAGAGCGTCCAGAGCACCGTGCCGGCGATCCATGTCGCGATCAAGCCGTATACCGACAGGATCAGCAGCCCCAGGCTGGCCAGGACGGAAATGCCGAAGCCCGGGCCGCGCTTTTCCGGCGCCGCCATATAGCCCATCGAATAGATGATGCGGCCGAGGCACCAGACAAAGCCCAGTATCGGCGGCAGCCCAGCCATGATGCGGAAATAGATGGTCGCCAGCCACAGCAGCGGCAGGAAGATCACGAACTGCTCGATGGTGTTCATCTGCACCCGCAGCGGCGCGCTCGAATTCGGGATGGCCGGTCATGGCGGGCGCCAGGATCTTGTGCCTGCCGCGCATACCGGCCCGCCTGGGCGAAGGTGATAATCAGGACAAAGACCGCCAGCAAGGTGGCGAAAGCGGACAGAACCGTGGCCGGTGTCGCGAACATGATATCCCCCTGTTGGAATTTCGCGAGCTTATGCGCCTTCCTGTGCTAGCCCTGATCATGGTCCGGGAACCGGCCCCGCGAACGGCGTTCGGAGGCGAAATCGCGCGTGGGGAGCGCACTCTTTCAGAAACACGGGCAGCCTATCGCTGAGGGAGCCGCTTCATGACCGCCATTCTCGACATCACCGGCCGGGAAATCCTGGACTCCCGGGGCAATCCCACCGTGGAAGTGGATGTGCGGCTGGAAGACGGCGCTTTCGGCCGCGCCGCCGTGCCGTCGGGCGCCTCCACCGGCGCGCATGAGGCGGTGGAATTGCGCGACGGCGGCAAGCGCTATGGCGGCAAGGGCGTGGAAAAAGCCGTCGCCGCCGTCAATGGCGAATTGTTCGACGCCCTGGCGGGATGGACGCCGAAGAACAGGTCAAGATCGACAACACGATGATCGCGCTGGACGGCACGCCCAACAAGGCGCGGCTGGGCGCCAATGCCATATTGGGCATCTCGCTGGCGGTGGCCAAGGCGGCGGCGGTAGTCGGCGGGCCTGCCGCTCTATCGCTATGTCGGCGGCGCCAAGGCGCAGCTTGCTGCCGGTGCCGATGATGAACATCATCAATGGCGGCGTGCATGCCGACAATCCCATCGACTTCCAGGAATTCATGATCATGCCGGTGGGCGCGCCCAGCTTCCGCGAAGGCCTGCGCATGGGGGCGGAGATTTTCCACACCCTGAAAAAGTCGCTGCATGACGCCGGCCACAACACCAATGTCGGCGACGAGGGCGGCTTTGCCCCCAATCTGAAATCGCCCGGACGAGGCCCTGGGCTATATTTCCAAGGCGGTGGAAAAGGCCGGCTACAAACTGGGCGAGGACATCTTCTTCGCGCTCGACCCGGCTTCCACCGAATTTTTCAAGAACGGCAAATATGAACTGGAAGGCGAGGGCAAGTCGCTCACCCCCGACGCAGATGGTCAAAGTCTATGCCGATCTCTGCAAACGCTATCCCATCGTCTCCATCGAGGACGGCATGGCCGAAGATGACTGGGCCGGCTGGAAGGCGCTGACCGATGAAATCGGCAAGAACGTCCATCTGGTGGGCGACGATCTGTTTGTCACCAATGTCACGCGCCTGAAGCAGGGCATCGACAAGGACACCGCCAACGCCATCCTGATCAAGGTCAACCAGATCGGCACGCTGACCGAGACGCTGGACAGCCGTCGAGATGGCGCACAAGGCGGGCTATAAAGCGGTGATGAGCCATCGCTCCGGCGAAACGGAAGATTCCACCATCGCCGACCTGGCGGTGGCGACCAATTGCGGGCAGATCAAGACCGGCTCGCTGGCCCGCTCCGACCGGCTGGCCAAATACAACCAGCTTGCTCCGCATCGAGGAACAGTTGGGCGACAGCGCGCTTTACGCGGGCCGCTCGATTCTGCGGACCTGAAAACCTTAACCACCCGCCCGCTAAGTTCCTTGAATCCTTAACTGAATCCCTGTTGACCGGGCGAATCAGTGTGTGATTCGTTGCCGGAATGCGAATCAAGCGTTCGGTCACCCGATTTTTCGGGGCTTTGGTCCTTCCGGCCCTCTCTATCGCGGTGGTTTCCTATTTCGGCGCCTATGCCATCTGGGGCGAGCGCGGCCTGCTCCAGCTGGAAGACGTCCAGGCCCATCTCGGCATCCAGCAGGAAAAACTGGCCCAGGTGCAGGGCGACCGTGACCGGCTGGCGCATCGCATCCAGTTGATGGAGCCCGGCCATGCCGATCCCGACATGGTCGAAGAACTGGCGCGCGGCCAGTTGATGGACGGCGGGCCGGGCCAGGTCGCGGTCCCAAGGACCGCGCACTAGCTTCAACTCTGCGCATTGTTCTTGCGCGATATCCGCCAGAGCCCCGACAGGACATTACAACAGGGTAATTTCGGCCCCGAACACTGTTCGGACGAGTGCGGCGCAACAAAATTATAACTGCTTGCCAACTTCCTATACGCTCTGCCAAAACGCCCTCCGGCCTTCTCTTCAAGAGCGCATAAAAAACATGCCGGAACCCAAAACCGCCCCCAATATCGCCAACGCCGAAACCCTCAAGAAAATGTATGCGCGACATGCTGCTGATCCGCCGTTTCGAGGAGCGGGCGGGCCAGCTTTACGGCATGGGGCTGATCGGCGGTTTCTGCCATCTCTATATCGGCCAGGAAGCCGTGGTGGTCGGCATGCAGGCCGCGGCCACGCCGCAAGACCAGCTCATCACCGCCTATCGCGACCACGGCCATATGCTGGCGGCGGGCATGGACCCCAAAGGCGTGATGGCCGAACTGACCGGACGCTCCGGCGGCTATTCAGCCACGGCAAAGGCGGCTCGATGCACATGTTCTCGTCCGAGAAAAAATTCTATGGCGGCCACGGCATTGTCGGCGCGCAGGTGCCGCTGGGCACGGGTCTGGCCTTCGCCAACCAGTATCGCGGCAACAAGGGCGTCTGCCTGACCTATTTCGGCGACGGCGCCGCCAACCAGGGCCAGGTCTATGAAAGCTTCAACATGGCCGAGCTGTGGAAGCTGCCGGTGGTCTACATCATCGAGAACAACCAGTACGCCATGGGCACCTCGGTCGCCCGTTCCAGCGCGCTGCACGGATTTCTCCAAGCGCGGCGTCTCCTTCAACATTCCCGGCGTCCAGGTCGACGGCATGGATGTCGAGGCGGTCGAAGCCGCCGGCAAGGAGGCGATGGCCTATTGCCGCAGCCGGCAAGGGCCCCATCATCCTGGAAATGAAAACCTACCGCTATCGCGGCCACTCCATGTCCGACCCCGCCAAATACCGCACCCGCGAGGAAGTCGACCGAGGTGCGCGAAAAGCGCGACCCGATCGATCATTTCGGCAAGAAGCTGGTCCAGCGCGGCGTCGCCACCGAGAACGATCTGAAGATGATGGACACTGAGATCAAGCAGACCGTCATCGCAGCGGCGGAATTCGCCACCAACAGCCCGGAACCGGGCCCCGCAGAACTCTACACGGATATAACAATCTGATGTCCACCCAGATCCTGATGCCCGCGCTGTCGCCCACCATGGAAGAGGGCAAGCTGGCCCGCTGGCTGGTCAAGGAAGGCGACACCGTCAAGTCCGGCACCATCCTGGCCGAAATCGAAACCGACAAGGCGACGATGGAATTCGAAGCGGTGGATGAAGGCCGCATCGGCAAGATCCTGGTTCCCGAAGGCAGCGAAGGCGTGAAGGTCAATTCGCCCATCGCCACTTTGCTGGCCGATGGCGAGGATGCCGTCCGCGGCTGCCGCCGCGCCGGCAGCGAAAGCCGAAGCGCCGAAAGCGCGAAGCGCCCAAAGCCGAAAGCCAAAGCGGAAGCGCCAGCCAGCCTCCGCCGCGCCAGATCGCCGCCCAAATTCGAAATCGCCGGCGACCCGTCTTTGCCGCCCGGCACCGAGATGGTGACCACCACGGTGCGCGACGCTCTGCGCGACGCCATGGCCGAAGAAATGCGCCGCGACGACTGGTCTTCCTGATGGGCGAGGAAGTCGCCCAATATCAGGGCGCCTACAAAATCAGCCAGGGCCTGCTGGACGAATTCGGCGACCGCCGGGTGATCGACACGCCGATCACCGAGCATGGCTTTGCCGGCCTGGGCATCGGCGCGGCCTTTGACGGCCTCAAGCCCATCGTCGAATTCATGACCTGGAATTTCGCCATGCAGGCGATGGACCAGATCATCAACTCCGCCGCCAAGACGCGCTACATGTCGGGCGGCCAGATGAGCTGCCCCATCGTCTTCCGCGGCCCCAACGGCGCCGCCGCCCGCGTCGCCGCCCAGCACAGCCAGGATTATTCCGCCTGGTATGCCTCGGTGCCGGGCCTGAAAGTGATCGCGCCCTATTTCGCCGCCGACGCCAAGGGGCTTCTCAAGGCCGCGATCCGCGATCCCAATCCCGTGATCTTCCTGGAAAATGAAATCGTCTATGGCCGCTCCTTCGAAGTGCCCAAGATTGACGATTTCGTGCTGCCCATCGGCAAGGCGCGGGTGCGTTAAAGAAGGCAAGGACGTCACCCTGGTGTCCTATTCCATCGCCGTCGGCCTGGCGCTGGAAGCCGCCGAGAAGCTGGCGGGCGAGGCGGCATCGATTGCGAAGATCATCGACCTGCGCACCCTGCGCCCGCTGGACATGGAAACCGTGATCGCCTCGGTGAAAAAGACCAACCGCATCGTCACCGTCGAACAGGCTGGCCGGTCTGCTCCATCGGCACGGAAGTTCGTCGCCAGGTGGTGGCGCAGGCGCTTTCGATTATCTCGACGCGCCGCCGGCCAAGGTCACCGGCAAGGACGTGCCCATGCCCTATGCCGCCAATCTGGAAAAGCTGGCGCTGCCCACGGTTGATGATGTGATCGCGGCGGTCAAATCCGTCTGCTACAGGAGCTGACGGTGGCGACCAACATCCTGATGCCCGCGCTGTCGCCCACCATGGAAGAGGGCAAGCTTGCCCGCTGGCTGGTCAAGGAAGGCGATACCGTCAAGTCCGGCACCATCCTGGCCGAAATCGAAACCGACAAGGCGACGATGGAATTCGAAGCCGTGGATGAGGGCAAGATCGGCAAGATCCTGGTTCCCGAAGGCAGCGAAGGCGTCAAGGTCAACGCCCCCATCGCGATTTTGCTGGATGAAGGCGAGAAGGCCGACGCTGTTCCCGCCGCCAAGGCGCCGGCGCCCAAAGCCGCCGCGCCCGCCGCGGCAAGCCCGCTGCTGTCGCGCCCGCCGCTCCGAAAGCAGAGGCGCCCAAGGGTTCGGTTAGCGACAGCTTACCGAACGCACCTGCCTCCCGCCGCGCCCACCGGTGAGGGCAAGCGCCTGTTCGCTTCGCCGCTGGCGCGCCGCATCGCCGCCCAAAAGGGCATCGATCTGGCCGCGTTGGCAGGCTCCGGCCCGCGCGGCCGCATCGTCAGCCCATGACGTCGAGAACGCCAAGCCGGGCGCCAAACCCGCCGCTGCCGCGTCTGCCGCCGCATCGGCTTCCGGCGGCGGCGGCATCGGCGTCGCGCCGCTGCCCGATGCCAGCAGTTTCTACAAGGCCGGTGAATATGAAGAGATCCCGCACGACTCCATGCGCAAGGCCATCGCCAAGCGCCTGACTTCGGCCAAGGCGCTGATCCCGCATTACTACCTCACCATCGACTGCAACCTGACATCGCTGATGGCGACGCGCGAAGCGCTCAATGCCAGCGCCCCCAAGAACAAGGAAAAGCAGCCGGCCTACAAATTGTCGGTCAACGACTTTGTGGTGAAGGCTTCGGCCATGGCGCTGATCAAGCATCCCGACGTCAATGCCAGTTGGACCGACACCGCCATCCTGCGCCACAAGCACGCCGATGTCGGCATCGCGGTGGCCATTCCCTCCGGCCTGATCACACCCATCGTCTTCGCGGCCGAGACAAAGGGGCTGGCCCAGATTTCCAACGAAGTGAAGGAATTGGCGGCCAAGGCCAAGGACAAGAAGCTCAAGCCCCAGGAATATGAAGGCGGCGGCTTCTCGGTGTCCAATCTCGGCATGTTCGGGATCAAGAATTTCACGTCGATCATCAATCCGCCCCAGTCCTGCATCATCGCGGTGGGCGCGGGCGAGGAACGCGCCATTGTCGTGAACGGCAAGGTCGAAATCGCCGTCATGATGACGGTGACCATGTCCGCCGATCACCGGGTGGTGGACGGCGCCACCGGCGCCAAGTTCTTACAGACCTTCAAGCAGTTCATCGAGGAACCTGCCTCGATGCTGTTGTGAGTTGATCCATGGCTGAGACGAATTTCGATGTGATTGTAGTGGGCGGCGGCCCGGGCGGCTATGTCTGCGCCATTCGCTGCGCCCAGTTGGGCCTGAAGACGGCGGTCGTGGAGCGCGAACGGCTGGGCGGCATCTGCCTCAACTGGGGCTGCATCCCGACCAAAGCCTTGCTGCGCTCCAGCGAAATCTGGCACCTGATGCACCGGCTGGGCGAGTTCGGTTTCTCCGCCGACAATTTCAAGTTCGACATCGCCAAGATCGTCGCCCGCAGCCGCGCCGTGTCGCAGCAGCTTTCCAACGGCGTCGGCTTTTTGATGAAGAAGCACAAGATCACCGTGATCGCGGGCGAAGCCAAGCTAACGGCGGCGGGCAAGCTGACGGTAATGGAGGGTGGCAAGCCCAGCGACTACACCGCCAAGAATATCGTGCTGGCCACCGGCGCCCGCGCCCGCACCTTGCCGGGAATGGAGCCGGACGGTCTTTTGATCTGGACCTATCGCGAAGCGATGGTGCCGCCGTCCTTCCCCAAATCGCTGCTGGTGGTGGGCTCCGGCGCCATCGGCATCGAGTTCGCCAGCTTCTATCGCACCTTGGGCGCCGAGGTGACCGTGGTCGAAGTGCTTGATCGTGTTTTGCCGGTGGAGGATGAAGAGATTTCCGCCTTCGCCGCCAAGGCTTTCACCAAGCAGGGCATGAAGCTGAAGACCGGCACTACCGTGACCGAACTGAAAAAGGGCGCGGACAATGTCACCTGCACCTTGAAGGCCAAGGATGGCAAGACCGAACAGCTCACCGTCGACCGCGTGATCCTGGCGATGGGCATTGTCGGCAATGTCGAAAATATTGGCCTGGAAGCGGCGGGCATCAAGGTCGACCGCACCCATGTCGTAGCCAGCAAATATTGCGAGACCGGCGTCGACGGCGTCTGGGCGATCGGCGATCTGGTCGGCGGTCCCTGGCTGGCGCACAAGGCGATGCATGAAGGCGTCATCGTGGCCGAGAAAATCGCCGGCGTGAAAGGCGTGCACCCGCTCAACACCTCGAATGTGCCGGGCTGCACTTATTGCTGGCCGCAGGTCGCCAGTGTCGGCATGACCGAAGCCAAGGCGAAAGAAACCGGCCGCAAGATCAAGGTCGGCAAATTCCCCTTCATCGGCAACGGCAAGGCCATCGCGCTGGGCGAAGCCGAAGGCCTGGTCAAGACCGTGTTCGATGCCACCACCGGCGAACTGCTGGGCGCGCACATGGTGGGCGCCGAAGTCACCGAGCTGATCCAGGGCTATGTCATCGCCAAGAGCGGCGAGCTGACCGACCAGGAACTCGCCCACACCATCTTCCCGCACCCGACTTTGTCGGAAATGATGCACGAAGCGGTGCTGGCGGCGGACGGCATCGCGCTGCATATCTAATCCGTCTGCGAGGGCGAATGTCGGTGGAGGCGCTTCTCAGTTATGGAATGAAGCGCATCGGGGTTGTGCACCTCAACGACGCTCAATTCAACGTTACACTCACAATTCCGAATGCCGGAGAATTCGAAAGGTGCATCTACGCATTTGTCGTGGGAGGCGAGATACTCCGAATAGGATCGAGCAAAGGTAAGCTCAAAACTCGATTGAACGCTTGACAGAACGATGTTTCCAACGCTTTAGCCAGCCGTTCATTTCGCACTCCAGCATCGGAGGCGGCCATATGGAAAGAATCGCTCGAAAAACATGGTACGGGCGAACTTTTTGCTAGGGCAGGGACAATTGCCACCACGCCGGTCGGAGAACTCAATCTCTACATGCTCGAAGAGAAAGTGTTGATTGGTCGGCACGAACCTCGTTGTTGCAACGATGTTCGACGACACCGGAGCCAATAAATTTAGTTTAGCAACCGTTCCACGTCTTCCGCCATCGCCGCCGGATTGCCGGTGTCGGTGGTGACCAGCCGCGCTTTGCCGTCTCTGTCGAAGAAAAACACCGCATTGGAATGCATCACGGTGTAGGGCGGCCCCGGGTCCACGCTATAGGCGACGCGATAACGTCCGCGCCAATTGCGCCAGCGCATCGTCGCCGCCACGCAGGCCTTCGATCCGGGGTGAGAAAGCGGCGGCATAGTGTCTTGAGGCGCTCCGCCGTGTCGCGCGTCGGATCGACGCTGACGAACAGCACGGCCAGGTCCGAGCTTTTCACCCGTCCGATCATCTCGGTCAGATTGCCCAGGGTTGCGGGGCAGATATCCGGGCAATTGGTATAGCCGAAATACAACGCTACCACCTTGCCACGGTAATCCTTGCCCGTCACCGCCGCGCCGTCGCTGGCGCGGGTGAGGTGAAAATCCAGCTTGGGCATGGCGCCCGAAATATCGGTCATGTGGTAAGGCGACCGGCCACAACTGGCCAGCAGCAACGCCAAAATCAGGACAGCCATTCGCATGCCGCGTCCATATCACGCTTTCGCGGGCAGGGCCTAGCCGCGTAAATTACACGATGTATGTGCCCGCCCATTTCCGCGAAGACCGTATCCAGGTGCTGCATGACGCCATGCGGCAGCATCGGCTTTGCCACCCTGGTGACACAGGGGCCGGACGGCATCGAGGCCAATCATTTGCCGCTGCTGCTGGATGGCGAAGTGGGCATCCTGCGCGGCCATGTCGCCCGCGCCAATCCTGTGTGGAAGCATTGGCAGTCCGGCGCCGCGGCGCTGGCGATCTATCTGGGGCCGCACGCCTATGTCAGTCCCAACTGGTATCCCACCAAGGCTGAGACCGGCAAAGCCGTGCCGACCTGGAATTATCTCACCGTGCATGCGCGCGGCACGCTGAGCGTGATCGAGGATGCCGACTGGCTGCGCGCCCATGTCGCCGCCCTCAGCGACCACCATGAAGCGGGCCGCTCCGAGCCCTGGACAATCAGCGATGCGCCGCGCCGCCTATATCGACAGTTTGCTGCGCGCCGTTGTCGGCCTCGAAATCGCCGTCACCAGCCTGGAGGGCAAGTGGAAGCTCAGCCAGAACCGCCCCGCTGACATTAACGGCGTGCGCGCGGGCCTGATGCAGGACGGCCAGACGGCGCTTGCCGGCCTGATGAAGCCATGACCCGCCAAGCGCCCTGGCTGTGGTATGGCGCGATGCTGCTGGCGGGGGCGGCGCTTTATATCATCTCGGCGCGGCTGCCTGCTCATCTGCCCGTTTTCCTGCCTTGGGAATTTCACTGGCCGGAATTCCTCGGCGCGGTGCTGACATTGTCCTGGTTCGCCCGTGGCCTGTCGCTTGTGGCCGAGCCGCCGCCGCTGTGGCGGCGTATCTGTTTTGTCGCGGGGGTGCTTTCCTTTTACATCGTGCTGCAAACGCAGGTGGATTATTACGCCCAGCATTTGTTCTTCATGCATCGCTGGGCCCATTTCGTGCTGCATCACGCCGGCGCTTTCCTGATCGCGCTGGGGATGAGCGGGCCGGTGCTGTATGCCGGGATGCCCGACTTTCTCAAGCCGCTGGTAACTGCCAAGCCGGTACAGGCGACGCTTAATGTCCTCCAGCATCCGGTTGTGGCGCCGACGCTTTTTGTCGGGCTGCTCTATTTCTGGCTGATCCCCGCCATCCATAGTTACGTGATGCTGGACGCCAATCTGTATGAAGTCATGAACTGGAGCATGGCGACCAATGGCGTGATGTTCTGGTCGCTGATCCTGGACCCGCGTCCGAGGCCCCCCGCCCGGCTTTCCAGCCTGGTGCGGGCGGCGCTGATCCTGGCCATCGAATTGCCCCAGATGGTGCTGGGCGCCATCCTTTCGCTGTCCATGACCGACTATTATCCCGTCTACACCATCTGCGGCCGGGTGATGGACATGACCGCCCTGAACGACCAGCATTAGGCGGCCTGATCATCTGGCTGCCCGGCACCCTGACCAGCTTCGCCGCCATGATCGTCGTGCTGGTCACTATGCGGTTGAATGAGGAGAAGGCCGAAGCCCTCAGGAGTTCTGGATCTCCGCGAAACTGACATGGCAATGCCCGCCATGCTTCTGGAAATAGCGCTGGTGATAATCCTCGGCCGGCCAGAAGGCGGGCGCGGGCTCGATCTGGGTGACGATAGGCTGCTTGTAGCGGCCTGACGCCTCCGCCGCCTCCAGCCGCTCCGCCGCCACCCGGGCCTGCTCCGGCCCATGGGTGAAGATCACCGAGCGGTACTGGGTGCCGAAATCCGGCCCCTGGCGGTTGCGCTGGGTGGGGTTGTGCATCTTGAAGAACAGGTCCACCAGCGCTGGCATAGGCCACCTTGGGCGGGGTCGAACGTCACTTCCACCACTTCGGCATGGTTGGTGTCGCCGCCACAGACCTGCTTGTAGGTCGGGTTCTGGATGCTGCCGCCGGCATAGCCGCTGACCGCCGCCGAGACGCCGGGCACCTGGCGGAAGAAATCCTCCACCCCCCAAAAGCAGCCTGCGCCGAAAAGAGCTTTTTCCATGATCTCTCCTTATGTCCTGCACAACTCACCATACGTCTGACGCGCCGACAAGTTACAGGAGTCGGTGTCACCCGCTCCGGTTTCAAGCTAAGGGGCCTATGGAGCTTGCGGAATCCGCGCATGAAAATCGTCATTATCGGCGCCGGCGTGGCCGGCCTCAGCTTGGGCTGGCGGCTGGCCCAGGCGGGCGCCGAGGTCACAATCCTGGAGCGTTCCCAGCCCGGCTCGGGCGCGACCGGCGCCGCCGCCGGAATGATTGCAGTGACAGCAGAGTTGATGGACGCCCATGCCGTCGAAATAGAATTTGCCCGTCATTCCAATGCGCTGTGGCCGGAATTTGCCGAAGAGCTTGAAGCCGTCCAGCGATCGCATGATCGGCTATTGCCGCAGCGGCGCCCTGATCCTGGCCGCGGACGCGGCGGCGTCTGGCGCGGCTTGGCAAGCGGGCGTCCGAGCCGGCCCTGGAGATGCTGGACGCTGCCCAGGTCCGCGAGCTGATGCCCCCCTGGTCACCGGGCCGCAGGCGGGCGCCCTGTGGTCGCCCAAGGAAGCGCAGGTGGATGCCCGGGCGCTGGGCACGGCGCTGGCCCTCGCCTTCCAGCGGGCGGGCGGCCAGCTGCGCACCAATGAGGCGGTGGTGCGGATCGAACATCAGGACGGCCGGGCCGCCGTCGCCCATACCCCTTTCGGCCTGTATCACGCCGACGTCTTTGTCCTGGCAGCCGGCGCCTGGAGCGGCCTGATCGAGGCGGACATCGCGCCCATCACCCCGGTCAAGGGCGAGATGATCGCGCTGGCTCCGCCGCAGGGCGAAAAACGCCGCCGGCCAGGTGATCTGGGGCAACGGCATCTATGCCGTGCCGCGCGGCGAACGCTTGCTGATCGGCGCCACCGTGGAAAATGTGGGCTTCGACACCAGCCTGACCGACGCGGCCCGCGATCGGGCTGCGCGGCCGAAGCCGAAATCTGATGCCGGCGCTGAAGGATTGGAGCCTGGTGGATCACTGGGCAGGCCTGCGGCCCCGCTCGCCTGACGGTCTGCCGCTGCTGGGCCCCACCGCACGTGGACGGGCTGTGGCTGGCCGGCGGCCAGTTCCGCAACGGCATCCTGTTCGCCCCCGCCATCGCCGAAAGTCTCGCCGCCCAGTTGCTGGGCAAGGCCGGCCGATCCCGGCCTTTGATCCGCGCCGATTGCAGAGGTGCCAGCATGAGCGATTTTCGTCCGCGCGACCCCCGGCTGTTTCGTGGCATCCGGCTGCGACACCAGTTTTGTCGCCGACTGGCCGCTCTGCCGGGTGTTGCTGATGGAGGATGCGCGCTATTTCTGGCTGGTGCTGGTGCCGCGCCGCGATAGGGTCAGCGAAATCACGGAACTGTCGCCCGAGGACCGCGCGCATTGATGGAAGAAGCCGCGCGGGCAGGGCGGATCATCAAGGGTGACGGCAAGCTCAATATCGGCGCCCTGGGCAATCTGGTGCCGCAGCTGCATTTGCATGTGCTGGCCCGCCATCCCGGCGATCCCGCCTGGCCGGGCCCGGTCTGGGGCCACAGCCCGGCCGTGGCCTTATGATGCCGCCGCGCGGGCGGCGCGCATTGGCGCTGGTAAGGTCTCATTAACCATAAAGCGCCATTTTCGCCGCCATGCAGATTGGGGCCCTCCGCCGATCCGGCCACTGTCGTCAGCCGCGCTGAAAAACGCCGCCGCCGCCGACCGGCTCGGATTTCCATTACCTGCTGGGCACCGCGATGCGGGAATCCAGCCTCAAGCCCGGCGCCCAATCCTCCACCTCGTCCGCCGCCGGCCTGTTCCAGTTCGTGGATCAGACCTGGCTGGGGCTGGTGAAGACCATGGCGCCAAATACGGCCTGGCCACATGGCCGATGCCATCCCATGCGACGGCGACGGCCATTATCGCGCCGCCAGCGACGCCGACCGCCAGGCGATCCTGGCGCTGAACAAAACCCGCAAATTTCCGCCCTGATGGCGGGCGAATATAGCCAGCATCCGCCAGCCACCATGCAGGCCGCGCTGGGCCGCCCGGTCTGCGGCGGCGAACTTTATGCCGCCCATTTCCTGGGCCCCGATGCCGCCTGCAAGCTGATCCGCAGCAATGAAAGCCAGCCGGGCGCCAGCGCCGCCGCGCTGCTGCCCAGTGCCGCCGGCGCCAACAAATCGCGTGTTCTTCCATGCCGACGGCTCGGCCAAAAGCGTGCGCGAAGTCTATGACTGGGCCATGCAGCAGCCGGGCGGCGCCGCGCCGGTGCGCGCCGCCGCGCAGGCGCAACCAGCGCGCGTCTGTCCAGGCGGCGAGCGCCGTCGGATCCAATATCGAAAGCCTGCTGGCGAGCGTGATGAACTGGCAGCCTGCGGGCAATTTTCTGCGCCCACCGTCCAGGCCACGGGCATGCCGTCCTCGCCGCTGCATGCTGTCGCCGGGCCTGCTCGACATCCTGTCGGAAGCAAGCGAGCAGTCTTGAGGCGACAGCCAGTAAGTCTCGCTGACGCGCGCTTCCAGTTCCGCGTCAGCGCCACGCGCCGATCTTGTTGGATTCGTCCATCACCTTGTCGCGATAGATCACATGGATGGCGTTGACATGCGCGTCCACCAGGCCCAGCGGCAGATCCCGTCTTCGCGGCAGTTCGCCGATCAGCTTGGAGAGCGAGCCGGCGACCCGCGCGATCAGGGGATAGTTGAAGGTCGCGGCCTGGCCCTTCATGTCATGGGCAGCACGCAGCAGCGCGGCGCGCGACTGCGGCATCCGGCGTCTTGGCGAAAGCGCGCGCGCCGCCACCAGCTTTTCGACATCGTCGGCGGCCCAGCCGGCGAATTCGCTTTTCAGCGTCTTCCATCGCCGCTTCGGCGCGCTTGATCGCGGCCATGTCCAGGCCGGAAAAAGCGCCGCCGCCGACCTTCGCCTTCAGCATGTTGGGCGGCATGAACAGTTCGATCGGTTGTTCGCGGGCCATGCTCGTCTCCTATTCCGCCGCCTGCGCGGCCGCTTCTTCTGTCGCGCCGTTCGGGTCCGCGATATTCGTCGGCGCCGCGGCGGCGGCGGCAGGGACCGAAATAGACCTTGGTGCGGACATAGGGGCGCGGACTTTCGATCACCGACACCAGCCGCTGCATCATGGTCTTGACCGATACCGGCTTGGCGATGAATTCGTTGACGCCGGCGTCGCGCGCCTGGCGCACCTGGTCGATATGGGTATGGCCGGTCAGCATGATGACGGGCACGAAGGGATTGGGGGTCTGGGGATCGGTGCGGATCATCTGCGACCATCTCCAGGCCCGACATGCCTTCCATCATCCAGTCCAGCACGCAGACATCGGGATTGGTTTCGCGCAGGACCGCCCAGGCGCGCTCGCCGCTATCGGCTTCATAGATCTGGATGACGCCGAATGCCTGCAGGATGGTGACGACGAGCTTGCGCATATGCGCATTGTCGTCCACCACCAGCACTTTCAGCCTGTCGAACTGGTAACGCTCATGCCCATGCCCAGGCTGCCGCAGCCAGCGAAACGCCAGGCGGCCGCCAGAGCTAGCTTAACGCGCGTTAATGGGGGGTGAAGCTGGCGAAGCGGTAAGCTGCGGTCTTAATCGCTAAACTGTTCGGCCAGGATGCGCTCGTCCAGATTATGGCCGGCGTCATAGAGCATGGTCATGGCGATGCTGCGGTCCTCGGCCACATCCACCGCGGTGACGTCGCGCACCTCGAAATCGTCGGCCACGGCGCTGACCGGCCGCTTGCGGCTTTCCAGGATTTCAAAGCGCACCCGCGCCCGGTGGGGCAGGATGGCGCCGCGCCAGCGCCGGGGCCGGAAGGCGCTGATCGGCGTCAGCGCCAGCAGCGCGGCATCGATCGGCAGGATCGGGCCATGGGCGGACAGATTATAGGCGGTCGAGCCGGCGGGGGTGGACACCAGCACGCCGTCGCAGATCAGTTCGGCGATGCGGGGCCGCCCATCCACCATGATGCGGATCTTGGCGGCCTGGCGGGTTTCGCGCAGCAGCGAGACTTCGTTGAAGGCCAGCGCCTCGGTCACGCCCTTGGCGGTATGGGCCTGCATGCGCAGGGGATGCACCACGGCGCGTTCGGCCGCCGCCAGCCGCGTCGAGCAGATCGTCCTGGCGATATTCGTTCATCAGAAAGCCGACCGAGCCCAAATTCATGCCATAGATCGGTTTGCCCTTGCCCAGAAAGGCGTGCAGCGTCTGCAGCATGAAGCCGTCGCCGCCCAGCGCCACGATGATGTCGGCCTTGTCTGGCCCGGCATCGGCGTGGCGGGCGCGCATTTCGGCCAGCGCCTCGGCGGCGTCGGGCGCGGCGGTGAAATGAAGGGCAGGCATGGAAAGAGACCTGAGGGCCGGTGCGCGCCAGCTTAGCAGAAGTCGAAACGCTCAGGGCCTCAGGCGGTAATGGCGGCTTTCAGGGCGTCCAGCGCCGCGGGCTTGGTGAAGCTGGCGAAGATGGATCCACTTCCGCCATTTCCGGCGCGGCCCAGCGCCGGGGCCTTGTTGCGCGCCTGGCGCGACAGGTTGAAGACGGTGGCGAACACCGATTTGTCGATGCCGGCGGCGCGGCAGGCCAGGGCCACCAGCCTGACGCCATCCTGATAGAAGAAATTGCGGAAGCGGTGCAGCTCCACCTCCAGCAGGCGGGCGAAAGGCCAGGTCGAACAGGTCGATCTGGCCCTGGCTCAGCACCCGCATCAGGAAGCCGGCCTTGAGCTGGCCGGAGGCGGCCAGCTTTTCGATCAGCTTCTGGGCGCTGTCGGCGGGCGGATCCTTGGGACCCGGCGGCTCGCTCTTGAGCACGGTGTTGGCTTCGCTGAGCGCGACATCCACGCGCGCGCGGCGCCATCTGATAATTGTTCTGGATATAGACCTTCAGCGCATCCGAGACCCAGCCGCACATGTTGTTGGCCAGGTCGCTGGGCATGTCGGGGCGGCGGATCAGCGGCTCCTGCAGGCCCTGGAAGGCGCGGGATTTCTCCACCAGCTGCCTTATAGCCGATGTCGGAAATCTTGGCGGTGGCGTTGCGCACCAGCGCCAGCAACACCGATTCATGCGTCGCAGGCGACCAGCGCATCGGTGACCGGAATGCCGATATCGGGACGGCCCGCCACGGCTTCGCTGGTGCGCCATGCTGGCTTCGGCGATCAGGCGGAGCGACTCGGCTTCGGTCAGAAGCGGCGAATGCAGGATCAGCGGGCGGGCGACTTCGATGGAATCGTCCACCAGCAGCAGAATCAGATCGTGCGGCACGCTGGCGTCTTCGGCCAGGCGCTGGGCCAGGGCGATGCGGATCGCCATTTCGACGTCGCGGGTGAGGCGGCGCAATATTTCGCGCATCAGTTCGCGTTCGCGCTGGTTGAGGCCGGCGCCCTGGATGCGGTACAGCGAAGCGACGGCGAGATAGATTTCCTCGCGGCTGGCGCCGTTCTGCGGATTGATGGCGAGCTGGGCCAGGCGGCCCATGTCGCTCATATCGTATGCGGTCAGCCCCACGTCGACCCCTCAATGCCTTCTGCATCGGCCGGTTTACCCAGCCCTTTTGCACGGCAATTTTTAGCAGCCGGACGTTAACAGCGCATTAAGTCTCTTGCGCGAGCGCCGCGATATCGTGTCCCGATTTGCAGCATGAAGCGCCGACTATCTTCTGGCGATCGACCAGGGCACCACCTCGACCCGCGCCATGCTGTTTGACGGCGACGGACGGCCGCTGGCCAGCCACGCGATGCCGCTGCAGCAAATCTATCCCGGCCAATGGCTGGGTCGAGCATGACGCCGACGAAATCTGGCGGGCCACGCTGGCGGCTGCTGCCGCACGGTGCTGGGGCGGAAGCCGGGCAGGTCGCCGCCATCGGCATCACCAACCAGCGCGAGACCACGCTGATCTGGGACCGCGCGACGGGCAAGCCGCTGCACAACGCCATCGTCTGGCAGGACCGCCGCACCGCCGCGCGCTGCGCCGCGCTCAAGGCCAGGGCTGGGAGCCGCAAGATCGCGCGCAAGACCGGGCTTGCTGCTCGATCCGTATTTCTCCGCCACCAAGCTGGAATGGCTGCTGGACCATGTGAAAGGCGCGAAGGCGAAAGCGGCGCGGGGCGAGTTGCTGTTCGGCACCATCGACAGCTGGCTGATCTGGAAGCTGACCGGCGGGCGGTTCATGCCACCGATGTCAGCAATGCCTCGCGCACCATGCTGTTCAATCTCAAGACGCTGGACTGGGACCCGGAGCTGCTGAAACTGTTCGGCGTGCCGCGCGCCATGCTGCCCGAAATGCGCGACAGCGGCGGCGATTTCGGCTACGACACCCTGTTCGGCGCGGCCATTCCCATTCTGGGCGTGGCGGGCGACCAGCAGGCCGCCAGCATCGGCCAGGCCTGTTTTGCGCCCGGCGATGTGAAGTCCACCTATGGCACCGGCTGTTTTGTGCTGGTCAATACGGGCGCCAGGATCCTCCATTCCGAAAAACCGGCTGCTGGCGACCGCGCTCTATCGCAAAGGCGCACGCAAGACCTATGCCATCGAGGGCAGCATCTTCATTGCCGGCGCGGTGGTGCAATGGCTGCGCGATGCGCTGCGGCTGATTCGCACAGCGCCGACGCCATCGAGGCTCTGGCCGCAGCGCGCGACGCCCGCCGACGGGCTTTATTTCGTGCCCGCCTTCACCGGCCTGGGCGCGCCTTACTGGGATCCCGCACGCGCGCGGCGCCATCACTCGGCCTGACCCGCGACATGGGCAAGGCCGAGATCGCGCGCGCCGCGCTGGATGCGGTCTGTTACCAGACCCGCGACCTGCTGGAAGCGATGGCGCGGACATGACGCGGGCAGGCCTGAAAAGCTTGCGCCGCCTGAAAGTGGATGGCGGCATGGTCGAAGAATGACTGGTTCTGCCAGCGCCTGGCCGATCTCACCGGGCCTGACGGTGGAGCGGCCCGTGGTGACGGAAACCACCGCGCTGGGCGCGGCCTATCTCGCCGGGCTGGGCGCGGGCCTGTTCAAAAACGAAACAGGACATCGCGCCGCGCTGGGCGCTGGACCGCCGCTTCACCCCGCGGATGAAAAAGCCGGACCGCGACCTTCTG
>CAVXVL010000082.1:0-15827 GCA_963765085.1 Terriglobia bacterium | reverse complement strand
GCCACGGAATCGGAAGGGCTGCCGATCACGATTCGTCACGCCTCGGATGTCATCACCATGGAGGACGAGGCTGCTCGCGCCGCGCGCTCCAAGAAGGACTCGTCCGTTCACATCGCGCTGCGTATGGTGCTCCATGGCGAAGCGGACGGCATGGTTTCGGCCGGCAACACCGGGGCCGTGATGGCGACGGCCAAAATGATTCACGGCATGGTGCGTGGCGTGAAACGGCCTGCCTTAGGCGCAGCTTTTCCGACTTTCACGGGAAATCCTGTCGTCATGCTGGACGTGGGCGCCAACGTCGACTGCACGGCGGAAATGCTCGCTCAGTTCGCTGTCATGGGCGAGATTTATTCACGCGTGATTTTTCATGCCCGCCGTCCACGCGTGGGTTTGCTATCGATCGGTGAAGAAGAACACAAAGGCAATGAGCTGACCCGCGCGGCGACACCTCTATTGAAAGCGCTGCCTCTTAATTTCGTCGGCAATGTCGAGGGCCGCGATCTGTTCGCCGGCACCGTAGATGTGATCGTGTGCGACGGCTTTATCGGCAACGTCGCGCTGAAAGTCAGCGAAGGCCTCTCCGAGATGATTAAGAACATGCTCAAGGAGTCGCTGGCCGCGACCGTCACCCGGAAGCTCGGCGCGCTGCTTTCGCGGGAAGCTTACAACGATTTCCGCAAGCGCGTGGATTATTCCGAGTACGGCGGCGCGCCTCTGCTCGGCGTGAAGGGCGTCACCATCATTTGTCATGGCCGTTCCAATGCAAATGCGATCAAGAACGCGATTCGCGTGGCGGCGGAGTTTGCACAGGGCGGGACAAATGAGAAAATAGAAGACGAATTGGCGCGAACCGCGTCTCAAGTAGCGGCCACGTAGCGTTTGTTTTCAGCGCTGTGTGGTTTAGGATCGCGCCGTTGAAATCGTAAGTGTGAAATCATAAAGCAGGTTATGAAGCGCCTTGCACTGACGTTCGCCTTCGGATGCCTCGCGACGGCCGCCTTCGGCCAGCGGCAGGATCCGGTGCAGTGGACGCTCTCCTCCTCCGCACAGCGCGCACCAGCGGGCTCTTCGGTTACCCTGGATCTCCAAGCGACGATGCAGCCCGGCTGGCATCTTTACTCGCTGACCACGCCCAAAGGCGGACCGATTCAGACGACCGCCGCATTGACGGAAAATCCTGCGATCGCCGGCGTGAAGTTCTACGAGCCGCCTCCCGTCGAAAAGTTCGATCCCAATTTCAAGCTCAACACGGAAACGTTCGAAAAGAACGTCGATTTCCCCATCGTGGCGACGCTCAGCAAAAATGCCCACGCGGGTCCGGTGGAGATGACCGCGCAGGTTCGCTATCAGGCCTGTAACGACCGGCAGTGTCTGCCGCCTCGCCGGAAAACGGCGATATTCACTTTGAACGTGGACGCCAACGCGCCGGTGCCCGCCGCATTCCAGGTCCCAGCGAAGTATGCGGAGGTAAAGTCGGCTGAGACTTTGGTTGCCGCGAACGAAGCTCCCGCGGCGAGCCCGTCAGAGCCTGCGACCGATGCATCCCCGACTTCGACAAATTCTGCTTCCAGCGCGGCAACTCCTCCGCCTTCGTCGTCGAGTTCGAGCGGCTCGGCGCCACTCACTGCGGCTGCCGCTTCGGGCACCGGGATGTTTCTGCTGACGGCCTTCGGACTCGGCCTCGCGTCGATCTTCACGCCGTGCGTGTTCCCCATGATTCCGATCACGGTGTCGTTCTTCCTGAATCAGAAGGGCGGACCGCATCATCGAGGCTTGGGACAAGCGCTGGTATTTTCGCTCGGGATCGTGGTGTTGTTCTGCGCGCTGGGACTCGGCGTCACTGCGGCCGTCGGACCGTTCGGCGTAAACCAGCTCGGTGCAAATCCGTGGGTCAACGGATTTATCGCGATTGTCTTCGGGGCCGCTGCGCTCAGTTTGCTGGGAGCGTTTGAAATCACGCTGCCCTCAAGTTTACTTACCAAGCTCGATTCCGCCTCGCGCCATGGCGGCTATTTCGGAACGCTGCTGATGGGGCTTACCTTCGCGCTTACGTCGTTCGCCTGCATCGGGCCGTTCATGGGAAGCTTACTCGTGGCGACAGTGCAGACGAAAGGTCTCGCGCCGGTGCTCGGCATGATTGCGTTCGCGGTGGGATTGGCGTCGCCGTTCTTTTTACTCGCGGCGTTTCCTTCGTATCTGAAGAAGCTTCCGAGAAGCGGCGGATGGCTGGCGCGCGTGAAAGTGGTGATGGGCTTCATCCTCGTTGCCGCAATGATCAAATATTTGAGCAACGTCGATCAGGTGTTGCAGCTCGGTTGGATCACGCGTGAACGGTTTCTCGCCGCATGGTTCGTCATGTTCACACTGGCTGGTTTGTATTTACTGGGACTGTTGCGATTGGAAGGCGTGGACGCGAGCGAACCGCTGCGCATCGGACGATTGATGGTCGCGAGCTTTTTCCTGGCGATGGCCTTCAGCTTATTACCTGGAATGTTCGGCGCTTCGCTCGGGCAAATCGACGCGTATGTTCCCGCGCCCACGGCCGGGCTCGTGAATTTAGGCGGCCGCAAGACGGCGACAGCCGGCGACACACAAGTCTGGCTGAAGAATCAGTATCGCCAGGCGCTCAATCAGGCCCGCGCGGAAAACAAGCTCGTATTGGTGACGTTCACTGGATACGCGTGCACCAACTGTCACTGGATGAAGGCGAATATGTTTCCGCGTCCTCCGATCGCGGAGGCGACGAAATCGCTGGTGATGGTGGAGCTCTATACGGACGGAACCGACAAGGAATCCGAGGAGAATCAAAAACTCCAGGACGATAAATTCAAGACCGTTGCCATTCCTTACTATGCTCTGATGGACCCCGAGGGAAATGTCGTCGCCACGTTCGAAAAGGGCATGACCACCGACACGCAAGAATTTTTGACGTTCCTCACGGCGCGGCCTTCCGGCACGCGCGCGGCTTTATAGCCAGGTTGTTTTAAAAGGCAATTCAGGCTTTTTTCGCTCGGGCACTTTTCCTCCCCTTCCTATTCGTTCCAGCTAACCGAAGGTGGTGGTATTTTCCTATTTCTTCGCCTACGCGGAATGAGCCAATCAATTACTTCTAAGTTATTGAAAAGGCAATTGTAAACTTAGTTTCAAGAACGCATACTCGGGGTGAGCTTGAGGCCTGCGGACGCCGTTCCGCGCCCTCGGGAAACGATCTTAACTTGGAGGATTTTCACCCTTGAAACAAATAAAAAGCAGAGCGCGTTTACTGTTCCTCGCCGCCTTTTGCGCGGCGGCAACGGCGCAGGCGACGACGATGTATAGTTTCGATTCGCCGACGGGCAATTTAGGAATTTCGAACACTTACACGGTGAACCTCCTCTCCATCACCGCCACGGCGTTCACAAATATGGGCTCGGTCGATCTGTACGGGAAAGCGAACGGCGGCGACGAGAACGGCCTGGGCCTATCCAACGACAGTTCGGGCGATCGCGAAATCACGCCCGGTTCGTTCATTCAACTGAACCTGACGAATGTGCTCGGAGACGTGCCGTTCACGATCACTTTCGGGAGCAGTACCGGGAGCGACGCGTGGGAAATAGTGCAGACGAATACGGCCGGAACGATGGCGGGCGGGAGCGTATTACTGACCGGAACCAACGAGAGCGGCCACACCATCTCGCCGACCGATACGTATCTCGACATCACGGCTACGGGCGGAAACATACTCCTGGCGACGTTGACTCTCGGCGCCGGCAACGCGATCCCCGAACCCTCGGCCGTGGTCCTGCTGGCGAGCGGACTAATTCTTGTGGGGTTAGGGAGAGTGCGCAGAAAATCGCAATAGAGCGTCGCGAACAGGGCCGAGAATCGCGCGGGAGCGGGCGACCGACGGCGCGTTCTCAGGACGCCGCCAGGCGCTTCACGAAGTCCACATCGCCGGCGAGGAAATCGTAGGAGGGAAGATTTTCCAGACGCTCCCAGGCGAGTGCCGAGAAATCCAAGTTGGTGATCTCGCCGGAGTATTCGGTCACGTGGAAGAAGGTGAGACGTGTAAGCGCTTCCGGACGATACCAAAAATCGTAGGCTTCGATGATCGGCCCGATTACGGCGTCGATGGCCAGTTCTTCGCGCAGTTCGCGAGCAAGTGCCGCGCGAGGATCCTCGCCGGGTTCGACTTTGCCGCCGGGGAATTCCCACTTAAGGGCATGCCTTCCGCCAGGCTTACGCTGACCGATGAGGATGAGCCTGCCTTCGGGGCTGTTTCGCTCGATCACCGCGGCTACCACTTCTAAAGGTATTTCTCCGGTCACATCCACTGTCACTACTTTATCGCTTTCTTCCCTTCGGCGATAATGAAATGACGAATGCACAGCGAGCGGCTGCTTGGCTACTTTCGCAATCCTGAACATGCCGGTGAGTTAGCCCCGCCGGCCGTAAAAGTGGACGTCACGAATCCGGCCTGCGGCGACATGCTGCGACTTTCCGCACGTTTTGAAGAAGGCCGCGTGAAGGAGGCTCGCTTTTTGACGCGCGGCTGCACGGCGTCCATCGCCGCGAGCGAAGCTCTGGCCGAGTGGATGAAGGGGAAATCCCCCGCCGAGCTTGGAGCCTTGACAGCGTCGATGATGGAAGACGCAGTAGGCGGACTCGAGCCAGCCTCCAAACACGCGGCGGCCCTGTGCGTCGATGCGGTAAAATCCCTGTTGCACGCTGTTCCTCATTCCGCGGCGCCCGCGGCGCCCCACACCGTGAGAGGAAAATGACTCCCTTCGACTTTCGTCCGCGCACTCGCGTACTGTTCGGCCCCGGTGAATTCGCGCGCCTGGGAGAAGTGGCGCGGGAGCAAGGCGGGACACGCTGTCTGTTGATTGCCGACCAAGGAATGTTGAAGGCGGGGTACGCGCAGGAAGCCGCGCGATCCTTGAAGGCGCGCCGCATGGAGGTTTTCGCCTTTCACGATTTCACGGGGAATCCCACGTCGGCGATGGTGGAGGAAGGCGCGCGTTATGCGGCGCCACACAACATCAACCTGGTGGTGGGGCTCGGCGGAGGAAGTTCTCTCGATTGCGCCAAGGCGATCAATCTTCTGCTGACCAGCGGAGGATCGCTCCAGGAATATTGGGGATACGGGAAAGCGAAGCAGCCGCTGCATCCGATGGTTGCAGTGCCGACGACCGCTGGCCCCGGGAGCGAGGCCCAAACCTATGCATCGATCGTCGACGTGGAAACGAAGACGAAGATGGCGTGCGGCGATGCGCGCATCGTTTACCGCACGGCGATTCTCGACCCGCGCCTCACCGTCACGCAACCCGCGACGGTAACGGCGGCCGCCGGCTTCGACGCGATGGCGCATGCCATCGAAACGCTTCTCTCCACGCGGCGTAACGCGATCTCGGAGTGCTTTTCCCGGGAAGCATGGCGCTTGCTGAATGCAAATTTCGAGCGCGTGCTGAAGGAACCGGAGGACTTAACTGCGCGCGGAGCGATGCTGATCGCCGCGCATTTCGCCGGCCTCGCGGTGGAAAACGCGATGGCCGGAGCGGCGCACGCGTGTGCGGAACCGTTGACCGTGGGTTACGGTTTGTCGCACGGTGTGGCCCTCTCGCTGGTGTTACCGCCCGTGATCGCATGGTCGCTGGCGGCCGAATCGCCCGCGTCGAAATGGTCCATGGACGCCCTGCCGCGCGATTTGGCGTCGCTCGAACTGCCTGCTCGTTTGCGCGATCTGGCTCGCCGCGCGGAACTGCCTTTATCGCTGCGCGATACTACCGTTCCCGAAGCCGCGCTGCCGAGGCTCGCCGAAGAGGCCGCCGTGCAATGGACGGGGAAGTTCAGCCCCCGCCGGTTCGACGCGGATGCCGCGCTTGAAATTTATCGAGCCGCTTTCGCATAAAACGCGATTATAATCCCACCCTACCGGAATCGAGCGGCGATGAATACCACGCGCTGAGTATTCCCGCGATCGCGGATGAACGGTAAGCTCGAATGCAGGCATACGTGCGCAAGTCCGAGGAAAGGCTTCGCTCGTGCCTGGAGACGTCGAATGCCGCGCGTATGGCAGAAGCTGGGTTCGCTCCTGAGGAATCCTGTTTCCGCGAGTCCGAGTCTGGCCACGGAGCCTGTTACATCGATCGTGGTTCCCGTCGTTGCGCTCATCATAAATGAAGAAGATCGGCGCGCCGTTTCGCAGATTTCGGGCACTCCCATTTCCGGCCGGGAAACGTGGGAAGTCCACTTCGCAGAATCGTGCGAGGAAGCCTTCGTTCTCGCCGGACGGCTGTCCGCGCCCGTGATTCTGCTCGACCGGGATTGGCCCGGCATGGAATGGAAGCCCACGGTCGCAAGACTCGCCGCGTTGCCCCGCCGCGCTTGCGTCGTCCTCATCTCGGGAGTCGCCGACACTTATCTGTGGCAGGAAGTGGTGCGGCAAGACGGCTACGACGTTCTGCCGAAGCCATTGCGGATGGAAGATGTTGCGCGGGTGACGCGATCGGCATTTTCATACTGGTCGATCCGGATGCAGCCTCCGGCCGCGCTGGCGGGAAGGAAATAAGCCATGTGGCTCGGCGATTGGTTGAAGCAAAAGCGTAGGGAGCGGCACGAAGCGGCAGGCGCAAGCGAAGATCGTTTAAAAGTTCTCGCCGTTTCCGTTTGGCTCAACGATCGCGTGGTCCTGGAACCGCTGTGCCGGCGGGAGGGGTGGGATGTGCGCTTCACTAATTCGCCTCGCGAGGCGTTCCGACTGGTGCGGGAAAGGCGTTTCGACGTGGTGCTCTGCGATCGAAACCAGCCGGGGTTCCCGTGGCGTGAGGTGATCGAGCGGCTCTCTGAAAATTCACCCAGTACGCGGATCCTTTTGGTTTCTCCGGCCGCCGGCGATTACCTGTGGGGCGACGTTGTCCAACAAGGTGGATATGGAGTTTTGACGCGACCCTTGCGCGCGGCGGACGCGCTCCATACGATTAGCACCGCGGCGGGGTTTCCGGTTGGGTGCGGCTAGCGTCTGTTCGCGAGGAAAGGGGCGCGGTCCTCCCGCGACTTACGTTCGGGACAACGGAAGAGAAAATTTCACGAGATGACGCCTTTTCGAACCGCGTAAAGAATCAACTCCGCCAGACTGTGCAGATTTAGCTTCTCCTGTAGATTCCTGCGGTGAGTTTCCACCGTGTACGGACTCAGGTGCAGTGCCGTCGCGATTTCTTTATTCGATTTACGCTCGGCCAGTAATTGGAGAATTTCCCGCTCGCGCGAAGTCAGCAGATCGTAGCTGTCTTCCACGCCGCGAGTACGAATCTCCTGCACGTAATCGGCGACCAGCATTCTGGTGATCTCCGCGCTGAAAAACGTCCGGCCTTGGTGGACGGCGCGGATCGCCTCGATCAGATCGCCTTCGGCCGAGTCCTTCAAGAGATATCCCTTTGCACCAGACTTTAGAGCTCGCAGAACGTAGCTTTCGTCGGAATGCATACTCAAAATGACGACTGCGGTGCGTGGGAGGGCCGTGTTCAGGCGCTGCGCCGCTTCAATGCCGCTCAGATTGGGCATCGCGATGTCCAGGATGACGACATCCGGCTCGGTGGCCTCGGCTTGGGAAATGGCCTCACGACCGTCAGCCGCTTCGGCGACAACGCTGAAGTCCGGCTGGCTTTCCAGCAGCAAACGCAGACCGCGCCGCATGACTGTATGATCGTCAGCTAACAGAATGCGAATCGGTTTCACGGGCCTCGCTGCTCCGATATTCCTGAACTGCCGGCTGAGACGACGATCCCGCGATGAGTTTCGATAACGGCAGTTCCACGGAAAGGATCGTTCCTTCCCCCGGCTTCGAATGAATCGCCGATTTTCCGTGCAGCACGGCGACGCGTTCCTGGATCCCCAGCAACCCGAGGCCTTTCATATGCCGCACGTCGAATCCCTGGCCGTCGTCCTGGATGACGAGCGTCAAATATCGTTCCTTCTGTTCGACGCGTATGCGAACAGTGGTCGCGTGGGAATGGCGCGTGCAGTTGTGCAGCGCTTCCTGCACGATGCGGTAGACGCAGGTCTTATACTCGTCCGGCAGGTCGTCGGAATCGATTTCCGTCGCGACCGTTACGTTCATGGAAGTACGTTTCGCGCACTCCCGAGCCTGCCATTTCAGAGCGGGTATCAAACCTAAATCATCCAGCATGGATGGGCGCAATAGCAACGCCATGTTCCGCACGACGCGCACCGAACTCTCCACCAGACCTTTCACCGTTTCGACGTGACCGCGGGTCTGTTCCACGGACTTGACGCCCAGACTGGCGGAGAGATTACGCAACTCAACCAGAACGGCGGAGAGCGATTGGCCCACTTCGTCGTGCAGTTCCCGTGACAGCGCCCTGCGTTCGGTCTCCTGCGCTTCGACGAGACGCGCGGAAAGTCCTTTCAGCTGGCTGCGGGCGGCGGCGACCTCCTCATAGCGCAGACGGTCCTGTCCTTCCAGTTGCAGGATCTTGCGCATCGTAAACAGGGCCATCCCGACGCCGAGAAGGAGGGCGGCGACGAGAGTCGAGATCAGACGATTCTGAAACCGGAGCAAAAGGGAAACCACCTGGTCGTTTCCCGCATTCAATTGCTGTTCGTTCAATTCGGCGATGCGGTCCGCGATGGCCAGCATGCTCTGGCGTCGGGGAAACACCTCATCTCGCAAGAAGGCGTAGCCGGAGCGCTGACGTTCGGCTTGATCCCAATGGGAGATGGGCGCGAGGATCTTCCAATAATCGGTCAGCTCGGCCCGCAGCGCCGCGTAGTGCTGAAGTTCCGGCGCCGGCACCTCACGCCCATAGGAGGCGAGCGCAGATTCCATATGCTGATGAACTTTTTCGAGGCTGGCGCGGTAGGCTTCGGCGCGCTGGAGGTCCGGGTCCAGCAGGTAATCGCGGACGTACGTTCCTGAAACGTACACGTCGGAGCGAATATCACTCAATAGATGATCTTGGGAGAGAAAGCGGCTGCGGATCCGGTCGTCGCTGAGCCGGAACTCCTGTAACACGCGCAGGGCGTCGATTCCAGCTAAGGCCATGATCGACAGAAGGCCGCCGAATCCCACCAGGAGGGCGAACCGCGAACTTCTGAAGAAGGGTTGTTCCTGATCCGGACTCGAGCGGATAAGCGGGCTTTCAGATGCTCCGTTGTCCACGTCCCCTATGCTACTCGATGCGGGGGGGCTTCGGGTTTCTCTACTAGTGTTTTTGCTATAAAATACCCTGAACCGGGTATGTGTCCGAGGCGCCCGGCTGTCGTAATTTATGAAGCAGTGTATCCCCATCAAGCCCGGGCGGATTTCCGCGCCGATTGGCCAAAGGTCTCACATATGATCCAGAACCACCCCGTTCGCTCAGCAGCCGATATCGGAGAGCTACGCGCGTTGGATACGTGCACAGTTTCGAATGCGATCGAGCGATTGGGAGTCCGTCTCCGGAATGAGGGATTCATCACGGGTCCGGTCCGTTGCCGATTTCCAAGGGCCTCTCCGCTGGTCGGATATGCGGCGACGGCGCGGATTCGCACCGCTTCGCCGCCGATGACCGGCCGGTGTTACTACGATCGAATGGATTGGTGGGCCTACGTGGCGTCCCTCCCCGAACCGCGAGTCATCGTGCTGGAGGATATGGATCCGCGTCCCGGCTGCGGGGCATTCGTGGGACGTGCCCACGCCGCCATTGCCAAGGCGCTGAACTGCGTAGGCTGTGTGACGGACGGAGCGGTGCGCGATCTTCCGGAGGTCGCGGCTCTGAATTTCAATCTATTTTCGGCAAGCGTGTCGGTTTCGCACTCGTATGCCCACATTATCGAATTTGGAACCCCGGTCGAAATCGGCGGCTTGACGATACGCTCGGGCGATTTACTGCACGGCGATCGTCATGGCGTACTGAGTATCCCCTTGGAAGTCGCCGCCGAGGTGCCGGCGGAAGCCGCCAAGGTTTTAAAAGAGCAGCGGGACCTGATGGAACTCTGCGCTTCACCGAAATTTACGCTGAAGGGGCTCGAGGAGTGGGTAGACAGGGAGAGGAGCGAAAGCGACCGGTCTTGAGCTACCTTCGACGATAGACGCCATGAATTCCAATACTCCCGCCCTCCTGTCTCCTGTCCTCTCCGGCATGTTGCCGGTTGCCTTGCTCGCGGTCGTGCTTGCCTCCTGTGGTGGTTCGCATAGCGTCCAGGCCAAGAATCCGGGCGATGCGAGTGGCCCTTCTTCCGATGTCACCGTCGGCGTAGTTAAGATCGGCCGGAAGACCTTGGGCCGAACGCTCACGCTTTCTTCGGAATTGGTTCCTTTCCAGGAGATCGATATCTACGCGAAGGAATCGGGCTATGTGAAGGAACTGAACGTCGATTATGGAAGCCGCGTACGGCCGAATCAAGTGCTCGCGACGCTCGAAATCCCCGAGTTGCAGTCGCAGTTGAAGCAGGACGATGCCGCGATCAAGAGCGCTTCCGATCAGATCGCCTATGCGAAGAATCTGGTGAGCCGCGCGGAGGCGCAAAACAAAGTACTGGAGCTTCAATTCGGCCGTTTGGACAGCGTCTCCAAATCGAAACCGGGACTAGTCGCCCAGCAGGAAGTGGACGATTCGCAAGGCAGAGCATTGGCCTCAGCGGCGCAGGTGGAGGCGGCGAGATCCAATCTGCAGACGGCCGAGAGCCAGCTTGCGTGGCGACGCAAGCGAAACGAGAGCACGATCAGGTCCTGTTCGACTATTCGAAAATCACGGCGCCTTTCGCCGGCGTGGTCACGCAGCGTTTTGCGAATCTTGGAACTCTGATGCAGGCCGGCACGAACTCCAGCACGCAGGCGATGCCGCTGGTGCGGCTCTCGCAAGACGATCTCTTTCGCTTGGTGATTCCAGTTCCGGAATCCGTACGTCCGCTTTATCCATTTGGGCGACTCCGTCAGCGTCACGGTTCCCTCCCTGAACCGGACGTTCCCGGGAAAAGTGGCGCGCTTTTCGGTGGACGTGCGGAAGACACGCGCACCATGCACACGGAAGTGGATGTGCCGAATCCGAACCGCGTGCTGGTTCCCGGCATGTATGCGACGCGACCATCAACCTGGAGCACAAGAACAGACGCTCTTGCTGTTGCCTGTGCAGGCGCTGAATCAGGCGAATGGCGATCAACAACGGTCGATGTGGTAACACCGTCGAACCAGATCGAAATCCGGCACGTTGCGACCGGCATCCAGACCGACACGGACGCCGAGATCGTTTCCGGGGTTGAAGGAAGGCGAGCTGGTCGTGGTCAGCGATCGCAGCAGTCTGAAAGCGGGCGAACCGGTGCGCCCGCAGGTGATCGATCTGATGCAATATCACAGCGGCCAGGAAACAAGGCGGAAGCAAGAAAGTAGGTCCCCATGCAAGTCTGCAAGGGTCATCCGACACGTCCATAAAACCATGCCACGCTTTTCCATCCGAAATCCTTACTTCATCATCGTCGTCTGCCTGGCGCTGGCCGTCATCGGCATCAATGCTCTGCTCTCGCATGCCGGTGGATTTGTTTCCGCCCATCAACCTGCCGGAAGTCGTGGTCGCGACATTCTATAGCGGCATGCCCCCGCAGGATATTGAAGTCGATATCACCAATCCGCTGGAACGATTCTTCACGCAGGCCAGCGGCATCGACCATATGGAATCCCGCTCCCTGCTCGGCGTCAGCATCATCAAGGCATACTTCCAGCCGGGCACGAGTGCCGATGCGGACGTCACGCAGCTTTCCAATCTCGCGCTGGCCGATCTGAAACGCCTGCCGCCCGGCACGCTGCCGCCGCTGGTGCTGAAATTCGACGCCTCCAGTCTGCCGGTCTGCCTGGTCACCGTGAAGGGCGAGGGCCTCAACGAAACGCAACTTCACGATCTGGCGCAGTTCCAGATCCGCAATCAGATCGCGGTGGTGAAAGGCGCCGAAATCCCGGCGGTATTCGGCGGCAAATACCGGCAGGCCATGATTTATGTCGATCCGTACAAGCTGTTTTCGCGCCAGTTGAGCCCGATGGACGTGGTCAACGCGGTCAACAACAGCAATCTGATTCTGCCCGCGGGCGACGTCAAGATCGGTCCGAGCGACTATTACGTCTATTCCAACAGCCTGGTCAAGAACGTTCAGGATCTGGACAACGTGCCGATCAAAACCGTCGGCACCAATCGGTCTCCGTGGGCGACGTCGGCGAAGCCGAAGGACTCCAGCCAGCTGCAATACAACATCGTGCGCATCGACGGCCAGAAATCCGCCTACATTCCCGATCATGAAATCGGGCGGCGACAGCAACACCATTCAGGTGGTGGACGACGTTCGCGAACTGGTCGAAGAATCTGTTCGATCTGCCGGCGCAGTTGAAGACCGATATCGTTTTCGATCAATCGGTCTTCGTCAAGCAGGCCCTGAACACGGTGCTGCATGAAGGCTTCATTGGACTGGTGCTGACCAGCCTCATGATTCTGTTGTTCCTCGGCAGCATGCGCGCCACCGGCGCCGTGCTGCTCTCGATCCCGATTTCGGCGCTGGCCACGTTCGTGGTTCTCTACATGATGGGCAGCACGATCAACACGATGATCCTGGGTGGGCTCGCGCTGGCGTTCTCGCGCGTTATCGACAACTCCGTCATCTCGCTCGAAAACATTTACCGCCATCTGGAAATGGGATCGTCGCCCGCTGTTGCGGCGGAACAGGGCGGCGCGGAAGTCAACCTCGCGGTGCTGGCCGCGACGCTGGTCGACGTGGTCGATTTTTTTCCCGGTCGACTCTTCTTGTTCGGCGTCAGCAAGTTTCTGTTTTCCGCGCTGGCGCTCGCATTCTGCCTGGCGCTGCTGGCGTCGTTCGTCGTCGCGATGACCGTGATTCCGCTCTTCTGCTCGCGATTTCTGAAAGCCGATGCCTGGCAGGCACGCGGCCACGCCGAGAACAGGCGGCGCGAACAGACGGCGCCACCGAGCAGCCCGTGGGGCGGCCGCTTCAACGCCTGGTTCAACCGCCAGTTCAATAAGCTGCTGGATGTCTATGAACGCTGCGGTGCGCCGCGCGCTGAAGGCTCCCGCCCTCACGCTGGTCGTGCTGCTCGGCGTTTTCGGCGCCAGCCTGCTGATCTATCCCGCTCCTCGGCCTGGCGTTTTTCCCGCAAACCGATGCCGGGCCAGTTCACGGTGAACGTCAAAGGTGCCCACCGGAACCCGCATCGAAGTCACCAACGACTACGTGGCGAAAATCGAAGACCTGATCCGCGAGATCGTTCCTCCGAGCGATCTCAAAATGATCCTTTCGAATATCGGCGTCGTGAACGATATTTCGTCGCTCTATACCACCAACGCCGGGCATGTACACCGCGACCATTCAGGTCGGCGCTGAACGAAGGCCACGACGGCAGCAGCTTCGACTATATGGACCGCGTCAGGGCGCAGATGGCGGCGAAATTTCCCCGACGTGCGCACCTTCTTCCAGAGCGGCTCCATGCAGGACGCCATTCTCAACCAGGGCCAGCCCGCGCCGATCGACGTTCAGGTCAACACCCGCGATCTCGGATCTGACCTACGCCACCGCGCAGGATCTGGCCCGCCGCATCCGCCAGCTTCCCGGCGTCGGCCAGATCTATATCCCGCAGGACATGAATTATCCGTCCATCCGCATGGACATCGATCGCGTGCACGCCGCCGAACTCGGCCTCACGCAGAAAGACGTCGTCGATAACGTGATCACGGCGCTGAATTCCAACATCATGATCGCGCCGAATTACTGGGTCGATTACAAAACCGGCAACGATTATTTCCTGAGCGTGCAATACGCCGAGCACGGCAAGCCCGCCATTCACAATCTGGTCGATCTGAAGCAGATTCCTCTGCGCGCGCCCAATCTGAAGGAGCCGACCACTCTCGATTCCGTCGTGAAGCTGGTCAATCTGCAGTCGCCCACCGAAATCGACCACTATCAGATCCAGCGCGTGGTCGATATCTACGTCACGCCCGTCGGGCGAGGATCTGGGCAAGCTGCGCGACGGGCATTCAGCAGACCATCGCCGACGCGAAGCTCCCCTCGAACATCCGCGTCACCCTGCGCGGCATGGTCAACAGCATGGATGAATCCTTCAAGAGCTTCGGCGCTCGGCTTCAGCCTTTCGTTCATGCTGCTGTTTCTGATTCTGGTGGCGCAGTTCAAATCGTTCATCGATCCGTTTCTGATCATGCTGGCGATCCCGATGGGCTTCGTCGGCGTGCTGATTATTCTGCCGCTGACCCACACGACGCTGAATGTGATGTCGCTGATGGGCGTGCTGATGCTGATCGGCATCGCCGACTCCAACAGCATTCTGATCGTGGATTTCGCCCACAAGCTTGAAGAGCAGGGCATGTCGGTGACCGATGCGGTCGTCACGGCATGCCGCGTGCGCCTGCGGCCGATTCTGATGACCTCGCTCGCCACCATCATCGGCATGATTCCGATGGCCATGAAGCTGGGCGAAGGCGGCGAACAATATACGCCCATGGCCCGCGCCATCATCGGAGGCCTGACCTCATCGGTGCTGCTCACGGTCTTCATCGTCCCGGCCGCCTACTTGCTCGTGTACGGCAGAAAGGAACGCAATGCCTCCAGAATCACTAACGTTGTTATCGTTTCCGTAATTCTCCTCACGGCCGCGCGGACTTCGATCGTCGCAAGCCCTGCCTATGGCGCAGCACACCGCGCCGCCGACCGTCCTGCCGGGCCGACGCTGACGCTGCAGCAGGCCGAGGCGATCGCGCTGCAGAATCATCCGCAGATTCAGGCTGCGCAGTACGAAGTCAATTATGCGAATCAGCAGATCGTCGAGAATCGCGCCGCGTATTATCCCGACGATGACTGGCGATATCACAGGCTCGCAGGGCAACGATCTTGTCGCGCATCGGCGCCGGGGATCTTTCCGCCTCCCGGCTTTTCGACCGCTTCAGGCCAGGGCGTCCTGGTCCAGCCAGCTGATCACCGATTCCGGCCGCACTTCAAATCTGGTGGCGCAGCTCGCGCCTTGCAGGCGCAGGCAGCGGCGCAGAACCGCGCAGGCCACGCGTTACGACGTTCTGCTGCAGGTCAATCGCGCCTATTTCGACGTTCTGCACGCCCAGGCCGTGGTGAAGGTCGCGCAGGAAACCGTCGCCGCGCGCCAACTGCTGAGCGATCAGGTGACCGAACTCGGGAAGAACCAGCTGAAATCGCAGCTCGACGTCAGCTTCGCCGAAGTGAACGTATCCCAGGCGAAGCTCCTGCTGTGCGGCGCAGGACGCCGTGCAGCAAGCGCTCGCCGAACTGGGCCGCGCCATCGGTTCAGACCTGCCCGGCGAACTATCAGCTGGCGACGAGCCGCTGCCTTCCGGGCCGCCCGCAACGGCCGATCCATTGTAGCGCAGGCGTTGGCGATCGTCCTGAATTCGCGCGTCTTCGCTTCTCGCGCGACGCCGCCTACAAATTTGCCGACGCGGAAAGAGATCTGTCGCGGCCAACGGTCAGCGTGGTCGCGGTGGGCGGCTAATTCCGTACATCAATACGCCAACCGCTTCGCCGATTCCCGAAGAATACGAAGGCGTCGCGGCCAAGTCAGCGTTCCGATTTTCAACGGCCATCTGTTTTCGGCGCGCCATGAAGCCGCTTCCAGCGCGCGCTCGAAGCCGATCAGCGCCTTCGCAACGAACAGCAATATTTCGCGCGACGTCCGCGTCGCCTGGGCCAGCGCCAACGACGCCTTTCAGCGCATCGACGTAACCGCGCAGTTCCTCCGTCAGGCGGCGCTCGCCCTGGATCTCGCGCAGGGCCGCTACAACCTCGGCTTATCTTCCATCGTCGAGTTAGCG